>NZ_LWBS01000264.1 GCF_001652265.1 Rhizobium leguminosarum
TTGAGCTGTGAGCTGTGTAGTCGGCTGGCGTCTCTAGTTTTTCCCTTCGCTTGCCGGCCTGGTGTGGTGCCTCCACTGACGACACACTGGCGCCCGCCGTGGCGGTCTCCGTTGCTGCATCCATGACCGCCCCCATTGCCGCCGCCGTTGCCGCCACCCTTGCCGCCGCCGTTACTGCCGCCATTGCCGCCGCCATTGCCGCCGCCGTTACTGCCACCATTGCCGCCGCCATTGCCGCCGCCATTGCCGCCGCCATTCCCGCCGCCGTTCCCGCCACCCTTGCCGCCGCCACTGCCGCCGCCGTTGCCGCCGCCGTTGCCGCCGCCCTTGCCCCCGCCATGGCCTCCGCCATTGCCGCCAACGTTGCCGCCCCCGCTTCCGCCGCCGTTCTCACGGTTGACCTTCACGACCCCCCACACGCTGCCTGAACTGAAAAGCACACCTAATAAATACCGACACATGCAGCCAAAACCGAAC
>NZ_LWBS01000265.1 GCF_001652265.1 Rhizobium leguminosarum
GTGTGACCCCTCCTTCCCTCCCCGACGCTCCTCCGAGCTCCTGATGTGTCGCCGGGACAGGACCCCCCCCACCAACGAAAAAGGATACATCACCGGCCCCGACAAAACGCCCCACACGTGGGCGACCGCGGCGCCCGTCGTCACCGGCTAGCCCAGCCCCCACCGCCGCCAACAGCCCAACTTCACCCCAAGCCACAGGCGCTGGTCGCGTCGAGGACAGGCGCGGTGACATGCGTCCCGTTTCCTGTCCCCGCTCGTCAAACCGGACGTGCCGATTTCCGGCATCCCGCTTTCCGACTGGCTTCAGCCCATTGCTCTCGGAGGTTGCCCGTTGTGGACGAGTCCAAGACGCACCACCACCCTCTCTCACAAAACCTGCTCATCGGCGACACCGATCGAACCCCGACCTGCCACCTTATGGCCCCGCGCTGGGAACATGCGAAAACCGCGTAAACACAAGTTTTACTAACCCCTGAA
>NZ_LWBS01000266.1 GCF_001652265.1 Rhizobium leguminosarum
TGTAAAGATGAAGTCTAACCCTTTACCGCCCAGTCGCTCTTCCGATCGTTGGCCGCGGCTCCTCTCGAGGTAGATGCCTGCATTGTGGATGACTGCGTCCATGCGGCCGATGGCGTTGACCTGCTCGGCAATCGAGCTTGTTTCCGTGGCGCTGGCGAGATCGCCGATGACATGCCCAAGTGCCGCAGCCGAAATCTCTGAGATAGCGGAGGCGCGCTGCCTGGAGCGGGCATGAAGCACGACCTCATGGCCCTCCTTCATCAGGGTGCGGGCGGCGGCAAAGCCGAGGCCATCGGTGGCACCGGTGATGAAGATGCGGCTCATGGGGTGTCCTTTCGCGGTGGCATGGAGGGCACAGATTGCTTGGCCACAGGTCCTCGGGTCAAGCCCTAGGAGGACGGAGGGTGGGGAGACGCCATTGGCAAGAGGCCAAAAGACGGAGCGATTCCAGCAGCCTGTGGGTTCGATCTTCCGCAA
>NZ_LWBS01000267.1 GCF_001652265.1 Rhizobium leguminosarum
ATTCGTAAACAAACGCTACGCGGCAAGGTCGCGGTAATCGGTATCGGAATGTCGCCGGTTGGTAAGGTGCCGGGAAAGAGCCCGTTATGGCTCGCCGCCGACGCCGCGAAGAAGGCGCTGCTCGATGCCGGCATCGGGAAAAACGAGATCGACGGCGTGCTGTCGAGCCATGCCTTCGCTTCTCCCTTCCATCGCTTCAGCGTTTCGTTCAGCGAGTATTTAGGTATTCAGCCGACCTTTTCGAACACGCTTCAGGTATCCGGCGCGACGGCGGCGACGATGTTCAATATTGGCGCCGCTGCCATTCATGGCGGCCTCGCCGAGGTCGTACTCGTGGTCGGCGGCGACAGCCCGCTGACCGGCCTGACGCCGGATCTGGCGCTGCGCTCGATGACGGAAAGCCGTGATCAGCAATACGAGATGCCGTTCGGCATTCCTGTCGCGAATACCTTTGCCATGACGGCACACCGGCATAT
>NZ_LWBS01000268.1 GCF_001652265.1 Rhizobium leguminosarum
GGTTTCCAGCCGGACGTCATGGCGTCGGCAAAGCTCTGGCCCATGATCTCGACCGCCTTCTGGTTGGCGCTGATGAGCCGGCTGAATGACTGCTGCTGGACCGACACGGCATTCCTGGTCAAGGCTTCGGCGCACGACTGCGAGGCGGCGATGAAGGCCTTCATCGTCTCTTCCATGATGATCTTGGACGAGCTGATCCAGAGCTGCTCCAGGCTGGCTCGGGTCGAATCCGCGTAGACATTGGCGATCTTCAGGAATGTACATTGATAGGGAAGGGCGTTCAGCTGGACAGTCGCTGCGGTGAACTGCGGGTATGCGGTCGTCATGACACATCCTCTCGGGCAAATGGCTGGTTGGAGTGGGGAAAGACGCATTGCGCGTCGCCCATCAGTATAGGCCGAGTATTGACGTTGTCTACAGCATTGGGCAAGTTGTCGAACTGGTCAGGCGTCGATATCCGCCGTCCAGTCCCCG
>NZ_LWBS01000269.1 GCF_001652265.1 Rhizobium leguminosarum
AAGGGGGTGTAGCGAGGAAGTCATGCGCGGGGCAAGGAAGGACGCGGACGCACGCCACGCACGGTACGTATCCGCCAGTCAGAACGGTGGGTTCGAGAACCCACCCTACCGTCAACGTAGGGTGGGTTCTCGAACCCACCAGCGACAACCGTCAACCTATGGTCGGTTCCCGAACCCGCCAGCGGCAACCGTCAACGTAGGGTGGGTTCTTGAACCCACCAGCGCAACCGTCGACGTAGGGTGGGTTCTCGAACCCACCAGCCACAACCGTCAACCTAGGGTCGGTTCCGGAACCCACCAGCGACAACTGCGGCTTGCGTGCAGGCGTGACCCGGACCGGATTGCCGTCGCGCGCCGCCGTGTCCTGCGCCAGGCGCAGCCACTGTTCGAGCGAGGTGATCTCGCCGGCGCGGCTCCAGGCGCCGCCCGCGTAATAGCGCAGCGGCTTGCCGGAACTTGCCTTCGCCAGTAT
>NZ_LWBS01000270.1 GCF_001652265.1 Rhizobium leguminosarum
TACGACAGCTTGGTGTGGTTTCAGCGTCTGGTCCGCTTAACCGTGTTTATGGTTTCGCATGTTCTGTTAAGAAATCGTACCGATTGGTTCTATACTTCTTGATATGACGATAAAACAGGTTTAAGTCAACTGACCCGAACCGTTCAGTTCGATTATTGACTGCAAGATCGGTAAAGTGGCCATTTCGAGCAACCAGAAGAGTAACGTCGCGCGGATCGTCAGCGAAAACGCCGGGACCGAAGACGCGCAGGCCGAGGTCGCGACCGTTGCAGAGGCTCCGATGGCGGAAGCCCGTCAAGTGCCGTCTGCACCACCTCAGTCGGCGCCCGCTTCGGTCGCCGCACCCGCAGCCACGACGAAGCGCCGTAGCCCGGTCCTGCCGATACTCGCCACCGCACTTCTCGCCAGCGGCCGCTGGGAAGGCTCCGAATGGTGGACGCACAGCCCGCTCACGGATGTGAACTACCACCC
>NZ_LWBS01000271.1 GCF_001652265.1 Rhizobium leguminosarum
CCCTTTTGCTCCTCGTCCTTCTATTCAGCGTCCTTTTTGTCGAGTTCGGCCTTCTGCTGCTCCGCCTTCCATTCCTCGAGGGCCTTTTCGCGCACCTCGGCCACCGGGCGCTCGCGGTCCGGCGTGATTTCGCGTACGTTGAACCAGACAGAGCCATCATTGCCGATCGGGGGCGGCGGGTCATCGACGCCGACCTCGGTCTTGAAGACTGCGCCGAGCAGTTGCTGCTTGGCTGGGAGATCCTTGACCTCCTTGCCGTCCTTGTCGGCGCCGGTCATATCGACGGCGTCGACGGCCACGGCGGTGGGCTTCAACTGGCCGGCAATATCCTCGAGCGTGGAACCGCCCGCGCGCAGATATTAGATGCGGTCATGACCGTTGATCACTTCCTGAGAAGCGTTGGCGAGCGCCTGCTGCTGTCGCTTATCCTCCTTCACCTCCTCGAAACCTCTCACCGTTTTCGGCTTTTGC
>NZ_LWBS01000272.1 GCF_001652265.1 Rhizobium leguminosarum
ACCTTCTGCCGCCTGAAGGATTGGAGGCGCATCGCAACACGATACGACAAGCTCATGATCAACTTCGAGGCAACTTGCTACATCGCTGCTCTCGTCATTTGGTGGGCATGATTGAGTCTGGAGCCTAAAGCGCGTCGCAATCCTTCAGATTTTCTCCTTGCGCTTTAGGTCTTTGATTTTACGCATGTCGCACAGAACCGCTGCACACATTTGCGCGACATGCGTCGGAAATGAACGAAAAACAAAACGGGCCGGGAGATCGCTCCCGGCCCGTTCATTTCCTGGGTTTTGCTTATTCCGCCGCGAAGGGCGGCAGGCGGAGCACGTTGGTGTCGTTGCCCTTGGCGCTCTTGCGTTTGTCTTCCGGCTTTTCGATCGCCGTCAGGCGCTCCTCCAGCGCTTCGATGTCGCCGCGGTTCTCGCGAGTGACGCGGGTGAGATCCTCGCGCGACAGCGGTAGCTCCTCGTTGTCCTTCTTGCCGACCAGGCGGCCGAAAGCCCAGCCGAGCAGGCGGGACAGATCGTCCATGATCAGGAAGAAGGAAGGCACGACGACGAGCGAGAGCACGGTCGAGACGATGATGCCGCCGATCACCGCGATCGCCATCGGCGCGCGGAACGAGCCGCCTTCGCCGACACCGAGCGCGGAAGGCAGCATGCCTGCCGACATGGCAATCGACGTCATGATGATCGGCCGGGCGCGCTTGCGGCCGGCTTCGACCATGGCCTCGACGCGAGGCATGCCCTGATGGCGCATCTCGATTGCGAAATCGACGAGCAGGATCGCGTTCTTGGTGACGATACCCATCAGCATCAAAATGCCGATCATGACGGGCATCGACAGCGGATTGCTGGTGATGATCAGGCCCGCCGCGACACCGCCGATGGCGAGCGGCAGCGAGAACAGGATGGTGAAGGGCTGGATCACGTCCTTGAAGAGCAGGATCAGCACCGTCAGCACCAGCAGCAGGCCCATCAACATGGCATTGACGAAACTCTGCTGCATCTCGCTCTGCACCTTGGTGTCGCCGCTTTCGGCAAGGTGCACCGTGGCCGGGATATTGGCGTCGTTGACGATCTGGCGGAAGCGGGCCGAAGCCGTGTCGAGTGCGACGCCCTGCGGCAGGTCGGAACCGATCGAGACGACGCGGTAGCGGTTGTTGCGTTTGATCGAGCTTACGCCTTCCGAATAGTCGATATTGGCGACGCTCGCGAGCGGAACGGTGCCGCCGCTGGCGGTCTGGATCTTCAATGTCCGGATGGCTGCGAGATCGCGACGCATGTCGAGCGCGGCCTGGACGCGGATCGGGATCTGGCGATCGTCGAGCGAGATCTTGGCAAGAGCTGCATCGACATCGCCGATGGTGGCGACGCGGATCGTCTCGGAGATCTGCTGCGGCGTAATGCCCAGGCGGGCGGCCTCATCCATGCGCGGATGAACCTGCAGTTCCGGACGGGGCAGGGAGCCGTCGGCGCTGACATTGGCAAGCAGCGGATCGGCACGCAGCTTGGATTCCAGAATGCCGACGGCGTCGTTCAGGTCCTCGTCGTTCTTGGAAAGGAAGTTGAAGGAGAGGTCGCGTTCGCCGCGGTCATTGAGCTTCAGGATCCGGACGTCGGCAATATCGCGCAGCTTGGCGAAGACTTCCTTTTCGATATCCCACTGCGGGCGTTCTCGGCCGTGGACCTCCACCTTCGGCAGTTTCGGGCCAATGACGGGGATACGGCCGAGCACGTCGTTGACCATCTTCTTGACCAGCGATTGGTCGAGCTTGCCGAGTGCCAGCGTGATGGTCGCACGGCGCAGTTCGAGATCGCCCTTCGGCGACGCACCGCCGAGGACGAAGACGCTTTCGACGCCATTGATGTCCTTGACCCTGTCATAGATCGCATCCGTCGTCTTCTCGGTGTCGTCAAGGCGCGCATTGGGCGGCAGCTCGACGGAAAGAACGATGCGTGAGGCATCTTCCGGCGGCAGGAAGCTGCCGGGAACCTGCATCAGCAGCAAAACGGAGCCGACCAGGAAAGCGAACGCGACAATCAGCGTGGCATACCGCGTATACCAGCGTCCAGTCGTGCCACGTATGAGACGCGTGTATCCCCGCATCAGCAGGCCGTCATTGTCGTGATGGTCTTCTATGCCGTCCTCGGCGCGCATCAGATAGGCGGCCATCATCGGGGTGATGAGGCGCGCGACCATCAGCGAGAAGAAGACGGAGAAGGCGACGGTCAGGCCGAACTGGATGAAGTATTGGCCCGGAATGCCCGGCATGAAGGAAACGGGCACGAAGACAGCGATGATCGTGAAGGTGGTGGCGATGACGGCAAGGCCGATTTCATCAGCCGCCTCGATCGCCGCCCGATAAGGCGTCTTGCCCATCTTGATATGGCGGGCAATGTTTTCGATTTCGACGATCGCATCGTCGACAAGGATACCGGTGGCGAGCGTCAGAGCAAGGAAGCTGACGAGGTTCAGCGAGAAGCCCATCATGTCCATGACCCAGAAGGTCGGGATCGCAGACAGCGGAAGGGCGATTGCAGAGATCAGGGTCGCACGCCAGTTCCTGAGGAACAGGAGGACGACAATGACAGCGAGCAGCGCACCTTCGAGGAGCGTATGAATGGCGGCTTCGTAGTTGCCGTAGGTGAAATAGACCGAATCATCGATCAGTTCGATCTTCACATTCGGGTTTTCGGCCCGCACCTTGTCGAGGTTCTGCGCCACGGTTTCGGCGACGCTGACCTCGCTGGCGCCCTTCGAGCGGAAAACGCCGAAGGTAACGACCGGCGTAGCGTTGAAGCGCGAGAAGGATTTCGGCTCCTCATAGGTGTCTTTGATAACGCCGAGATCGGATAGTTTGACGAAGCGGCCGTTCGGCAGGCCGATGGTCGTATTGGCGAGGTCGGCGACGTTGCGGGCGTCGCCGAGAACACGGATCGCCTGTTCGCTGCCCGCCACCTGGCCACGGCCGGAGCCGAGGTCGATGTTGGTGCCGCGCAACTGCTGATTCACGCTCGCGGCGGTGATGCCATAGGCATCGAGCTTGTCAGGGGTGAGTTCGATGCGCACTTCGCGCTCTGCGCCGCCGTAACGGTCGACACGGCCGATGCCGGCCTGGCCCTGCAGCGAACGCTTGATCGTATCGTCGACGAACCAGGAAAGTTCTTCCAGCGACATGGCAGGCGAGGAAACGGCGAAGGTCTGAATCGCCTGTCCCTCGACATCGACCTTGGAGACGATCGGTGCTTCGGCCGTCGCCGGCAGATCGCTGCGAATGCGGTCGATCGCATCCTTGGTGTCCTGTACGGCCTGTTCGGTCGGCACTTCCATCCGGAACATGACGTTCGTTTGCGAACTGCCGTCGGTCACCGTCGACTGGATTTCGTCGATGCCGGTGATGGAGGCGACCGCGTCTTCGATCTCCTTCGTTACCTGCATTTCGAGTTCAGCCGGCGAAGCGCCGCTCTGCGTCACGCTGATCGAGACGAGCGGCACGTCGATATTGGGAAAACGCGTGATCGGCAGCGAATTAAAGGACTGCATGCCGATGAACACCAGCAGGCAGAAGGCCAGCAGCGGCGCAATGGGATTTCGAATGGACCAGGCTGAAAAATTCATCGGATGGTCTCTTTAGTTGGAAGCCGGGGGCTGTTCACGCACCGGCGTGATGTGGTCGCCGTCGCGGACATAAGCGCCCGCCTTGGCTACGACCTCGTCGCCGGTCTTCAATCCATTGACGACCTCGACATAGGCGCCGTCCTGGATGCCGGTCTCGATCTTGGCGAATTTCACCACGCCGTCCTCGACTTTGCGGGCGGAGGAGCCTTCGTTGCCGGTGAGTACTGCGGTCAGGGGAAGCGCTACGCCTTCAGTCTCGCGCACGATGATCTCGGCGCTGCCATACATGCCTGAACGCGCCTTGCTGTCATCATCGATGGAGATATGGACGAGGCCAAGGCGGGTGACCGGATCGACGGTCGGCGAAACCAGGCGTACGGCGCCGGAAAGCTTCTCACGGCTGCCGGAAAGCGAAATCGTTGCCTTTTGGCCGGCCATGATCCTGACAACATCGCTTTCGGCGACCTCAGCGACAAGCTCGATATCGCTGTCACGGATGATGGTGAACAGCGGATCGCCGTTGCCGGCGGCAATGGCGCCGACCTTGGCGTTCTTCGCCGAGACCGTGCCGGCGACCGGCGTCTTCACGTCGGTGCGCGCCAGCTTCAAATCCGCATCGGCGATCTGGCTGTCGAAGACCTTGAGATCCGCTTCGGAGACCTCGATCGCCTGCTCGGCAGAGACGACGCGGGCATTGGCTGCGGCGGCGGTCGCATCGGCCTGTTCGACCTGGGCGGTGGAAACCGTGCCCTTCTTGACCATTTCCTGGGCGCGGGCCTGCTGCTGCCTTGCCTGTTCGGCATTGGCCTGCGCCTCGATGAGCTGGGCGCGCAGCTGGGCGAGGCTTGCCTCGCCCTTGGCCCTCGTCGCCATCATCTGGCTCTTTTCCAGGACCAGCGCGTCATCGTTGAGCGTCGCCAACGTGCTTTCGGCCTGAACCTTGTCGCCGATATCGGCTTTCAGCGTGCGGATCGAGAGGCCTTCGACCTGCGGCTGGATATAGACTTCTTCGACGGGTTTGACTGTTCCGGTGCCGATGACACGGTCGACGAGGGTGCGGTTCACCGCCGTGGTGACGACGATCGCCGGCAGGTTCTGCTGCGGTTTTGCGACCGGCGCTTCCTGCGAAAATGCGGTGGATGCAGCAAGTGCCGCTGCAAAAAGAGTAGAGGCGCCTAGAATTCCAATCGGCTTGCGTGCCATGCGTCGTCGTCCAATCTTATGATAAGGTTGGCCGAACTCGAGCGTCTGCCACTCAGCGCGCGATCAGGCCACTGCCCTTCCTGCATTCTCAGAGGTATCCGCCGATCCTTTGCCGTCTTCATCCCTCGCCGGCAAATTCGGCTTGTAGGTGGTATCGATTTGCTCGATCTACAAGTCCGGCAGAAAACAATTCCCCATCAGGCGATAATAATTACCATTCTGACGTCAATCAATCACCGCAAGGTTATGTCAACATTACGAAGATTGATCGCGCCTCTATCTCCAAGACGTTTGACGCCCGATAAATGCGACAGTTGCAAGGCATTTTTTTCGGTTGCTGGATGCTGATGAAGTAGGCCGGCTGGCCTAAAATCTGAATCAGTATCTAAATCAAATAAATAGAGCATGATGTCGTCCGAAAACCGCGTATTCATTCAGCATCATGCGCTAGAAAAAGACAAAACGCGCGGGAAATCTCCCGCGCGTTTCGCTTCGCCATGTTGACGAAATTACTTGGAAGCGGCGTCGGTAATGTCGTGCGTCCAGGCGCCTGATGGCTCCTTGCTGATGATCTTCTGGTCGAGCAGCGCCTTTGCCGTGCGGGCATAGAGGGCCTCGTCCAGCTTGCCGGAGCTGTCGCCGACCAGCTTGGCGACTTCGCCCATCATGCGCTTTTGATGGTTGTCGTCCTGGCCGCCATTGTCCATGACGATCTCGGCGGCTTCGTCGGGATTCTCGGTGGCATATTTCCAGCCCTTCATCGAAGCGCGGACGAACTTGACCATCTTCTCCTTGAAGGCGGGGTCTTTCAGCTTGTCTTCCATCGCATAGAGGCCGTCTTCAAGAAGGTCGTTGCCCATTTCAGTGTAGTTGAAGACCGTCAGTTCTTCCGGCTTGAAGCCGGCATCGATCGCCTGCCAGTATTCGTTATAGGTCATGACGGAGATGCAGTCGGCCTGCTTCTGGACGAGCGGCTGCACGTCGAAGCTCTGCTTCAGCACCGTGACGCCATTCGGACCGCCTTCTGTGGACAGGCCGAGCTTGTTCATCCAGGCGAAGAAGGGATACTCGTTGCCGAAGAACCAGACGCCGAGCGTGTGGCCCTTGAAGTCGGCTTCGGTCTTGACCGGGCCGTCCTTGCGGCAGACCATTTCCAGACCCGCCTTCTGATAGGGCTGGGCGATGTTGACGAGCGGAACGCCCTTTTCGCGGGCAACCAGGGCGCCGCCCATCCAGTCGACGATGACATCGGCGCCGCCGCCGGCGATCACCTGCTCGGGGGCGATATCGGGGCCACCCGGCTTGATGTCGACGTCGAGGCCTTCTTCCTTATAGAAGCCCTTTTCCTTGGCGACGTAGTAACCGCCGAACTGGCTCTGCGTGACCCATTTCAGCTGCAGCACCACCTTGTCGGCGGCCATGGCATGGGCCGATGCAAGCGACATCGCGCTCGCCATCATTGCAACCATCAACTTTCTCATTTTCTTATCCTTACCCTCTGAAGTTATGCCCGGACCCGTTTCTGGAGCCCGCGCGCGCCTAGCCACCACGGATAGACGGATGCCAGAACGTCACCGCCCGTTCGGTCAGGGCGATGATGCCATAGAAGATCGAGCCGGCCAGCGCCGCGACGGCGATTTCCGCCCAGACCATGTCGACATTCATGCGGCCGATCTCGGTGGAGATGCGGAAGCCCATGCCGACGATCGGCGTTCCGAAGAATTCCGCAACGATGGCACCAATCAGCGCCAGCGTCGAGTTGATCTTCAGTGCATTGAAAATGAAGGGCATTGCTGAGGGAAGCCTGAGCTTCAGCAGCGTCTGCCAATAGCCAGAGGCATAGGTGCGCATCAGGTCGCGCTCCATGCTGCCGGAGGCGGCAAGGCCGGCGACGGTATTCACCAGCATCGGGAAGAAGGTCATGATGATGACGACGGCGGCCTTCGACGGCCAGTCGAAGCCGAACCACATGACCATGACAGGGGCGACGCCGATGATCGGCAGGGCCGAAACCATGTTGCCGATCGGCAGAAGGCCACGGCGCAGGAAGGCGATGCGGTCGGCCAGCACCGCGACGACGAAGCCACTGAGGCAGCCGACGATATAGCCGATCAGCACTGCCTTGAAGATCGTCTGCCTGACGTCCGCGCCGAGGATCGGCAGCGACGCCATGAACCGCGCGCCGATGGCGCTCGGCGGCGGCAGCAGAATGAAGGGAACGCCGGCGCCACGCGTGACCGCTTCCCAGAGAATGAGGATCCAGGAGCCGAAGATCGCCGGGATCAGGAGCTGGAGTGCCGACTTGCCGGACGTGGTGACGGGCTGCAGTTTCGACAGCTCGGTGACGCATCGCCAGGCAAGCAGCCAGCAGGCGAAGAGCAGCAGGAAGAAGGCCCGCGTCGCCGCACCCTCGTTGCCGGAAAGAGCGGAAAGCAGCATCCAGGCGGCCCCATGCGCGCCGATAAACAGCACGGTGGCTCGATAGGCCGGCGGCTGCGGCGCTAGAGACAGCAGGGCAGCCGCGATGACGATGATGAAGATCAGGCTTGCCGTGCCGTCGGTGAGGGGTCGCGTCGCGCCCTCGGCCAGGAGCGGGAGAGCGGTCAGCCCCCCGACGCAGAGGAGGAGGGCGACGACGCCTTGCCAGGAGAAGGTCAGATGTCTCATGCCGGCCTCCCGCCCATGGCGCGGTCAACGATTTTCGCCGCAACGCCGACAATCGCAACCAGGATGCCTGCAAGCAGCGATCCGGCGACGAGGGCCGCCCAGATATCGATGGTCTGGCTGTAATAGGAGCCGGCGAGCAGCTTCGAGCCGATGCCGGCGACAGCACCCGTCGGCAACTCGCCGACGATGGCGCCGACGAGGCTGGCGGCAATCGCAACCTTCATCGAGGTGAAGAGGAAAGGGATCGAGGCTGGAACGCGCAGCTTCCAGAAAGTCTGCATCGGGCTGGCATAATAGGTGCGCATGAGGTCGAGATGCATGATCTCAGGCGAACGCAACCCTTTCACCATGCCGACGGCGACCGGAAAGAAGGAGAGGTAGGTGGAGATCAGCGCCTTCGACACGAGCCGGGAAGCGTCGGAATCGAGATTGAGGAGATGTGCAATGGCATTGTCGCCGGTCAGCACGTTATAGGAGATGATGACGATCATCGGTGCGATGGCGAGGATCGGTATGGTCTGGCTCGCCACCAGCCAGGGCATCAGCGAGCGGTCCATGGCGCGGTTATGGACAATCAGCACGGCGAGAAGGATGCCGAGCAGCATGCCGAAGCCGAAGCCGAGCAGGGTGGAGGAGAGCGTTACCCAGCTGTGATAGACGAGGCTGCGGTTGCTCGAAAGGCTGCGCAGGAAGGTGTTCTCGTAGACGTTCTGCGCCACCTGATGCGGCGCCGGCAGGACCGGCTTCGGCTGCGCCAGCGTCTTGCCGATGAATTCGAGGGTCGAAGGTGTGACGCCGGCGCGGCCGTCCATGTCGCGCTGGAACGGCGCGTTCATCAGGATGGCGGCGACATACCAGATGACGACGAGGGCGAGCAGGATGGTGGTGACGGGGACGATCTTGTCCTTGAAGGTGTCGGGTTTCAAAAGAGGCGCCCCCATCTATTGGCATGGAGTGTGCTGCCACCCCCCTCTGTCCTGCCGGACATCTCCCCCACAAGGGGGGAGATCGGCAGGAGGATAGCGCGTCGCTCCCAGTTGGCTCTATAGCGAACGGAACGGCGATCCTTGTTTGGGGAAGCCGGCGCGGCATATCGATCTCCCCCCTTGTGGGGGAGATGCCCGGCAGGGCAGAGGGGGGTGGCCCCAGGGTGCACGCCCCCGATCCTCATGCGTGTCCCGTCCTCAGCCCTTCGCGGACGCGATGGGCGATCTCCAGGAATTCGGGGGTTTCGCGGATGTCGAGCGGGCGTTCGGCCGGCAGGGTCGAGTCGATCACATCGGTCACGCGGCCCGGGCGCGGAGACATGACCACGATCTTGGTCGAGAGATAGACCGCCTCGGGGATGGAATGGGTGACGAAGCAGATCGTCTTGTTGGTGCGAGTCCAGAGTTTCAGCAGCTCTTCGTTCAGATGGTCGCGGACGATCTCGTCCAGGGCGCCGAAGGGCTCATCCATCAACAGCAGATCGGCGTCGAAGGCGAGTGCGCGGGCGATCGAGGCGCGCTGCTGCATGCCGCCGGAAAGCTGCCAGGGGAATTTCTTCTCGAAGCCCGAAAGACTGACGAGATCGAGCGCTTCGGCGATGCGCCGCGTCCGGTCAGCGCCGGAATACCCCATGATCTCCAGGGGCAGGGCGATGTTGTTTTCGATAGTGCGCCAGGGATAGAGCGCCGGCGCCTGGAAGACATAGCCGTAGGCGCGGGCCTTGCGCGCCTCCTCCGGTGTCATGCCGTTGATCGAGATCTCGCCCGAGGTGCTCTTTTCGAGATCGGCGATGACACGCAGGAAGGTGGTCTTGCCGCAGCCCGACGGGCCGATGAAAGAGACGAAATCGCCCTTGCGGACATCGAGATTGACATTGCTCAGTGCACTCACCGGGCCATCATTGGCCTGGTAGGTGAGACAGAGATCTTTGGCGGATACGACGGAGGGTGCTTGCATCAATGCGACCAGTCTTGTTTTCGCCGCGGGAACGCGGTTTGCGTGCTATCATTACCGCCGGTTTTATCGACGACACACTCCATGGAGGATGAGGATGGACGTGACATCAAAGCCCACCTGCCACATCGTTCGCCCCAATCATGCCTATGACGGCAAGCAGGGGCTGAGCTATTTCGGAGGCATCGCCGCCGAAACGGTCGGCGCCAAGGGCATCTGCATGCATCTGTTGACGATCCCGCCGGGCGTGCGCGCCAAGGCGCATCTGCACGAGGCGCATGAGACGGCGATCTACATGCTCTCCGGCGAGGCCCATACCTGGTACGGAGATCGGCTCGAGCATCACGTGATCGTCCATGCCGGCGAACTTTTCTATATCCCGGCCGGCGTGCCGCACCTGCCGGCGAACCTCAGCAGCACGCCGTGCACGGCGATCATCGCGCGCACCGATCCGAACGAGCAGGAAAGCGTCGTGCTTCTGCCGGAGTTGGACGCTTTGGTGCCGGCGTGAGGTCATTGGCATAGAGGCAGCGGTCCCCGGTTGATGGCCGTATCGTCATGCGCCATCGTCATACGCCGCTTGCCGGAATGCCGCTCCGCGTCACCTTGCGCGGCGCGGTGATGTCCTTCCACTGGGAAAGCGCCTTGCTGACGGCCGTGACCGGTTCGCGCCTGACGAATTCGCCGTGGCCCTCGCGGGTCTTGATGGCGCCTTCCTCGATGGCGACGACGCCGCGCGTCAGCGTATAGCGCGGCAGGCCGGTCACTTCCTTGCCTTCGAAGACGTTGTAGTCGATCGCCGACTGCTGGGCCTTGGACGAAATGGTCTTGGAACGTTTCGGGTCCCAGACGACGATATCGGCATCGGCGCCGACAAGGATCGCGCCCTTCTTCGGATAGATGTTGAGGATCTTGGCGATGTTGGTCGAGGTGACGGCAACGAATTCGTTCATCGTCAGCCGGCCGGTGTTGACGCCATGCGTCCAGAGCATCGGCATGCGGTCTTCGAGGCCGCCGGTGCCGTTCGGGATCTTGGTGAAGTCGCCCACGCCGAAGCGCTTCTGCGCCGTGGTGAAGGCGCAATGGTCGGTGGCGACGACCTGCAACGAGCCGGACGCAAGCCCTGCCCAGAGTGAATCCTGATGCTGCTTGTTGCGGAAGGGTGGCGACATCACCCGGCGGGCGGCATGATCCCAGTCGGGATTGGAGTATTCGCTTTCGTCGAGCGTCAGGTGCTGGATCAGCGGTTCGCCATAGACGCGCATGCCTTTGGCGCGGGCGCGGCGGATCGCCTCGTGCGCCTGTTCGCAAGAGGTGTGGACGATATAGACCGGGCAGCCGGCCATGTCGGCGATCATGATGGCGCGATTGGTGGCCTCGCCCTCCACTTCGGCCGGGCGGGAATAGGCATGCGCTTCAGGCCCGTTATTGCCCTCGGCGAGCAGCTTTGCCGACATCGAGGCGACGACGTCGCCATTTTCGGCGTGCACCAGCGGCAGGGCGCCGAGTTCGGCGCAGCGCTGGAAGGAGGCGAACATCTCGTCGTCATCAACCATCAGCGCACCCTTATAGGCCATGAAGTGCTTGAAGGTGTTGATGCCCTTGTCACGGACGATGGTCTCCATCTCCTTGAAGACCTGCTCGCTCCACCAGGTGACCGCCATGTGGAAGGAATAATCGCAATTGGCGCGGGTCGATTTGTTGTCCCACATGGTCAGCGCTTCGAGCAGCGACTGGCCGGGAGCGGGCAGGGCGAAATCGACCACCATGGTCGTGCCGCCGGAAAGGGCGGCGCGCGTGCCGCTCTCGAAATCATCGGAGGAATAGGTGCCCATGAAGGGCATTTCGAGATGGGTATGTGGATCGATGCCGCCGGGCATGACATAACAGCCGGTGGCATCCAGCGTCTCGTCGCCCGAGAGATTCTGCCCGATCTCGATGATCTTGCCGCCGTCGATCTTCACGTCAGCCTTATAGGTCAGGTCGGCGGTGACGATGGTGCCGTTCTTGATGACTGTGGTCATGGCTGCTGTTCCTTTTCCCTGTTCCCTGCGGTCTTATTGCTCTTGCGGCTCTGTTGCCATTATAGGCGTGCCTTTTCTAAAGAGCGCTGCACCCTTGGCAACAAGGCTGTAGACTGCCTCCTCACTCAACTCATCGGCCGCGTCATGCTCTTCCTCATAATACCAGTCGGGCCGTTCAACGATCTCGGCGCCGCCGACTGACAAGGACCAAAAACCATCGCTTTCGCGAAAGTAGAAATCCTTCCCATCGATCAGTCCGGTTGCTTGTATGGGTTGGCTGCCTTTGGGACGTTCGATCAAGATTCCGGGCATGGAACGGCCGAGTTCGATGCGAACGACACCGGGCCCAGTCCCAGAGATATAGTAGGATTGGTGGAGCGCATCTGGGTCTCGGTCATCTGACTTGGCCAGCTGAACATCAGAAGGTTTATATCGCCAATAGCTCGATATTTGCGGAAGCCTGATCCGCTCGCCGGCCTTATTGATGCCAATGTAGAATATGTGCACACCAGGGACGTTGCCCCACGGTCCTTCGCTCACTGGCGTCACATTGGCGGTAGCCCATGCGAGGTCGTCGGAAGCTTGCTGAATTCCGAAGTTATAGGCATCGGCATAGTCGAGATAAGTCGTTGGCAGGTCTGGCGCCATCACACGACAATCTCCGCCGTCTCCACCACCGCATGAAACAGCACATCGGCGCCCGCCATCGCCCATTCCTTGGAGATTTCTTCAGCCTCGTTATGCGAGAGGCCGCCGACGCAGGGGCACATGACCATCGTTGCCGGTGCGACCTTGGCGGCCCAGCAGGCGTCGTGGCCGGCGCCGGAGATGATGTTCATTTGGCTGTAGCCGAGCCTTTCGGCGGCGTCGCGCACCGAGGTGACCAGTTTCGGATCGAATGTGATCGGCTCGAAGTGGCCGATCGCCTCGATGGAACAGCCGACGCCGAGTGCATCGGTGATCTCAGGCGCTTTCGCCTCGATCTTTGCCCGCATGCGGTCGAGCTTCTCCTTGTCGGGCGAGCGGATGTCGACGGTAAAGACCACTTTGCCGGGTAGCACGTTGCGGGAATTCGGCGAGAAGAACACCTGGCCGACGCCGCCGACGGCACCGGGCTGTTCGCCCATCGCCACGCCCTGGACCATTTCCAGGATGCGGGCCATGGCTAGGCCGGCATTGACGCGTAGGTTCATCGGCGTCGAGCCGGTATGGGCTTCCTTGCCGGTCAGCGTGAATTCCAGCCACCAGAGGCCCTGGCAATGGGTGACGACTCCGATCTGCTTTTCCTCGGCTTCGAGGATCGGTCCCTGCTCGATGTGATATTCGAAATAGGCGTGCATCTTGCGGGCGCCGACTTCTTCGTCGCCGACCCAGCCGATGCGCTTCAATTCGTCGCCGAACAGATTGCCCTCGGGGTCCCTGCGATTATAGGCAAAGTCCAGGCTGTGCACGCCGGCGAAGACGCCTGACGCCAGCATGGCAGGGGCAAAACGTGCGCCTTCCTCATTCGTCCAATTGGTGACGACGATCGGATGTTTGGTCTTGATGCCGAGATCGTTCATGGTGCGCACGACTTCGAGGGCCGCAAGTACGCCGAGCACACCGTCATATTTGCCGCCGGTCGGCTGGGTGTCGAGATGCGAGCCGACATAGACCGGCAAGGCATCGGGATCGGTGCCGGGGCGAGTGGCGAACATCGTCCCCATCCGGTCAACACCCATGGTCAAACCGGCATCGTCACACCATTTTTTGAAAAGGCTGCGGCCCTGCGCATCGGCATCCGTCAGTGTCTGGCGGTTGTTGCCGCCTGCTATGCCGGGGCCGATCTTCGCCATGTCCATGAGACTGTCCCAGAGACGGTCGCCATTGACGCGCATGTTCTCGCCTGGTGCTGCCACCATTCTTTATGCCCTCACCTGTTTGCGGCAGTCATGCAAAGAGGCATGCCCGCCCGTTCCCGTGGTCCTTTCCTGCGCCCCCTTATTGGTTTTGTCGAGCGCCGGAAAATCGCCAGTTGCCTTTGTTTTACATCTGACGGATAATTTGACCGATTGGTAAACATTACAACTTCCATCGCCGGGCTCAAGACGAAAATCACGAAAATTGCCGATAAAAATGCGGGCAGTTGCTCAAGGAAGCGGCGAGGGTCGTTCCCAACCCAAACTTGAGCGAAGAAGTTGAATTTCAAGGGGAAACGACAGCCTGTGACCATACCGAGAGCAGCGAAAACCCTGAGGCGGACGCGAATCCAGGAAGAGAAGGAAGAGCAGATCCTGGAAGCGGCCCTCGATGTGTTTTCGGCAAGCGGCTTTCGCGGCTCGACAATCGACCAGATTGCCGAAGTGGCCGGCATGTCGAAACCGAACCTGCTCTATTATTTCCGCACCAAGGAAGCCATGCACCGGGCGCTGATCGACCGGGTGCTCTATACCTGGCTGGAGCCGCTCCGCGCCTTCGACGCCGAAGGCAATCCGGAGACGGAAATCCGCAGTTACATCCGCCGCAAGCTGGAGATGGCGCGCGATTTCCCCCGCGAGAGCCGGCTCTTCGCCAACGAGGTGCTGCAGGGCGCGCCACATATCGAAGACGAGCTGAAGGGGCCGCTGAAGGAACTGGTCGACGAGAAGGCGGAGGTCATCCGCGCCTGGGCGAAAGCCGGCAAGATCGTCAAATGCGATCCCTACCACCTGATCTTCTCCATCTGGTCGACGACGCAGCACTACGCGGACTTCGACGTTCAGGTGCGTGCTGTGCTGGGGCAGGAACATTCGGGCGAGGGGCGCTTCGAGGATGCGGCGCGGTTTCTGGAACAGCTTTTCATCGGTGGGCTGCGACCGGATTCCCTTGGAGGATGAGGCTTTACCCTCTCCTCGGAAGCGGCACCCGGGCAAGAATATCCGTCATGCCCTCCATCGTATAAGGCTTCTGCAGCACGGGCGCGTCGGAGTGGCTACTCGCCTGAGCGATGCCCTCCCCATACCCCGTGGCAAAAACGAAGGGCACGCCGTCAGCTGCCAGTCGATCGGCAATCCCGAAACTCGTCTCATCGCCAAGATCGACATCAAGAAGCGCCAGATCGAAGGACTGTCCGGCCAGAATTTCCATCGCCTCAGTGACACTTGGCGCCGTTGCCACGTCGGCGCCTAAACGGCGCAGGATGTCCTCGCCATTCATGGCGATGATCAGATTGTTTTCCACCAGCAGCACGTTCAGGCCGGAGAGCGGCTGATCGTCGGAAATTGCCTTGCCTCCTGTCGCCCGGACCGGAGGCGGATTTGACCGTTCGCTCGTCGGGCCGACGACATGTCGTGCCGGAATGCAGAAATCGGCCTCGAGCCCATCCTTGACGTAGCGGACCTCGGCCTTGCCGCCGAGGTCATAGGGGATCGAGCGGCGGATGATGGTCGAACCGAAGCCATGACGTGTGGGTTCGACGACGGGCGGACCGTCTTTTTCGCGCCAGCCGATGCGCAGATTGCCCTCGTCGTCGCGGTGCCAGCCGAGTTGGACTGTGCCGCTGCCGGTGCCGGAAAGGCTGCCATATTTGGCGCTGTTGGTCATCAGCTCATGGAAAACAAGGGCGGCGGTGGAAAAGGCCTGCGGTTCCAGCAGCACGTCCTTGCCGCTCATCTGGATGCGTTGCGCGTTTTTGCCGAGATAGGCGGCGGTCTCTGCCAGCAGCAATTGCCGGAGCGAAGCGGGCGCCCAGTGATCGCGGGTGATCTGGTCATGGGCGCGGGCGAGCGACTGGATGCGGCCCTCGAGCTGGCGGATGTAGTCGCCAAGGCCGACCGACGTTGCCTGCGACTGCCGGATGATGCCGGTGATGAGGCTCAATATGTTGCGGACGCGGTGGTTAAGCTCGGCGATCAGCAGCTCCTGGCGCTCGTTTGCCGTCTGGCGGGCCATGCTGACCTCGTCGGTGAGGCGCAATACCACCTCGATCAGTGTGACGCGGATCGTTTCGGCGACACGGCGCTCGGCCTCCGTGAAGGGGAGGGAGCGGCCACGCACCAGTTCCGACCAGGTTTCGAAACTCTTGCGCGGCGTCAGCCTCGGGCCATTCGGCCCGTATTCCACCGGCTTGTGCGGGTCGCCCGCCCAGCCGACGGTCCGCACCAATTCCTGACGGAAAAGCACGACATAATCACGCGGCGAGCGCGAGATCGGGATGGCGAGCATGCCTGCCACCGCATCGTCGACTTCAAGATCGGGATAGGCTTCTGCGAGCCTGTCCACGGCATAGATGCGGCCGGCGGCGTTGCGGTTGAGGTGGCGGACGAGGGCTGCGAAATCTCTCTCGTCCGGCCCGATGCCGGCAAGTGCCAGCCGACCGTCGATCCAGACGCCGATTCCGTCGGCAGGAATGGCATCGGCGAGCGCCTCGATCAGCCAGGCCGGATCATCGAGCAGGCTCGCATTGTCTGCCACGGAGGTGAGAAGCCGGTCGGCGATGCGGCGCGCATTGGTCTCGTAGTCGAGAGCCAGTCGCCGTTCGCGGCTTTCAAGGCGCGAAGCAAACATCTGACCGAAGAGTTCGGCTGTGGAGCGGCTTTGGGCCGAAGGCAGACGCGGGCCGTAGTGATGGCAGGCAAATAGGCCCCAGAGCTTACCGTCCACGACGATCGATATGGAGAGCGAAGCGCCAACGCCCATGTTTTTCAGATATTCGATGTGGATCGGCGAGACCGAACGCAATACCGACATGGAGAGATCGAGCGGCCGGCCATCTTCGTCGAGCTGCGGCAGGATCGGGACCGGGACGGCGTCGACATCGGCAATGATGCGGAACAGGTTGCGCAGATAAAGCGCGCGCGCCTGTACCGGAATGTCGGAAGCCGGATAGTGCAGCCCGAGAAACGAGCCGATGCCGGCCCGGGCGGCTTCCGCCACCACTTCGCCGGAACCGCTTTCGTCGAAACGATAGACCATGACCCGATCGAAACCGGTGAGCGCCCGCGCCTGTCTTGCACCCTCGCGGAAGAAAGCTTCCGGTGTTTCCGTGTGGTCGAGACGCGACATCATGCTGCGCATGGAGAGCGAAGCGGCGTCACGCCTGTCTTCCTGGCTACGCTCGCATTCGATGATGACCTCACCACCGTTCAGGTGCACGGCAAGGTCGAACTTGTTTTGATCGGGCGTCAGGGCAATGCCGAAAATGCGCTCGACGATGTCGGGACCGCGCAGCGTGGTAAGCCTATTGCGGATTGTGTGGAGTGCTTCGGGTGTGATCAGAGAGATAACGGGACGGCCGATCGCGTCGGCCTGCGCAACACCAAGGAACTCCGTCAGATTTGCGGAGGCGCGCGTGACAATCCAGTCTGAGGATACCGCCAAGAGAAAGCCGAAGGGCTGAACCGAGCCCAGCTGGTGGATCGGCTCACGGTCGCAATTGGAGAGATCGACGGGTTCGTGCGTGCCGCTCATGGGACGGCTTCCAGTTCGACTTGTCCCGCTTTCAGGAAGAGATCGAAGACATCGCGGGCTGCGGCGACGGCAACACTGGGATCGTCGATCTTGCTCGCGTCAAGACGATCCATGAAAAGCCGCATGACGCCATTCAGGCCCTGCGGGCTCAGGTAGCTGCTGGGCAAATGGTCGGGCACGGCCTTGGCGAGCAGCGCGCCGCCGAGCTTGGAGCCTTCAAGGACATAGGCGGCGCCCCAGACCGCTGCTTCGCAGCGCAATACCGGTTGCGGAAGCAGTCCGGGCAACCGATCGTCGAGTTTAAGGATATCGGCGGCCAGCAGGTGCGCGCGCCGTCGATCCGGCCAGTCTGGCAGCAGGCGGCCGATTCCCCCATTCTCGAGCGCATCTTCGACTGATGGTACGACCCGGGCATGCGCTCGCAGGAACGCCTTGTAATCTTGCGTACGTGAGAGGTTGAAACTGCCGAAGAGAGTGTCCACCGCTGCGTGGCAATCTGCAGTTTGGGCGCGGAGGGCGCTGCGAAGTGACATGCTGACGTTTTTCCGAGTAATATGGCGGCCGCCCACAACGGACGGTGAATGAGCGGATATACTGCGCTATCGGGTTATTTCCAGAGAAACGCCCAGGAATAACACAGGTTTCTCCTCGCTCGCAGACGCGTGGCGAGCGCTTCAGCCCATCATTGCCGGCAGTCCCGCGGCGAGCGTATCGATCGCGAGCCGCACCTTCGGCAGCATGACCGGTGAGCGCAGCCAAACGGCATGGGCATCGAAGACATTGGCCGGTTCGTGCTTCAACACCTGAATGAGCCGGCCTGCCAGCACCTCCTCGCGGACCAGCCAGCAGGGGAGCCAGGCAAGACCGCGCCCGGCGACGGCCGCATCGGAAATCGAAGCGAGGTCGTCGAGCCGCAGTCGCGCCTGTGGCGCCAGCCGCCGCCCGGGATCGGCTGCAGTCGGAAAGATCCAACCCTTGTCATCATCGCCCCGCCTGTAGACGATGCCTTCATGCCGCGGAATATCGAAGACCGTCTGTGGCGCGCCGTGTTTTTCCAGATAGGCGGGCGATGCGCAGACCGTCATGCGCTGGCGGGCAATCGCCCGGGCCATTAGATCCGGATTGTCCTTCAGCGGCCCGTTGCGGATGACAAGATCGAACCCGTCCTCGAGCAGGTCGACGATACGGTCGTTGAAGGAAAGGTCGAGTTCGAGGTTCGGATGTTCATCGAGCAGGCTTGCGAGGGTCGGCGCGATGCAGTGGCGGCCGAAAAGCACGGGCATCGAGATGCGCAATCGGCCGCGTACGTCACGCCGGCCGGATTCCAGCATGGCTTCCCCGAGGCGGATTTCCTCAACCGCCCGCAGGCAGCGCTCGTAGAAGAAGCGGCCTTCCTCGGTAAGGCTCTGCATGCGTGTCGTACGGTTGAAGAGGCGCACGCCGAGACGCTGTTCCAGACGTGCGATCGTCTTGCCGACTGCCGAACGCGTGAGATGGAGCCGCTCGGCGGCAGCCGAAAAGCCACCTGCCTCGACGGCTTCGACAAAGATCGAGATACCCTTCAGTTGTTCCATTTGTTTCCTCTTTGGAACCATTCTGGTGAATTAATATCGCAACTGATGCGAAATATTCAACGATATCCTTGTCCTCCCTGCAATGAACAAGGAGCAAGGCAATGCAGACAACACGGCAATGGCAGATCGACGCAGTTGGGCCGGCGCGCCAGCTGACGATCGGCGAGCGGAGGCTCGAACCGGTTTCGGGGAACAGGGTTGTGGTTCGGACGGAAGCTGTCTCGCTCAATTTCCGCGACCGGCTGGTGATGGAGAGCGGCATGGGGTTGCCGCTGCAATTTCCCTTCGTGCCGGCTTCCGATATGGCGGGGGTCGTCGAGGCAGTCGGACCCGAGGTCAGCCGTTTCAAACCGGGCGATCGGGTCATCTCGACGTTTTCGCCCGACTGGATCGACGGACGCGGGTTCGGCGATGCGCGCACGCCACCTTACAAGACGCGCGGCGGCTTTTACCCCGGCGTCCTCTCGCAATACACCGTGCTTTCCGAAGAATGGTATTCACGCGCGCCTGACACGCTCGATGCGGCGCAGGCGAGCACCTTGCCCTGCGCCGGGCTGACTGCCTGGTTCGCACTGATCGAACGCGGCGGTCTGAAGGCCGGCGACAAGGTGCTGGTGCAGGGCACTGGCGGTGTAGCGCTCTTCGGTCTGCAGATTGCCAAGGCCCATGGTGCGGAGGTCTTCATCACATCAGGCAGCGCCGAGAAGCTCGAGCGCGCCGTTGCCCTCGGCGCCGATCACGCGATCAACCGCCATGAGGGCGACTGGGTGGAACAACTCTATCAGTTGACCGGCGGCTATGGCGCCGATCACGTGCTTGAGATCGTCGGCGGCCCGCATCTCGGCCAGGCGCTGAAGGCGGTGGCGATCAACGGCCGCATTTCCGTCATCGGCGTGCTCGAGGGGTTTGAGGTTTCCGGCCCGGCCGGCCCGCTGCTGCTCAAGGCGCCTGTTGTGCAGGGCATATCCGTCGGCCATCGCCGTGCGCTGGAAGACCTCGTGCGGGCAATCGACCAGACCGGGCTGAAGCCTGTGATCGACAAGCGTTATGCCTTCGACGAATTCCCTGAGGCGCTCGATCATCTCTATCGCGGGCCTTTCGGCAAGGTGGTCGTCGAGTTCTGACGGTCGCGATTTTCCCTTCTCCCCGCTGCAATAATTGTAGGGGGAGACGGGAGGCCATCAGGCGGCAGCGGGGACGCCCTGTTCGAAGGCGAAGCCTTCATCGGCCCAGCCGGTCATGCCGCCGATCATCAGTTTGGCCTGAAGGCCGAGGTTGGCAAGGCGGAAGGCGGCCTTGTCGGCGCCGTTGCAGTGCGGGCCGGCGCAATAGACGACGAACAACGTATCGCTTGCCCATGCCGACATTCGGTGCGCCGTCATCTTGCCGTGCGGCAGGTTGATCGCTCCGGGAATGCGGGATTCTGCGAAGAGCTGCGGCGAGCGCACGTCGAGGAGAACGAAATCGACTTTGCCGGTCGCAAAGGCGGCATGCACGTCCGAGCAATCGGTTTCGAAAGCGAGCTTGGCGGCAAAGTGAGCGACAGCGGCATCCGGAGCTGCAGCAGGTGTTTGGGAAACGGGGCTTGGCATCGGCTTTTCCTTTTTCTGAAGTTGCCGCCTGGTATCGCCGATGCTAGAGCTTTGCGAAATTGGCCATCATGACTGACAGCGTAAAGATCATGCCAAACTCATTGCCGCAGCAGACCAAAGGACCGCTGGTCGCCGCACTTGCCTATGACGGGCTCTGCACCTTCGAATTCGGCATCGCCTACGAGATCTTCGGCCTGCCACGGCCGGAAATGGGCGAAGGCTGGTATCGCTTCTCGGTCTGCGGCATCGAACCGGGTCCACTTCGCGCTGCGGGAGGGCTGACGGTCGCAGTCGACAAGGGACTGGAAGTGCTTAACGAAGCGGACTTGATCGTCGTGCCGGGTTGGCGATCGATCGATGCCGTCGTTCCCGAGCCGCTGGTTTCAGCGCTCAAGGCCGCGCATGAACGCGGCGCAAGGATCATGTCGCTTTGCTCGGGTGTTGCTGTTCTTGCCGGGTCGGGTCTGCTGACGAACCGCAGGGCGACGACGCATTGGCGTTATGTCGCCTCGATCGCCGCGCGTTATCCCGATATCGCACTCGATGCCGACGTTCTCTACATGGACGAAGGCAGCCTGCTGACGGCGGCGGGCAGTGCTGCCGGCATCGATCTCTGCCTGCATGTGGTGCGCGGCGATTTCGGTTCTGAGGCGGCAAACAGCGTTGCCCGCCGCCTCGTCGTGCCGCCGCACCGCGAAGGCGGACAGGCGCAGTTCATTCACGCGCCGGTTCCTGAGGAACGCGAGGGCATCCGCTTGGGGCCGCTGATCGAATGGATGCGCGAAAGCCTTTCTGAGGACCAGCCGATCAGCTTGCTTGCGAAGAGAGCGGGTATGAGCATGCGCACCTTCCAGCGGCGCTTCGAAGCGACGACGGGCCTCAGCGTCGGAGAATGGCTGCTGAAGGAGCGGCTACGGCATGCCCGCGATCTGCTGGAGAAGGAACTTGCTGTTTCGCTCGATGACATCGCCGCCGCCAGCGGCTTTGGAACACTGGCGACGATGCGGCATCATTTCCGCAGGCGGCTCGGGACGAGCCCGCATGCCTATCGGAAGTCATTCGGCGGTTAGACTGGCCCGACGCTTCGAATGTTGGCGGCAGGATACAACGCCGCGGATCGATCTTCTCCGCGGCGCTGCGGATTCTTACTCCGCCGCCTGGCGCGCCATCGGGTTGTTCGGGTGCGTGGTCCAGTTGGCGTAGTTGGGGTCGACGACCCGGCCGGTGCGTTTGTCGAGGGCGCCGGCGGGAAGCTGCTCCATGGTGATGCAGTTCTCGACGGGACAGACGCTGACACAGAGATTGCAGCCGACGCATTCCTCGTCCATGACCTCGAAATGGCGAGCGCCATCGACGAAGTTGGTGATCGCCTGGTGGGAGGTGTCCTCGCAGGCGATGTAGCAGCGGCCGCATTTGATGCAGGCGTCCTGATCGATCTTCGCCTTAGCGATGTAGTTGAGGTTCAGATATTGCCAGTCGGTGACGTTGGGAACGGCGCGGCCGGTAATGTCGTCGAGGTTGCAGTGGCCCTTTTCGTCCATCCAGTCGGAGAGGCCAGTGATCATCTCCTGGACGATCTTGAAGCCGTAGGTCATGGCCGCTGTGCAGACCTGGACGTTGCCGGCGCCAAGGACAAGGAATTCGGCAGCGTCGCGCCAGGTGGTGATGCCGCCGATGCCCGAGATCGGCAGGCCGTAGGTTTCGGGATCGCGGGCGATCTCGGCCACCATGTTGAGTGCGATCGGCTTCACCGCCGGGCCGCAATAACCGCCATGGCTACCCTTGCCGCCGACCGTCGGGTTGGGGGCGAAGTTATCGAGATCGACGGAGACGATCGAATTGATCGTGTTGATCAGCGACACGGCATCGGTACCGCCGGCCTTGGCGGCGCGGGCCGGGCGGCGGATATCGCTAATGTTGGGCGTCAGCTTGGTGATGACGGGCATGCGGGTGTACTGCTTGCACCAGCGCACGACCATCTCGATATATTCCGGCACCTGACCGACCGCGGAACCCATGCCGCGCTCGGACATGCCGTGCGGACAGCCGAAATTGAGCTCGATGCCGTCGGCGCCGGTCTCTTCGACCAAGGGCAAAATCGCCTTCCAGGCCTGCTCCTCGCAGGGTACCATGATCGAGGCGATCAGTGCCCGATCCGGCCAGTTCATCTTCACCTGCTTCATTTCCCGCAGGTTGGTGTAGAGGTCGCGGTCGGTGATGAGCTCGATATTGTTCAAACCGAGCAGGCGGCGATCGGCGCCCCAGATCGCGCCATAGCGCGGGCCGTTGACGTTGACGACGGGCGGGCCTTCCTCGCCCAGCGTCTTCCAGACCACGCCGCCCCAGCCGGCCTTGAAGGCGCGCTCGACATTGTAGGCCTTGTCGGTCGGCGGCGCAGACGCCAGCCAGAACGGGTTCGGGGATTTGATGCCGACGAAATTATTACGGAGATCAGCCATTGTTCATTCTCCCCTTCAAGCAACCGCGACAGCCGGAGCGGCTGCTGCGGTGAGGGCACGATGGATGGATTCAGCCGCGTCGCGACCGTGGGCGACGGCCGAAACCGTGAGATCGTCGCCGCCGAAGACGCAGTCACCGCCGGCCCAGACGCCGTCGAGCGAGGTATGGCCTTCGCTATCGACGGCGATGCGGCCGGATTCCATGCGCAGCGAACCGAGAGCAGAGGCGTCAAAGGTCTGGCCGATCGCCTTGAAGATCTGGTCGGCGGCAATGACGCCGGTCTCGCCGGTGCCGACGAGGCGGCCATCGAGGATTTTGGTATATTCTACTTCGATCGCGGCGACCTTGCCGTCCTGCGACAGGATCGATTTCGGCGCCAGCCAATGGCGGATGATGACGCCCTTGGAGCTTGCCAGATCCTGCTCGTATTCGGAGGCGTTCATGTGCTCCTTGCCGCGACGGTAACAGATCGTCACCTCCTCGGCGCCGAGCAGCTTCGCCTGCACGGCGGCGTCGATCGCCGTCATGCCGCCGCCGAGAACGACGACGCGGCGGCCGATGGCGAGTTCGCCCTTGTCTTCGGCCTGGCGGAGTGCGGCGATGAAATCGACGGCGTCGTCGACGCCTGCAAGGTTCTCGCCTTCGACACGCAACGCGTTGACGCCTGCAAGGCCGATACCGAGGAAGACGGCGTCATACTGCGCCTGCAGATCGGCAAGTGAGAAATCCTGGCCGAGACGCTCGCCGTTGCGGACTTCAATGCCGCCGATCGACATGATGTAGTCGACTTCCCTCTGGGCGAAATCGTCGACCGTCTTGTAGGTGGCGATGCCGTATTCGTTGAGGCCGCCGGATTTTTCCCTGGCATCATAGATGACGACCGAATGGCCTTTCACGGCCAGGCGATGGGCGGCGGCAAGGCCGGCAGGACCGGCACCGATGACGGCGATGGTCCTGCCAGTCGGTTCGGCCCTGGCGTAGAATTGCTTGTCGGCCTGCATGGCGGCATCGGTCGCATAACGCTGTAGGCGGCCGATCTCGACGGGCCGCTGTTCAGCCGTGTTGCGCACACAGGCCTGTTCGCAGAGCTCTTCGGTGGGACAGACGCGGGCGCACATGCCGCCGAGGATGTTCTGGTCAAAGATCGTCTTTGCCGAGCCGATGGGATTGCCGGTTGAAATCTGGCGGATGAACAGCGGAATGTCGATCGAGGTGGGACAGGCCGTCATGCACGGCGCGTCATAACAGAAATAACAGCGGTCGGCGGCGACCAGCGCCTCGTGATTGTCGAGGCGCGGATGAAGATCGGAAAAATTAGCCTCATACTCGGCGGGCGAAAGCCGGCCGGCATGAATCCCCGTTTCCAGTCGTTCCATTGAAGTTCCCTCATTATTGGTAAACGGCCTGTAAGCGAAAGCGTAACTCAGGTTTAAAAATTTATCAAACGGTAAAATTTTGACGACTTTCTCTTCTCATCTCGCACGTAATCCCCTGTTTTTGCTGGAATAATTTATTCGGCCTGAATCAGTGAAATGGCTGAGCGCGCGACGAGGGAAGGGCATCCGAAAAAAGATTCAAAAAAGTCGAATTTTTTTCGGATGGCAGGGAACCAAAGTTTGAGGTCGTCGTTATTGCGATATCCGGATGGTGATCGCATCGACCCAACATGCGCGCCCCCAACCCACTATCCGGACGTACTCACGGTCCCCTCCCGGTGAGTGAAGACAGCTGGTGCGCCGCCCTCGCACCGGCTGTTTTTCGTTCTCGGCTGTCTCCAGGGCTTTCACACCCGCTTGAAGATCTCGAATTCGGTTTCCGGAATGGTCAGACGGTACTCGATGCGGCCGGGAACGAGGTTCAACTCAGCTTTGCCATTGACCGACGAAGGCACGACACGCTCCAGCACGGTGCGACCGAAGCTGTTGTCGCTGAATTCGTGGACTTCCGACTGATCATGCAGAACTTCCGCCCAGGCAACTTCGATCGCCTTTCTGTCGTTGATCATGGCTTCGCGGCAATTGAGCGTGATGGAGGCGGCGCCGCCTGATATTGCGCCGAAGGAGGCGGAATTGACGATGAGTTCGTGGAGGGCGAGCCCGAGATGCACGGCGGCATTCGGTGTCAGATGAGCGTTGATGCCATAGATCGGCATGGAGCCGGCCGTCTCCGGCCAATAGGGGGCGAATTGCTTTTCGGCGAGTTCGAAGAGGTAGGCGCCGCGCCAGCTCGAATCCGTGATCAGGTCCTGCGAATTGGAAAGCGATTGCAGCCGTCCGCGGAACTTGAGGAGGAAGCTGTCGAGAGAGAGCGTGTTGCGCGCCGTCTGCGTGGCAATGCCCTGGATGATGGCGAGAAGGTTCTTCGAGCGGTGTGAGAGTTCGCGCAGCAGCGATTTCAGAACTTTTTCGCGATGCCGGCTTTCGGTAACTTCAGTCATGACGGACAGAAGTCCATGTGCGCTGCGTTCGCCGGTGCGCTGGATCTTCAGTTCATAAGTGCGCCTTTCGCCGTCGACATCGATCTCGACCTCGGCATTGTTGGGAATGCCGGTTTCCAGGACCTTGTGTTTCAGCGCTGTCAGATATCGCCCATGGGCGTCGCCGAAAAGGGCGGCGTCGCTGCCGCCGGGCATAAAGAGCGCCGCGAAATGCGGCGGCAGATTTTCGACGTAGAAGATCGACAGTCGAGCGTCCTGGCAGAGGATTGAAACCCCGGCGCTGCCGAGCGCGCGCTCCATCATTGCGGCTTTGCCTTCGAAGGTAAAAGGCATGCCGGACAATGGTTCAGTCGTATTCACTCGGCCGCCTTTCCTTGTGACATCTTGACCGTCGCTGAAGGGAGCGCCCTTCCAGACACCGCCTGCCAACTCTAGAACAAAGCGCTGCAAAAACCGTTAAAGCCATCGGAACGTCCCGGTAGCACCGGAACGCCTGCTTTGGCGATTTGGTTCCGAAAGCCGGAAAATTGCGTCTCAGGCGGCCACTCTGGTCGATTCATTGAAGAAAAGAGCCTGGCTGATTAGTGCCTTGACCATGTCCGGATTGAAGGGCTTGGTGACCAGGAAAGTCGGTTCCGGCCGCTCGCCGGTCAGAAGACGTTCCGGGAAGGCGGTGATGAAGATCACCGGCACGCTCGACGTCTTGAGGATGTCGTTGACTGCGTCGATACCGGAGCTGCCGTCGGCAAGCTGGATGTCGGCCAGCACCATGCTCGGCTTGGTCTTATTGTAGAGCGCCACGGCCTCGGCATGCGTACGGGCAATGCCGGTGACGCGATGGCCGAGGCTCTCGACCATCTGCTCGATATCCATGGCGATCAGCGGTTCGTCCTCGATGATCATGATATCGGTTGCGACCTGTCGGGAAATCTCCTGCGACGCTACGTCGAGCAGCTGCATGACATCTTGCTCCTCGGTTTCCAGGATTTCGGCGATCTCAGCGACGCGGAAATTCTCTACGGAGGCGAGCAGGAAGGCCTGACGGGCGCGCGGCGAAACCTTGGAAAGGTTCAGCGTGGCGCGTTGCTCCCAGGCATAGGGCGAGGTCGGCTCCGGAATCTGGACTGCGGTGGAACCAAACAGTTGCGTGAACAGTTTGTAGAGTGCGACCCGGTCATTCGCCGTATCCGGGAAAATCGACAGATCGGCGATGATGGCTTCGAGAACGGCGGCGACGTAAGCGTCGCCCGAAGTCTGAGTGCCGGTAAGGGCGCGGGAATAGCGGCGCAGATAAGGAAGGTGCGGCGCAATCCGAGTAGAAAGTGTCATTAATGGCTCCTGCATACAGGCCGGCATTGGCTTCAATGACCGGGTAACGCCGCCTTGATAAAAAAGTTCCGGAACGGCAGGAACTTTTTTCGTCGCGCCGCATTATTCCAGCCGACGAAGAAAGGGCGTAGCGTTTTGACCCATGCAGCGGCAAATACCAGCGACATCGACAATCGAACGTTCGATGTCGATGGTTGAAATCGTGATTGATCCCATCCACGCCCCCTAGAACAGGATGATTTTAGGCCGGGTCGGCCTAAAATCTGAATCCTGTTCTAAATTAGAAAGTTAGAGCATGATGTCATCCGAAAACCGCTCCCACTTTTCGGCATCATGCTTTGGACAGACAACCGGCGAGAAGACGAATTGATGACTACACGCAAGAAAGAAGCAGCCGATCAGCGAAAGCTGGAGCTGCGGGCAAGCGACATCCTGGACCCGAACAATCAGATCGGCGTCAGGCTGCGGTCGCTCTATGCGGCTGCACAGGATGAGGCGATTCCCGATCGTTTTCTCGACCTTCTCGAAAAGCTCGACCATGCTGAAATGATGGCTTCTGCCAAGATGGCCGAATAGGATCGCTGCATGGAAGACAAATCGCAACCCAGCTTCAAGCGGGAACTGCTGGCGGCACTCCCAAGTCTTCGCGCCTTCGCGATCTCGCTCATCGGGCGGCACGACCGTGCCGACGATCTCGTCCAGGACACCATCATGAAAGCCTGGGCCAAACAGGATCATTTCGAGATGGGCACCAATATGAAGGCCTGGCTGTTTACGATCCTGCGCAACGAACTCTACAGCCAGATGCGCAAGAGCGGCCGCGAAGTGCAGGACAGCGACGGGCTGTTCACTGAATCGATGGCGATGCACCCCTCGCAATATGGCGCGCTCGATCTGCAGGACTTCAAGAAGGCGCTCGACCAGCTGCCGCCGGATCAACGCGAGGCGATCATCCTCGTCGGCGCCTCGGGTTTTTCCTACGAGGAGGCGGCCGAAATCTGCGGCTGTGCCGTGGGTACCATCAAGAGCCGCGTTAACCGAGCCCGCCAGCGGCTGCAGGAGCTGCTGCAGATATCCGGCGAGGCCGATTTCGGCCCCGACGCGACCTCGGCGCCGCTGACGTCGAAGGCCTTCGCATTCTGAAAGAGTTACATTTGGGAAGAAAGCCGGTCGCCCTTCGGAGCGCCGGCTTTTTGCTTCGTCGGGAGTGGGGTAAGGGCACGTATCCAAGTTGTGGTGGATGGTTGTTCAAGGCGCACTAGTTCTCTTCCCTAATTTTCCGCTCGTATGTGAGGGGGAAGTATTCACTCTCTCCATTTTCGTAGCGAGTATGTATAGAGCGAGTCCCTCAATCAATCCTCGCGCTTCGATCCTACCAGATTGGCTGCGACAATTGCCGCCAGAACACCGGCGGTCAGAAGCGGCTGGGCGCGGATAAGGCCGAGCCCGACCGTTGCCAGCGATTCCAGCGCTGCGCGGCGTTCCCGGGTGCGGCGCGCTTCCCGGGCGTTGATGATCGACATTACCACCAGCGCGATGATGGCGATCAGCAGCGCGCAGGCGGCCAGGAAAAGCGCAGCGCCGATCGGGCCGTATATGCCGGCGAGCCAGATGGCGCCGGCGGTGACGGCCAACGCGTAGGCGGTGAGGAGGAAGAGCACGGCAAGCGCAATGAAGATACCATTGCGCTTGGCGCGTCCAACGGTTCGGTGCACGCTTGCGCCCGTCAGCAGCCTGAGGATCGAGAAGAGCATCGGGCTTCCTCAGCGCCGGGCGAGGAAGGCGATGGCAAGGCCGAAAGCGGCTGCAGCGCCGATGGTTGCCAGCGGATGCTGGCGCACCGTCTCACGCATTTCCGTCGCTCCACGCTCATAGCCGTGCTGCAATTCGCGCAGCAAATCCTCGCTGCGGCCGAGCAGTTCCTCGTAGCCGGCACCGGCCTGGCTACGGATTTTCTCACCCTGGTGGCGCGAGCTCTTGCCAACGAGGCGCGTCAGTTCTGCGAGTTCGTCGCGTAGCGCTTCGATCTGCTCCTCGATGCCGGATTCCAGATTGTGGAAGGTGCCGTTGCGGCGGCTGCGGCCGGACTGGAAGATAGAATAGCTCATGGCTGTCTCCATTGGCTGGGGCGCGCGCAAGCCCGCCTGTTTCGCACGAGGGTCACCACCGTCCGTTGCATGAATGATATCGCCCGGCATTGACCCAGATCATGCCGGAAACGTGCCGGGCGATCAAAAGTTCCGCTCGCGCGGTGCTCAGGGGCGGGAAACGGCGCTGTGGGCGAGCACGAAGGGCGTGCCGTCGGCCGGCACCTGGTTGATGCGCAGCGCGCAGCCGAACACCGAGAGCATCGTTTCGTTCGTCAGCACGTCAGCGATGCTGCCGGCGGCCGCCAGCCGGCCGGATTTCATCAGCACGATGCGGTCGGCAAAGAGAGCCGTCAGGTTGAGATCGTGCATGACGGCGATGACACCGCCGCCGCGTTCGCAGAAATTGCGGGCGAGCGTCATGATGGTCAGCTGGTGGCTGATGTCGAGGCTCGAGACCGGCTCGTCGAGCAGCAGCCAGCATGGCTTGCCGTCGACGACGGGCTCGGCAATCTGGCAGAGCACGCGGGCAAGCTGCACGCGCTGCTGCTCGCCGCCGGAGAGCTCCTGATAGAAACGGCCTTCGAAGCCGGTCAAGTCGACGGAGGCAAGTGCTGCGGCCGCCGTCTGCTCGGCCTTGTCGGGATGCAGGTTGAGGCCCGAAGTCAGGCCCATGCGGACGATCTCGCGCACGGTGAAGGGAAAGGAGATCGTGCTTGCCTGCGGCAGCACGCCACGAATGGCGGCAAGCTGCCAGGGTTTCAACTCCTTCACCTCCTCGCCGCCGATGCGCACCGAGCCGCCATAGACAAGTTCGCCGGAGATGGCTTTCATCGTCGTCGTCTTGCCGGAACCGTTCGGCCCTGCGATCGCCGTCAGCTCGCCGGCCTTTGCCGTAAAAGTGACGTCGTTGATGATGGTCTTGCCGGAAAGGCGCACGGAGACGCCGGAAACTTCGATCATCTCAATATCACTCACGGGGGGTCACTCACAGGGGTCACTCACAGGGCAAGGCGCGAACGCTGCCTCAGCAGGATCCACAGGAAGAACGGCCCGCCGACTGCCGCGGTGATGATGCCGATCGGCAACTCGGCCGGGGCAACCAGGGTGCGCGCCAGGACGTCCGCGAAGATCAGAAGGGAGCCGCCGAGAAGAGCTGCGGCCGGCAGCAGGAAACGATGGTCGGGGCCGATTGCCATGCGCAGGATATGCGGCACGACGATCCCGACGAAGCCGATGCCGCCGCTGACGGCGACGGACGCGCCGGTCGCCGCGGCGACGCCGACGATCGCAACATTCTTCAGTTGCTGCACCGGGACGCCCATATGAAAGGCGGCCGCCTCGCCGAGCGTGATGGCATTGAGGCCGCGGGCCATGAAGGGCAGGGCGATGAAGGACAATAGGATGATCGGGCCGGCGGCGGCGATCTTCGTCCATGTGGCGCCGGCAAGCGAACCCATGCTCCAGAAGGTCAGGTCGCGCAGCTGCTGGTCGTTGGCCATGTAGATCAGCAAGCCTGTTATGGCGAGGGCGAGTGCGCCGAGCGCGATGCCGGCAAGCAGCATCGTCGCCACCGAGGTCTGGCCATGACGGGTGGCGATCCTGTAGAGCAGCAGCGTCGTGACGAGGCCGCCGCCGAAAGCGGCCGCCGGCAGAGCGTAGATGCCGAGAAGCGCCTGGAGCGGAGCAGCGATGCCGCCGCCGAGCACGATCATCGCGACTGCGCCGAGGCTTGCGCCGGAGGAGACGCCGACGAGACCGGGATCGGCCAGCGGATTGCGGAACAGGCCCTGCATCACCGTGCCGGAGACTGCAAGCGAGGCGCCGATCAGGAAGCCGAGGATTGCCCTCGGCAGGCGGATATCGAAGATGATGATCCGGTCACGCGTGCTGAGCGCCGTCTCGGAGCCGGCCATGTTGCTGATGACGTCGAGGATCGAGGCATCCGAGGCGCCCGTCGTCACCGAAAACAGCATCGAGAAGACCGAGCCGACGACTAGCAGCGCGATCGCCTGCAAGGCCAGCCGCGTCCTGTCGCCCGCCTGCGTGATTTCGCGAATTTCCGGCTTCGGGAATGGTCGCCTTCGTTCCGTCATGGCTTGCGGCAGGGCCAAGATCAGCCCCCGTAGATCGCCGTGTTGAGCTCACGCGCGGCGGCTGCGGTGCGCGGGCCGAAGCCGAGCAGGTAGACGCCATCCATTCGGATGATCGCTTTCTTCTCGCCTGCCGGCGTCAGCGCGATCGCCGGCTGAGCCAGCAGGTCTTCGTTCTCGGTGCCGGCGCCATCGCCGCGGTTCATCATCAGGATGATGTCGGGCTTGGCTTCGATGATCGCCTCGTCCGTCAACGGCTTATAGCCCGGGAATGCGCCGACGGCGTTGATGGCGCCGGCGAGCTTGACGATGCCATCGGCGGCCGTGCCGGTGCCCGATGCCATGATCCGGCCGTTCTGGGCGCTGAGGATGAAGAGAACGCGCTTGCGCTCGGCCTCCGGGCGCTTTTCGGCATCGGCGATCGCCGCGTCGAGATCGGCCGCGACCTTTCCTTCAAGCGCCTTGGCCTTGTCAGGCACGCCAAGCAGCGTGCCGACACGGCCGATCTTGGCGATGATGCCGTCGCGGGTAAAGGCGCTCGGCACGGTCTCGAAGGGCACGCTGGCATTCTTCAGCACGGTCAGCGCCTCCTGCGGGCCTGAACCTTCGACGGCGATGATCGCCGTCGGGTTCATGGCGAGGATGCCTTCCGGCGAGAGCGCGCGCATGTAGCCGACGTTGGGCAGCTTCAATGCCGCCTGCGGATACATGCTCGTGGTATCGCGGGCGATCAGCCGGCTTTCTTCGCCGAGCGCATAGACGATCTCGGTGATGTCGCCGCCGACCGAAACCAGGCGCGAGGTGTCGAGCTTCTTTTCGTCAGCATGGGCGGCGCGGACGAAGGCGAAGCCTTCGACCGTCGGCGACATCGGGATCAGCGGCAGCGCCATGACGGCCGCCGTCAGCGCCAGTTCCCACGCACGGATCCGGCGTAGATTGTTACGCATCGTCATCGTTGCGATCCTTATGCTGCCACGCTTGCTGCCCGCGGCAGGTTTTCCATGATCTCGCGCCATTCGGCGCGTTCGTCGGAACCTTCCTGCCGCTTGCCGAAGAACTGGATGATCATCTCGCCTTCGGCATTGTAAGCTTCCAGCGAGGTGACGTGGCCATCCGTGGTCGGCTTGCGCACGGCCCAGGTCTCGGCGATGTGATCCAGGCGTAGATGCAGGTGAAAGCTCGGGTCCATGATATTGATCCACGGACCCATGGCCTGCACGTTGAAGATCGGGCCGGAATGGATCTGGACGATGCCATCATTGGCGACAAAGCACATGATCGGCAGTCCGGACTTCACCGAGGCATGCATCATGTCTGCCGTGGCGCTGTTGTCGAGCTTCCGGGCATAGTCGTCGCCGACGGTGCGCACGGCCGCCTGGCGGCCGATCTTCAAGCGCTTCAGCATGCCGAAGAACTGATGCGTATCGGTGAGCTTGCTCCAGTTGTCGCGCAGTTCGTCGCGGCTGACGTCGGCGGTCTCATCGGCGGCGTTCGAGGTCTCAGCCTCGGCAAATTCCTGCGACTGGTCTTCCAGCTTCAGCTCGGCGACGATCGCGTGATAGGCCTCGACATTCGAGTTCGGGCGCAGGTGCACCTTGTGTACGGCGTTGCCGGCCTTGTCGAAATATTGCAGGCTGAGGCGCTCTTGATCGCCATCCTTCTTGGATACGGCGAAACCATGCTCCCAGCGGCTCGGGAAGATGCGCAGGTCGATGTTCTCGCCGAGAACGATCGCGGCCTGCGCGCCGCTCTTGATGTTTTCGAAGACGCCGATCTTCTCGTGCACGGCACTTTCGTTGCGCGACAGCGCCATCACTTCGCCGAGGCCGGCCACGCGCTCGAGAAGCTTCAGCGCGCTGCCATCGATGCGTGTGACGCTGATGCCGGTTTCGGCGGCGACGAGGGCTGCCTCGGAAATCTTCAGCTGGGCGGCGATATCGCGCTCGCGCATCTTCGGATTGTCAGCGCGAAACGCACGGATTTCGGCTGGCGCTGGTCTTGTCTGTTCGGTCATGTTCTACCCTACTTATTGAGAATGAGCTTGCCCTGACGGGTGATCTTCAGGCGATAGACCAAGCCGTCGTGTCGAATCATGATCTCGTTCGTGCCGAGGAAGAGATCCGCGCTTTCGACGATCCGGTGCTGCGCCGCAGGTTCGCTCTGCAGCGGCACATGCTTAAAGTTATCTGGCTTTTCAACCATCATTTCGGTTGGCAATTCCGTGAGGCCGGTGATCAGGGTCCCCGGTTGTGATGACAATTATCTTGACTTTCTTACTCATAGTTTTTTAAAGACGCAATAGGAGACTATTGCAGTCAAGTTTTTGAGATTGCTGATATGAGGCCGCCTGGCGGCGGTTCGCGACACTGGCGGAGAAGATGATGACGGTGAGGTTTGCGGCTGTTGCAGCCGGCATGGTGATGGCGGTTTCAAGCGTATGCCAGGCGCAGAATGCGGCAACCGCCAAGCTGGACGTCGAACTCAGCGCTCTGGCGCCATCGCAAAAGGGCTGCATGATGACCTTCGTCGCCGAGAACAATCTTCAGGCGCCGATCAACAAGATCTCCTTCGAGCTCGCTTTCTTCAACGACAGGAATGCCGTCGACCGCATCACCGTGCTCGATTTCCGCGATCTGCCACAGGGCAAGAAGCGCGTGCGCCAGTTCGATATGCCGAATGTGAAGTGCGAGACGGTCACGCGCATCATCATCAACGACACGCCGGTCTGCGACGGCCCGGCGGCGGGCGAATGCATGAAGGGTCTCGTCACCCGCTCTCAGATTTCCGTTCCTTTCGAGGGCTAGAGCGGTTCAGCTTTTCACGGAACCGCTGAACCGCTCTAGCCATTTGTTTTTGCGCAATTCCGGACGGAAAACCGCTTCACACTTTTCCTGGAATTGCTTTGAGAATACGCCGGGGATGAACCCCGGCGGACATGTTTCAGGCTGTCCGAGGCATACAAATGGCAATTTCAGCGAAGACCAGATCGAGACAGGTGCTCATCGGGGAGCCGGACGCTGACGGCGGTCTGAACGACAACAACATGCATCCCGGCCACGAGCTTTCCGACCTGCGCAACGTGCAGCGGCAGCCGGCCGGCGAGGCCGTGGTCCACTATGCGCGTTTCGCGCAGATACCCTCCTTTCCCCATCATCCGCAAGCCGAGCCGGTAGCCTCCGTTCCTGCGCCGCCGATGGATGCGGCGGTGGAAAAGCAGGAGGGTGAGAAGGCACCGGTGCGGCGACGGGTGGCGCTTGCCTGCGTTAGTTCGCTGATTTTCCACGCGACGCTGGCCGCTCTATTGATCATTGCCTTCCCCAAGGCGCCGGAGGAGACACTGATGGAGGCAGGCGAAGCGATCAGCGTCGTCATGCTCGGCAGCTCTGACGCCGATCAGAGCGCTGCCGGCGAGACCGAGGTGACCATACAGCAAGAAATTGTTCCGGAAGCTGTCGAACCCGACACGGTCAAGCCAGTGGAAACAACGGAAATGCAGCCGGAGGCGTTCCAACCGGAAACCGTCCAGCCGACTGATGCAGAGCCGGTAGAGGCCGTTCAGCCCACGCAGGAGGTGACGCGCCAGTCAGCGGAGACGGTGACGACTGCGGAACCAGAGGTGCTCGTATCGGAAACCCCTGCGGAAACGTCAGTTGCACAGCCAATGTCGACAGTGGTGCCGGAGCAATCCCCGGAGATGCCGATAACATCCGCCGAACCACTCGCCGCAACCGCGACGCAATCCGAGCCGGAAGAGATCAAGCCTGTCGAGACGGCCGCGATTTCTCCCGAGCCGGAACCGCCGGCAGAGATCGCCACGCCACAACCAAAACCGAAGCTGGAAAAGCCCGCGGAAAAGAAGCCGGTCGAAAGAAAGCAGCCTCCAAAGAAGTCACAGGGTTCAGAGGGAGAGGGCAAACAGGAGTCACGCAGGGGCGCCGCGGACGGGCAGGCAGACGCCAACTCCGACAATAATTCACGCACGTCGGGCGGAAGGAGTGGATCGGGCGGTGCATCCGAAGCCAATTACAAGGGCAAGATCGTCTCGCGACTGTTTCGTTGCGTTGACCGGATTGAATCGCGATATCGTCGCGATTCTGCATCCTTGAATGTTCGCATCACGATTAACCGCAACGGAGATATCACTGCATCGGGCCTAGTCCGAGGTTCGGGCTTGGCCGAGGTGGATGGTGCCGTTATGTCCCGGATCGCTTCCTGTAATCTTCCCGCTATGCCGGATGACTGGGTCGGATCCTCGCGGTCGTACAGTTTTCCAGTGCAGGTCACGGCTCGATAAAATATGATAAAACTAATCAACTTTATACTTTACTCTAAAAATCAACTTTAATAAGGTCCGCTCGCACACGCAGGAATCGTGTGACGATCAACGAGCGAACGGGTGGCATATGGCTCGCAAGGGCAAGAAGGGTTCGAACCGGGAGGTCCGCGACAGCGCGGGCGAGGACGCCGGTCAGGTATCCCCGGGGCGATCCAAACTGGATGGCCGCAGTTTCCTCTATGTCGGCGGCCGCGACTGCCAGGTGGCGCATCTTCGCCAGATCTGCAGCAATTTCGGTGCCGAGCTCATTCATCACGACGGCGGGCTGCGCGAGGCGGTTTCCCGCATCGATACTGTCCTTCCCTCGGTCGACTGCGTGTTCTGCCCGATCGACTGTATCAGCCACGATGCCTGCCTGCGCGTGAAGACCGGCTGCAAGAAGTTCGGCAAGGCCTTCATCCCGCTTCGCAATGGCAGCAAGTCCAGCCTGGAGCGTGCGCTGCAGACGATGAACGAACGAGACAATTCCCGATGAACGACCAGCGCCCCGACGGCTTCACCATGATCGGCCTGCACAAGCTTGCCGCGCAGGCAGGCGAGGGCCTCGTGCCCGAACTCTACGAACTTTTCCAGCAGCAGCAGCATGCCGAACGCCAGCAGATCTACCAGAATGTGACGCTGTTCCCGACCTGGGAAGCGCGCATGCCGGGAGAAGCGGCAACAACACCGCTTGGCCCGGCGGCGGCAAACGGCGATAACGTTCTCGCCTTTCCCTCGCCTGTGGCAAGGGCGGGCAAAAGGAAGGTCTAAAGCGCGTCGCAATCCTTCAGATTCGCTTCTCGCGCTTTAGGTCTTTGTTTTTACGCATGTCGTTATCGCAAAACCGCTACACACTTTTGCGCGACACGCTTAGGAGATTTCATGTATATCGCAATGAACCGCTTCAAGGTTGCAACCGGGAGCGAAGGCGATTTCGAGACGGTCTGGCGCAATCGTGAGTCCAGCCTGCCCCAGGTGCCCGGTTTCGTCGAATTCCGCCTGCTGCGCGGTAAGGTCAACGAAGAGGAAGGCTATACGCTCTATTCCTCGCACACGGTCTGGAAAAGCGAAGCGGATTTTCAGAACTGGACGAAGTCCGAGAGTTTTCGCGTAGCGCACCGCAATGCCGGCGATCACAAGGCGATCTACAAGGGACCGCCGGTCTTCGAAGGCTTCAACGTCGTCGACGGCATATGATTTTGGTCGACACGGTTTTGGCCTGCCGTTCGGCGCGGAAAGTGAATGAGGCTTGGCTCCCTCTTCTCCCCGCTGGGGAGAAGAGATCTGTGGCAACGTCTTGGCCCACCTTCTCCGTCGAGTGAGAAGATCGGAGCTGTTCGTTGAGCAACGCTCCGAACCGCCGATCTCAAGTCCTGACGCGGAAGACTGCGCCTGCCGCAACGGCCAGCCAGCCAAGCATCATCGCCCAGCCGCCGGTCGGCGCGGCGTAGGGGAAGAGGCCGGAGCCGGAAAAGCGCAGGGTGACGAGATCGCCCGCAAAAAGCAGCGTTCCGACAATCATCAGAAAACCGGCCAGCCAGGCGGTTCTGAGCCTGACGTTGCCGAGAGCCAATGCCAGCAGGGCAGGGGCGTGGGCAAGGCACATGGCAGATGCGGATGCCGCAAGATTGGCCCCGCCGCCGCCATGGGCAGCAAGGGCGGCAAGCGCCACGCCGGCGACGCCAAACAGGCCGGCAAAGAGATAGAGCACCGGTTCCAGACGCGCGTTCAAGCTCATGGTTGCTCCTTGTTGTCAGGGGCCTTGTTCTGCATGTGATAGGCGAGCCGTTCCACCGGCGCCCAGATGAGATCGCGCAGCGCTTGGCTTGATATCGTCTCGTCCAGGGCGCGGCGGAAGCAGAGCAGCCATTCGTCGCGCTCGATAGGGCCGATCTCGGCGACGAAATGGCGGCTGCGCAGACGCGGATGGCCGCGCTTGTCGGTATAGAGCGGCGGGCCGCCGAGATAACCGGTCATATATTCGTAGAATTTTTCTTCGCTGCCCGTAAGGCTCGGCGGGTGGACGGCGCGCACGTTTCTCGCCTCCGGAAGCCTGTCCATCAGTTCGTAGAAGCGGTGCGTTAGCGCCCGTACGACAGGATCGCCGCCAATCGCCTCATAGAGTGTGGTGACCTTCTCCGTCACGAAACCATCCCATGCCATCCTAATCCCCGGCCTCTTCATGCACCGGGCGGAAAATGATCGCAACTGTCATCAAGATGCCGCGGCATTTCGCGCATAATGCCGGGATGGCAGGGGTTGTGGCCGATTCTTCTTGACAAAACCGTCTGGACGGTATCTTTGATTTGCATGTCGAATGCTCATCATCGCAAGAAACAGCCCGTGCTCGTGCGCCAGCAGTTGCTGGAGGTCGCCGCGCGCCTTGCTGCCAGCGACGGCATGGCCGCCGTCACGCTCGATGCGGTTTCCGCTGCGTCCAGCGTCAGCAAGGGCGGGCTGCTGCATCATTTCCCGACGAAGAATGCGCTGCTCGATGCTCTGTTCGAGAGCCTGCTCGAAAAGTTCGACGCCGATATAGAGGAACTGATGCGCGGCGATCCGCTGCCGCAGGGGCGCTTCACCCGCGCCTATCTCAGGGCGGTATCCGGTCTCAAGGAGCGTCCCGACGATTCCAGGAGTTGGACGCAGGTGACGATCGCGCTTCTTGCCGAACCACGGCTGCGTCTTCGCTGGCGCCAATGGGTGCAGGCGCGGGCGGAGGAATATATCGGCACCGACTCCTCCCTCGACGCACAAGTCGTGCGTTTCGCCGCCGACGGACTTTGGTTCGCAGATACGTTGGAAAGCCATGATATCAACGGCGTTCTGAGGCGGGATCTCATCGATCGCCTTGTCGAACTGACCGGCAAGTAATTCGAAAAGGAATTCGCCATGAGCCAGGCCGCCGTCTACGGGCTGCTGTTTGCAGCCATCGTGCTTGAAGTCATCGGCACGACCGCGCTGCAGCTGTCGCAGCAGTTCACCCGCATCGGGCCGACGGCACTCGTGGTCGCCTGCTATGCTGCTGCCTTTTATTGCCTGTCGTTGACGCTGAAAAGCATCCCCGTTGGTATCGCCTATGCGATTTGGAGCGCTTTGGGAATCGTGCTTATTTCCTCGGTCGGTCTGGTCTTCTTCAAGCAGCGCCTCGATCTGCCGGCAATCGTCGGGCTCGGGCTGATCATAACAGGCGTTGTGGTCGTCAATCTATTTTCTAAATCGGTTTCGCATTGATATTGCTGCCATATTGCCAGGCGTTTTTTCCGTCTTCGGCCGGTAAATTTTCCCCTTTGTCAAAATACTGACAAAGGTCTATGTGTTCCTTGGACGTGGAGGAGACGAGGCGCAGCCAGCGCCGTTTTCCAAAGCGCTTTGAATCCTGCCTTCCCGCCTATCGATACTTCCAGGTTCTACAGGAGCACATCATGGCCATTCGCACCGTCGTCTGGGGAGAGAATATCCACGAGAATACCAATGCCGTCGTCCGGGGGATCTATCCCGAAGGCATGCACACGACGATCGCCAACGCGCTGAACACCGATCCCAGTATCTCGGCGACGACAGCGACGCTGCAGGAGCCGGAACACGGTCTCAGCGAAGCCCGCCTTGCCGAAACCGACGTCTTGACCTGGTGGGGCCACAAGGATCACGGCGCTGTCTCCGACGCCGTCGTCGAGCGGGTTGCCAAGCGCGTCTGGGAAGGCATGGGCCTGCTCGTGCTGCATTCCGGCCATTTCTCCAAGATCTTCAAGCGGCTGATGGGCACGCCCTGCGCGCTGAAATGGCGCGAGGCGGGCGAGCGCGAGCGTCTGTGGACGATCAACCAGCGCCATCCGATCGCCGCCGGCATCGGCGAGCATTTCGAACTCGAGAACGAGGAAATGTACGGGGAGCAGTTCTCGGTGCCGGAACCGCTTGAAACGGTGTTCATCTCCTGGTTCCAAGGCGGGGAAGTGTTCCGCTCGGGCCTGACTTGGCGCCGTGGCGCCGGCAACATCTTCTATTTCCGCCCCGGCCACGAGACCTATCCGACCTATCACGACGTCAATGTGCAGAAGGTGCTGATCAACGGCGTGAAGTGGGCCTATAACCCTGAGGGGTCGTTGACTGGTATCACCGACGCCCCAAATGTGCCGGTAGAAAAAGCACTGGAGCCGATCGTCGAACGCGGCCCGAGACTGCACCAGGCCGGCGAAGCCGGTTACCGCTGAGGAGCATCCATGCGACTACTCGTTCTTGGCACGGGGGTGATGGCGAAAAACCAGCTCGCCCGCTTCCCTCTCATCGACGGCGTGACGGTGGTCGGCGCCGTCGACACCGATCCCGAACGGCTTTCGGCCTTCGCCGATAAGTTCAACATCGAAAAACGGTTTCTTTCGCTGGAGGAGGCGATCGCCTGGGGTGAATTCGATGCGGCGACAAATGTCACGCCCGACCGCATCCATCACCCGACGACGATGGCGCTGATTGCTGCGGGCAAGCACGTTTTCTGCGAAAAGCCGCTGGCGGAGAACTATGCGAAGGCGCTGGAGATGACGGAGGCGGCCGAAAAGGCCGGCGTCATCAACATGGTCAACCTCACCTATCGCAACGTCGCGCCGTTGCAGCGCGCCCGTGAGATGGTGCTCGCCGGCGAGCTCGGCACGATCAGACATGTGGAAGCCTCCTATCTCCAGAGCTGGCTGGTGTCGCGCGCCTGGGGCGACTGGCGCACGGAATCGACCTGGCTGTGGCGGCTTTCCACCGGCCATGGTTCGAACGGCGTGCTCGGCGACGTCGGCATCCATATTCTGGATTTCGCCGCCTATGGCGCGGCGACCGACATCGATCACGTCTTTGCGCGGCTGAAGACCTTCAACAAGGCGCCGGGCGGCCAGATCGGCGAATATCTGCTCGATGCCAATGACAGCTTCACCATGTCTGTCGATTTCGCCAACGGCGCGCTTGGCGTCATCCATGCCAGCCGCTGGGCGACAGGGCATCTGAACGAGTTGAAGCTGCGTATTTATGGCGAGAGGGGCAGCCTTGAGGTCATCCACCGTCCCAGCGGTTCCGAGCTGCATGGCTGCCTCGGCGAGGATGTCGAAACCGCGACCTGGACGAAGATCGAGGTTGAACCGGTGGCGACCAACTACGAGCGTTTTGCCGAGGCCGTGGCAAGCGGCATCCAGCCGGACCCGAACTTCCGCCACGCCGCCAACCTGCAGAAGGTGCTCGACCTTGCGATGGTGACCGAGCGCGAGCGACGCGAGCTGAAGGTCTGATCCTGTCCGCTGGATAAGCTGCCGTTCATCCGACGGTGGCTTATCCAGCGCATCGGCGCACCATCGGCTTTCAGTCCGCAATATTTTCGCGCTATGCTCTGGCAATGAGCAGCCCAAGGCTTTCGTTTGGTCCGTTCCTTTTCGATCCCGTGACAGGAAGCCTGTGGCGGGACGGGAAGTCCGTTGCGACGGGACCACGGCCCGTAGCGCTGCTCGGCTTGCTGCTGGAGGCTGAGGGCCGCGTCGTCACCAAGGCGGATCTGCTGGAGCGGGCCTGGCCGGGACTTACCGTGGAAGAAGGCAACCTGACGGTCCAGATCGCCGCGCTCAGGAAGCTTCTCGGCGCAAGACCGGATGGCACGGAGTGGATCGTCACCGTTCCCAGGGTTGGTTATCGCCTGCCGCGCCAGGACGATGCCGGGATGGCGCCCGTGGCGCCGCAGGCGCCGTCGGTTGCCGTTCTTCCCTTCGTCAATCTCGGCGGTGACGCCGACCAGGATTATTTCGCCGACGGCGTGGTGGCGGAGATCATCACCGCGCTTTCGCGCTTCCGTTCCTTTTCGGTCGTCTCGCAGAACTGCGCCTTCGTCTACAAGGGACGCAGCGTCGATGTGCGAGAGGTGGCCAGGGAATTCGGCGTGCGCTACGTGCTCGAAGGCAGTATCCGGCGGGAAGGCGCGCAGGTGCGCATCAACGTGCAGCTGGTCGACGGCATTTCGGCGGCCAATCTCTGGGCCGATCATTTCGAAGACGGCATCAGCCACATCTTCGCCTTCCAGGACCGTATCACCGAGCGCGTCGCCACGATCGACGAGCCGGCGATCGAGATTGCCGAAATCCGGAGATCGCGGCGAGACCGGCCGAACAGCCCGGCGGTCTATGATCTCTATCTGCGTGCGCTTGCTGCCATCACCGACGAGTCGATCGAAAGCAATGCCGTTGCCTATGCGCTGCTGCGCGAGGCCCTGGCCATCGAGCCGGAAAATGCGTTGATCCTGTCGCTTGCCGCCTGGGCGCTCGAACATCGCACGACCATGGGCTGGCCGCCGCTCGGAGAAGACGACAAGGCGGAATGCCTCAGGCTTGCACGCCGCGGCCTCCAGCATTCGGCCGGCGATCCCCGGGTAATGGTCCATTGCGGTATGGCGCTGCTGCAGACGGGCAAGGATTACGAAGGCGGCATGGCCGTGCTGGAGGCTGCCGCTGCCGCCAATCCCAATGATCTTCGCGTCGCCGCATGCTCCGGCATCGCGGCCCTGCACTGCGGCGATATCGGCGACGCGCTCGAGCGTCTGCACCGCGCCTTGAGGCTGGGGCCGCGAGATCCGGACGCGCGTTTTTCGCTGACGGGCATCGCGATGGCCGAGATCTTCCGCGGCAATTACGAGGCGGCGGTAGCTTTCGGCGCTCGCTCGCTGGCGCTCAATCCCCATTTCGACCCGACCTACTGGATGCTGATCGCAGCACATGCGCATCTCGGCAACATGGCCGAGGCGCGGCAGTACCTGCATGCGCTTGAGGCGATCGCACCCGGTGTGACCCTCGAGAAAATTCAAGCCGGTCAACCGGCCAAGGACCCGCGGCGCTTTGTGCCGGTTCTGGAAGGACTGGCGCGGGCCGGAATGCGGCCGCGCTGAAAGCTCTTGGAAGTTTTAGTAGCCCTTAATCGGTCTCTTAGAGACCCAAAGCGGATGTTTCGGCGATGCTGATCCCGTCAATCGACGGAGGATCGGCTCATGCTTTCCACCATGCATATTCTATCGCTCAGACAGGGCAAGCTTTACGGCGACCGAATTCCGATAGAGGCGCTGCCGCAGGGGTTCAAGCTGCCACAGCACTTTGTCGTTCTGTTCTCGCTGATCGGCAGGTGGCGCGAGCGCACGAAAAAAGGCTCCGCCGAAGCGGAGCCGGAAGTTGCCGAGCCGCAACGGGCGGCTTCAGTTGCGTGACTATTCGATGACCTGCACCACACGGTGGGTGCGGGGTTCGACAATCACGCGTTGATTGTTGATCACCGTATAGGCATATTTCGGATTGTCAGGCACCGGCGTCACCACTACGTCTGCCGGAAGCGGCTTGCCGACGACGATCGGTTCCTGGACCACCACGGAGGTGGTCGGGGCTGGCTGCTGCTGGACATAGGTGACGACCTCGCGCGGCGGCGGATCGACAACGGCACCGGCGACACCGCCGGCCACGCCGCCAATGGCAGCACCCACGGGGCCGCCGACGATTGCGCCGGTGATGGCGCCACCGGCTGCACCGGTCACGGCTCCATCAGCGAGCGCATTGGTTGCAAATGACGACAGCGCAATGGCGCTGGAAACAACGAGAATCTTGTACATTTTGCTTCTCCTTTTCTGGGGATTGCACTGGGGTAACGACCGCGCTAATCCGAGGTTCCGGCAGGAGAGTGTCACGCTTTGGACGGCCGGTTCACATTATGTGAGGCCGCTAAAGCCTGGGTCGGGATGCGTTATTCCAGCCGCCGGCGGAAAAGCCAGGCGGCGGCGCTGAGCGTAGCAGTGGCGATCAACGCCAGTGGGATTGTCTGGTTCACCACCTCGCTCAAGGGGATATCCTTGAGGAAGACGCCTTTGACGATCACCAGGAAATAGCGCAGCGGATTGATCAAGGTCACCGGCTGCAACCATCCCGGCATGTTCTCGATCGGCGTCGCAAAGCCGGAGAGCAGCATGGCCGGGACCATGAAAAGGAAGGCGCCGAGGATCGCCTGCTGCTGCGTCATCGACAGCGCCGAGATGAAGAGGCCGAGGCCGGCGACTGAACCGAGATAGAAGATCGCGCTGCCGTAAAGCAGGAAGAGCGAGCCGCGCAGCGGCACCTCGAAGAGGAAGATGGCGGCCAGGACATAGACGGTGATATGGAAGAGGCCGATCATCATCGGTGGAATCAACTTGCCGATCAGAATCTCGTGCATACGCAGCGGCGAGACCATCAGCTGATCGAAGGTGCCGAGCTCGCGCTCGCGAGCAATCGACAGCGCCGTGACGATCAGGCCGATCAGGAGCGCGATGCTGGCGATCAGGTTCGGCACCATGAACCATTGATAGGTGAGGTTCGGGTTGAACCAATTGCGCGGCACTGTCGAGACGATGTCGGCGCCGGCACGTTTGCCGGCCGGTGTCTCGGCGGCAAGGGCTGCGCCGATTTGCAAGAGATAGCCCGCGACAATCTGCGAGGCGTTGGAGCGACGGCCATCAAGCACCATTTGCAGGTCGGCCGGCGTCCCGGCCTCGATATTGCGGGAAAAGTCTGGGCCGATCTCAACGGCGGCAATGGCCGTCTGATTGTCGATCGCCACCCGGACCTCCGCCTGACTTTCTGCAATCTCGATTTTCCGGAAAGTCGGCGAGCCATCGATACGCTCGATCAGTTCCTGGCCCCAGTGACCGCTGTCGCGGTTGAGGATCATCACATCGACATTGCGCACTTCGAGCGTCGCGGCATAGGAGAAGACGAGAAGCTGGACGATCGGCGGGCCGATCAGGATGGCGCGGCCCTTGGGATCACGCAGGACGGCGAGCAGCTCCTTGACGATCAGGGCGTAAAGCCTTGTCCACATCTCAGCCGATCCTTTTTCTGGTGCTGCGGGCTGCTAGCACGAACATGATGGCGCCCATCGTCAGCATCACGCCGATCGCCTGCAGAAACATCGGCCAGATGTCGCCGGCGAGGAACACCGTCTGCAGGCTGGGGATCAGGTAGCGCGCCGGCACGATGAAGGTGATCCACTGGATCACGGTCGGCATGGAATTGATCTCGAAGAGAAAGCCCGACAGCAGGAATGCCGGCAGAAAGGCCGAGATCAGCGCCAACTGCGAGGCGAGGAACTGGTTCTTGGTGACCGTCGAGATCAACAGGCCCTGGCCGAGCGCCGGGATCAGGAAGGCGGCCGATAGGGCATAGAGGGCAGCGACGGAGCCACGGAACGGCACGCCGAAGAGAAAGACCGCAAGCAGCACGCAGAGCGTCATCGAGGTAAGGCCGAGCAGAAAATAAGGCAGGATCTTGCCTGCGAGCAGCTCGACCGCTGTTACCGGCGTTGCCATCATCGCCTCCATCGTGCCCCGCTCCCATTCGCGGGCGACGACGAGCGAGGTCAGAAGCGTGCCGACCAGCGTCATGACGATGGCGATCGAGCCCGGCACAAGGAAGTTGCGGCTGGTCAGTTCAGGATTGAACCAGAAGCGCTGCTCGACCGAGATGGCAGGACCATGTGAGGCGACGTCCGCTTGCCTCTGCCGCTCCCAGTTGGCAATGGTGCCCTGCGCATAATTCTGTACGAAATTCGCCGTGTTCGGATCCGCGCCGTCGACGATCACCTGAATATCGGGACGGTTGCCGGCGGTGTAGCGCGTGGTGAAATCGGCGGGAATGACGACAATGCCGCGTACCTTGCCGAGCACAAGATCGTCCTCGAACAGGCGCCGGTCGCGGCTGACGGCGACCTCGAAATAGCGCGAGGCCTGGAAACTCGCCGACAGATCCTGTGTCAGCGGCGTCATCTCCTCGGTCACGAGGCCGATGCGGGTGCGGGTGGTATCGAGCGAGACGCCGTAGCCGAAGAGAAAGAGCAGGATCAGCGGCAGCACGAAGGCGATGAGGATGCTGCTCGGATCGCGGATCGCCTGAAGACTTTCCTTGCGCACGAGGGCCAAGAGACGCCGCATCCGGCCGGAGGAGGTGCTCATGCGGCATCCTCCTTCTCGGATTGCTGCACCAGGGCGATGAAGGCGTCCTCCATCGTCGGGTCCGGCTGCTCCTTGGTTGCAACCCGGGCCTTCAATTCATCGGGCGAACCGAGCGCGATCGAACGGCCGCGATAAATCAGCGAGATGCGGTCGCAATATTCCGCCTCGTCCATGAAATGGGTGGTGACGAGCACGGTAACGCCCTTTTCGACCAGCGCATTGATATGCGTCCAGAATTCTCGCCGGGTGATCGGATCGACGCCGGAGGTCGGTTCGTCGAGGAAGAGGGCGCGCGGCTCGTGCATGACAGCGCAGGCAAGCGCCAGGCGTTGCTTCAGGCCGAGCGGCAGATCTTTCGCCGGCTGGCTGGCATGGCGGCCGAAATCGAAGATGCTGGCCATCAGCTCGATGCGTTCGCGCCTGTGCAGCCCGCGAAGGCCATAGACGCCAGAGAAGAATTCGAGATTCTGCATGACAGTCAGATCGCCATAGAGCGAGAATTTCTGCGCCATGTAGCCGAGCTGGTTGCGGGCCTCGGCGGCATCGCGGCGAAGGTCGAAACCGGCGACGCGGCCTTCGCCGCTGGTCGGCTTCAGCAAGCCGCAGAGCATCTTGAAGGTGGTGGATTTGCCGGCGCCGTTTGGGCCGAGTAGGCCGAAGATCTCGCCGCGTCGGATATCGAAGCTGATATTGTCGGCAGCGGTGAAATCGCCGAAGCGCTTGGTCAGCGCCTTGGCCTCGATCACCGGCCGGTCATCCTCGCCTTTCGTCGGCTCTTGCGCCTCGGCCAGTCTCGAGCGGCCGCCAGGACCACCACCCAGCATGTCGATAAAGGCATCTTCGAAGCGTGGCGGGACAGGGGTGAGTGTCGCGCCATCACCGGCCGAGCCTATATCCGGTTTCTTGTCCTTGGCGGCGACGAGGCGGATCGCCTCACCCTGGATCACGCCGTCGATGACGCCATCAGCCTGCAGAAGTCCGGCGAGCACCTGCCGGCGGCGCCCTGTCAAGCCCGAGACGCGGAAAACCCGGTCGCTGACGCGGCCGGTCATGTCAGCCGGTTTCCCCGAAAAGAGCAACTTGCCCTGGTTCAAGAGCAGCACATGATCGCAGGCTTCGGCCTCGTCGAGATAGGCGGTCGACCAAAGGACGCCGATGCCTTCCTTCGTCAGGTTCTCAACCATCTTCCAGAGGTCGCGGCGCGAGATTGGATCGACGCCGACGCCCGGCTCGTCGAGCAGCAGCAGGCGCGGCTTCTTCAGAAGCGCGCAGGCAAGACCGAGCTTTTGCTTCATGCCGCCGGAAAGCTTTCCAGCGAGCCTGCCGGTGAAACGCTTGAGATCGGTAAAGGTGAGCAGTTCGTCGAAGGCGCTCGCACGTTCGCTCTTCGGCAGGCCACGCAGATCGGCGTAAAGGTCGAGGTTTTCCTGTACCGAAAGGTCCTCATAGAGACCGAAGCGCTGCGGCATGTAGCCGATCGCCGCCTGGATGCCGGCGGCATTCTTCCGGGTATCGAAGCCGAGAACCTCCATAGCTCCCGTGTCGGGCAGCATCAGGCCAGTCATCAGGCGGATCAGCGTCGTCTTGCCGGCGCCGTCAGGGCCGACGAGACCGGTGATTGCGCCGCCACCGATGACGCCGGAGACGGCGTCAAGGGCGGCCGGCGCATCGCCGAAGCGCTTGGTGACGCCGTCGATCCGGACAAGCGGCTTGTCGCCCCGGCCGGTCTCGGCGGCGGTCATCGTCCGTCCGCCGTCGGCGTAGGAAAACGCATGGTGACTGGCATGCCCTGGCGCAGATCCGGGCCGGGCTTATCGATGACAATCCGAAGGCGATAGACGAGGTCGGTCCTGAGTTCCGGCGTCTCCACCGATTTCGGGGTGAATTCGGCAACCGGCGAGATGAAGCCGATCGTGCCTTCATGGGGTTTGTTGGACGCCGTATCAGAGGTGACCGAAACCTTCATGCCGGGATGGATACGGCCGAGATCGGGTTCGGCGACATAGGTGCGAACCCAGACGGGTTCTGTCAGCGACAACACGAAGACGGTGTCGGCGGGGGAAACAATCGCGCCATTTTCCCGGACGCGGGAGAGGATGACGCCGTCGTTCGGCGCGCGCAGTTCGGTGTCATCGAGCGAAGTGCGGGCGGAAGCGAGTGTTGCCTGTGCCGCCTTCAATTGGGCGTCGGCAGCGACGATATCCTCGACACGGGAGCCTTCCAGCAGCAGTTTCAGCGCCTCGTTGGCGGAATCGGAGCGTGCGGCGGCCATGGCCCTTGCAGCGGTCGCCTGATCAAGGCTCGCCTCGGAAATCGTGCCCTGCGGGCGCAACTGGCGGGCGCGGTCATAGGCGAGGTTGGCATTGCGGAGATCGGCGATACTTTCGTCATAGGCGGCGCGTGCCTGGGCGATCTCGGTCGGCCGCGGACCGGCCTTCAGCTTGTCGAGCGTCGCCCGGAGGGCTGCGACATTGGCCTCGCCGGAGCGGACCGCGAAGTCATAGGGGACTGCGTCGAGCTTCGCCATGACCGTTCCGCTCTTGATGACGTCACCTTCGTCGGCAAGGAGTTCGGAGAGGCGGCCACTGACGCGGAAGCCGAGCGAGACCTGGCGGATATCGATATTGCCGTAAAGGACGAACTCGCGGCTGGCCTCAGGCAACCAGCCGAGCTTTTGGGGCAGGCCGTACCACCAGCCGGCGGCACCTGCCGCAACGAGAAGAAGGATGGCGAGGGGAAGGATGCGTTTCATGCTGCACTTCCTTTCGGCGAGCCGATGGAATCGACCAACTCTGCGGCAAGGCCGCGCACCGTTTCCACCTGTTCCGGGCCGACTCCGTCCCACTCCATCTGGGCGAGCACGGCCGCGTGGGCGACGCGGAAGACGAGGATGCTGCCGAGAAGGGTGAAGGTGCGAAGGCGCACATGTTCCGAGCCGGGATCCTCGTGAAGGATGGCGCCGATCAGCCGCCGGCCCATCTCGATCATCGGCCGCATGAGGCCCTGATAGACCCGTGTGAAGGCTTCGGTCGGCTCCATCTGCTCGCGGATCAGGAAGCGCGCCCAGGATTCGGATTCCCCGCCGACGAACAGCGTCACCATGGTCTGCAAAATCTCGATCAAGAAATGGCGGGCCTCCGCTTCACCAAGCGGTTTGCCCGCAGCGTCGAGCGCCAGCAGATGCGTACCGACGCGCGCCCTCATGTCACCGACATGCGTATTGATCCGCATCATCAGATATTCGGCCGTGGCGATGTAGAGACCTTCTTTGCTGCCGAAATAATAGGGGATCGCCTGCAGGTTGACGCCGGCCGCATCCGCGAGCTGGCGCGTCGAGGCGCCATCGAAGCCATAGCGGCCGAAGACGTCGAGGGCAGCGGACAGCATCTTCTGGCGCGCGATGTCGGCACGGGCGGAGGCCGGTGGCTCGTTGTTAGCTTCTCGGGTCATGGCAATTTTATAACATTAGTGGATAAGTAAGTCAATCGATTGATATATTTCGAGAGCAGATGTTATCGACCGATGCCTTTGCTGATGCCAAGGCAAGAAGATGACATTGTTCGGGTGGAACGCGTGGTCTGGTTGGGGATCGAGATATGCAGTTCAGCGGTCCAACGTCAATTCGGATCAGGCGATCCCACGTTCTGGACGTTCGGAAAGAAAGCAAAGAGGCCCGTGGGAACGGACCTCTCAGGGTTCTCGGGATGGGAAGAGGAACCAAGCCTCGGGGTCGGCTGCTAACAGGTAGCAGTGCAATATCACTAATTTTCACGACACTAATATGTCTGGTGCCAGCCGGCTGCGAAACAAAGAACGCGCCACTTTTTCGTGATCCCTGTGACTATGTTTTGACACAAAACTGCCTTGCTCTTTCCGTATCGCCAGTTCGATGCGTATTCAGATTTATATTATCGCTCTGCTGCTCAGCGCCATCATGTGGTCGATCTCGTTCGATGCGGCGCGAGAATCCTATCATGCTGCGCAAAGTGCGGGATTGATGCCGAACCTGCACATCAACAAGAAGCTGGATCGTGTCCTGTAGACTGCGATGCAGCGTTGAGGCCATCGGCATTTCCGCGTTTTTCCCGTGGATTCCGAACCGGTGCGACCGGAAAATCAAATTTCGTAAAATTTGACCTATCTGCTTAAAAGCCCTGAAAATACTGATGTGTAGAGTGGTCTTATGAAAGCGACCGAAGCGTGGACAGACGCGTCGATCGTTTGGAGTCGGGCAAAATGAAAGCCCGCCGATCCGCAAACGGGGACTTCGACATGCACAGAACTCTTGCCGCCATCGCCTTGACCCTGACTATCACCGCCGCTGCCGAGCCGGCCTTCGCCATCGGCCCAGCCAGCCTTGCCCGTGACCTGATGTACACCTCCGCCATCGGCCATTCGCCCGAGGTTCCGTTGACGACACGCGCCGGTTTCATGCGCCCAGGCGTTCCTTTCGTCCTGCGCGGCCCTGCTACGGTCGAGGGCGAGGGCTACCGGCTCAAGACCTATTCGCAGAGCCTGACCGTTGTCGTCGGTTACGTGTTTGCGACGGCGGTCGCTGCCGTCGACGCCGTCACGTTTCTCCGCTGAAACTCGGGTCTTCGCTGAAACATTGGGCCGGCTGGAAACCGTTCGGTCTGTCGCATCCTCTGCGACTGCCTAGAGCATGATGCCGAAAAGCGTGAGCGGTTTTCGGACGACATCCTGTTCTAAGCGTCGAGTTCGCCGCGCACGTCGAGATACCAGTCGACGAAGGCCTTGACGCCGATATCCAATGTCGTATCCGGTTTGTATCCCGTCAGCGCGACGAGCAGGTCGGGGGCTGCGAAGGTGCGCGGCACGTCACCCTTCTGCATCGCCAGCATCTTGCGGATGGCAGGACGGCCGAGCGCTTTCTCCACCGTTTCGACGAAATCCATCAGGCTGACCGGCTGGCCCCCGCCAATATTGACGACGCGGAAGGGCGCCTGGCGCGAAAGCGTTTCGACAGCCGTGTTTTCGAGGCGATTTTCCTCGGACGGGACGACCGCGGATAGTCTGACGATCGCTTCAATAAGATCATCGATATAGGTGAAGTCACGGCTCATATTGCCTTCGCCGTAAATCTCGATCGGCTGGCCTTCGAGCATGTTCTTGGTGAATTTGAACAGCGCCATGTCGGGCCGGCCCCATGGGCCATAAACCGTAAAGAAGCGAAAAGCCGTGGTCGGAATCTTGTGAAGATGGGCATAACTGTGCGCCATCAGTTCCATTGATTTCTTCGTCGCGGCATAAATGGTCAGCGGCTCGTCGGCGCGATCGGTCTCGTGAAAGGGCACGGTCGGATTGGCGCCATAGATCGACGAGGTGGAAGCCAGCATAAGGTGGCGGATCTCGACGTGCCGTGCGATTTCTAGGATGTTCCACGAGCCTTCAACGTTCGAACGAAGATAGGCCTCGGGATTTTCCAGGCTGTAGCGGACGCCAGCCTGTGCGGCGAGATGGATCAAAATGTCGGGCTTGGCTGCCAGAACAGCTGCTTCCAGCGCTGGCCGGTCCTCGAGCATTGATATGACGGGTTTGAAGGTCGGAAACTGAGAGAGCGCCGCATGGCGCATCTCCTTGAGCTTGACGTTGTAATAGGGAGTCAGGCCGTCGAAGCCTGTGACGTCGTGCCCTTCCTGCAGCAGGCGCCTGGCCAGATGAAAACCGATAAAGCCGGCAGTCCCTGTAATGAAGTAGCGCATTCCCACCTTTTCTCGGCTCCCTGCCGACGGCAAAGAGCCGATTCCGTATCAAGTGACCCCACTTACAAGATAAGAAGAGGCCGAGTCGATAGGTCTTTGAAAGAGAAGGCCACAGCACCGTCTCCGCTGCCGTCGGTCTATCCGCCGCTGTTTTGCCGGGTGCCGGCTCCCGGCTGTTATGCTGCATTGCACCATAACTGATCGCATGTTATGGCCGGGCGGCCGTCTGCAAGCAGGTCAGGATCGATGCGAGATATAATTTATTGGATTCTCTGCGCGTTTCTGACCGTTGCCATCGCGATCGTATCGTTACGCTATGTCACGAACTTCTGGCTTCTGTCCTTCGTCTACAGCTTTCAGGCTCACCTCGGCGTCGTGTTCGTCGCCGCCAGTCTCATTATTCTGGCTATCAAAAGACAGATCTACGGCTTTATCCTTCTGCTTGCCTCGCTTCTTCTCATCGCTCACGGCATCATCATGCTGCGCGAATTCGCGGAGGGCGACAGAAGCACCGACACCCCGCCGCTTTTCCGTCTGATGTCGTTCAACATCGCGATCGACAACTGGAAAAACTCGACTGAGATCACCAACATGGTGATCGCGTCGAATGCCGACGTCGTCAATCTGCTCGAAGCCAAACCGCTGACGTTTCACCTGGAGCAATTGTTCAAGGCCTATCCCTATCATATTGGTTGTGACACCGGAAAGGATGCCTGCGATACGCTGGTGCTCTCCAAACGCCCGTTCGTCAACCGGCAGGTCGAAAGCATGGGCAGTCTTCGAAAAAACAGGCTTGTGATAGCAAGCGTCGACTTCGGCGGCGAGACCATCAATCTGGTTTCGGCGCACCTGACCAAACCATACTTCGACGATTTCCAGATGGCTGAATTGGAAGATCTTACCAAAGCGCTTGGTTCGATCGACGGCCCTCTGGTGCTGTCAGGTGATTTCAACTCCTCGGTGATCGCCCCGAGTATCCAGGGTTTCCTACGCGAACAGAAGTTGAAAACCATCGTGCCGGAACCAGCAACATGGCCGATCGCCGCCGGCTCGCTCGGGATCGCCATCGATCACATATTTGCGCGCGCGCCGCTTCATCTGACATCGCTGAAACGTCTCGATGACAATCTCGGCTCGAACCATTCAGGCCTGATCGCTGACTTCGTTCTGGACAGGGATGGCGAAACGTCACCGGCAAAATGATTTTGGCAAGATAAGCTTGCCCGGGCAAGATAAGCTTGCCCCAGGCAAGGCAAGCTTGCCGGGGGACTAAATCAGAATCTGGTTCGGCCGCCCTTTTTGTCGATCATCTGAAAGGTCTTGCCGTCGGTCTTCACGTTGACGCAGTCGGTCTTCTTGCTGGGGAACAGGACGCACACCTGGCCATTGTTTATCTTGTAGCCATTCTTATTGCCGTCGCGATATTCGTAGCCGTTCTTGCCTTCTTTCAGTTCGGACGTGCCGGGCAGGTGCTGGCGAATTTCCGACTCGCTTGCCGCTCTCATGCTTGCCGTTTCGGCAAACGCCATTCCCGGCACCATGATTGAAAGAAATCCAGCAAGGACGGTCAGGGTACGCATCAGGGGGTATCTCCGGTCATGTCTGTCGGTACATCCATTCTACGAGAACCCCAAGAGGAAATTCAACAGCGAGATGGTCGCGCCGGAAAAGGCCCGACCATCGCTCCGGCTGCGATTTTACGTTCTTCCAAACTCGTCGACGATACGGATGATGTCGTCCTCGCCGAGATAGGAGCCTGTCTGAACCTCGATGAGCTCGAGAAGAATCTTTCCGGGGTTGGCGAGGCGGTGGACTTCGCCGAGCGGAATATAGACGCTCTCGTTCTCGCGCAGCATACGCACGTTCTCGCCGACCGTCACCTCAGCCGTTCCCTTGACGACGACCCAGTGTTCGGAGCGATGGTGGTGTTTTTGCAGCGATAGCTTCTTGCCCGGCGTGACGAAGATGCGCTTCACCTGGAAACGATCGCCGTTGAAGATGGAGGTATAGCCGCCCCAGGGGCGATAGGATGTCGGATGGGTTTCGGCGAATTTCGCCGTAGCGGAGGTAGAGGCCAGCATCTTGACCAATTGTCCGACATTCTGGCTGTCTTTGAGTGGTCCGACATAGACGGCGTCTTCACTGGCGATGACAGCGACATCATCCATGCCCTGGACGGCAAGATGCACGCCATGGGTCATGACGAGCGAGTTGCGGGTATTGACGACGGTGGTGTTTGCGGCGGCGACATTGCCGTTGTCGTCGCGGGCGCCTGATTTCCAGACGGCATCCCAGCTACCCATGTCCGACCATTTGAACGGCGAGGGGACGATGGCGGCCTTGGATGTCTTTTCCATGATCGCATAGTCGATGGAGATATCGGGGCTCTTGGCGAAATGGTCGGCGTCGAGGCGGGTGAAATCGAGGTCGCGGCTTGCTTTCGAAACGGCCTTGCTGGCCGCCTTCAGTACATCGGGCGCATATTCCTGCAGTTCGGCGATGAGTTCCGTCACCGGGAACATGAATATGCCTGAGTTCCAGTAGAAGCCACCGTCGGCGAGCATCTGCTCGGCCTTCTCGAGTGCTGGCTTTTCGACAAAGCGCTTGACCTTGTGCGCACCGTTTTCGAGGGCATCGCCGATCTCGATATAGCCGTAACCCGTCGCCGGCTCCGTCGGGGTGATGCCGAAGGTTACGAGCTTGCCGTCGGCAGCGGCATCGCGGGCGATGCGGATGCAATCGAAATAGCTCTTGTCAGCAAGGATCTCGTGATCCGAGGCGAGCATCTGGATGATGGTGTGCTTGCCGAAGAGATCGGCGGCAAGCGTTGCGGCCGCAGCCACCGCTGCGGCTGTGTTACGGGCGACTGGTTCGAGCAGGACCGCTGCGAGCGGGATGGCGCGTTCGCGAGCCTGTTCGGCGACCAGGAAGCGGAATTCCTCATTGGTGACGACGATGGGGGCTTCATAGAGTTCGGGATCGGATACGCGTTCGAGAGTTTCCTGAAACAGCGTCTTGTCGCCGACGAACTGGATGAACTGTTTCGGGGCGGTGGCACGGGAAAGCGGCCAGAGCCGCGTGCCTTTGCCGCCGGCCATGATCACGGGAACGATTTTCTGCGTCATAGGCGGGTTCCTTGAAAAAAGCGTGTTCGTCGCATGTTTAGCGGGCGTCTGCCCAGTCTCGTATACGGGTCAGCCCGGCGGTCAGCAGATCCAGGGTTGCGGTCTCACTCCTGGCTTCTACGTAACAGCGCATTTCCGGCGCATTGCCTGATGGGCGGAAATGGATGATCCTACCGTCTTTCAGTGTCACGCGAAGTCCGTCGATGTCGGACTTCGCAGCCACTTCGCCGATCGGCTGCAGGAAAGCCGAAAGATTTTCATCGGTGGCACGCAGATACTGCATCAGCGCCGCGCTCGTCTCGACCGGAAAATTCTCCAGGCGGTCGGCGGCGGCAAATGGCAGATGGTAGGAGGCGGCAACGGCCGAAAGCTGCTGCTTGCGGGTGGCGGCGAGCGACAGGATCGCGAGCATCGGGATAAAGCAATCGCGCGTCGGCAAGGCTCGCACGGCTCTGTCATTGATATCGAAAGGGGTTGCAGTCAGCAGCCCGCCATTGGCTTCAAAGCCCATGACATGATCTTCGCCGGCAGCTACGGCCTCTTCCATGCCTGAAATGACGAAGGGCGAGCCGACGCGGGTGCGCCTGACGGCGAACGAGCCCGCGGCCTCGATGCCCGAATTGGAGGTAACCGGCGTCACCACCGTGCCGGCGCCGAGGAAATTGGCTGCCACAAGGCCGAGAAGGTCACCGCGCAGCGGTGTGCCGGTTTCGTCTGCGACCAGCGGGCGATCGCCGTCGCCATCGGTCGAGACGATCGCATCGAACTTGTGCTCGGACACCCAGCGCTTCATCAGCGTGATCGTCTCGTCGGAAACGGCTTCGGTGTCGACGGGAATGAAACTCTCCGAACGTCCAAGAGCGGTGATCTCGGCGCCGTAATGGGCGAGAACATCAACCAACAGGTCGCGGGCGACGCTGCTATGTTGGTAGACACCGACCTTCATGCCGGACAGCGCGCCCTGCGGAAGCAGGGCTGCATTGCGTTCGAAAAAGAGCTGCCGGCAAGCGGCCTCGTGGTCTTCCGTCTCGGCCGGTGCTTGTACCACCGTTTCGCCGTTTCGTTCGATCTCGGCGGCCAATGCAGTAATCGCCGCCTCGTCCGATTTGTCGATCTCGCCATCCGGCCGATAGAACTTGATGCCGTTGCGGTCCGCCGGAATATGCGAGCCCGTGATCATCAGGCAGGCGGCGTTTCTTTCGAGGCCATAGAGGGCAAGTGCGGGTGTCGGCACATTGCCGCAGTCGAATATCCGGAAGCCGAGCGCAGCGAGTGCATCGGCGCAATTTCCCGAGATTTCAGGGCTGGAATCGCGAAAATCGCGGCCGATCAGAATGGCATCGCCAGCTTTGGCCCTATCAGTTCCGAGCAGATATTTGCCGAACGCCGTAGCATAAAGGGCGGAGGCATGTCCCTTTAGATCCACTGAAAGTCCGCGAAGGCCGCTCGTGCCGAATTTCATAGGAAGACATGACTCCGATTTCACCATCAAGGTTCTACTCAGGCCGCCCGCCGGCGTAAATACCGAAGCCATCATATAGTTAAATACGGACGACGATGCCTCGGACAGCTTCTCGCGATTTTCTCTCACCGAATTCTCAAGGTGTAGACTCATTGCCGCGCCGGCAGGCATTGCAGCGTAGATCGATTTTGTTAGAACCGTGTGTCCGTTGTTTCGTCATATGCGAAGGATTTTCCTAGATGAGTGATACATCCGTCAGTCTCGAGGAGAGTTGGAAGGCTGCGCTGGAGAGGGAGTTTTCAAGCCCTTACATGCAACAGCTCAAATCCTTCCTCGTCGCGCAGAAGCAGGTCGGCAAGCGGATTTTCCCCAAGGGCAGCGAATATTTCCGCGCCCTTGATCTGACGCCGATCTCCAACGTCAAGGCCGTCATCCTCGGCCAGGATCCCTATCATGGACTTGGGCAAGCCCATGGGCTGTGTTTCAGTGTCCGGCCGGGCGTGCGCATACCGCCCTCCCTCGTCAATATCTACAAGGAGATGGAGACGGATCTCGGCATAGCGCCGGCACGGCACGGTTTTCTCGAACATTGGGCAAGACAGGGCGTGCTCCTGCTGAACAGCGTGCTGACCGTCGAGGAAGGGCAGGCGGCTGCTCATCAGGGCAAGGGGTGGGAGCGCTTCACCGACGCCGTCATCCGCAAGGTCAACGATGAATGTGAATCCGTGGTCTTCATGCTCTGGGGTTCCTATGCCCAGCGCAAGGCCGCCTTCGTCGATACGACGCGGCATCTCGTGCTCAGGGCGCCGCATCCCTCGCCGCTTTCGGCCCATAACGGGTTTTTTGGCTGCGGGCATTTTTCAAAGGCGAATGCCTTCCTGCAGTCGCGCGGGCGCGCTCCGATCGACTGGCAATTGCCGGCCAATCCCCATGGGGCATAGGTGTGAACGCAATCTGATGTTCGTTCACTAAAAGGAGACAATGCGTTTTGGTCTGCGGGTCTGTTCTGTGAGAGTTTCAGCGCGCATCTTAGCCTCATCGAAAGCCCGCAACGGCGGGCATGAAAGGGGTCTCAAATGCTCGATCAGATCAAGGGTCTGCACCACGTCACGTCGATGGCGCAGGACGCCCGCACCAACAACCAGTTTTTCACCAATGCGCTCGGTCTGCGCCGCGTCAAGAAGACTGTCAATTTCGACGCGCCTGATGTCTATCACCTCTATTACGGTGACGAGGCCGGCACACCCGGCAGCGTAATGACCTATTTCCCGTTCCCGAAGATGGCGCAGGGCCGTCCCGGCACCGGTGAGGTCGGCACGACGGTGTTTTCCGTTCCCCAGGGCTCGCTCAGTTTCTGGAGCGATCGGTTCAGCACGCTTGGTATCGACGGGCTGAAGGCTGAGGAAAGTTTCGGCGAGAAACGCCTGAATTTTTCCGGTCCCGACGGTGACGGTTTCGCGCTTGTTGAAGTCGAGGACGATAACCGCCAGCCGTGGACGCATGGCGGCATCAGCGAGGATCACGCCATTCGCGGCTTCCATTCCGTTGCCATGCGGCTGCGGGACGAGGGCGCCACGGCCGAACTCTTGAAGTTCATGGGCTACGAGGTCGCTGAAGAAAGGGACGGAGTCAAGCGGCTGATCAAGCCCTCCGGCAATGGCGCGCATCTCATCGATCTCGAGACCATGCCGAACATCGCCCGCGCGCTTCCCGGCGCCGGCTCGGTTCATCATGTCGCCTTCGCCGTCGAAAACCGCGAGAAGCAGCTCGAAGTCCGCAAGGCGCTGATGGACACGGGTTATCAGGTCACGCCGGTGATCGACCGCGACTATTTCTGGGCGATCTATTTCCGTACGCCGGGCGGCGTGCTGTTCGAGGTCGCGACCAATGAGCCAGGTTTCGACCACGACGAGGACACGGCCCATCTCGGCGAAGCCCTGAAACTGCCGCAGCAGCACGCCCATCTTCGCGCGCTGCTCGAGCAGCACCTGCAGCCGCTCGAAGCGTAAGGAGAGGCGATATGACCGAAACTGGATATCTGCACCGGCTGCATGCCGGTGCGCCTGATAAACCCATCCTGCTGGTGCTGCACGGCACCGGTGGCGACGAAAACCAGTTTTTCGACTTCGGTCGGCGCCTGCTGCCGGAAGCGACGATTCTCTCCCCGCGCGGCGATGTTTCCGAACACGGCGCGGCGCGGTTCTTTCGACGCACCGGGGAAGGGGTCTACGACATGCCCGACCTTTCGCGCGCGACCGAGAAGATGGCTGCCTACGTCAGGGCATTCGCTGACGAGTACCGGGCTTCCGAGATTCTCGGTTTGGGATTTTCGAACGGCGCAAATATTCTTGCCAACGTGCTGATCGAGAAGGGTATCTTCGATGCCGCGGTTTTGATGCACCCGCTCATTCCGTTTCAACCCGAAGCCCAGGTAACGCTTGTGGGAAGAAAGGTGCTGGTGACGGCGGGACAACGGGATCCGATCGCTTCCGTCTCCATGACCGAGGCGCTGTCCGAACACCTGAAAAACCGAGAGGCGGACGTCAGGGTGGTCTGGCACCCCGGCGGTCACGAAATTGTGCCGCTCGAGATCAATGCGGTTCGCGATTTCCTCGGCAATTATTGACGGCGCGCGCCGCGACAGCGCCACGCGTCTTTTTAGACGCGCAAAGGACGCTGCAGCATTTTGAAGTGCAGCATATTTGTCCTTCAATCGATTCCGATTTAAGGAATTATGCAAGTAGCTGGCGGGAGACTGATTTGTGGGACCGGCGAATGCCGGTCCCACATCTTTGCTGGAACGATGATACTATCATCCGTTCTCGATAAGGCATTAGGGACGGGGAGGATATTTGCCCCTGATTGCCTTCATATAAAAATTTCCTGGCGATGCCGCCATCGTCAAACCGACGACGACACCCTTGGGAACGCCTTCATATTCTCGCCTCTGACCATTGGTCAGATAGACCCTTAGATGCCGGCTGTCTTCGTCGTAGGTGATCGCCTCGATAAGCTTCGAATCAACCGCAGTTTCCACTTTGCACCCCGCAGTTTTGGATCTGAGATTCCTGATCAAGAATGTCATTCACGCTCGCAACGCGCCATCATTATGCTGCGCCGCAAGGGCGTCAAGCGTGATCTGCTTTAACGTTCATTTTTTCCTGCGGCCTCTCGTTATAGTTGATTTTTGCAGCTTTTCGAAGGTCACGCCTGTGGGAATCCGATACGTGTGGCTCCTCCATTTGGGGAATATTAGCGGATAATGTCGCGAGAAACGCAATAATCGCCGGCTTAACGCCGGATTAATCATCATATAGCAAACTATAGCGTAATATTAACCGCAGCACCCTCCCAAGCATGAATGATTACATCCGCAAGGCGGAGCGTGACCTCGCCGCTGCAACGGCCTATATCGGCGCTGCCGAATCGCAGTTTTATCCGAGCATCACTCTCAGTGGTTCGATCTCGCCGTCATTCATAAAACAGGCAGGCGGCGCCAATGGCGATCTGACCACCTGGTCCTTCAGGCCGACCCTCAACCCGCCGATCTTCGATGGCGGACGGCTGCGCGCGAATGTGGAGATTACGAGATCCGATGCGAAGGCGCGGTATCTCGTGTGGAAGCAGACTGTTCTGACCGCCCTCGAAGAGGTTGAGCGCGCGCTATTATCCGTTCACCGCGACGCGCAAAGCGTTCAGGCGCTGCGGGCGCAGGTGAAGACTACGCAGGAGACTCTTGCGCTTTCGATCGGGAGCTACAAGGATGGACAATCATCTGCTGGATGCGCTGCCCTCGGTCGCGCCCAGCCTGGCGAGCTTGGCGCAGGCGGTGCAGCAGATGGCGAAGGATAATGTCGCTCTGAATATGGCAATCCGGTTACAACTTCGATGGGGCCGCGATCCGGCCGACTTCTTATGAAGACTGAGCCTCATGCCGTGGCAGCGATGGATAAGAGATGGATTATTTCCGGCAGCCCGCCATTCAGTCGGGTCTCATAAATGGGTTACATGTTTAACTATCTAGGGCCGTGGCGACGACACATACCGATACTGGCCGGCAACCTTAACAGACGCGCTCGGCTGACGTTTGCCGAAGGCGAATTCGCTGCGGTCTACGCGATGAGCGATGTTCACGGATGTTATAACGAGCTCATCGAGGTGCATCGCCGCATCGTCGAGGATGCCGCGCGCATCCCGGGGCCGAAACTCATCGTCATGCTCGGCGACTATGTCGATCGCGGGCCTGATTCGAGTGCGGTGCTGGAGTTCCTGAGCAAGACCCCGCCGCCGGGATTTCAGCGCTTCGTCCTGTGCGGCAATCACGACGCGGAACTGGTCAAGCTCTACCGCAAGCCGGCGCGCATTCTCGAATGGCTCGGCTTTGCCGGAACGGAGACACTGCACTCATACGGTATCGACATCGAGCATCTGCTGCAGTCGGCAGCTGGAAGCGAAACAATTGCCCGCGTCATCCGCAACATGATACCCGAGCGGCATATCGAATTCCTGGAATCGCTGCCGATCATGCTGCGGATAGGAAGGGTTGTCTTTGTTCATGCGGGCATCAAGCCGGGCATCGACCTCAAAAAGCAGAAAGACAGCGACCTCATGTGGATCCGTCAGCCCTTCCTGGATGAAGGCCCGCAGCTTCCTGTCCTCGTGATCCACGGGCATACGCCGGCGCTAATCCCGACATTCGGGCCGCAACGCATCGGTATCGACACTGCGGTTTCGGCGACGGGCCGGCTGACGGTGCTGACGATAAAGGGGACGCGGGTCGGCATCCTTTAAATCGGCGAACATGGGGACGTCCGAAAACCGCTGCACGCTTTTGCGCGACATGCTTTAAAACCAAACGCCGCGGGATATGCTCCGCGGCGTCAGGACGATCAGATGTTCAGGAGGCTATCTCAGGCTCCGGTCACGTCCTGATAAAGGTTGGTGCCGATGCCGGTATAGGTAAAGCCGTGTTTGCGGACCTCGTCGCTGCGGTAGATATTGCGCAGATCGACCAGGATCGGAGTGCGCATCGACTGCTTCAGGCGATTGAAATCGAGCGCGCGGAACTGGTTCCATTCGGTGACGATGACAATCGCATCCGCACCAGCGGCCGCCTCGTAGGGTCCGCTCGCATATTCGATGTTCTCGATCACCTTGCGGGCGTTTTCCATACCCTCGGGATCGTAGCCGACCACTTGCGCGCCGTTGTCCTGCAGGGTCTGGATGACCGCGATCGCCGGGCTGTCGCGCATGTCGTCGGTGTTCGGTTTGAAGGTCAGGCCGAGGATCGCGATCTTCTTGCCGCGAATGTCTCCGCCGACGGCCGAAATCACCTTACGTCCCATCGCCCGCTTGCGGTTGTCGTTGATCGAGATCGTCGTCTCGATGAGACGCATCGGCGCATCATAATCCTGTGCCGTCTTGGCAAGGGCAAGCGTATCCTTGGGGAAGCACGAACCGCCGTAACCAGGCCCGGCATGCAGGAACTTGGATCCGATACGGCCATCGAGACCGATGCCGCGCGAAACATCCTGGACGTTTGCGTCTACCCGTTCGCAGAGATCGGCGATCTCGTTGATGAAGGTGATCTTCATCGCGAGAAATGCATTGGCCGCATATTTGATCAGTTCCGAGGTGCGGCGAGTGGTGAAGACCAGGGGTGCCTGGTTGAGGTAAAGCGGGCGATAGACCTCGGTCATGGTTTCGCGTGCCCGGTCGTCGTTCAGCCCGACGACGATACGGTCAGGACGCTTGAAATCCTCGATGGCGGCGCCTTCGCGCAGGAATTCCGGATTGGAAACGACGGCGACATCTGCCGCGGGATTAGTTTCGCGCATGATCCGCTCGACCTCGTCACCCGTGCCGACCGGCACCGTCGACTTGGTGACGATAACGGTGAAGCCTTCCACATAGGTGGCGATCTCGCGTGCAGCGGCGTAGACATAGGAGAGATCCGCGTGGCCGTCGCCGCGTCGGGACGGTGTGCCGACAGCGATGAACACGACGTCGGCGCTGCGGACACTTTCGCCGACATCGGTCGAAAAGGACAGCCGGCCGGTGCTGGCATTTTCGGCGACCAGTTGCTCGAGACCCGGCTCGTAGATCGGAATGCGGCCTTCGCGAAGGGCTTCGATCTTACTCAGATCCTTGTCGACGCAGATGACGTCGTGGCCGAAATCCGCAAAGCAAACGCCTGAAACGAGGCCGACATAGCCTGATCCAATCATCGTGATGCGCATATTTCCCTCAAATCATTAGAGTAGAACGTCATGCTGCGTCGCAGCATGACGTTCGTCATAGTTAATCTGGACGAAAAGACAATACCGAAGATCGCCTGAAACCCACATCGAAAATCGAACTCCGGGCACCGCAGCTTGCCGCGCGCTGCCCCCTCGATAGCCAAAACATAGGTTTTTGTGGGCGATATGACAAGTCGAGCGGCTCGTCAGAGCAGACTCGACTTCAATCCGGAAACAGGATCAATCAGACTATGTCGCTGCCTCGGTTGTTATAGCCGGTACCAGACGTAGGGGTCTGTTCCCGATTGAATCTTGTCCCAGCGAAGATCGGTATCCTGCCAATTCTTGATGCTGCTTTTCCTGTTGTCGAGCACGAGGTCGCCCTTGTCGGTTCTGACGACGAGGACCGCATGTCCTTCACCGGAGGGTGTATATGCCGTTGCGATCCGCAAAGCGCGCGACGACCAGCCGATCGCAATCAGCCGACTGCGCTTGGTCAATGCGAAATCTTCGCAGTCGCCGCTGCGAACATTCACCTTCCAGACATCGCCATTCAGTTCGTTGCGGGAGTCGTTCCGGCCGACCATCGTGCGATTGACGGCGGTATTGACGTCCTTCAGTTGCAGCATTTGCTTGTCCGTCAGCGCAACAACCGCCAAACCATTGTTGTCGCGGCATTCTGTCGGGTTCTGGGCGCAGAAGAGCACCTGGGCGAAAGGCGGAATGATCGTGCCTTTTTCAGAGATATAACTGACCGCCGAGCTTCGCGTCAGACCGCGGGCAAAACCTGCGGGACCGGCGGCAAATGCCGAGCACGCATTGCCTGCTGTAAGGGCCAGTGCCAGAAGTGTAACGAATGTTTTCTTCATCTCTTAAATCCCCGTCAGGACAACCGATTAAGATCAGGCTTGCCTTTTTTCTCGGTCAATGGCATGGCGATCTGATGATCTGCCAAGTATTGGGCACAGAATATCTGTCCCGTTTCTGCTGCTTGGAATGAGCATAGCCGGGCCTTGTCTCGATTGGCTTAAACCTTTCGCGACAATTTTAAACGATGTGGAATTCTGTTACACTTTAGCACGCAAGTGCTTGATGTTCAACTTATGTTAGTACGAGTAAATTAATCTCTTTGGTTGCAGTGGCTTTGGTCGCCGCCTACTGTGGTAAACGAATTCACATGTTCTCCAACCTCATCAATAAGCGGGTCTTGCGAGAGGTTTTGCTTTTTGCCTTCATCGGCCTCGTTATATTGACGCTCATACCGTTCGGGAGCGTTACACCCTTTCCTTTCACCTTCGCCGCGATCGGGATGTTTGCCCTCGCCATCATTTCGGGACTGCTGTTCGGAGAGCCGAGACAAAGCAGATGGGTTTTCAGTATCGCTTTGCTTCTACTCGTCGTCCTGGCGGGCTGGGCGTTCATCCAAACCATCGAATTGCCCGCCAATTGGTTGGCGAATCCCGCCTGGAATGCTGCGCGTGACCTTGCAGGTGCCCAGTATGCGGCGATCTCGGTCGAACCGGCCGACACGCTCGCGTCGATCCTCTGGGTCGCGCTGCCTTTCGTCACGTTCCTGACCGGGCTTCTCTTATGCGATACCGATCAGCGCGCGCGGAAAGTGCTCGCCGGGCTCGGGCTTACGGCGGGCATCATCGCTGTTTTCGGCTTGCTGCAGTTTTTGCTGTTTCCCAACATCCTGATCGTCGTCGAGAAACACGCCTACCTCGACAGCCTGACCGCGGTCTTCGTCAACCGCAATACCGCCGCGACCTTCCTCGGGCTTGGAACGCTGTTGATGCTGACCCTGGTCAGGGAAATTGCTCGTGCCTATTCGAACTATCCGCCCGGCGAACCGGGCCGAAACGCTCTTCTCTTGAGATCCTGGATCTATATGCTGCTCTTATGCGCATGCTTCACCGCGTTGATGCTGAGCCGCTCGCGCGCCGGGATATTTGCGACCTTTGTTGCCGCTCTCATCTATTTTCCCTGGCTTGTCATCAATTGGAACGGCTCGAGGCGTCATCTGAGACCGGCGCCAAGATGGCATTCGATGCTGAAGCTCCTCTCGGCGATTGCATTCGTGGTCGTGCTGCTGACGGTGTTTGCGGGCCAGGCGATTTTGCGCGCGCAAGAGCGGCGACTTGAGGATGATGATCGGTTTTGCATTCTGCCGGGCATATGGCGTGCCATTTCGGATCATTGGTTGACGGGAACGGGGCTCGGAACCTTCCGGACCGTGTTTTCCGCCTACCGCGATCCGGCTTGCGGAATTTTCGGGGTCTTCGACCGTGCGCATAATTTCTATCTCGAAGGATTTCTGGGCCTCGGAATATTGTTTCCGATTGCGACGGTCCTTGCCTTTTTCGTCCTTGCCAGAGTGTTCCGGCGCGGGTTCGCCCAAAGACGGCGTCTCAGGCACTATGTTCTTCTTGGTCTGGCGGCGACGGTTTTGGTCGCCCTTCATGCGGCGGTCGATTTTTCGCTGCAGATACCGGGTTTTGCGGTGTTTTACTCCGCCTTCCTCAGTGCGGTTGTCGCGATAAGCCTCGGGCGCAGCAACGGAGAGGCGGACATGGCATATGAGCGGCCGTTAACCACGTAAAGTTTAAATGGATGGATTTTAATAAGATTTTCGGAGAAGAGCGATTTAAAGTCCATTGTGCAGGTGCGAACGGTTGACTCTGAAACCCAAGAAATTTTATAGCGGGTGCAGCCTTCGGATTGTTGCGACGCAAAAAAAGTCGGACCGAAGTCGTTTTCGCTTCCTAAAGGGCTCGGCGTTGCCAGCCTGCCACAGTTAGGGGAATGTTAATCGGCTTTCAGTGTTATTGATCGGGGATTGTCTTGTATTTTGTCAGATTGCGGGGCAGTAGCTTCAGGGGCGTCAACACAGGGTATTCTATGGGTTGTTCTCGTATCGGTAGTACACGCGTCGCCATTGTTGTAGCGCTAACGACTATATTGGCAAGCTGCACATCGTTGCCAAGATCCGGTCCCGATCACAAAGATGTTGATCGCGATGCAGCCGTGAAAGTGACAACGAAGGAGCGTCGCGTCGGTATCGACTACGCCCTGATTGATCTCAGCAAGAACGTCTTGTCGTATTTTACCACTCCCCAGCCGACATCCTTCAAGGGTTTTGGCGGTGGTCGAGGCGGTGCGCCCGAAATTCCGCTTGGTTTCGGTGATGTCGTTCAGGTTGCCATCTTCGAAGCTCAGTCCGGCGGTCTCTTCATTCCATCGGACGCAGGTAGCCGACCCGGCAATTACATCTCGCTGCCAGAGCAGACCATCGATAGAAACGGGACGATCACAATTCCCTATGCGGGTCGGGTTCCGGCTGCCGGTCGCCTGAAGGAGACTGTAGAGCAGGACGTCGAGGATCGCCTGGCAAGCCGCGCGATCGAGCCGCAGGTGGTTATTACGACAACGACAAGCCGCTCCAGTCAGGTTGCCGTGCTCGGTGATGTCAACAATCCCCAACGCGTCGAGATCAGCCCGGCCGGTGAGCGCGTTCTGGATGTCATTTCCGCCGCGGGCGGTTTGACCACCAACAATATCGAAACGAATGTGACGCTGCAGCGCCGTGGCAAGACGGCAACCGTCGCCTACACTACGCTATTGAAGAACCCGGCCGAGAATATCTATGTTGCGCCCGATGACACGATCTCGATCGATCATGAGCGTCGCACATATCTTGCGCTCGGCGCCGCAGGCGTCAGTGGCCGCTTCGATTTCGAAGAGTCTGATCTGACCCTTGGAGAGGCAATCGCCAAGGCGGGCGGCCTGCGCGACGACCGCGCTGATCCGGCTCAGGTCCTGCTCTACCGCCTTGTCCCCAAGAAAACGGTTGCAGCGATGCACGTGGACGCGACGAGATTTACGGGTGAAACGGTTCCGGTGATCATCCGCGCGAATCTTCGCGATCCGGCAACCTTGTTTGCTGTTCAGCAATTCAAGATGGAAGATAAGGATATTATCTATATTTCCAATTCGGACTCTGTCGAACTGGTCAAGTTCCTTGACATCGTAAACTCGGTATCGTCCACTATTTCCGGAGTGGCCGACGATGCGAACGATACCAGCAATGCGGTCCAGGATCTTGGAAATTGATTGACATAGGCGGGCCGTTATCGATCGCGAACGATCAATGACGGCGGCCTATGTAGCGGATTTATGAAGGACTATGGTTATGGCAAGGTCTGGTGTTTATCGTAAGCTTGCGTATAGCGGAATCGTCGTCGCGATGTTTGCCGGAATGAATTCAAGCGCTTTTGCGGCAGCTTGCTTGGGTCCGGCAAATCTGACTTCCGGCGACATCAGTGGATTTTCAGCTAATCCCGCCGTTCTGCTCGACATGTCCGATCCGTTGGTTTTGTCATCGCGTGTTCGCGCGCTGGTCGGGAGTAGCAATGACGCGCTGTCGCCGGTGATCGAGCAGGCCAAGAAGGCCAGTGCCGCACAAATGGCGGCTATTGGCTCCGGTCTGGCGCGGGCCGCAAACAGCTGTCAGGTGCCGGATCCGCAGTTCAAGCTGGCGATCGAAAAAGCCGTTGCCGACGCGGCCATTGCCGATCCCAACCTCGCGCCGCTGCTTGCCGCCTTTGCAAAGGTCCTTGCCGAAGGCGGGACCGCAGCTCTTGGTCCGGGTGCAAGTGCCGCCGCATCCGGCATCGGCAATGACGGGCAAGTTGGACAAACCGGGCCTGGAGCGGATGATGGTACGCCGTTCGACGGCGCTGCCACAACTGCGGGCACGCTGAAGGTTTCGAATGCCGGCGCAGATGATTCATCGTCGACTTCAACGACGACGTTCGTCAGCATCGGAGCGGCTGGGCAGTCGTCCACCGATCCGACGCAGTCGACGAGCCAGAGTGTCCCGGTCATACAATAGCTGGAATTGCCCGTAGATCTTAGCGCTTGACGCTTTTGTTGGAGATCGAAATTGCTATCGCCAGATAAACTTACGCCGCGTATCGACCCCTCCCGCGATACTGGAAACGAAGCTGACTTCATCGATTTCGACAAGCTCATCGCAATCGCCCGCCGACAGTGGCGGATGGTTGCGGCGTGCGGTTTCGCCTTCGCCATTCTCGGCATTGTGTATGTCCTGACTTCGGTGCCTGTCTACACCGCCGACACAAGCGTGCTGATCGACCGCAGCGATAGTCAGGTGATCAATCAGCTGGCGGCTTTCGGCCAGATGGACGATGACGAAGGTACTGTCCTCAGTCAGGTCGAGCTGTTGAAGTCCGACACGATTGCCTATGCTGTCGTCGACAAACTTAAACTCGTCGACAATCCGGAGTTCATGGGACCGAAAAGCTCGCTTTTTTCCGTTTCAACATTGAAATCCTTCATGAATTTTCGGTCGTGGTTTGCCGATGATGCAGTCGTCGCCCCCGATCCGGAAATGAGGCGCCGAGGCGCCGCGGAGACTGTCGCAGGCAATATTGATGTCGAACGCGTCGGCCGCTCCTATGTCCTTGACGTCAGTTATACCGCGCAGTCGCCCGGCCTAGCGCGTGATATCGCGGCTGGCATCGCCGACGTCTATCTGGTCGACAAGCTCAATTCGAAATACGAGGCGACACGCCGGGCCGGCCAATGGCTGCAGGAGCGTATCGAAGAGCTCCGGCAGCAGGCGCTGGACACCGACCTTGCGGTTCAAAAATTCCGCGGCGAGCATGGGCTTGTGGAGGCCGGATCCGGTACGCTGATTAGCGAGCAGCAGCTTTCCGAGATCAACACCCAATTGATCAATGCGCAGGCCGAGACAGCGAAGGCCGAGGCAAGATATGCCCGCGTCAAGTCGATCATCGACGCCAAGCAGACCGATGCGATCGTCACGGATGTGCTCGACAGTTCCATTTCGAACGACCTACGCAAGAAATATCTGGAAGCTTCCAAGCTCGAGACCGAAATTGAGGCGCGGCTCGGTCCCGATCACGTCCAGGCGGTTCGGCTTCGTGCGGAAATGGAAGAATATAAGAGGCTCATGTTCGATGAGTTGAACCGTATCGCCGAAAGCTACCAAAGCGAGCTGCAGGTCGCGAAATCGCGAGAAGATTCTCTGCGCGACAGTGTGACGCAGGCGACGGGCGTAGCCGCAACGGCCGGCGAAACGCAGGTGCAGCTTCGCGAGCTGGAGCGCACGCGCGATACCTATAAGAATCTCTATCAGAGCTTCTTGACGCGCTATCAGGAAGCAATTCAACAGCAGAGCTTTCCGATTACCGCTGCTCGCATCATCACGACGGCAGAGACGCCGACGAAGCCGAGTGCTCCGAAGAGAGCTCTCGTCGTGGCTTTCGCGATGTTCGTGGGATGTGCATTTGGAAGTGGTATAGCCGCCTTCCGCGAATTCCGGGATCGGTTCTTCCGCACCGGCGACGATGTCCGGGACGTGCTCGATGTCGAGTCTCTCGGTGTCATGCCGCTGATTGAAAATAACGTCGACGATCCGACGCTCGTTGATCCCAGCAATCCGCGAAGCATTGCCAGGGGCGGGAAGACCACGACCTATGTCGAGGAGCATCCGCTCTCGGCATTTGCCGAGACGCTTCGAAGCGCCAAGATAGCCATCGACCTCAGTGCTGCCGATCAGCGCTGCAAGGTCATCGGCGTCGTGTCGAGCTTGCCCGGCGAGGGGAAGTCGACGACATCCATCAATTTTGCCAAGCTCCTGGCAATGCAGGGTGCGCGTTGCCTGCTTATCGACGGCGACATGCGAAATCCCGGTGCCACCCGAGCGATCGGCCGCCATGCCGAGGCCGGCTTGCTCGAGGCGATCGTCGACAGCCGTCCGCTCAAGGATCTGATCCTTCTCGATCCAAAAACAAAGCTCGCATTTTTGCCTACGGTGGCACGGTATCGTGTTCCGCATTCGTCGGAGCTGCTTGCGTCACGCGGCATGGATCAGCTTCTTCAAACGGCACGTCAAAGCTTCGATTATATTATCGTCGACCTGCCGCCCTTGGCGCCAGTTGTGGATGCGCGCGCCATCAATTCGAAGCTCGATGCGGTGGTTTTCGTTATCGAGTGGGGAAAGACATCGCGCAAGGTCGTGCAGTCGACCCTGCTGTCCGAGCCGGAACTCTATGCGAAGTGCGTCGGTACGATATTGACCAAGGTCGACCCGTCGCAGATGAAACTTTACCGGACATTCGGTTCGAGCGAGTATTATTATAAGCGTTATTCGCGATACTATACCGAAAGCTGATGTTCCGCGGTCGGTTCGTTTCGGTTACCAGGATCGCTTTCGTTATCGTCACCGTCGTCTTTGTGGTGCTGGCCGGTCGAGAGCTCTCCGCTTCGATAAGAACGGCCAGCATCTCGATCGTCGCCGAAAGGATCGAGCGTGGAGAGACGGTCGCGGATGACGTCGTGACCAAATACGCGTTGCGTAGTGTCGACGTCGTTGACGGACATTATTGTCGATCAGACGTCGTGGCTGCTGGCGTAACCCTCGTACTGGCGCAACTCGATCGGCAGAATGTCAATGTCAACTACGACGCCTGGGCCGTTGCGGCGTCGAGTGCGCGCCAGTATCTGCGGTATGCGCTTTCATGCATGCCGACGAACAGCAATTTTTGGCTTCGCCTTGCGGCCGTGCAGTCGACAATTGCGGAAGAGCCGGTCGCGATTGCGGGAATGATGAAGCGTTCGGTTGTGCTCGCGCCCTACGACCAAGTGATGATTCTGACGCGGTTTTATTTCTGGAACGATTTTACCGATGCAACGCTTACCGCGGCAAAGCGCGCCCTCGATAGCGATCTTACGACGATGCTGAAACTGGGCGATCGTTGCAGGGTCAACGCCACGATAAAAGAGATTAGCCCGCAGCTTCGTCCAATCTTCGATCAGACCTGGACGAGCGTTGGAGAGGCCGCGACGGCGCGGTTCCGACAGCGTTGCAGCAAGTAAATCACCGAGCCGGTTTTCAAAGACAGTTCCAAGCTCCAAAAAGGCAGTGAACCAACGCCCGATGGAATATGATCGTGCTGTTCTGGAGGCAATTCCGAGCACCGCTGAAGTTAGCGGTCCATCTGGTTGCCGGCAGCTGAGCACTGCGGCCCATTCTCTTGACCGGAGCTCAACTTGTATAAAACAACGCCCGCTGCTTATGTGGCGGGCGTTGTTTTTGATTGGCTATCGATGATCAGACTTCTGCGTCCGCGCCAGTGATGTTGAGTGTCAGGACGCCGACGTCGGTGTGGCCTTCGCCGTCAGAGATCTTGTAGTACTGGACGGTTTCCGTGACGTGATCGCCCGGAGCAACATCTACTGCCAGATCATAGGTGAATGTTCCATCCGCTTTGACATGGAACGTGCCATACGTGCCGGCGACATCGGTCGTTGCGCTTGGATTGCCGTTTACGGTCGTGGCGCCGAACTGACGCAGGAAGAGATGACCATTGTCGCCGGCAATGTCGTTGTCCAGGGCGTTGCCGCCGATGGCGTCGCCCTCGGTGAAGCTGTAGTGGTCGTCGACCGCGATCGGCTTTACCTGGGTTACACCCTGGATGTTCAGCGTGAACAGGCCGACATCGGTATGACCGCTGCCGTCGGAGATCTTGTACGAGACCTTCTCTTGGATCAATTCGCCATTGGTGAAGCCGATCTTAGCAGCGGCGCTCAGGACATAGGTGTAGCTGCCATCGGGCTTGACGAAGAACGTGCCGTAGTCGCCCTGGATCTCGGTGACCTGGCTGTTGCCGCTCTTGGCGCCAACGCTCGCACCGTCGAAGGCGCGCAGGAACAGGTGTCCGTTATCGGATGAATCGTTGGAAAGCAGATTTCCTGAAATGGCGTCAGTTTCCAGGAATGTTGCACTATCGTCGGTTGCGTGAACAGCCATCGGTTCTCTCCTTGAATTGTTCTTTGCCAGGTCAATTCTGACCTTTAGCGAGCTGCCCGATTAAGGATATCTTAATACAGAGAGTCAAGCGTGTAATTAACAGCACGTGAACATTTTGGGGTGTATCGTACAATAATGACACACCTGTAACTCGCGCAAGACAATGAAACGCCAGGGGATTGTTACGTTAAAAATAAGTGAAAATGTCAAATTACAGATACGAATCCTTTTTTCTTCAGGAGAGAAGAATGGTTATTCAAAGGCAATTTATAAAAATACGCTGATGTCCAGATATGCAGATGAAATATTGACATAGTCACTACGGGCTATGGCGTGACATCGCTGTTTTGTTTCGTTGCTCGCTCGATCTCATGGTTTTCGGCGAAGTAACTGATGTCGTGCTCTTGTCACATATGTTTATCAAGTAAGCTTTCTTTCGAGGCGGAATTTTCGCAAATTAATATGCGTGCCCTGGAAGATAGTCTTACTTGATAAACATAT
>NZ_LWBS01000273.1 GCF_001652265.1 Rhizobium leguminosarum
AAGGGGATAACAGCCCTCGGCTCCATTCGCGTTTCGCCTGCCTCTCATTCTCCATAGACTCACCCCGCGTGTACGCCGGCTGACCATCGTGGCCGGCAGATTTCCAGCGCTTCGTCTACGCCGCCGTCGTCGGCATCGCACGCAGACAAGCCGACCATTTCGCCCTCCACATCTCGCTCCAATGGCTTGCCCACCGGCAACCGATGCATCCCGCCACCCGCGACCCGTACCCACCCCCGCAGACTCGACCCACACTACCCCCCCAACCTCGGGTGCCCTCCCCCCGTTGCGCATCTCTTCGCTCCATCAGAACAGCCTACCGCCGGTCTTCCACCCACAAAACCACGACCCTCCCGCGCACACCACGAACAACCACCGCCACTCGCGGTATCTATCGCCTCCGACACGAGAGAAACACACCACCCAACACCAACTCCCGAACCTGAGCAGCTCACAACAAGGCAGAGCATC
>NZ_LWBS01000274.1 GCF_001652265.1 Rhizobium leguminosarum
CCGACCCGACGCTATTTTGGACATAGGGGGCGTTGCCCCTGTGATGCCGGAGTTTGCCGAGACAAGGCGGTCGGACCCCTTGACCATGCGCGGATTCTCAAAATGTGCCATAATTGCCGCCTGACGGATTTGTATATGCAGGACGTTTTTCGTCCGTCGCGACGTATAGACTCGTTATTCATGACAGTCAACAGTCAATAAGCTGCCGCGCTGGTACTGTCACATTGATTGAGCGGTAAGGGAAATTGAGGTAGCAGCGCACCCATGAGCGTGAGTGCACCGACCGACAAGAACCACCGCTATCCGATCGAAATCGTAGCCCGTGCTGTCTGGCTCTACTTTCGCTTTAATCTGAGCCTGCGCGATGTCGAGGAAATGCCGCTCGATCGCGGGATTGTCGTTTCCTACGAGACCATCCGCCGATGGTGCCGAAAGCATGGCCTTGATTATGCGCGCCGCATACGCCGCAAG
>NZ_LWBS01000275.1 GCF_001652265.1 Rhizobium leguminosarum
GGGGGGGGTACCGGGTGCAGTTTTTTGGGGGTAAGTGGGATGCCGGTACCGCGCGCTTCCATTGGTTGGGGAAAGGGGACATTATCGCCGTCGCCAAACATGCACCCTGCGGTTGGCCCAATCACCCCGTACAGAATGCCCAGCCGTGTCGACTTTCCCGCGGCGGTTTCACCCAGAAGCCCATGGATTTCGCCGGGCGAGACATCGAAGGAGACGTCGGACAATGCGTTCACGCCCGGGAAGCTCTTGGATATCGCGTCGAATCTCAGTCTCGGTGTCCTTGCGGCACCCAGCCAACGGCCAAAGCTACACTCCCCAACGGACGGCATCTTCGCCACAATGCGGTCCCTTAGACGCAGCTGCGTCTCACCACAAACCGGTAACAGCATCGACCCCCTCACCCTCTCAACGAGACACATTTACGATCAGACTAAACCCTTAAGTCGTGGTACTCCCCCCCGGGTTTTTTG
>NZ_LWBS01000276.1 GCF_001652265.1 Rhizobium leguminosarum
GTGCGTACATGGGCCATGTCAGAAGTTGCTCGTGATCCGCTTTATCGTCGCCACCGCTATCCCGCTGAGATCATTGCGCACGCGGTATGGCTCTACTTTCGCTTTCCGCTCAGCCTGCGCATGGTTGAGGACATGCTGGCGGCCCGCGGCATCATCGTCACGCATCAGACCATTCGAAGCTGGGCGGAGAAATTCGGACGGCATTTCGCCCGGAAGATCAAGCGACGGTCAGCCGGCTGCCTGGGCGACAAATGACATCTCGACGAATGTGTGGGGGCCATCAATGGCAAGAAGCAGTGGCTCTGGCGTGCGGTCGATCAGGACGGCTTCGTCCTCGAAGTACTGGTGCAAAGCCGCCGAAATGCCAAGGCGGCAAAGCGTCTGATGCGTAAGTTGCTGAAGGCTCAAGGGCGGACACCACGGGTCATGATCACCGACAAGCTCCGGTCCTATGATGCCGCCAGGCGCG
>NZ_LWBS01000277.1 GCF_001652265.1 Rhizobium leguminosarum
GCGGCTAGCCCGAATCTCTCAAAGTAAGGGGTGCATCGGGGCTGCGAATCTGAGAAACTGCTTTTGCTACAAAGGCTTACCAGATTCGCTAAGGAGGCCCCGATGCAAACAGACTGTATCTCCGCGCAGTTGGAATTTAAAGGCTTCGACGGCCACAAAGTCGTCGCTGGTTTCGACGGCGGCGCGATCACCTCGGATGCCGGTGCGCTGCTGCTTCGTCACGTCGATGCGGCCATCGGGCTGTTCGACCGGGTGGCCGCCTGCTTCGTTGATGGCCGCGATCGCAAGTGCACGGTCCACAGCACCCGCACGCTGGTCGGGCAGCGCATTGCGGCGATCGCGCTGGGCTACGAGGATGTCGATGATCACGACACGCTGCGCCACGACCCGGTGCTTGCGCTGCTGTCGGAGCGGCTGACGCCGAAGCGGCAAGACTGTGCAGTCCTTGCCGGCAAATCCACCTTGAAC
>NZ_LWBS01000278.1 GCF_001652265.1 Rhizobium leguminosarum
GGCGATGAGTGGGTTGAAGTTGGAATGTCGTTCCTTTGCTTGGGCGTCCTTGTTTCGACCAGCGCCGTCCGCCCGGGGTGTGGTGGAGCTCATGGTCGCAACATGGGTGGCAAGGGCGCGGGCACAAGGGGAGGGGGTGAGGGGAACGGGAACCGTGGCAAGCAGAGCGTGTGCCGTGCGCGGGTTTGGGCCGGTCGCGGCGCAGCCGGGGGCGGTGCGGATGGCGGCGGCCGTTAGGTAGGTACTTGTGAGTGCGGCCGGGCAAAGACAGGATCTGTGCCAATTCATTGTATATTCCCGCACCGCGCCGTTGGAGTAGCAGATGTCGTCATAATGCATGGGAAGGCAATAGGTTTCACGGGGTGAGGGCAAAAAAAACATCCGCTGCGGCTGTGAACCCGGCAAAGCGCTTGGCCCGCCGCTGCCCGGCTTCCTCGTCGCTGCCCCAATGCTCGATCGTCCAGTCT
>NZ_LWBS01000279.1 GCF_001652265.1 Rhizobium leguminosarum
CCGATAGATAAGGTTTGTGATGAGGAGTCTATATTGCTTTGTGGTGTTAAGATGGCGCGGCAGTCGGAGGGACCAAACTGTCATCGATCTGTACCGGATCACCGTTTACGTCGTTAGCGATCAGCGAGTGGAGCACCGCGGAACCGGTCGGCAGTTCGAGCGCGGCGTCAACCTCGGAAGAGGCGGCTTCCTGGGCGGGAACGACGACGAATGCATCGTAGGCATGACCGCGTTCGGCGATTTCCTCGGCGATGTTGCGGACCTCGAACAGCGCGGAATACCCCCTTCGATCCACAACGAATGAGCCGAAGTCCTGGACTCGGACAAGGTCGCCCCCGTTGGCAAGTTCGAGCAGCGCCCGGTTGGCGGTCCACTTTCTGACGAGATCGGACAAGAGTCGTGAAGGGAAAAGAAGGGACACATTTTTTAAATGCCGCTGGCGCACGCACACATCAAAAAAAACCAA
>NZ_LWBS01000280.1 GCF_001652265.1 Rhizobium leguminosarum
CTCTCGGGATCGACGACCCTGAAATAGAACACCGCGCTGACGCGGACCGAAACATTGTCATGCGAAATGACATACTGGGCGGGCACGTCGCGCACCCACGTGCGCAGATCGACACACATCATCTGCTGGACATGGGGGATGAGCAGGATCAAGGCGAGGCCATTGACACCGGTCACACGGACAAGAGAGAAAACCACGCCGAGCTCGAATTCCCGCAGGATCTTGAACGCAGATGCTATCACTATCAGCAGAAGAGAGATGATCACAAGCAAGAATGCGAGATATTCAAACAGGCCCATTACTTTTCCTCCCGCTTACTGAAGACGTTAAGAACTCGTGCGCATCACGGACCATTTCGAGCGTTAACCAATCCCTGCCTGTCATTTTCACAACTTCCCCGTAGGCAAACTCCAAGGATGAAAATTAATACCACGCACCATCAGAGGAACGAAGCGAAGCTACAAGG
>NZ_LWBS01000281.1 GCF_001652265.1 Rhizobium leguminosarum
CGGCCGAGCTGTTCATGTGTTGGCAGGGGATGAACGGGTGTACCCGCACCTTGGAAACCGGGGCCGGCGGGCTGGAGGCCTCGGTGGGACGGCCGAAGGCCGCCCCGCTCCGACTGCCTGTCATCTCAGGCAATGACGGCCTGGCCGCCTATACCGGCAGACAGGTGTTCTTCGGCATCCGCCCGGAGGCCTTGACCGATCCCGATGGCGCCGACCGCAAGGCGCGCTCGCTGACCGAGGGCGCCTGCCTGAGCGAGGTGGTGGAACCGGCCGGCTCCGCTACCTTCGCCGTCACCAAGCTCGGCGGAAAATCCGCCGTCGCCCGCCTCCGCGCCGATACCGGCATCGCCCCAGGATAACAAACCCGACTCGCATTCAATCTCGACAAGGCCGTGTTCCTCGATCCGGAGAGCCAGGCCCGGATCCCGCGAGGGCAATTAAACCACCGCATGCCCACAAGACACC
>NZ_LWBS01000282.1 GCF_001652265.1 Rhizobium leguminosarum
TGTCAGGTTCCTTTCTACTTCCTTTGCTATAGGTTTGGCCCCTAGCATTTTCGCAAGGATGGTCATTGGTATCTGGGCGCAAGCCCATCTCGGAAAAGTGTCCAGCGGCTCAAGAAAAAGGTGAGCGATTTGCTCGTGCCCGGTGTGATGGGGACATGGCCCGACGTGCGGAACCGGCTCAACCGCCTTTTGCGCGGCTGGTCGACCTACTTCGGTTATGGCTCCCGCCTTCCTGCATATCGGGCGGTCGACAACCATGTTTACGAGCGTGTGCGAAACTTCCTCACGCGGCGGCACAAGGTGGCACGGCGCGGGTCGCCCCGCTTCTCCGATGACTATGCCTTTGGAGATGGCGGTGTGCTGCCCCTTCCACGCGTCCACCCACGGCCCACCCCCGGAGCCGAGCTGTGAACCCAGTCCGGAAGCCAAATCCCAAGAATGCAGACATCACTGTGGAACCGCCGG
>NZ_LWBS01000283.1 GCF_001652265.1 Rhizobium leguminosarum
GGCAAGTGCCAGCCGCAACAGCGTCTCAGCGTTCTTGATTTCCCGCACCCGCGTGAAAGCACCGCGCAACCGCGCCGTTGCTTCCAAGTCAAAACCCGCCGGAAGCCGCGCGCGCACTTCCGGCCAACGATCCAAAATCTCAGGACGAATCTTCATCCAAAGCTTGAATCACAACCAGATTCCTTATGTCCAGCGCTAAACCTAGCGCATATGAGGGGTAGGGTGAGGGGTAGCTCTTGCGCCCGAGCTTGTCTTGTCTACCAAGGAGCGAATACACGCTGCCGCGACGCTCTCACGTCTGACGAGACCAAACCCTCTCAGCCGCAGCCCGGCACGTCTTCGAGACTATGCCAGACCGGAATGCCGCGTTCCCGGGCGATGCGGACGTCGTTATCAGCCCCCTTGGAATCGCCGGGCAGGCGCAGCACGCCTTCGCAGAGCTGCAGCAGCCGGCCGGCGACCGGGTGGAAGATCTCTTCGTAGAGCGCATCGCCGACCGACCTGCCGCCGGCAGCGTGCCAGATCGGCAGCGCCACCCATTCGCCGATCATCGGCACATGACCGGCCTGAAACAGCGCGTGCGAAGGCGCTTCCAGCCGCTTCAGGTTGGCGGCCATCTTTTCCGGGTCGTCGCCGGTTCCGGACCGATAGGGCCCGGCAATCAAAATCAACATGATCCACTCCTTCGCTCCGCTTTTGCGTGAGCACTCCCGGCCTCATGCACGGGATTTCGTGAAAATGCACGATATTTCTTGAATGTCGAGTCAATTCGTGCAATATTGGGCTATTCTGTTTAATTTCGTGCAATAGACGATGCTGACAACGCAACGCAAGACCATCATTCTCGACATCCTGCGCCGTGACGGTCAGGTGATCGCCAAACGTGTCGCCGAGGATTTCGCGCTTTCGGAAGACACGATCCGGCGCGACCTCCGGGAAATGGCGGCAGAGGGGCTGTTGAAACGGGTGCATGGCGGGGCGATGCCGCTGGCGCCTGATCTGCCTGACTTTACTGCTCGGCGCAGCGTGTCGTCACAGATCAAGGCACGGCTGGGGGCAGCGGCGGCGGCGATGGTCAAGCCCGGTCAGATGATCTTCCTCGACGGCGGCACGACGACGGCGGAGATCGCCCGGCAATTGCCGCGCGACATGCCGCTGACGGTTGCGACCCACAGCCCGACGATCGCCGCCGAGCTGGAACATCATCCGACGGCCGAGGTGATCCTCACCGGCGGACGGCTCTACAAACATTCGATGGTGGCGACGGGAGCGGCAGCAATGGCGGCGATCTCGCAGCTTCGCCCCGACCTCTTCTTCCTCGGGGTGACGGCCGCCCATCCAGTGCACGGGCTTTCCACCGGCGATTTCGAGGAAGCGGCGATCAAGCGGCACATCGCCCGCTGCGCGGCTGAAACGCATGTGCTGCTGACTGAGGAGAAGTTCGACCTCGTCTCGCCCTGCCCGGTGCTTGGCATTTCCGAGGTGGCGGGGCTGATCGTGCCCATGGAGATGACGGCCGAACAGCTGAAACCCTATCGCGATCTCAACGGCGCAATCGCCGCAGCATGATGGTGCTGCGGGAGGGCTGCGGTGCTGCAGCATGCGGCAAGAAACTTGCGGCAAGGGCCGCGATGAAGGCCGCCAGTACGGCATGGGCCGGCGCCATGCTGCCGGTTCCAAGGGTGAGCACCGTCCGCAGATATGGCTGCGCCAGCGCGATGATGACGGAAAGTGCCGGCATGTCGAGCAGGGTCCCGGCGATCCGAGATAGTTCCGGCATGAAGGCTGCGCCAGAAAGCGCGCCGTAGAACGCCGTCAGGCGGAGTGTGAGGCGCAACGGCACCGAGGCTGCAAGTGGCAGCATATCGCCATCATCGAGGGCAAACATGAGATAGGCTGCGAAAGTCGCCAGAAACAGGAAGGCGACGGGCAGTGCGGCCAGGGTGGCGGGTTGCGTCAGCGCCGCCGGATCCCCCGCCAGGAAGAGCAGGATCGGCGTGGAAGCGACGAACCAAACGGCGACGATCGGCCCCCAGAACCAAATGAGCGAGAGCGTGTGAAGACGGAGCAGCGTCGCCATGAAGAGTATGCCGATCGCAGCCCAGATGCAGGCGGGTTTGAGCACGCCCGATGTCAGCCGGAGGGCCGGCTCGCAGGTGCCGGCCATATCGCCGCAGCCGGACAGTTGGATCGTGAGCCAAGTGATATAATCGAGGCTCAACGTGGCGAACATGAAGATGCCGATGCCCATCAGCATCCACCAGAGATAGCGGCCTGCAAACATGCCCTGCCCTCACGGCTTCCAGGACTGTGCTCACGTCGCCGCGAAAGGGTGCATCCGCGATCGCGGGACGTACTCCTTTATATTAGGTAATTCTTATTTTTCTAATAACTTATATACGAAAGCTCGACTCATCCGGCCATGGCGGAGGTGACCCTGACATCACCGACATGGATGCCGTTCCAATTGCGCATCGGCGTTGCGGCATAGGCCATCAGGGCCGCATGCACCTCATCGTCCGTCTCGAAGAAACGGGCGAGTGTCGCCGCCACCATGGCTTCGGCGGCGCGGGTCGTGCCATCCTCGCATTTGAGCGCGATGGCGATGCCCTTTTCCGGTATCGCCGCGCAGAAGACGCCTTCGGCGCCTGTCTTGCAGAAGATGCGGCCGGGGGCGATCTGCATCAGCGCCGTGCAGGCGCGGCCGGAGCCCGCGACATAGAACGGCTCGGCCATGCAGGCCTCGATCAGCCGGCGGGATGCCTTGGCGCGCAAGGGTTCCAGACCAATGCCGGTCGCCATTTTGGCAAAACCATGGGCAAGGCTGCGCAGCGGCACGGCATAGGTCGGAATCGAGCAGCCGTCGGTACCACAGCTATCGGCGCCAATCACGGCTCCGGTGAGGCTTTCGATCGCCGCGCGGATCTCGACCTGCAGCGGGTGGAGATAACCGACATAGCCCTTTGGATCGAGGTCCTGATGGCAGCAGGCGCAGATGAAACCGGCATGTTTTCCCGAGCAATTGTTGTGCAGCGCGGTCGGCGCATCGAGCGTGCGAGCCTGCTGGATCAGGATCTTCTGGCTCATCGACCAGTGGGCGCCGCATTCCAGCGCTTGCGCATCGCGCCCGGCGCGCGACAGCATGGAGTGGGCCAGTGCCACATGCTCGTCCTCGCCATTATGCGAGGCGCAGGCCAGCGCCAATTCCTTATCGCCGAAGCCATAGGCATCGGCCGCCCCACTCTCGACCAGCGGCAGCGCCTGCATCGCCTTGCAGGACGAACGCGGGAAGATGGCGGCCTCGATGTCACCCAGCGAGAAGACAAGCTTGCCGTCGCCATCGACCACAGCCACCGCGCCGCGATGACGACTTTCGACGAGCAGGCCGCGGGTGACTTCGACGGTGACGGGATTGGTCATGAGCTTTTGTCCGGATGCTGGCGGGATAGCGCAGTCCATAACGCGTCACGCGGCGAAAGCCAACGGGGTTGACGTGGCGTGGGGGGGCGGACGACGGCGCAGGTGCCTGCTGATAGTGCACCGGCTCTATGTGTGGGGCTGGACGTCACCGCATATTCCGTCATCCTCGGCCTTGAGCTGCCGAGCCGAGGATCCATGCCCGCTGCCGGTGGAGGCCGGCGTAGATCCTCGGGTCAAGCCCGAGGAGGACGGAGCGTGGGGTGAGCTTTGTGGCCAGTACGGCAACGTCAGACGGAATGGGAGCGGAAGTGCGCTCCCGCCGGCCGCGCTCCCCAACCTCCGCCATCCCAAACCTTGAGTTTAGACACCTCGAGTCGCGAAATTCTGAAATAGGCGCTCAGCCTCGTTGCGACCTCGTTCGGCGATCACATCGTCCAAATATTCATCACATAAATTGACCGAAGCGATCGAAAACTATCGTTTCTCTGATAGGTCAGATGCAGCTAAGAGTGGTGCATCAGGAACCATCCCCATGCCATCCACCTTTTCCTTGATCCTTCGCGATAACAGGATCCGTATTCCGACCGTGACACTCGTCGCGCTGGCCTTCACCTATGCTTCGACCGCGCCCTACCAGTCAATCATCGGGATCAATGAACTCGGCTTGAGCAATGGCGCTTATTCGGCGCTGGTGTTCTTCTCGGCAATCGTCAACGTGACGACCAGCCTGACTCTCGGCATCTGGTCGGACAGGCTGAAAGAGCGACGGCCGCTGGTGCTGGGGCTTTCCGTCGCCGGCATGCTCGGATTCGGGTCGATCGCGATCTTTCATAGCCCCGTGGTCTTCATCTTCTCCACGCTGTTGCTGGTGCCGATGAGCAATTCTACCTATTCGCTGTTGTTCGCCAGCCTGCGCGCCAGGACCAACCAGATGGACCGCGGCCAAGGGGCGGCGATCACCGCAACGGTGCGGGCACTCTTTTCCGGCTCATGGGCGCTGGCGCCGGGGTTGATCGGCCTCTATCTCGTCAGTTCACCGTCGATGACGCCGGCCTACGGGATCGCGGCCTTGGCAAGCTGCACCTGCCTCTGCCTGTATTTCTTCTTCGCACCCGGAAATGGCGCCGGCGGCGCTGCCCCAGATCAAGTCGGCTTCTTTGCTTCTCTGAAACGGATCTTCGTGCCGCATGTGCTGTCGCGCGTCATCGTCATGGCGATGCTGTTCGGGCTGCAGCGGCTGAACAGCATGCTCCTGCCGCTGATCATCACCCATGCGGCCGGCGGCACTGTGGTCGATGTCGGCTTCATGGCAGGCTTGACGGCCTTGCTCGAGATGCCGTTCATGATGATGTGGGGCTTTGCGCAGCGCCACTTCCGGACCGTGCATGTGCTTGCCTTCGGCGCGCTGATCTATTGCGTCTATCTGCTGCTGCTTGGTTTTGCTTCCACGCCCTGGCACATCTATGCACTGCTCCTCGCTAATGCCTGCGGGGCGGCAGCGATCCTCAGCGTGCCGATCACCTATCTGCAGGACCTGATCGCGGACCGGCCGGGACTTGGAACCTCGCTGATCTCGCTGAACACTTTCATTGGGGTTGGCATCAGCGCCGGCCTCTTCGCCTTCGGCACCGCGATCACCGATTATTCCGGCACCGCCTTCGTCGGCGCGGCCGCGGGTATCGCATCGATCGGAGTGCTGCTCTATCTCGAAAGCAGCCGGCGGCAAGCGCGGCAGCTGGCTTGAAGTGCAAGCCGCTTGCGAGCGATACGGTCAATGCGGCGTGATGCGATAGGCACAGCGGCGGGCGCCGGCGAGGATGTGTTCGCTGCGTTCGACCTTAGCACCGAGGACGGTGCGGAAGGTTTCGAGTTCGGAGCGGCAGAAGCCGGCGCAGGCGGTGGCGGCGGCGCAGATCGGGCAGTGGTTTTCGACCAGCATGAAGGCGCCGTCCGCTTGCCTCCAATGATCGGCCATGTAGCCTTCGCGGGTGCGGATGCCGGCAAGGGCCTCGACACGCGAGGCGAGGTCATGCGCCTTGCCGAGCTCCTGCCGATAGCGCTGCAGCGTCTCGGCCTCGCGGGCGGAGATGACGGTATCGAGGGCTGCGGGGCCGAGCTGTTCGACGAGCGTGTCGAGGAGATTTGCCGTCAGCTCGGCATGGCCATCCGGGAACTGGCGGTTGCCGCTTGCTGTGAGGTGCCAGAGCTGACGCGGCCGGCCCCGGCCCGCGGCGGCAACGGTGACCGGCTCCACCAGCCCCTCTTCCGCCATCTTCGACAGCTGCTGGCGGGCGGCTTCGCCTGATATGCCGAGCGCATCGCCAATCGCTGCGGCAAGCTGCGGGCCGTCGGTCTTTATCAGGATCAGGATCCGGTTGGCTGGGGACTGACGCATATTTTCCAAGTCAAGTCTTGTTTAATTCGAGACGGCATGCAATTTTCCAATTTATAACTTGGAAAATAATCCTTCGCCAGCAAAAATCTCGGGGTCCTCCCATGTCGAATCTCGACCAGACAGCAGCCATCCCCAGCGCCAGCTCCGTCTTCCGCCTCTTCCTGCCCGAGCACCTGCCGGCAACATTGATGCTGGCCGGCGGCGTGACGCTTTATGCGGTGGAGAGTTACATCATGGCGACGATCGCGCCTTCGATCGTGCGCGATATCGGCGGGCTCGCGCTGTTTTCCTGGGTCACCAGCCTGTTCGTCGCCGCCGCCGTGCTCGGCTCGATCTTCGTCGCCATGCGGCCGCGCGGCATCGGGCTTCGATCCGTCTATGTGTTCGCAGCACTGGTCTTCGGCGTCGGCAGCCTGATTGCCGCAGCCGCACCGTCGATGCCGGTGGTGCTGATCGGACGCGCAGTGCAGGGTCTCGGAACCGGCGCGCTTGCCGCGCTCGGTTATGCCTTCATCCGCTTCGTCTATCCCGAGCCGCTATGGCCGAAGGCCTCGACGCTCTACGCGGCAATCTGGGGGGTCTCGACCGTCATCGGGCCGACGCTCGGCGGCTTCTTTTCCGCGGGCCACGCCTGGCGCTATGCTTTCATCGTGCTCGTGCCGCTCGGGCTGCTGATGGCGTTCCTGGCGCCGCGGCTGTTGCCCGACGTCGAGGACGACCGCGAGCAGGAGAAAACCCCGGCTGCCCAGATCGGACTGCTGCTTGCCGCCGTGCTGATGGTGAGTGCGGCCGGCGCGATCGAGACATCAGGCGCGAAAATCGCTTTGATCGCGGCCTCGGTTGTCGCGGTCGCCGGCATGGTCCTCATCGAGGGCCGAAGCCCGAACCGGCTGCTGCCATCCGGCGCCGTCAGCCTCTCCCGGCCGATTGCACGCGTCTACCTGACGATGTTCGCCATGACCGTCGTGCTGGTCAGCGACGTCTTCATTCCCTATTTCCTGCAGACGCTGCATGGGGTGACGCCACTCGTATCGGGCTATCTGGTGGCGTTGGTCGCCCTCGGTTGGACCCTTGCGGCCTTCCTCAGCGGCTCGCTGACCGGCAGACGGGCCTATTGGGCAATCGTCATCGGCGCCCTCATCGAGGCGGCGGCGACCGCTTGCCTCGCCGTCTTTCTGGCCAAGGACAATCCCGAGGGGCATCTGCTCCTCATCGTGCCGGCGGCGATCGGCATGTTCATGATGGGCTTCGGCATCGGGCTCGGCTGGGCGCATCTCGTCGCCATGGTGCTGAAACTCGTCGCCGACAAAGAGAAGGACAAGGCCTCCGCAGCGATCCCGACGATGAGTTCGCTTGGCGGCGCTTTTGGTGCGGCCTTCTCAGGCGTCATCGCCAATGGCGCTGGCCTCGTCGATCCGGGCGGCATATCAGGCGCGCTTTCAGCGGCGCACTGGCTCTATCTGCTGATGGCGCTGCCCGGTATTCTTGCCGTCGGCATCTCGCTAACGCTCACCCGACGCGCAGCATGACCTTGCCGACATGGCTGCCCTCTTCCAGCAACCGGTGCGCTTCGACGACCTCTTCGAAGGCAAAGACCTTGTGGATGACGGGGGCGACGGTGCCGGCTTCCAGCAGCGGCCAGACCTCGGAGAGAAGATCGTCGCGGATGGCGCGTTTTTCTTCCGCCGTGCGCGGGCGCATGGTGGAGCCGGTGACTGTCAGGCGCTTGACCATGATCGGCGAGAGATTGACCTTTTCGGCGATCGCGCCGCCGAGGAAGGCGATGATCGACAGGCAGCCGTCCCTCGCCAGCGAGGCGATGTTGCGCTCGAAATAGGCGGCGCCGATCATGTCGAGGATGATATCGACGCCGTGGCCGGTCTCGGCCTTGATCACCTCGGCGAAGTCCTCGGTCCGGTAGTTGATCGCGCGTTTGGCGCCAAGCTTTTCGCAGGCCTCGCATTTCTCCTTCGAGCCCGCCGTCGCGTAGACCTCGGCGCCGAAGGCGCGGGCGAGCTGGATCGCCGTCGTGCCGATGCCGCTGGAACCGCCATGGATCAGCACCGTCTCGCCTTCCGTCAGCCCGGCCATCTGGAAAAGGTTGGCCCAGACGGTGAAGAAGGTCTCAGGCAAAGCTGCCGCCTTCACCGCATCATAGCCTTTGGGAAAGTGCAGGATCTGGCCTGCCGGCAACAGGCAATATTCGGCATAGGCGCCGCCATTGGCGAGCCCGCAGACCTTGTCGCCGACGGCATGGCCGCGGACGCCGGGGCCGACGGCAACGATTTCGCCCGACAATTCCAGGCCGAGGATCGGGCTCGCATCCTTGGGCGCGGGATAGCTGCCCTGGCGCTGGGCAATATCGGGACGGTTGACGCCGATCGCCTCGGCGCGCACCAGAATCTGCCCGTCCTGAGGCATAGGAAGCGGGCGCCTGCCGATCGTCATCACCTCCGGCCCGCCAAAGGACGGCAGATCGACGAAACGCATATCCTGAGGCAATGGCATGACCGGCTCCTCCCTAATCGGAAGCAACCGGAATAAATCAGCCCCGCAGGCTTGGGAAGGCACGATGTGGCAAAGGCGTCAATTCGCCTCGCCCAGCAAATGGAAGACGAGACCTTCCTCGCTGTCCTTGGCGGCCGACTTGATGATGGCGATTTCGGCGCTGACGCGGTTGATATCGTCGATGACGAGGCCTTCCGGCAGTTCGATGACGCCGATCGAGCAGCGCATCAGCGGGAACAAAGCTTCGGCGCCCGTGCGGTCGTGACCGAGGATACGGCCGGCGGCACGGTCCTCATCGGAATAGAAATCCCGCACATCCTCATGAAAATCGCTGATCAGCCGGTCGAGGATCTCCGTCAGCTCTTCCTTGCTCCAGCCGACGACGCCGATGAAAAAATCATCGCCGCCGACATGGCCGAGGAAATGGCGCTCGGCGAAGAAATAGCGGCGCATCAGCGCGGCAAACAGCGAGATCGCGTGGTCGCCGAGATGGAAGCCATAGGCATCGTTGAACGGCTTGAAATTGTCGAAGTCGCAATAGCAGAAGTGGCGGAGCTCATCGCCGTCGCGGCCGGACTGACGCATGTAATCGCGGATGGCGCGATTGCCCGGCAGGCCGGTCAGCGGGTTCTGGTCCTGTGCGGTCTTCAGCTGTTTCTCGTTGATGACCTTGATCAGCGAGGCGGCTGAGACGACGCCGGCATAACGCATATTGTCGGTCAGGATCAGGCAGTTGCTGCCCTCCATATTGGCAAAGATCGCCATCAGCTGCTCGGCGTCGCTGTCGAGGCCGACGATCGGCGCCATCTCGACGAAATGCGAGATGCTGCGCTCATACATCTTGTTCTTCAGGAGATCGCGGCCGAAGGGCTGGTAGATGTATTCCTTGAGATGATGCTCGTGGATAATGCCGCGCGGCTCGTCATTGGCATTGAGGACGGGAAAGAAGGCCTGGCGCGGATTGCGGCGGAAGAGTTCGAAGACACTGTCGATGCTGTCGTTTTCGTAGACTGTCGGCAGCAGCTCGATCTGCTTGCGGATGAGGATTTCGTCGAGCGACTGGCTGCCCCGCTTGCTATTGCCGAGCTCCTGCAGATGCGGGAAGGACGCCGCCATCTCCGATATATGCGTCGTTGGGCGGGAGATGAACCAGCCCTGGACGAGGTCGACGCCATATTCGCGGCAGGCGATGAATTCGGCCTCGGTCTCGATGCCTTCGGCGATGACGCGCGTGCCGAGCACATGGGCGATGTTGACGATGCTTTTCAACAGATGGCGCTTGCGCGGGCTGCTGTCGATCTCGGCGACGAAATGGCGATCGATTTTGAGATAATCGACGGGATAGTCGCAGAGCAGCTTCATTTCGCCGTGACCGACACCGAAATCGTCGATCGCCAGCTTGAAACCGGCCTTGCGCAGCCTGGAAACGAGGCCGGAAAATTCCGGCACGCTGGTATTGTCGAAACGCTCGGAGAATTCGAAGCAGACGGAGGATGGCGGAATATTGGCCTTGCGCAAGTGTTGCAGCAGGGTCTCGACCAGGCTTTCGCCATGTGGGATGAGCCGGACATCGAGATTGAGGAACAGCGTCGCGGTGGAGAAATTCGACAGTGTCGCGAATTTGGCGAGAGCGCGGCTGGCGACCATCTGTTCGAGCTGCAGCAGTTGGCCCAGCTGATAGGCCTCATCGAGGATTTCGACCGGCGTATCATAGCCGATGCGGTCCTGGCCGCGCATCAGGGATTCGTAGCCGAAGACCGTGCCGGTGCCGGCCTCGACGATCGGCTGTAAGGCGTTCTCGACCACGAGCTTGGCAAGGGTTACGATCTGATCGCTGGCGTAGCGGCGCAGGACATCCGGCGCGACGGTGGCAGCCAAGGACACCCCAGTCTTCACGTGGCCGGTCTTCATTGTGGCTGATCTCCACTGCGATTTGTTCTTTTTCGTCCGGAACATGCCGCAGAAGGGTCAATGAACTCTTTCGCCAGTGTGAAAGTTTTATGAAACGCGCAAGGGCGTCATACGCGCTCCGCGTTTATTCATTTTTTCCAATGCAATCAAATGCTTGCTCAGGCGGAGCGACGGCGCTCTGCCTCGTGATCGGCGAACATGTCGGCGACGCATCTGCCGCCGGATGGAGCGTCGTCGTCAAGAATATCGTCCCGGAACTCAGTGAGCTTGCGGGCGGTATCCCAGAGACGCAGCGCCTCGCGAACGACCTCGCTGCTCGAGGCATAGCCGCCATTATCGACGGCGGCGCGGATGCCCGCTGCCTGTTGCGGAGAGATGGAAACGGTGACCATCGGCATGAACTTCCTCCCTTTTCTGATCAGGCAGAACCCTGCCTCGGGGGACGCATGACCATTTTCAGCATTCTCGGCGATCTCGCCGGTGCCTTGGTGCATTCGCACATCGGACCGCCCGCTTGCTGGGACCGGCCCATAACCCCTTAAGTCTAATCCCCTGTCATAGTCTTGTCAAAAAAGAACGGTCAGCGACATCAGTTTCAACTGCGGATGCCGAGGCCGAAGGCGATCATCGTCGAGCCCTGGACGATGAGATCGGCGGCCAGGAACAGGCCGAGGATCCACAGGCTGTTCACCGGCCAGCCGAGCGCGATGACGAAACCCGCAAGGGCGGTGATGACGCCGCTTGCGACGATCCAGCGCCAACCCTTGACCGGCTTCATGCGCATGCCGACCCAGGTGCGGAAGACGCCGGCGATGACGAGGGCGAGCGAGAGAAACAGCGTCAGCGCCGCCGAAGTCAGGATCGGGTTGACGAAGGCACAGATGCCGGCAAGCACGTAGAGCAGGCCGCTCAGCATCCAGAACAGCACATGATCCCAGCCACGCACCTGGAAGGCATGGACGAGATAGATCACGCCACCGAACAGCATCAGCATGCCGACATAATAGACCGAGACGACGGTGGCGAGCATCAGATTGCCGAGCGCGATCAGACCGCAGACGAGCAGCAGCACGCCGAGGCCGACGAACCAGATCCATTTCGACTGCAGCGAAGATGTCGGCGTTCCCTCGAAGACATCGGCCATGACGCACCTCCTGTTGGATTCAACATATGCTGCAGCAATTTTTCAGGAAAAGATCTGCGCTAAATCAAATCGAAAAAGATTTTTATTGATTGATCAGTCAATCAAAAATAACTTAGCTCTGGTTCATAGGAGTTGGCGCGGTTTGCCGAAGGTCGGAATGGAGCGGGTGCGCCGCAAGGCGCTTGTCGATGCGGCGCTGCGGGTGATCGGCGATCACGGCTCGCTAACCGTCACCATGTCCGACATCGCCCGGCAGGCCGGCGTGTCGCCAGCCCTTGCCCATCATTATTTCGGCAGCAAGGAACAATTGCTGATCGAGACGATCCGCTCGCTTCTGAGACAGTTGCGCAGCGATACGGTGGCGGCACTTAAGGCCGCCAGGACGCCGCGGGCGCGGCTTTCGGCCATCATCCGCGTCAGCTTCCATGCCGACCAGTTTGCGCCGGGCACGATTGCCGCCTGGCTTGCCTTTTACGCCGAAGCGCAGCGTTCGGAAGAGAAGCGCCGTTTCCTGGTGATTTATGCCAGGCGGCTGCGCTCCAATCTGCTGGCCAATCTCAAGGCGCTGCTGCCCGCTGACGCCGCAGAACGCATCGCCGAGGGCGCTGCGGCGATGATCGACGGGCTCTATATCAGGCAAAGTCTGAAATCGGCGCCGATCGGCATTGAAGCCTCGATCGCGCTGACAGAAGATTATCTGACGACGCAGTTGGGCAAGGCCGAGATTTCAGCCCCCTCATCCGGCCCGGCGGGCCACCTTCTCCCCCAGGGGAGAAGGGACGACTACATCGAACCACCCAAGGACAAATGACATGAAAGCCCAGCCGAAAGCCTCGCACTTCATCGACGGGGAATATGTCGAGGATACCGACGGCACCGTCATCGAGAGCCTCTATCCGGCGACCGGCGAGGTGATCGCCCGGCTGCATGCCGCAACGCCCGCCATCGTCGAACGGGCGATCGCAGCGGCCAAACGCGCCCAGCCGGAATGGGCAGCGATGAGCCCGATGGCGCGCGGGCGCATCCTGAAGCGGGCGGCCGAGATCATGCGCGAGAGAAACCGGGCGCTTTCCGAACTCGAAACGCTCGACACCGGCAAGCCGATCCAGGAGACTGTTGTCGCCGACCCGACCTCGGGTGCGGATGCCTTCGAATTCTTCGGCGGCATTGCACCGGCCGGCCTCAACGGCTCGCATATCCCGCTCGGCCAGGATTTTGCCTATACCAAGCGGGTGCCGCTCGGCGTCTGCGTCGGCATCGGCGCCTGGAACTATCCGCAGCAGATCGCCTGCTGGAAAGCTGCGCCGGCGCTTGTCTGCGGCAATGCCATGGTGTTCAAACCGTCTGAGAACACGCCACTCGGGGCACTGAAGATCGCCGAGATCCTGCACGAGGCGGGACTGCCGAAGGGGCTCTTCAATGTGATCCAGGGCGACCGGGACACCGGGCCGCTGCTGGTCAACCATCCCGATGTCGCCAAGGTGTCGCTGACCGGCTCAGTGCCGACCGGGCGCAGGGTGGCGGCGGCTGCCGCCGGCAACCTCAAGCATGTGACGATGGAACTCGGCGGCAAGTCGCCGCTTGTTGTCTTCGACGATGCCGATCTCGACTCGGCGGTCGGGGGCGCGATGCTCGGCAATTTCTATTCGACCGGCCAAGTCTGCTCGAACGGCACGCGCGTTTTCGTGCAGAAAACGATCAAGGCCGAATTCCTGAAGCGGCTGAAGGTCCGCACCGAGGCGATGCTGATCGGCGACCCGATGGACGAGGCGACGCAGGTCGGGCCGATGGTCTCCTGGGCGCAGCGCGAGAAAGTGATCTCCTACATCGAGAAGGGCAAGGCCGAGGGCGCGAGCCTGATTGCCGGCGGCGGCATTCCGAACAACGTCTCCGGCGAAGGCTATTACGTGCAGCCGACTGTCTTTGCCGACGTCACCGACGACATGACCATCGCCCGTGAAGAGATCTTTGGGCCGGTCATGTGTGTGCTCGATTTCGACGCGGAGGATGAGGTGATTGCCCGCGCCAATGCCAGCGAATTCGGCCTTTCCGGCGGCGTCTTCACCGCCGACCTCACCCGCGCCCACCGCGTCGTCGACCGGCTGGAAGCGGGCACGCTGTGGATCAATACCTATAATCTCTGCCCGGTGGAAATCCCCTTCGGCGGCTCGAAACAATCCGGCTTCGGCCGCGAGAATTCGCTGGCAGCGCTGGAGCATTATTCCGAGCTGAAGACGGTCTATGTCGGCATGGGGCCGGTGGTGGCGCCTTATTGAAAAACATCTGGTTGCCCCTCACCCTAACCCTCTCCCCGCTCGCGGGGAGAGGGGACGTGGCATACGGGCGCTTAAGAATGCCGAAACGGTGCGGCATATCCCTTCTCCCCGCGAGCGGGGAGAAGGTGGCGTCAGCCGGATGAGCGGGCTCTAGGAAAGACAAGACTATGCAAGCAGATTTCGTCATCATCGGCTCGGGCTCCGCCGGCTCCGCCCTCGCCTACCGTCTGTCGGAAGACGGCAAGAACAGCGTCATCGTCATCGAGGCGGGCGGCAGCGATTTCGGGCCGTTCATCCAGATGCCGGCGGCCCTTGCCTGGCCGATGAGCATGAAGAGATATAATTGGGGTTATCTGTCCGAGCCGGAGGCGAACCTCAACAATCGGCGCATCACCGCGCCGCGCGGCAAGGTGATCGGGGGCTCCTCGTCGATCAACGGCATGGTCTATGTGCGCGGTCACGCCGAGGATTTCAACCGCTGGGAGGAGCTCGGCGCCAGCGGCTGGGCCTATGCCGACGTGCTTCCCTATTTCAAGCGGATGGAGCATTCGCATGGCGGCGAAGAGGGCTGGCGCGGCACGGACGGGCCGCTGCATGTCCAGCGTGGCGGCTTCACCAATCCGCTGTTCCGCGCCTTCGTCGAGGCCGGCAAACAGGCGGGTTTCGAGACGACGGAGGATTATAACGGCAGCAAGCAGGAAGGCTTCGGTCTGATGGAGCAGACCATCTTCGGCGGCCGCCGCTGGTCTGCCGCCAATGCCTATCTGAAACCGTCGCTGAAGCGGGACAATGTCAAGATCGTCTATGGCCTTGCGCAGAGGATCGTGATCGAGGACGGACGTGCCACAGGCGTCGAGATCGAACGCAACGGCAGAATAGAGGTGGTGAAGGCGAACCGCGAGGTGATCGTCTCGGCCTCCTCCTTCAACTCACCGAAGCTCTTGATGCTGTCGGGCATCGGTCCCGGCCAACATCTGCAGGACATGGGCATTACGGTGAAGGCAGACCGGCCGGGCGTTGGCGCCAATCTGCAGGACCATATGGAATTCTACTTCCAGCAGGTCAGCACCAAGCCGGTGTCGCTCTATTCCTGGCTGCCGTGGTTCTGGCAGGGGGTGGCCGGCGCCCAATGGCTCCTCTCGCGCGGCGGGCTCGGCGCCTCCAACCAGTTCGAAGCCTGCGCCTTCCTGCGCTCGGCGCCCGGGCTGAAGCAGCCCGATATCCAGTACCATTTCCTGCCGGTGGCGATCAGCTATGACGGCAAGGCGGCGGCGAAAAGCCACGGCTTCCAGGTTCATGTCGGCTACAACCTCTCGAAATCGCGCGGCAGCGTGAGCTTGCGCTCCGCCGACCCCAAGGCCGATCCGGTGCTGCGCTTCAACTATATGAGCCATGCGGAGGATTGGGCGAAATTCCGCCACTGCGTGCGCCTCACCCGCGAGATCTTCGGCCAGAGCGCCTTCAACGACTATCGCGGGCCGGAGATCCAGCCGGGCGAAGGCGTGCAAAGCGACGACGAGATCGACGCCTTCCTGCGCGAACATCTGGAAAGCGCCTATCACCCTTGCGGCACCTGCCGGATGGGCGCCAAGGACGATCCGATGGCGGTGGTCGATCCGCAAACGCGGGTGATCGGCGTCGATGGCTTGCGCGTCGCCGACAGCTCGATCTTCCCGCACGTCACTTATGGCAATTTGAACGGCCCCTCGATCATGACGGGAGAGAAGGCGGCTGACCATATCCTCGGCAAACAGCCGCTGGCGCGCTCGAACCAGGAACCCTGGGTCAATCCGCGCTGGGCCGTCAGCGACCGCTGATCCGGTTATCCGGTTTCAGAGAAAACCGATCCACCGTCCGGCTATGAGGGCGGCGATCCACAACACGGCCGACAGGGCGGCGGAGAAGCGCAGGCCGGGCCGGACGATGCCTGTCGACACCGCCGTTTTCCAGCCTCGCCCGAAATGAACGATCGACAGGTTGAGAAGGCCGATGGCGATCAGGCAAAGCTTGGCAAGGAAGGCGGGATTGGCGGCATATTCGACCGCCCGGACGCTGAAGAGGCAGAAGCCGGTGACAATAGCCGCGGCAAGGCCGACGGCGGCGGCGCCTGACAGAAACGGCGCGACGATCTCAACCGGCACCTTGCGGAAGAAGCCGGCGAGCCTCAGATCAAGCGGCAAGATGGCGCCGACCAAGAGGCCGATCGCCAGGATATGGGCTGCGTTGACGAACATGTAGAGCGTTCCGGAGCGCCGGAGCGCGAGCGCAGGCGTGGTAGCCGACAGCCATTCGAGAGTGTCCATCACGACAGGTCAGTTCGCCCGGAGGTCAGTTCGTCTTGATGCGGTCGGGATAGATATCGTAGCGCTTCTCTCCGATAGTGAGACGCACCGCCTTCATCCGCTTCTCATTTGCATCCTGCGAACGGTTTCCAAGGGCCACCACCTGGTCGCCGGGCTTGGCCACACCTTCGACGAAACCGGAGCGTTCCGTCTGGCGCGGATTGCCGAGCTCGATAAGCCAAACGCCGTCATCGGCGGTGGCGACATCGAGCGTCGGATGTGGTCCGCCCATGGAGATCTTCTCGATGGTGCCACGCAGTTCGATCTGGTCCGCCTCGGCCCAGGACCAGCCATGATGGGCAATTGCGCCGGTGGTGAAAGCCATCGACAGCATGGCCGCAGCCACTACTCGCTGTGCTGAGTTTATGAACATAATGTCCTCCCTACCCGAATGGGCAGGCAGGTGGAGCATCGGAGCCGGAAGAAAAGGGATTTCACCGAATCTTGAAGGAGGCGGGCGTCGGTTCACCCTGATGTTCAGGCCAGCAGTCGAGTGACTTCGGCGCTGTGCTTTGGGGCGATGGCATCGGCGATCGTTGTCGAGAACAGCACCTTGCGGGTGGCGTCGGCGACTTTGGCGAAGACGTGGCGGATCTGGCAATTCTGTTCGCCGTCGCAATCGTCGCATCTGCGGTAAGCAGTGATCGAGAGGCACGGCAGCGGCGCGATCGGGCCGTCGATGATGCGCAGGATCTCGCCGAAGGTAATCGTGTGGGCGGGCTTCAGCAGGAGATAACCGCCCTGCTTGCCGCGACGGCTGACGACGACGCCGTGATGTTTCAGGTCGAGCAGGATCTGTTCGAGGAACTTTTTCGGGATCTTTTGCTGCGCCGCGATATCGGAAATCATCACCGGTTCGTCGGCATCGGCATCAGCCAAGACCGTGAGCGCCCGCAGCGCATATTTCGCCTTTTGCGTAATCATTTTTGACCATCGACACACACAGGCGGCGCGAATTCCCGCACCGCTACGGAAGTACTTTCACCTCTATGGCACAACCAGCATGAACGGAATTTGAACGCGCCGTAGAAAGCCTTGAGAGACAAGCGTTTTGGCCTTGTTTTTCGCCCTCGGCCAAGCGCGCTTAATCTATGCCAAAAGCGCGCCTTCCGCACCATTTTCGGCATCACTTCAGATTTCGGATTGACAGGCTGCGTGTAACTCTACTATTTCTATAGACATTCGAGCTGCCGATGTGGATTTTCATCCGCAGGCGGCTGCTTTTCTGCATCGCGGCAGCTTCGGAGAGATATTTGCTCCTCCGGCCGCAGCTTTCGAAATCCCTTTTTCTGTCCGATCCATGCGGGAACTGCGATACTCCCGTCAACAAAGGACAGGATTCTCATGACTGCTATCAATACGATTGCGGAAGAAGGGCCGATTGCGGAAGCCGAAGCGCTGAACGACAGACTGGCAGGCCTCGACCTTGCCGGACGTCTGTCGCTGGTCTCCGGTCTTGGCGGCCGCGTGGTGTTCACGACGTCACTCGGCATCGAGGACCAGGTGATCACCGCCGAGATCGGCACGCACCGCCTGCCGATCGATATCGCGACGCTGCAGACCGGCCGGTTGTTTGCCGAGACGCTGTCGCTGATCGACGAAACCGAAAGTCAGTACGACATCCATATCCATCGTTTCGAGCCCGAGAAGGCCGATATCGACGCCTATGCGGCGCAATACGGCCTCAACGGTTTCTACGAGAGCGTCGAAGCCCGCCATGCCTGTTGCGGCATGCGCAAGCTGAAGCCGCTTGCGCGTGCCCTCGAAGGTGCTGCGATCTGGGTCACCGGCCTGCGCCGCGGCCAATCGGCCAACCGCGCCGAAACGCCCTTTGCCGAATACGACGCCGAGCGCCACCTGCTGAAGGTCAATCCGCTCGCCGACTGGGACCTGGAGGCGATCAAGGCCTTCGTTTCCGCAAACGGCGTGCCGGTTAATCCGCTGCACGCTCGCGGTTATCCCTCGATCGGCTGCGAACCCTGCACCCGGGCGATCAAGCCCGGCGAGCCGGAACGTGCGGGCCGCTGGTGGTGGGAGCAGGACGAAACGCGCGAATGCGGCCTGCACGTCGCCGAAGAGGCCGCAGCGATCGCCGCACAGTAAATCACCCCACGGCTTTCCCAATCAGGGCGCGGCGACCGCCGCAGCCTTGGGAAAGTCAACATTGCCTGGGAAAGCCAACATCAAGTTTTGCGGCGAGCCGTAAACGACCGATAGCCTGGAGTAACACATGCCCGATAGCCGTCCGGATACGGAACTCAGCAATCCGCAGAGCGCCAAGGCGCCGCTCGACCCGCATCTGAAAGCGCTGGAAAACGAATCCATCCACATCTTCCGCGAGGTTGCGGCCGAATTCGAGCGTCCCGTCATGCTCTATTCGATCGGCAAGGACTCCTCGGTGCTGCTGCACCTGGCGCGCAAGGCCTTCTATCCCGGCCGCGTGCCCTTCCCGCTCTTGCATGTGAACACCGGCTGGAAATTTTCCGAGATGATCGCCTTCCGCGACGCGACCGCGAAGAAGTACGATCTCGATCTGATCGAGCACATCAATCCGCGCGGCAAGGCCGAAAACATCACGCCGTTCACGCATGGATCGGCCGCCTTCACCGACATCATGAAGACCGAAGGGCTCCGCCAGGCGCTCGATGCCGGCCAGTTCGACGCCGCTTTCGGCGGCGCGCGGCGCGATGAGGAAGCAAGCCGCGCCAAGGAGCGTATCTATTCCTTCCGCACGCCCGATCATCGCTGGGATCCGCGCAACCAACGGCCGGAACTCTGGAACATCTATAACGGCATGATCCGCAAGGGCGAGAGCGTGCGCGCCTTCCCGCTGTCGAACTGGACCGAAGTCGATATCTGGCGCTATATCCAGGCCGAGGACATTCCGCTGGTGCCGCTCTACTACGCCAAGAAGCGGCCTTTCGTGGAGCGCGACGGCATGATGATCCTGGCCGAAGATCCGCGCCTCGAACTGCTGCCCGGCGAAGTCCGCCAGGAAGGCATGATCCGCTTCCGCACCCTCGGCGATTTCCCGCTGACCGGCGCCATCCGCTCACAGGCCACCACACTCGAAGAGGTGATTGCCGAACTCGAAATTGCAACGGTGTCCGAACGCCAGGGCCGCGCCATCGATCGCGACCAGTCCGGCTCCATGGAAAAGAAGAAGCGTGAAGGATATTTCTGAGATGACCGCAGCCCAAACCGCCGTCTCGGCCGCCACCATCGTCAGCCTGCCCGCCGCCGAGCCGCTCAAGGCCCAGCGCGATACCAGGCCGCTGCGCCTCATTACCTGCGGCAGCGTCGATGATGGCAAGTCGACCTTGATCGGCCGCTTGCTCTGGGACACCAAGGCGGTCAAGGAAGACCAGGCCGCCACCCTGCAGCGCGATTCCACCGGCAAGCAGAACGATCTCGGCCTGCCCGACTTCGCGCTGCTGCTCGACGGCCTGCAGGCCGAGCGCGAACAGGGCATCACCATCGATGTCGCCTATCGCTATTTCTCGACCGACAAGCGCTCCTTCATCGTCGCCGACACGCCCGGCCACGAGCAATATACCCGCAACATGGCGACCGGCGCCTCGACCGCCGATCTCGCCATCCTGCTGGTTGATGCGCGCTTCGGCATTCTGGAGCAGACGCGCCGTCACGCGACGATCGCCTCGCTGCTGGGGATCAAGCAGTTCGTGCTCGCCGTCAACAAGATCGACCTGACGGGCTACGACCGCGCCGGCTTCGACAAGATCAGCCATGACTTCCGGGAATTTGCCCTGTCGCTCGGCGTCAAGCAGATCACCGCCATTCCAATGTCGGCGCTGAAGGGCGAAAACGTCGTCTATTCCGGCCAGGCCGCCATGCCCTGGTACAGCGGCCCGACGCTGGTGGAGACGCTGGAGCTTGCCACCGTCCGCTCGTCGCAGACGGTCGGCTTCCGCCTTTCCGTGCAGCGCGTCTCGCGTCCCGGCGAAAGCTTCCGCGGCTATCAGGGCACGGTTGCCGGCGGCTCGGTCAAGCCGGGCGACAGCGTCATGATCCTGCCGTCGGGCATGGTCGCCAACGTCTCGAAGATCGTCACCTTCGATCTCGTCCGCAACGCAGCCGTTGCCGGCGACGCGATCACGCTGGTACTCGACCGCCAGGTGGATGTGGCGCGCGGCGACATGATCGTCTCGATCGACGCCCAGCCGCAGGTCGGCCTTGCCTTCGACGCACAGATCGTTGCGCTGCAGCCGGAGGGTATCGAGCCCGGCAAACGCTACTGGCTGAAGAGCGGCAGCCGCCGCCAGCGCGTGCAGGTACAGCCGCTCAGCCAGCTGGAACTGAAGACCGGCACCTGGAACGCCGCCCAGCGGCTCTACATGAACGCCATCGGCAAAGTCCGGCTCATCTTCGACGAAGCGGCGATCTTCGACCCCTATGAGCAGAACCGGCTTTCCGGCTCCTTCATCCTGATCGATCCGGAGACCAACAACACGGTCGCCGGCGGCATGGTGACCGGCAAGCGCAGCGAACTCGGCGGCCTGCACAATGGCGAAGCCCGCGTCATTCTCTCGCTTCCGGCCGATCTTGCCGAGCAGATCATGGCAAGTGAACTCTTCGCCAGCCGCAGCCACGAGGCCGACGTGCGGCGCATGACGGCGGCAGAAGCCGCCGACCTCTGGTCGAGTGCCGCAAGCGATATCTGATAAAGGACTAGGGGCCAGCAAGACTGGCCCCTCACCGCAGCCGAATCTGCGGGCTGCGGGCTGGCGGATTCCCAGTCGGCCTCTACGGCCGCCAAAAAAATCAGAGTTTGCAGAAAACGGCTTTTTCCATTCACGATTCGCTGTTTACCGCTTGCCCGCCGGCCAATGTGGGGCCATTCTTAGATCGGATCCTGGCGGTGCGGTAAGACGAGAGGTCAGGCCCTGCAACGCTCAATCTGGACCTCGAAGCACTGCCTTTTCTCGACTGATCCCCGAGCGAGGAGGTTGTCCATGTCCACGCGCTATGTCGACCATCCGCTAGAACCGGGCGACCGGGTCCCGAACGTTGTGTTTGATGCGATCTCGCGCGAGGGGAAGATCGCACTTGATGATTTTCGTGGCCGCAGCCCGCTGTTGATCGGTTTGTTTCGAGGCCTGCATTGTCCGTTCTGCCGGCGCCATGTCGCGGCCATGGCATATCTCAACCCGATGCTGCGTGAGAAAGGCGTCCAATCCCTGGCTGTGGTAAACACCCCGGTCGAGCGCGCGCGGCTCTATTTCCGTTACCATCCGATACCCGATCTTCTTGCTGCTTCCGACCCGGTACGGGCTTCGCACCAAGCCTTCGGCTTACGCGAGGTCGGGATCGACACGGTCATGGCGATACGGATCGATCTTCCGGGCGAGTTGCCCGAGCCTATGGGCGTGATGGCAATGGACGAATTTCTCAACGAGAAGGAAGGATATCAGATTACGGAAGCCGATCAGCAGATGATGACTGCCGACCACGGGCAGCTTGTCGGTCAGTTCCTAATCGACCGGGAGGGCATCGTACGCTGGAGCTTCACCGAAGTATTGGAGGCTGGGCTCCAGACATTCAAGGCACCGAATTCCGAGGAATTGATGTCGGTAGCTTCCCAAGTCGTACATTAACAACGAAAATCTCGCTCGACGACCCACCGCCCGGATGGTGCTCAGTGGATTGAAGCATCGTTCGAGATGCTCATCTGTTCGCTGTTTACCGCTTGCTTGCTAGCGACTGCGCTCCTCCCTTGGCGATGGATCGCCGGTGGAATTTGAAATCCAGCTTGCCGCAAAGAACCGATCAGAACCTGAGACCGTGCGATCAGGGCTCCGCATCCGCTTCCGGCCCGAGGCGGTCAGATGGCTTTCCTCTAGACTTCGGCATTTCCGCGATCTACATTTGAGCCTCTGTGAGCCTGAAATTATTTCAGGTCTCAGCCCCTTCGTATCGCCCACCCTCACCATTTGCGGTTCGGGCCTGTGCTTCACCCCCCAAATCAACGTATTTTCACCGTGCAAGCGGGAGGAGTTTCCATGGCCAATGCCCAATGCGCCTGCGGCGCTCTGAGACTGATGCTCCGCGAACCACCAGAATTGACTGCGCTGTGTCACTGTTTGGCTTGCCAGCGCAGAACGGGTGCGCCGTTCAGCGCAAATGCTTTCTACGCGATCGGCTGTGTCGAAATATCCGGAACGTCTACAGAATTCATTCGTACCGCCGAGAGCGGTCGCAAGGTCCGAATGCATTTTTGCCCAACTTGCGGCTCGACGGTCTATTGGAAGGCCGATGCTGCGCCGTCCTGGATCGGGGTGGCGGTCGGTTCGTTTGCCGACCCGGCCTTCGCGCCACCTGCCATGTCAGTCTTCGAACAATCGAAACATGATTGGGTGCAGCTTGACGAAACGGTACAGCACTTTCAAAGCCATCCAATCCGCCAATTGGAATGAATCGACGCGGGAAGGTCGGTGAGCGCGAACTTCGGCTTTCGGCCTGAAGCGGACTTTGGATCATCGGCAGCGGAAGTTCTTTCGCTGCCTGCTAGACAGCCACTTCGCGCCGACCATTGATCGCTGACAACACCGCTGGCTCCGGACCGAGCCGTCTCGGCAGATAGTCGCGCAAAACTCAGAGTGATCGTTCGAAAAGAAGCTCATTCTCCTTTTCGCCGACATGCTCCCAACCAGCCGCTCGATAAAATCTCTCGGCTCGGGTGTTTGGATCGGTGGTGAGCCACGCGCGTTCGATGCCCGCAGATTTGAGGCAGGCGCAGGCTTCGGCCAGCAGAATCGAGCCAATTCCTTTTCTTTCGAATCCGGGAGCGACAAAGAGCGCCCAAATGTTTCCGTTGCGTGGGTCAGCCGCAGAAAAGCCGACCAAATCGCCGTTCTCTTCCCAAACAGCCACACCCGGATTTCTTACATACCACTCATAATCATGATCGGTGACCATTGAGGGGTTAGCCAATACGTTTTCGACGACGGAAGAACGGACAACTTTGAGCGCCATGAGGTCACTCGCGACCGCTTTTCGGAGCATGCAACGATCTCTCGATAGCTTTGTGAAGGCTTGCAGAATGCCTCTTTATGGCGACCTGTTCAATGACTGCTTCCAGCCCACTGCGGCCGGCAACTGAGCACTACTTCCCGAGAGCGTTTTTCAGCGCGTCGACGACGACGCGGACGGAGGGGACGTCTTTGATATCAGAATGGACAACCAGCCAGACCTCTCTTGTCAACGGCTGTTCGGTCTCGATGCGCTGGAGACCGCTGGACTCCGGGGCGGCGAAGTCGGGCAGCATTACGACGCCGGCGCCAAGGCTTGCGGTTGCGGCCTGGAATTCCAGAACGGACGACCGCACGGCGATCGGCCGGCCGGCGGCCAGTTCGATCAGCCGCAGTTGTTGCGGTGAGGCGTTCATGGTTTCGTCGTAACCGATGAAGGTCCAGTCCGACGGTGGAACCGTTTCGAGATAGGTCTTTGATGCGTAGAGATGGAAGCTCGTCTCGCCAAGCTTGGCAATGGCGTAATCGCCGTCCTCGGGACGCGACATTCGCACGGCGATATCTGCCTCTCGCCTGTTCAGCGACGCGAGGCGCTTTTCTCCGACAAGCGTGATCTCAACACCTGGATGGTCTCGCCTGACGGCGGCGATCGGCTTTGCCAGGAGCACGCTTGAGAGAGCAGGAGGCGCGCTGATCCTCACATGGCCGCGCAATTCCGTGGCGCTGCTGCGGCCAAGCTGCTCGATTGCCGCGGTCTGCGCCGCGACAAGAGCTGCGTGCCTGGCAACCTGTTCTCCCTCCGAGGTCAAAATGATGCGCCGGCCGCGGCGGTCCACGAGCTTGCGTCCGAGACTGGCTTCAAGCGACGAAACGCGCCGGCTGATCGTGGCGTGTTCGACGCCGAGCTGCTTTGCGGCACCAAGCAACGTTCCGGACTGCGCGAGCGCCAAGAAATGCCGAAGGTCGTCCCAGTCGAGTTTTGTGAATTCTCTCCCAATCATTGTGAAATAATAGGGAATTTTCACACATTAAGCCATCGGATAATTTGTGCCCATGAAGGAGCACTGTAGATGACCGACCAAATCATATGGCTGAATGCCCCAGGTGACGTCACCCAGTTCCATGTCGAGGAGCATCACCATTCTGAACCTCCCGGTGATGGCGAGATAAAGATCCGTCATGAGGCGATCGGAACCAACTTTCTCGACGTCTATCACCGAAAGGGTATCTACCCCATGCCGTCCTACCCGTCGGTGATCGGCGCCGAGGCGGCGGGTATCGTCGAAGACGTCGGCCCTGGCGTCTCCATGTTCCAAAAGGGTGACCGCGTTGCTTATGCCGGGCCTCCGGTTGGCGCCTATCGCTCCACGAGGAACATTGCCGCCGAAAGGGCGATCAAGCTTCCGGATGCCGTTTCAGCGAAAACGGCAGCGAGTTCGCTCCTCAAAGGCATGACCGCCTACATGCTGTTGAAGAAGACCTATGATGTGCGCGCAGGAACTCACGTTCTGATCCATGCGGCCGCGGGCGGGCTTGGAAGCATCCTCGTTCGTTGGGCCAGATCGCTCGATGCCACGGTGATCGGGACGGTCGGCTCCTCCGAAAAGGCCGCCCTCGCCGCATCTTACGGAGCCGATCACCTCATTGTTGGACGAGACGCCGATATCGTCGCGGACGTGAAGCGGCTGACGAACGGGCTTGGTGTCGACGTCGCCTATGACGGGATCGGCGGCGACACGCTTCTCAAGAGCATACGCTCCGTCCGCCCATTCGGCATGGCTGTCACCATCGGTCAGGCCGCCGGTGCTATTCCACCGGTGCCCGTCGAGGAACTTCGCCCGGGCAAGGCGCTCTGCCATCCGAGCATCATGGCCTGGTGCGCCGACGTCGGACAGTATCGCGAGGCTGCTCTGGCTGCCGTCGGCGCGATGGAAACAGGGATCGTTTCGCAGATCGGTGCCGAATATCGTTTGGCCGACGTTGCTAAGGCGCACGAAGAGATGGAGTCCGGACGCTCGGCGGGCAGTATCCTGCTGATCCCTTGATCGGTCAGCGTCCGTTATTTCGGCTTGCGCAGATCGAGAGATCCAGTCGGAATAGGAACCACACTGGCAAGTCTTTGGCCTACCACCGTACCGATTGTGGCAACCCCGGACGTATTCCTGGATGCCGGCTCGATCTGGCGAAGAAACAGTCCGGTATCATCTGCAAGAGATCCGATGGTAATCATCGGCTCATCGTCGACGAAAAGTATCAATCCAATGCCAGATCCAACCTTATCCTCCACCCTGCATGGCAGGGCTCGCAGTACGGTCTCCGCGTTTGTCGAAAACAGGGATTTCACAAGCCCGCCAAGTGCTTCGACCTTATTGACGAACGGCCGCACGACAAGCGTGACCGCTTCTTCTTCAGATAGAGTGAGTTCGACGGAAAACTGAGCCGGCGCAGAACCGGTTGGCAGGCAAGCACTATAGAGCTGAAAAATCACGGTGCGGGCGAAATTCAAGCGTGTATCATGGGATTCGGCTTCGACGATTGATTGAAGAAAGCGTGAAGAGTTCACTGCCGCAATCCCTATTTCGAATCGGGTAGCCCGATGATGATTTACGATATCGCATCTGGGAGCGAGCCGTCCGCATTATTCATATTACCAACTGCTGACCTTCGAAAAATCTCCGTTTTGTCCCATACCGCGAATATTTGGCGAAGCTGCAGGCCCAGTTTAGATCGCAAAATATGGAAGCATTTAGGTCAATACTCCGTTGAGATCGCTATCACTTGTTCGTTCGCGCGACCATCCCGGTTCGCGGGCGCGCTTCCGATCGTCGTGTCACGCATGTTTCGTCTTGAAATCGGTTTCCGCCTTCGAGCGATATGCCACATGTTGTTGGCAGCCATCAAATCGAATGGCAGCACCCGGTGCCGTACCCGATCCGCGCGCAAGACGACTAAAGCGCGTCGCGATCTTTCAGATTCGCTCCTCGCGCTTTAGGTCTTTGTTTTTACGCATGCCGTTGTCGCAAAACCGCTGCACACTTTTGCGCGACATGCTTTAATGCTGGACGGCGGAATGGCTTCGGTGGACCTATTGAAGCTTGAGGGCGGCGTCGCGCAGAGCCTGCCAAGCAGGGCTCCCATCGTTATGGATGTCGAATTTGTCGTAGTCGTCCTGGGGATAGAGGCCCGAGTCCTGCGTGCTGACGAGCCGCCAGACCACCCAGCCTCCGCAATCCGAGGTGGCGATCGTATTCAGCCAGGTTCCATAGGCGTTTGCCTGATCGGCATCGGATCGCGGAATTCCAAATTCCTCCAGGATCACCGGTTTTCCGATGCTTCGCCCGATCGCGCAGTATTCGCGAATGCGGGCATCGAAATCGGAATGGCTCATTTTGGCGTAGGATGGGTAGCCATGCCACGTGCCGAAATCGACGCTCGGAATATTCATATCCGCCAGCTTCTGATCTATGTTCCCATGGCCCGTCGTGACGAGCTGCTTCGGCGCCAGGGATTTGACATAGGCTGACATTTCCGACACCCACTCATAAAGGAGCGGTTTGGGATGGATGTCAGGTTCGTTGGCCAGATCCCAGGCAAATATGGTGGGGTCATCGGAATAGCGGACACCGGTAATCGTGTTGACGCGCGACAGAACATGCCGAACCCATTCCTTGTAATCGCGTCGGGTTCGCGGATCAGCGGCAAAAAAGGTGTATTTGTCCGAACTCCCGTACCAGGCGTTCATCTGCTGGGCACCGCCCGTGTAGGCCCAGAAATCGACGAATGCGAGGATCAGCTTAAGCTTGCGCTTCGCCGCTTCCGCGATGAGGTAATCGACCTTTTGCAGGCCGTCAGGTCCGTCGTTGGGAACCATCTTGTTGGTTATCGGATCCCAACTCATCATATAGATGCCCTTGGTTCCCAGATTGCTGGAATCGGCCGTGCTTTTTGAATTCCAGATCGTCGGCACCTGGCCGTCCAGCGACCCTATAACCGGTTGCAGGAAGGTGCGCACCACATTGGCACCCATTGCCGTGGCATCGTCCAATACGCGGGTGACTTCCCCTGACGAGCCAAATGTCAGATAATGGTTGTTTACACCGGCCACGCGAAATGGCTTGCCGTCCAGCACGAAGCCCCCCTCTTTCGTCGTGACGAAAGATTGCTGCGCAGATGACTGCGCGTCCGTAGATCCGACTTGAGCAGACGAAAAAAGCGCCAGCGCCGCAGCGCTGACAGCGAAATTCCGGAAACGGTGAATAAGCCTCATGCGAAGAAACTCCCTTTCAAGCCCGTGACGCAATTCCGATTTGGTCTGTCTTCTCGAGGGAATTGCCGTAGGTCGAGACACCGCCAGCCGCTGATGGCGCGGTGGTGGACGGCGTCGCAGTGCGCCGTGCGGCCCAATATAATGCCGGGCACAGAAGCAGGCCTTCCAGCGAAACAGCAAAGACCCAGAAGTTGGCTGTGCCTGCGATCCCGAATTGCGCACCGCCGGCGGCGGCCACGATCTCCAGCACCGCACCGCCGATCAGAACGAGCGTGGCAAAGCCCAGGCGCCGTCGGACACGTTGAACCGCCAGATAATGATACTTCGACGCCATTCCGAAAGCGGCAACGCCCAGAAACTGAAGGCCATTTCCTGCGATCACAGCATAGGCCGGATTGAATATCCAGAGCATGAAGCGCGACAGGAAGAGGAACGCCAAGGCGGTCGCCGCGCAGACCAGCATCGACAAGCCGAGCGACAGGCGCAGGCGCGCGGGAAATAGCTCCGGCTCCCGCACAGCGATGGCAAACAACACCGAGGCGAGTGACGCAGGGACGAGAAGCGCGACGTTCAGCACCGTCCAGGCGGCATAGAAGGCGGCGTTGATCTCAGCGGACAGCATCACCGTGACGACGAATGGCAGCAGCAGCGCCGGCGCCTGAACAGCCATGCTGAGCGCGTGATGGCCGAAAACCTGTCCGAGCATCGGGCGGAAGGCTCGAATCTCCGGCCGGTGGAAAACGCGCCTGCCGGCATAAACAAGAAGCCCGGCCACGACGACCAGCGAGACAAGCTGCCCGGCAAACCAGGTGGTGAAGATCGCCAGTTCGCTGGTCGCCCGGCCAAGTGTCAGGCCGAGAGCAATCAGTAGAAGAAGCTTGCTGGCGGCGAAGACGACATTCCGGGCCAGTTGAAGGCCGCTGCGCAAGAGGCCGACCAAGGCTTGGTCGAGCACGAGGGTCACGGCCGTCAGAGCGCAACCAGCGACGAAAAAGAGATCGGTCGCGGAGGAACCGACGATCGAGCCAAGCTGCGTCGATGTAAAGGCTGCGATAGCAAGATAGATCAGCCCCACCACGATGGAGGCGCCGAACGAGGCCAGGAGGGCGCCCGTCAGAAAGGGGCCTGCTCTTTGCTGACGGCCCATCTCGCCCATCAGGAAGGGCCCGAGACCGACTTCACCAAGATTCGCGAGGAGATTCATCAACGATATGGCGGCGGCGGCGAGCCCAACAGCTTCGGCCGAGAAGGTACGCGCTGCGAACCACCAGTAGACGAAGCCGAGAATGGCCGTCATCAACGTTCCAAGCCCCAGCATGCCTGCATTGAGGAGCAAAACCGCCTGGTGCATCAGGAGGCTGCGGACGTTAGCAATGGCGGCGCTGACGGTCATCATGCCTATTCCACCCGTTCGAGCGCGCGAGCAGGAACGGAGGTGAACCGTCGCGTAAGGGCCGCGCGGGTCCTGCCGAGAGCGAATCCGGCCGCGGTGGCCCCTAGGCCGGCGGCCAGGGCGACGGCGCGAAGAAGGCCGCTCGGCTGGCCGAGCAGCAGATCAGCGAATCCCCGCATGACCCCTTGGGGCAAGGTCCTCGTCATATAGGTCTTTTCCGACGCCAGCGCCTCGCCGGAGCCTGCCATCAACGATAGGCTGGCCTTTGAAAGCCCTTCGGCCCAGCATCGGTGAAGGAAATATTTCCACGTCGCGCGATCGGCGGGTATGGCGTGATCGCTGCCGCTGGACGGCTCGAAGACGAAACGGCCATGCGGCAAGGCCTTGGTTGCACGGATGCAGAGTTCGGTTTCCTCGCATCCGAGCGGCAAAGCCTTGGCCGTTCGGCCCAAGCCGGAATCGAAGCCGCCCGTATAATCGAAGACGTATCGGCGGATGCACATCGACGCGCCGATGAGGTTGCGCACCGGCCCCGGATGCAGGCCGCGATAGGTGCAGCCGAGGGTCCACAGGAATTCGTCGGGAAACCAGGACGGACGGTCTGTTTCCCACAACGGGCGGATAGCGGAGACGGCGCCCAGAACCGAGGGATCCTCGAGTTGCCGCACCAAGGTCGCCAGCAAATTTCGATCCGACACGGCGTCGTCGTCGAGAAACAGGATGACCTCGCCGAGGCTGACAGAAATCCCGGTGTTGCGGGCACCGGAGAGGCCGGGCGGATGAATGTTCTCGACGATCCTGACCGGAGTTTCGAAGCGTTTGGCGCGCAGACGCAGCGCCAGTGCCGGATTGTGATCGACGATGACGAGGATCTCGTCCGCGGCCGGGACCTGGCGCGCTGCCGCCTCGATTGCTTTGTTGAGAATGTGCCAGCGCTTGTCGGAATAACAGCAGATGACGATTGCCGTCGTGAGCTTGCCGGGCACGGGGTGCTGGAAATTATCCATTTTTCGTCTCCGGATTAGCGAACTGAAGGGTCATTCCGGTCGGTGCCGGGGACTGGAGCGTATCGATGGTCATCCAGACCTTGCGGTAGATCGTTCCCCTGTCGCCGGCCTTGTAGAGCCAGGCTTCCAGCCGTGCGGGGGCGCGCGTTTTTGTTGGTACGGAGAATTCGAAGGTTTGGCTGGAGGAAGGCGCCAGTTCGAAGGTTGGCATCTTGCCAATCAAGTTTCCGCCCAGAACAAGGTCAAGACTGTAAAGCGTCCTGGCGTCTTCCGAATTGCGCACGCCGACCGTTACCACATTGTTCGTCCAGTTCCATTTCGGCACCATCCAAAGCTCGGTGAAATGAAACGGCTTGCGTTCAAGCGCGACCGGGCGCGCCACGAGGACGGAACTCGTCGCCAAGATCATGGAAATTGCGAAGATTAAAAAACGGCGGCCGGGCCAAGCCCAGGGAATGGCTGGAACCGGCCTTGCGAGCGGCAAAACGACATTCAGCCACCGAACGGCGATCGTCGTCAGGCCGAGCGCGTAGACCCAGCCTCGCGCATCGAGATGCCCGGCGACATGCAGCAGAAGCCCACAAAGAATGCAGGCCGCGAAGCTCAGGAACACCGAGAGCGTTCCCCTTGTGACCGTATCGCCCTCTATGCGCAGGGTATCCACCAGCATGCGGCCCGGGAGATACAGTATCAGCGGCGCGCAGAGCGCCAGGCGGACCGCCTTCTCCCAGGTCGAAAAGGTTCCGGGCAGCCAGGTTACGGCCAAGACAGCGGCAAGAACCCACAGCGGAAGGATTCCCAGAAACACACGGCGGGCCATCATCGGGGGCGAGCTCCTGCATCCGCCCATGCCGTCGCGCCGACGATCTGAGCGGCGCCCGGGTTCACCTTCATGAGCTTCTGCCGGATCACGTTTGGGTCGAAGGATTTCTGGACGAGATGAACGATCTTGCTGTCCAGCCGGCTCAGCGTGAGGCCGAGGCGGCTATGGATCTGCGTCAGATAGGCCCCGCGCGCATCGCGCATCGTCGGCGACCGGTGCATCACATCGAGCAGAAAGACGGAATAGAGCGTCCATTCCCCGAACCGTGTCTGGTCTTTTGACGCGCTGAGACCCTTGAGCAGCTCGACGTAGGGTTTCGAGCCGTATTTCGACGCGATGTAGTCATTCAGCGCGATGAGCCATTCGCGCTTGAAGCAGAAGAAATCGTTGATGAAATCGACGTAGCGAAAAGACCGGGCCGGCTCGACGCCGAGGATCTTTGCAACATTGCGCAACCGTTTCTTCTCGAAACGGTAGTGCAGATCGGGAAGCCTGTGGCTGGAATAATAGAGAACTGGTTCGCGCCGGTCGATCAGATCGGTCGTCGCAATGGGCCGCAGCAGCAGTGTATCCGCACCGAGATTGCAGAAATGCTCGGTCCGGCAGAATTCGAAGGCACGCAGCTTGATGATCTGCTGCCGAAACCAGCCAGGAAGTTCCAGTTCGCTGGCCGAAAGCCAATCGTTGTCGCCGGTGACAGCGGCGCCAGGCACGAGACCCTTCGCGTCGAGGAAGGCTCTTAAAGCGGCCGGGTTGTCGGTGACCATGGTCAGGTTTCCCTTGTCGGGGAAATGCTGCTGGTAGGAGCGAAGGGACGCTTCGAGTAGATATTCGATGTCCCGCGAATGGACGCACATGAAAGCGTCGATACGGCTATCGATCATTGCGAATCTCCGTCTGTTCGTCCCAAGGATTGCACCGGCTCTCCGGTCCGCTTACGAGGGACGGCGGGCTGCCGTGCTTTCCCGAGCCGCCCCACGTCGAAAATGACCATGAAGCCGTTGTCGAAGGTGCGGTCGACATCGGGCTCGGAATTGAACTTGAGCAGCGACGACGCCTGGAGGGGGACCATGTGGTTTCGGTCTTGCGCGCCGCCGTCGAAATAGACGCCGACGCCGGGCAGGCCGGTGGTCATGCGCAGGTCGACCATGACGAAGCCGATGCCCTGGTCAATCAGCAGCTTACGTTCCATCGGGCCGAGATCGGCTGCGGTGATGGCCATGCTTGTATCTTGCCCACTCTCAAGCGTGGTCGAGACCTTTTGCCGGCCGTAGGTAGACAGGAGCAGGCGATTGATCCGGTCGGTTGCGAAATTCTGGTCGCCGCCCAGCCATTCCCTGGTCCACCTTGCGGCGCTGATCCCCATCGGTTCTATCGACGAGGAGTCGGCTGACACTTCATAGGCGGCCGGAACCAGGATACGTGGTCCCTCGGAGCTGATGACGCCAGCAATCAGCACCGTCGTTGCGGCGGCGGCAAGCGCCGTTGCGCGCAGCCAGCCACGCGACGTGCCGTGCCAGAACGCCGCGACGGCCACCGCGACGACAATCGCGACGCCGAGGAAAGATAGCGAGCCGATGCGGTTGCCGATCTCCCACCCACTGCGCGTCAGCCGGAAGATGATGCTGACGGGATAGGCCAGCGTCGCCAAAACGAGGATCTCGAGAAGGCTTGACTGCCATAGGCGCCATCTGGTCGGCGGCCAGAGGATGCTCGCATCCCGGTGCTGCCCATTGAAAACGAGCGAGCGGAGAAAGCCGGTGAGAAGGCCCAGGCAGATCAGCGCGACGCCTGCCATCGTCAGGTAACGTTGCCAAGCAGGCGCCAAGGCTCCCGTGTCCGACACGAAAAGCCTACGCGTCGCGGTCGAATTCGATACGAGTTGCGCTACCTCGTTTATGCCGCCTTCCAGTACGGGAAGGATGTAGCCGCCGGTGGGGTTCCCGACGATCTTCGACCAGGCGACCGGAGCAATCACGGCGATCGAGGCCAGCAGGATCGCCTGCCGCCTCTGCATGGCGGACGCGCCCTGCCGCAGGCATTCCATCACCGCCGTGCCGCACAAAAGGGCCGTGCAAAAATAGGAGGTGAGATGATGAGTAACCGCGAGCGCCACGATCAGGACCATGGTGGCGACGACCGTCCGCCAGGCTGCCGTGTCGCTTCGCTCCATGCGTCGGCTTTCCGAAGCCAACAGCACCGCCGCAAGCATGGGGATCGCCAGGCTTTCATAGGAGTAGTGGACATCGAACAGCAAAAACGTGGACGAGCCCATGTAGATCAGGCAGGCGATGGAGGCGATCCGCGCCGAATTCGTGATCTTCTCGAAGAGCAGGAATAGCGTGAGCATCAGCACCATCCGCGCCGCCGCCAACACGATGAGGCCTGCCGCAAAGACGGACAGTCCGGACAGGTTGACCAAGGCGGACGTTATGAGCTCCAGCCCGGGATAGAGCGGGCTGACCGGCAGAAGGGGATTGGGCCGGAACAGTCGCCCCGCCTCTAGAATGTCGTTCACCGTCGCCCAGTGCAGGAATTCGTCATGGTCTATGAATGCGACGGGTGCGCGGATGACGCGTACCACGAAGAGCGCTGAAGTGACGATCACTATGAGCGCCAAGCGCTCCAGGCGGCTGGCTCCCGGATGGATGATCCGCGCCGCTGGCGGGAGAAAGATCGCGGCGATGGCGGTATAGAACGTCGGAACCGCCCAGCCCTCCCCCAGCCGACTGGCATTTGCAGCAAGAGCGATCACGATAAGGGCGCAGCTGCACAGCAAGGCAAAGACCGGCGACATCCCCAGCGACGAAGGATCGGCAATGCCGCCGACCGCGCTGTCCTGCCTGCGCAGGCCCAGAAATGCGGCGATCCATAGATCAACGCGTGGAATGGAAACCCTTCCTGGATAGCCGTGACGATAAGCTCCGTCCTGGTAGGCCTTCTGCTGGCCTGGAGAAGCCCGTCCCTTAACAACGGTCATCGTGCTTCAAATCTCCAAGCAGTGCTGGACCGGTTCGCAGTTCAGGCTGCGGATGCGAAAATACGCGTCTGTACACCGTCAGCAGCCGGTCCGTGCAATCGTCCCAGTCCGGCAACCTCGTCTCAATTGAGATCGGCCCGGCGTCCATGGTGGCGAGCATTTCACGTGCGGTGAAGTCTGGCGAAGCGTTGAGCGGAATGGATCGCACGAGGCCCTCCTCAGCCAGCTCCCGAAAGCCTGACGTGTCGGTGGTCAGTACGGGAGCCTTGACCGAAAGCGCCTCCATAACCGCCACGGGATGAGCTTCATAATCGCTGAGGAGCACGACAAGAGCGGCCGAAGACAAAAGATCGGCCATTGCGGACCGGTCGGCCGGCGGAATTGCCCCGATCTCGACGCGGTTGCCGAGCCCGAGCTCGGCCACCTGCTGACGCAGCTTCGCCTCATAGGGGCCTTCTCCCAGGATCCGAAGGCGCATATCAGGGAATTTCGTTGCCAGCACATTAAACGCAGCAAGCGCCCGATGATGACCTTTATAGCGCTCCAGCCTGCCGAGCGAGACAATCAGCGGCTTGTCGTGAGGTGAAGGGGGTCGCCGCCCGGACTTTTCCGGCAGGCGCGCGCCGTTGGGGACAACAATGAACCGGTCTCTCGCGATTGCCATGTTCTGGCTGAATAGATCCGCTTCGAATCGCGACACGCCAATGAGTTGCGCTGCCCTGGCAGCCAGAGGCGCAAGCATTCTGTGTTGGAAGCGCCGGATCGAGGACCGAAATCGTGACGAATGGCCACCGCTGTGAAAGGTGACCACGAAAGGAAGCCCCTTGCGCAATGCGGCGGCCATTCCGAGCGGTGCCAGGAAAGTGTGGTAGCCCTGAACATGCATCAGGTCCCAATCACCTTCGGCGACCGCCCTGAAGACGCCGGGGGCGAAGCACCAATCCCGCCCACGGGGAAAGGTCTTCAGCCTGATAATCTGCACGCCGTCTCGGGTTTCCGCTGCCGGAAGAAGGCCGTCGGGATTGCCCGTCAATACCGTCACCGCATGCCCCTTGGCCACGAGCCGGGTTGCGACCTCGCTTACATGGGTTTCCGTCCCTCCGGCAAAAGGCAGGTATCTCGCGCTGAGCATTAAAATGCGCATCATGCGGCCTCGCCAATTACATCCAGACCTCAGGACATGCCCTGCTCGAGGACTTGGACGCCCGTCGGCGTACTGACGCGTTCCCGGAAGATCGTCTTCAGCACGCGCCAGCCGTCCGGAAGGGCACGCAGATTGCTGACGCCGTAGACGCGCTCCGATTCAAAGCTTGCGACTTCCATGATTTTGAGCTTGTTCTTCAGGGCCCGCAAATTGATCAGCGTTTCGATTTCGAAGCCGTCGCAATCGGCACGCAGCAAAGGAACATGCCGTCTCCAAAAGCCCATGTAGCCGTAGCACAGATCGCTGAAAGAGCTGCCATACAGCATCCGGACCAGCAGGGTCAGGCCCAGATTGCCGAACCGGCGGATGACCGTCATGTCGCTGGTTCCGCCACCCTGCATAAAGCGCGAACCCTTGACGAAATCCGCACCTGCAACAAGAGCCGCGACGAACAGGATGATTTCGTAAGGATCCATCGAACCGTCAGCATCCAGCATCACGATCATATCACCAGATGCGGCTTCGAAGCCCGTCCGCAATGCGATGCCTTTGCCCTTCTTAGGCTGAAGTACGATCTTGACATCATCGCGCATGCTTCGCGCTATGTCAGGCGTTCCGTCTGTCGATCGCCCATCGACGATGATGATTTCATGCACCCATGTCGGTATGCGGGGCAAAAGCAGCTTAATGTTTTCCGCTTCGTTCAAGGTTGGAATGACGAGCGAGGTCCTTGGCAAATTGAACATCGGACCTTGGACCGGCATCGAGGAATGCGAGGCTTCTACAGCTTGTATTGCAGACATAAGCTCTCCTTGGCGTTTTGGACCGCGTGACAAATCGCAAATCGACGATGCCTCTGAGCTCGTTGGCCGAGAGGAGGACTAAACTCTCCCCAGTCGGGGAAGGGTATGTGGCTGCGTCTCAATGTACTTTGATCAGATCGCCAGGCTGTAAGACCGTTTCTTCGGTAGCAGGTTCGACTGTGACTCCATTTGGTCCAGGCCGAACGATTTCAAATTCAGCACCGGCGCTATCATTCGACGATACCATCGACCGGAAGATTTCAAGATCGCTCTCGGTCGTCTTCAATGCCGTGGATAGGCCTCTTTCCGCATCCGCTGCCGACTTTTCGATCTCGATCTTGCGTTCGATACGATCGCGCTCAACGTCCTGTTTCGCTGCCGCCAACCGTTGCTTTGCGCTCTCGACATCGATGACGGCTTGCTGCTTTCGATCTTCCGACTCGGTCAGTTCGCTTTGTGCCCGGGTCAACTCGATGCTGGTGACAAGCTTGTTTTTGGCCAAATTCTCGATACTTGCCAGCCGATCCTGACGGACCCGAATGGTGGCATCATAATTGCCGACGCGGGCCTGACGCAGATCGAGATCGGCCTGAGCATCGGCAACAGATTTTGCGTAAGCACTGCTCTGCGCATCCTTGCTCGTCGTTACCAATTGGCGCTGCCATGTCTCATCATCCAGCAACCGTTGGGCATCGGGATCGGGACCAAGAACAGGTGCGCCAATGCTGGCAATTTGCACGGAATCGCGCTTCGCCCTGAGCACCTCGGTTCGCGACGCAAGCCGCTTCAGATCGGCCAGCTCAGTCTTCAACCGCTCGATCTGACGTGTGATTTCCACACCCTGCCATGGCTCAATGCTCTTCGCCGCCATGCCCCCCGCTTGCGCAACGGCATGCAGAACGGTCATGCCATCAACATATCGAAACGACCCGGGATTACGAACCGGGCCGGTAATATAAACAGGCTGGTGCTCAATCTTGACGATATTCACGAACCCCTTTCTGCCGACCAAATTTTCGTACGAAGGAAGAATTATCGCCTCCACATCCGCCGGAGGAAGCCCTCGAACCGGGAAGCGTCCCAAAAGCGGAAGCGAAATCGTTCCGTCCGCTTCAACGACGTATTCGCCAGTGAGTTCGGGGCGCTGATAAAAGTTCCAGGGAACCGTGCCCCGTGAACCCGTCCAGCGATCTTCTACGGAGGCCAGGCTTTCGTAAAATGCCAGATTCAATTTATCGCCTGCGCGAAGAACGTCACGCAACAATTGAGGCTGCCGGGCCGAAGTCTCACCAGGTGTCACAACCGAGACCGCTTCCGCAGGCGAAGGCAACTCTTCCGCTGCTGGCGTCAATGGAACAATTGCTGCAAACACAATGCACAGTATTGTTTGATGTAGGCGAGAACCGAATCTCAACCTATATTGAGGCATCGCTGGAGATATCATCTTCGAAAGCTTCATGTTTCGAATTTCCGCTTTGAAAGCGATAAACGCCCCTAATCTCTTTAAGATTAACATAATATTAATCATATTCAACAGTACTTAACAATGATTAATACATCTGCCAGACAGGCTAAGATCCTTAGTTGGAAAGAATTCAATAAAAGTAATATCTTGCGGCGACCGAGCAGCACTTCGAAACCCTTGGCTCTATCCGTTTATTTGACGATCAGCAGGGTGAAATTTGCAACGTAGCTCTCAGCTTTAGTCCATCAGCGCCGCCATTGGCGAAGAGATGTCTGAGCCACCGCCGGCACTTGAGAAATGGTTTCGAGGACGACACTTGCGCCGTCGCGATCCTGGATGTCGGCAGAGTCCAGGGATGGCTTTTCGGCGCTTGCGGTCATTCCGGCGCGGGTTTCGGCGTTGTGATCCGGGATGGCGAACCGGTTTGTATCCGCGGCTGGCCGGCGCCACTTATCCATAAAATGGCATTATATTATGCATTTCAGATATCTACAGCCATAGAACCTGTTGCGATAAGGTGCCCGCCATTGAGGTGGGCTCTCGGCACAGGCCGACCGTCCTCCCCGCAAAGTGACGCCTGGCACCGCAGTCAGCGTCAATGACAGGGAAAGGTTTAAAGCTCTATGTCTGCACATGAAAAGCCACTGATCGCGATTGCCGGTGCAACGAGCAAACAGGGGCGCAGCGTCGCCGCGGCACTCCTTGAGAGCCAGCGTTTCCGGGTGCGTGCTTTCACCCGGAAAAGGGATTCGCCTGAAGCGTTACGTCTGGAGGAACGCGGCGCTGAAATCCTAGCCGTCCCTCTCGAACTTGGCCGTCAAAAGGACCTCGTTGCCGCCTTCAAAGGCGCGGATGGCGCATTTCTGATGACACCGCCGATCGCCCCGCCGGAGACGATCGAGGCGCCTCTCGGTCGGCAACTGGCGGATGCCGCCGTTGAGGCCGGCGTCGGGCATATTGTTTTCAGCACGCTTGAGAATGTCGACAAGATCACCAGCGGCACGAAGTATGCGCCCCATTTTACCGACAAGGCGCGCGTTGCAGACTATATTCGCGGCCTGCCGATCTCTCATTCCTTCATCATGCCGGCATTCTTCTACACGAATCTTCTCGAATATTATGTGCCGCGCATGGAGGGCGATACGCTCCTCCTGCCGGTCTATCTTCCTGAAGATTTTCGAGCGCCCTTTGTCGATCCGCTGACAGCGACCGGGCCGGTCGTCCTCGAAATTTTCTCAAGCCCCGAGCGTTACAACGGCAAAACGCTGCCGATCGTTGGCGACATCATTTCTCCGCGGGAAATGGTCGAAACCTTTCAGCGCGTGACCGGGCTCAAGGCCGCGTATCGAAACGCTTTCACCCGGGATGGCCTGCTGCACTATTTTCCCGAGTTTGCTGCCAACGAACTTCTCGTTCGAGAGATTCTGGGGATGGTCGAATATGCTGTCGACTATGGCTATTTCGGCAAGGAACACGATCTTGAATGGAGCCGTCGCCTGAACCCCGACACGCTCAACTGGGAACAATATCTGCGAACGACGGGGTGGCGTGGCGATAAGCGATCTTTCGGTCTATAAATTACGACGGCCGGATTCCCGGTAATCTGGAAATCTCGGCGACGAGAAAGTCGACCAGAAGCCGAACGCGGGCAATGGCTGCACGCTCTGGAACGATCAGCAAGCTCACCGGAACCGGTAAAGGACGATAGTCGCCAAGCACGACCTCGAGCTGGCCGTCATCGAGAAGATCGTGGACCAACCAGAGGTGTGCGGGACCAATGCCGCGTCCGGCGGCAAAGGCTTCGCGCGCCGCAAGCCCGTGATCGACGCGCAACTTGCCGCTGACAGGGATCATCAGGCTTGTGCCATCGGGAGAGGAAAGAACGAGCTGATCGCTGCCGGCCACATTAGACATCACGACGGTTTCGTAGCGTGACAGATCGGCTGGGTGTTCAGGCCGTCCATGGACGGACAAATAGGTCGGAGCGCCCACCAGCAGCCGATGGCTTTCTCCGAGCGCATGAAGTTTCATCGCGCTGTCGGCGAGAGGCCCAAGACGGAGTGCCACGTCGACGCCTTCGCGAACCAGGTCGATACGCTCGTCCGTCAGGTTGAGGTCGACCCGGATGTCCGGATGCTTGTCCTGGAAATCAAAGATCAGACGCGTGATGTGCATCACGCCGAGGGCTGCCGTACAAGAAAGCCGAACAGCGCCGGCCGGGGCCTGACGGGCATCTCTTGCTTCTTCAGCAGCCTGTTCGACCAGGCGCAATATCTGCAGGCAGTTGGTATAATAGCGGCTGCCTTCATCCGTAAGGGTGACGCGGCGCGTCGTGCGGCTGAGAAGCGGTACGCCGACAGCCTGCTCCAGTTCATTGAGGTGCCGCGTCACGGTGGATTGACCGACACCCAGCTCTCTTGCGACCATCGACAGGTTGCCGCGTTCGGCGACGCGGACAAAGGTGCGCATTCTGTCGAGAGACAGTCCGGTATTATCCATTTTTCAGCACAGTGGTCATCATTCCCTCGGTATAGGGAATAATCTGGGCTGTGCCTAGTTCGAGCAGATCGACCGGATTGATCCGGCCTATCGCTGTTCATCCGAATTTGACGAGGTTGAGGACAGGCAACGGCCCGCCGGGGAACTGCGCCAGCTTGCCGCCGATCGAAATCGGCCCGAGATCGATGCCGGCAAAGCCCAGTCTGGAGATCAGCGCCCCCACCTCGGCCTTCGATTGGGCATCGTCGCCGGAATAGAAGAGCACGCGGCTGCCGCCCTCGGCGCGAGGATCGGCTGAAACCAGATGCGCCAGAAGATGGTTGAATGCCTTCACGACGCGAGCACCGGGCACCAGGCTCGCGAAGACTTCCGTCGACAGGCGGCCATTCAGCTCGGCCGGTTTGAACAGCGGTCCTTCGATGGGGTTGTTGGCGTCGATCACGATGCGGCCCGCCCAGTCGGGAAGACCTGCCAATGCCTTGGGAAGCTTTGACCAAGGAACGGCGACAAGGACGAGGTCGGCTTTCGCCGCCTGTTCGATCGTCCCAGCCGTAATGTGCGGCGACAGCTCCTCGGTCAGTTCCTGGAATGTGTCAGGGCCGCGACTGTTCGAGATCGTGGCAGCGATGCCGTTGCGGGCAAGGGCTCGGGCGAAGGCGGAGCCGATCTTGCCGGCGCCAATGATACCGATGGTCATTGCGATAACTCCATTGTTTGGTTTCGATGGAGCGAATATCGCCTTGTTATTCCCTTGTGATTAGACAGAATTGCCTGTTATCAATTTCAAGCATTCATTGAAAGTCACGACATGGAGACGCTTGCAAACCTGGAATCCTTCGTGCGCAGCGCAGAGCTTGGGAGCTTCTCCTCGGCGGCACGGCGGCTCGGCCTGACGCCGGCGGCGGTCAGCCGCAATGTCGCAGCCCTTGAAGGCAACCTGAAGCTCAGGCTGTTTCAACGAAGCACCCGAAGTCTGACGCTCACGGAAGCAGGCGAACGCTTTCTGCACGCAATCCGTGACCATCTGGAAGGTATTCAGGGAGCGATCTCGAAAGCATCGAACGAACAGTCCGAACCATCCGGCGTGCTGAAACTCAGCATGAGCCCGACACTCGGCATCGGCTACATCCTTCCGCTATTGCCGGAGTTCATGCAGCGATATCCGATGATCCGGCCGGAATGGATGTTCGAAAACAGACAGGTCGATCTGATCGCCGAGGGTTACGATGCTGCGATCGGCGGAGGGTTCGAATTGACGCCCGGCATCATCGCCAGGGCATTGGCGCCCGCTCATATTATCCCCGTGGCATCACCGGGATATATGGGCGATCGGGTTCCGCCTCATGATCCGTCCGGCTTGCACGAACTCGACGGTATCGTCATGCGCTCGATGCGGACGGGTCGAATTCACCAGCGGCAGATGCGCAATCTTGCTGGAGATGAGCAGCCTGCGGCCTTGAAAGAGACGATCGTCGTCAACGATCCCGCGGCAATGCGATCCGCCGCGCTGCTCGGCCTTGGTGTCGCGATGATCGCCAAGGCGGATGCTCTTCGCTATCTGGAGAGCGGCGAGCTGATCCGATTGATCCCGGCATGGTATGCCGATGCAGGCCCGATTTCGATCTATTATGCAAACCGCACCCTGCTGCCCTCCAAGACAAGGGTGTTCATCGACTTCCTGACGGAGGTTTTTCAACGTGAGCGGTGGCCGGAACGATTTGCAGGAACACTGGGCTGATATCGGCAGACACAAAGCTGGCAGATCGTACCAGATTGCCGCGTCAAGCCGCGCTAGCGCGTCGAGCCGCGCGGGATGATGGAGAAGCCGCAATCGACCTTGTCTTCGCCGGGCGGTTCGTCGCGGATGGCGCGCAGCAGCATGTCGGCGACGCGATAGCCGATTTCGTAGCGTGGAATCTGCACGGTCGTCAGCGTCGGCTGGGTGAAGGCTGAAAATTCCAGATCGTTGAAGCCGCAGATGCCGACATCCTCCGGCACGCGGATGCCGCGCGCGGTGCATTCGATGAGGACGCCGAGCGCCAGATCGTCGCTTTGGGCAAAGACGGCATCGATATCGGGCACGCGCTGCAACAGACGGGCAAACAATTCCCTGCCGAGGCCGGTGCTGCTTCCCTCATTTCCGCCAACGGCAAGATCGGGATCGAAACGGCCGGCTTCCCGCATCGCGGCCTGATAGCCTTCTTTCCGGCGGCGCGAGCGAATATCCGTGCCGCGGCCGATGAAGCCGATCCTCTCATAGCCTCTCGACAGCAGGAAGCGGGTGGGTTCGGCGCCTGCCTCATGATGATCAAGGCCGACGACTAGCCTTGCCGGCTCCTGGCTGAGATCGGTGATATGGGCGATCGGACAGGTGGCATCCTCGATCAGCGGCAGGAGATCGCCATAGGATTCGGCGCCGGCGATGATGACGCCGGCCGGCTTCTGCGTCAGGAAGGATCTGAGCTCGCCCGCCTCGCCGTCGGCATGGTGGAGCGTACTGGAATATTGCACGCGGAATTCGGTGGCGCGCAGGCAATCCTCGATGCCGATCATCAGGCCGGCAAAGCCGTGCTGGTGCAAAGCGGGCGTGATGACGCCGATGATGCCGTTATGGCGGCCGGCCAGAGCCCGGGCGGCAAGATTGGGGATGTACCCCATCTCGTCTACCGTGCGCAGGATGGTCTGGCGCAGATCCTCCGAGACGATTTCGGGATTGCGAAGCGCGCGCGAAATCGTGATCGGGCTGACCCCCACCTTCTTCGCCACATCGCTCAACTTCACATGCGCGCCGCGCCTGGCTTTCCGCCCCCGCTCCACTGCTGCCCTCATCCCCCCTTATACGTCGCCCGCGAGACTCGCCTGCCCTCGAATCGCGGCCTTTACTTTTTGAAGAAGAAATAATTTAGAGTCTACTAACATTTTATATTCGCAACAGAATCCGGAATACAATTCCAGAAAGAGCAGCAGGATCGTCTGACGGCAAATTACGAGCGCATGCGGCGATCGGATCACCGCCTCCGTGACTAAGTCTATTTGATTGTCGAATAAAAACATCGCGGGAGGACGAGAATCCAGGCAAAGCCGGCCGGAATATCCGAAGGCGTGGCAGCCAGCCCGAAAGCATCCGGGCGAAGATTAAATTCCAGTCATATCTTACAAATCGGCAATATAAACATGATCAAACTTTAATTTGTAAATCCGCTTGGTGGGATCATATGAATCCCGAGCGCCAATTCTTCTCTCCCCCGGTCGCCGCTCCTCGACGACTGCGCGTTTCCAGGAGGAATTGGGCGCCAAACGCCATCCGACGCCAGGTCCCAGGACATGGAACCACGACGCCATCCAAAGCCAACGCTCTCGCCAGGGACCACCGTCCAAGGGATCACCACGATGCCACACATCCTCCGCAACCATCGCACTGCGGCCCTCGTCGGGGCCGCCATCATCGCCGGCGCGGCATGCCTGCCCTTCGCCATCATCGCCTCCAGCGCCTTTGCCGCGCCTTCGGATGCCGGCGGCGTTCTTGCCCCCAGCGGCTCCTTCGCGTCGATCGTCGATGCCGACAAGCCTGCCGTCGTCACCGTCACCACGACTGTCAAGACAACCGATGTCAGCGCCGACCAGCAGGAGTCGCCGATGGACGAGCAGTTCCGCCAGTTCTTCGAGGACCAGGGCATCCCGCTGCCGCGCCAGGCGCCGAAAAACCGGCCGTCGCAGCAGGCAATGGCGCTCGGCTCCGGCTTCATCATCAGCCCCGACGGGGTGATCGTCACCAACAACCATGTCATCGACAATGCCGTCGGCATCAAGGTGATGCTGGATGACGGCACCGAACTGTCGGCCAAGCTGATCGGCACCGACCCGAAATCCGATGTCGCCGTGCTGAAGATAGAGGCGGGCAAGCCGCTGCAAACCATTGGCTGGGGCGATTCCGACAGGCTGAAGCTCGGCGACCAGATCCTGGCGATCGGCAACCCCTTCGGCATCGGCACCACAGTAACGGCCGGCATCGTCTCGGCGCGCGGCCGCGACCTGCACAGTGGGCCCTATGACGATTTCATCCAGATCGACGCGCCGATCAACCACGGCAATTCCGGCGGCCCGCTGGTCGACCGCAGCGGCAATGTCGTCGGCATCAACACCGCCATCTATTCGCCGAACGGCGGCAGCGTCGGCGTCGGTTTCGCCATTCCCTCCGATGAGGCCAAGGCGATCGTCGCCAAGCTCCAGAAGGACGGCTCGATCGATCACGGCTATCTCGGCGTGCAGATCCAGCCGGTCACCAGGGATGTCGCCGATGCCGTCGGCCTCGACAAGACCAGCGGCGCGCTGGTCGCCGCCGTCACCGACGATACGCCGGCCGCCAATGCCGGCCTGAAGCCCGGCGATATCGTCACCTCAGTCGGCGGCGAGAGCGTCAAGACGCCGAAAGACCTGTCGCGCCTGGTGGCGGACCTTTCGCCGGGTGCTAAGGAAGCTCTCAGCGTCTGGCGCGACGGCAAGAGTATCGATCTCAACGTCACCGTCGGCACCAATCAGGACGGCCAGAAACAGGCCGCGGCCGAAAGTCCCGCCAGCAAAGGCGAGAGCAGCGGCCAGCCGAGCCTTGGCATCGGCCTTGCCGACCTGACACCCGACGTGCGCCAGCAGCTCAAACTGCCGCGCTCTGTCAACGGTGCGGTAGTCGCCAGTGTCAACCCGGACAGGTCGGCGGCTGCCGCCGGCATCCAGTCCGGCGATATCATCGTCTCGGTGAACGACAGACCGGTCCACAATGCCCGCGACGTCAAGGCCGCAATCGCCGATGCCGGCAAGGCCGGCCGCAAGTCGGTGCTGCTGCTCGTCGAACGCGACGGCAACAAGACCTTCGTCGCCGTGCCGTTTGGGGCAGCGTGACGATCGCCCGAGCTTTTGCCGCAAACAGGAAAAGCCTGCCTGAGGCGGGCTTTTCGACGGACCGGAGCGGAAAGACCTTGGAGCCAAGCACCGCTCAGTCGGCGAAGAAATCTTTAGGACGCCATCCGCTCTTCTATTTGCTGCTCAGGGAGATTTCAGCTTCGCGCTCTTTGCGCGCATGCGGAATCTGCCGCTTTGGCGGTTTGCTTCCTGCTGTTTAACCGCATCGGATTGGCTGCGTTGCGCGGCCTCCAATTGCTGCCGCGTCGGGAGATCATGGTCGTAGGTGGAAGCGCTGAATGCCGTCGCGTTATCGAACGGACCTTTGTGTGGACGCGCCAGACCATAGGCTTGCTTGTCAGCGCTATCGATCTCGTGCTCCGCTGACGATGACCGCGCTTGACGCGCCTGCGCTATGAGATCGTCTGCAGTCGGGCTTAAGGTTGCGATTTTCCGCAGGAAGGCGATGATTTTGCTTTTCCTGGCCCTGTCCTTTTGATCGGCGGGAATCCCAGACATGTCTTCTTCCTTATCCGTCATGTCATCGCGACGATCGATCGAGGGGTATCGGCGACATCGCGGCAGGCCCGTTCACGGGATCTCGGACAATCGTTCAGGCAGTCTGGTTTTGGGAAAACGGTAGCCTGACGACCGCAGCGATGCGTCCGAACGCCCGGACGCCGTATACCGCGCGATCCGATAGGCTTTCACCGGGGCGCCGCCGTCATCCTGCCATCGGGCAAAGGAGGCGTCTTCCATTGCCTGCGGAAGCGGGCCGGAACTCAACTGTGTCGCGAGATACATTTTCAGCGACGACCTCAACGCGGCCTCATCGACGATGCCCATCTGGAAACAATCAATGAGGAAACTTGTGGCGGTGATCTCACCATCATCGGCCGCATGAGTTTCGCCGCCGCGAAAGCCGGCCTTTCGCAGGATACGATCGAGCATCCTCAAATTGTCGACACCGAAAAACTGATCTGATGTGGAAGACATGGCGTCCTCCTTCGTTGGGGCTAGGGTTCACTGGCGCTAGCGTCACTGGCGCGCCCCAAGCAGCGGTGCCCGTATCGTGCCCGCCGATGAATCAGCTTGCGCTTATTGCCAGCTGACCGCAACCTCATTCCGCGGCAGCCATTGATAATGCCGTGGCGGAACCCATTTTAGTGATAGGAGGATTCGCATCATGCAGTTCAACGATGAAGCGACCCTCGCGAAGCCGTCGGCACTGCCGATGGAAAGGCGTGCACTGGTCGATCACCTGAGGGAGGCGATCGCGCGTTTGACGCACGGGCTGGCAGCCGCCGGATTGGTGGAATTCGTGCCGCCTCTGCTCGAGATCAACAAGGTTCTCCGCGATATGACGGACGAAATTTCCCGTGCGGATTCGCTCTATTCCGATGAGGTTATCACGGGTACGATGCGCTTGATCAAGACATCGGAAGCTTTGCTTGAAAACCGGGTCATCGTGCAGACGATCCATTAAGATCTGTCGACGCTCGGACATGCAGGCAGGCTGATGGCCAACCATCTGGCATCAAGCTGCTCGCTCCCTCGTGCATCCATCATCATCACCGGTGCCCGAGTTCCGCAGGTCGGCCGCGCCCACTTCCAAGGATAACCGCAATGACACTTATTTTCCCCAACAGAAGCCGCAGCTTCGACGAAGCGCGAAAAGGTGTCCGCTTCACCGGCTATGACGGCATGTTCGAAGTCAGGTTTCTGGTCGAAGAAGCAGCCCTCGGCAACGCGATCACCCACAATTCTTCCGAAGCCGCATATCTCAATGCCTTTGATGCAGCGCGTTCTTCCATTCAGGAAGCCGCATCGCGGGCCTATCAGCATCGACGCGGAAACAACTTCACGCTCACGGCCGCAGATTTTCGCTGACCGCGAGAAGGGGCGTGCGGCCGGTGAACTGAAATGGCCACCATCCTGCTACTGCGGGATGAGACAGGGGAGCAAAGCATATGGTTTCCACACGATACCGCCCGAAAGACCTGAAACTGGCGCGTCGCCATATCGTGAAGGCGGCGCATCGCGTTGCCGATCAGGAAATGGTGATCAGGAAACTATTGCACAAAGGCAGACCCTCCGGGCCGGCCTATGCGCTGTTGGGCAGGCTCTACGACGATCAACGGCGGAAACTCGATCGACTGAAACTGATCGAAGCAATGGTTGAGGTAGAAGCGCAATTCTGTATGGACGTGCCCAGCAATCCTGGGACATCCGCGCCGCCCCTTGCGATCGTGCATAGCAGCGGGATCTCTCTGCCGGACCGGCAATCCGCCACGCCTTGTAGCGCAGATGTTTGGCGCCCATATCTGGTGTAGTGGCAGTTTGTGAACGGGTGCTGCTTCCCGGGGGTAATCAGAGTTACCCGGCCCCAACCAAAGGAGGGCATGATGTCTTCCACGGTAAACATCCATTCGTGGAAACGCGTGGCTCAGCATATCGGCAGGTTCCGGTATATCGACTTTCTGGTGAAATCGACACCGGCAATCTGTCTAGCCTTTATCGTCTATATCATTCTCAACGATGTCTTCTGGTAGGCGCTGGAAGACTGTTGCGGCTAGCCAAGACGCTCTGCTGCCTATCGAATGAAGGGCTGAAACGCTGACGGAATTGGATTACGCGATGCAATTGCGAGAAATGGGTGAACAAGACTGCCTCGCCTTTCTGGCAGGCCACACCCGTGGCCACTTGGCATGTCTCGGCGAAAAATATCCCTATATCGTTCCCATTCAGTATGCCTATGAAAAAGACCGGCTTTTCATGTTTTCCATGCCGGGCCTGAAGGTTGATCTATTGCGGGCCCATTCGCCCGCCTGTGTTCAGGTTGAAGAATTCGGCGAAAACCGAACGTGGAAGAGCGTGCTTGTTCAAGGCACCTATGATGAGCTGACCGATACGCCGGCCCGGCATGACGAACGCCTCCACGCCTGGTCTCTGCTGCAAAAGCAACCATTTTGGTGGGAACCCGGATCGCTTGCTTTAAACTCGGAAAACGAAGACAACCCTGCTCCCTCCATATTCTTCGGCATTTCGATTGACGTGGTATCGGGACGGCAAGTGGTTTAAGGTGCCGTCTTCAGACCTGCTGCGCCTCCACCATCGATTCACGGCGCGGCTTTGCTGCACGATATATGGAACTCCAGACAGACACGGCTAAGCGCTGTCCGATACCAGCCTTCCCATAGGGGCGCGGATTGCTTGATGCATCTTACCAACGCGGCTTGCTGAACCAGCATCGCGTTCAATGCCACACGACCACCCACAGGGAAAACGATGACAGACGCACCCGAGAATGAAGCCCTTTTCAACATCACCGGACACTATGTGCAGGAATTGAAGGCCGTTCTTCAAAGCGAGAGCATTGTCGAAGGCGCCGACTACGAAAACAGCGCCTTCGACGAAAAACGACGGAATGAAGGACTTCACCTGCTGCGCTTCCACAAGACCGGGATCGCAGCGCAGGCGACGCAGATCTGGGAAAAACACAAGACGGCCCGAGCGCATCGATAAAACGGCACGAAGCCAGTTCTTCGACCGATGCCGGTTTGAGAGTGACGCTTCTCCGATCCTCGTTGCGGAGAGAATAGGCGCTGACATGACCTGATGTCCGGCGCCACATTGCCTTGAAAGGAAAAATCATGACCAATGACACAACGAAAAAGGCCCAGCCCGCCAAAGCGGCCGTGACCGACGGGCCCTACGACGTCATCTACTTCGCGAAGAAACACCGCATTTCCAACGAGGATGCCAAGGGCATCATCGAAAAGCACGGCGCCAATCGCAAAGAGGCTGATAAGGCCGGCCGGCGCATCAGCGTCTGAGGCCACGCAGGCGTTCATGCATGCCGTCGTCCCAAAACCAATGCACAGTTTTGAGCGACATGCATGACAGCGCCGCGCGTCTGAAAAGACGCGCGGCGCCGTCACACTTTGGATCGACGCATCGTGCCTCCGAAAATCGATCCCGATTTTCGGGCCGATGCGTTAGCCGCGGCTGGCCTGCATCTGCTTTCGATGTCACGATGCAACATCAGCGGACGAATTAACCCTACTGGCTTACCTTAATATCAGCATGCGCTTGAATACATCGGGGCCTATGCCATCGTAGCTTCAGGAAAACACTTCTGGTTCCTGAAGCAGCTCGCCGGAACCGTTGCCTGCCTTTCCGTGGAAAGGCCGGCTTCCATGCATAGGGGCCGAGCTCAATCAAAATGGAGGGTATGTCATGAACAATGTCTTGGAATTTCGTGCAAAATGCCCGCATGTCGAAACTCTGTCCGACTGTCGGGAAGCGCTTGAGCCGGCCGTCATGAAAATCGTCAGCGACGCCATCGGCAAAGGATATACGGCCGCTGAAGCCGCAATGGTGGTTGCCGACATCGCCGACGATTACATCCTCATGCTGTCGCGGCAACCACGGCATTGACACGCTTTCCTGGCCCGCACCTGTGCCTTCGTGGGCCAGCGCAGGTGCTGAGGTCGACGCGGATCGGGGCGTCTTCGACGGTGGGAACTTCTAACGCCGAGGTGACGAACGACCGCTGGCGACAGCCGGGAGCAAAGCGCCTATCATCGTGCTTGCATCAGTGGACCGCGCAGCACCTGCAGGGGTAGCAGTGGTACAGGAGACGAGACCTGCCGCGCGATCCGCCGCCAAAACCCCTGATCTTGTCGGAAGTTCCCCGGCAAAAATGCGACGCCACGATCCCGGAAATTCCGCCGAGGGATCATCATCAACCTGCCCGGGCACGTTGCGACCGTCACACCGATAAACTCCCGCAGGGCGAAAACCGACAGGCACATCGCAACGCCAACGAAAAACCCCGCCGGAGCGGGCTTTCAACGAATCCAGATGGAGCAAGCCGAGCAGTTAGGTTCAGGTCCCAAACAAAATCGATTGTTGAAAATCCGGGCAACAGAAGCTCTTTCACCCACCTTCGCGGCACTTTCCGTTTCGCTCAATCTTTGAATCATTGCCGTAATGCGGCGTGAAGCACTCATATGCGCCGCCTTTCGCGATCCCTCACGAATGAGAGCGGTTCAGTTTTCATGGAATGAACCGCTCTCACCTTCTGTTTTATGCAATTCCCGGGGAAACCGCTTCGCGCTTGGACTAACGCCACCTTGGCTGCCGCGGCGGAGCATTGGCCTGGATTTCATGGAGCGGCGCCCGAGAGCCGAGAAGTTTCTTCAACTTCTTCTCCTCTGCCGGGCTGATCCCAAACTTTCGGCAATGCTCCGCAACATCGTGCTCTCGCGGGCCGGGAATGCGAACTTGGCGATTGCTCATGCTCTTCATGTCTGTTTCCTCCTTAAGAGGAAAACCAACAGGCCGCCGACTTGTTCGTTAGCAGATTCTAAAATTTGATCTTTACAGAAGGTGGCAAGAGTTTCGTGCAGCCAGGTTTCGTTTGCTGCGTCTCTTGAAAGCTCGTGGGCTTCGCCGCTTTCTGGAAAATTTCAGAGATTGTATCGGTAGCTGGAACTTTTCCGCCGCCGCCGAGTTACGCGCGAGGATGATGGGAATGCACGCCCCAATCCGCCTTTCCATCCTTGCCCCGCTCACGCGGGGCTTTTTTTGCGACGCCAGGCGACAATTGCTGACGTCGGTGCGTCGGAGATCGGCAGCCTGCAAATCGTTGCGGCTATCCCTGGTGCATTTGCCGGCCGCAGCAGAACGATTGCTGCGACGCATGGAAAAATCCGGTCGGCTGGGAACAAGAGCCTTGCGCCGGCGTAAGGGCGCCGGGTCGCACGGAGGCAGGTTTCACGACCATGCACTTCGATTTCTCCGTGCGGCCCACCAACTCCCAATAAAACCCAACTCGCCCCGCTTTGGTGGGGCGTTTTTTGTAACAACGCTCTGTCCCCTGGGGTGGAACTCGTCTGAAGATCGGGAGGAACAATTTGTCGCGAGCGGAGTTAGGCGGGCCATCTCAATTGATGGAGGAACACAAATTGCCAAGATATTTTTTCCACGTCCGCAGGAATGATGTCTTCGAGGAAGATTCGGAAGGCATTGACCTCGCTTCACCTGAACTTGCTTGCGAGGAAGCAACCCTTTCCGCCCGCGAGATCATTGCGGAGAGGATTCGTACCGGCGAGCCGGCAGACGGAGGTGCGTTCGAGATCACGACTGAGGACGGCTCGCTGGTTGCAACAGTCCCCTTCCGATCCGCCATCCGCCTGGCCTAAATCACACAAACGCGCGGCAGCGGGCATCGCGCTGCAGGAGATTGGCTCGGTGTCGCGCTGCGGCTCTCCAAGACATCGTCGGTCGTTGCAATTGTCAAAACCGCACAGAATGTGAAATTGCTGAACCAAGGAATTAACCCCGCGTTTGTCATTCAGCAGGCGGTGTGGAATCATGATGATTCAGAGCGGAGTGAAGAACAGGCTGTTGCGCTCGTTTCCGAGGGATGCCTTCGAGCTTCTCGAGCCGCTTCTCGAGCCCATCGACCTTCCCGTGAACCGTTCGCTCGTGCGGCCGCGCCAGCCGATCGAGCATGTCTGTTTTCTTGAAAGCGGCCTCGCCTCGATGGTTGCGGAAAGCGCCGACGGCAAAAGCGTTGAAATCCGCCACATCGGACGCGAGGGCATCGCCGGCTACCCGGTCGTCCTCGGCGTCGACCGAACGCCGAACAAGACCTTCATGCAGGTGCCGGGTTACGGGCTTCAGGTGGCCACGGAAGATTTTCTTCCGATCCTTGACCATCCCGAGGTGCGGCAACTGCTGCTGCGCTATGTGCATACCTGCGAGCTGCAGCTTGCCCACACCGCGCTGGCAGCGGCAAAATTCAACATGCATCAGCGGCTGGCCCGCTGGCTGCTCATGTGCCATGACCGCATCGACGGCAATGATCTGCCGCTGACGCACGAATTCCTGGCGCTGATGCTCGGCGTCAGGCGGGCGAGCGTCACCGATGAGCTGCACATTCTTGAAGGCATGCACGCCATCAGATCGACACGCGGCAACGTCCGCATCACGGACCGCAGCAAGCTGATCGAGATCGCAGGCGGCTGCTACGGCGTGCCGGAGCTGGAATACGAACGGCTGATCGAGATCCCGGGGCCGCAAAATGGTTCATTCCCTCGAGCGAAATATGAAGGGGCGGACAGCATCGGGATCGCATCCAGCAACATGCCCTGATCAGGTTTCGCCGGCTGGCGGTAGGGCGGCCATTGGCGTTGCGCCAGGCCGTTCACCGCGATGAAATGGCGAAGTTCAATTGATCTTCAACCAGTGCCTGAGCGCCGCTACCGCGCCGTCACTCGCATAGGCAATGATGCCGCCAATCGTCAGGCCGGCGAAGGCGATCAGCCCCGATATCCCGTAACCGATCGTTTTCATCCGTTTCCACTCGTCAAGCGCCGGCGCGACTGCCTCCTGGTTCTTCTCGACGGTCTCCTTGAGGCTCTTGATCTCCTCGCGGATCCGCGCATCCGCGCCGCCGCTGATCGCCACCCTTGTATCGAGCTGGGCGATCTGCCTTGCCTGCTCGTCGAGCCGCTTGTGGAGCACGGCGCGGCTGTCGTGGGCACTCACCTTTTCGTCGCTGACCTCCTTGCGCAAAAGCGCGACGTTGTCCTCGATGCCGGTCAGCCTTCCCTCGACACGCCCGAGAGCGCGGAGAATATCGTCGTTGGATGTCATCTATCTCCCCTCTGGGGATGGAACGTTTTCAACTGGAGAATGTTGAATCCTAGGATTTTGCGTAGAACGTGCCAAAATCTTCGCTGCCGTTGCCGGCCTCGTTCAGGTCTTCCATGTCCATGTCGGAAACTTCCTTTTGTCGGGGGTTGATGCCCGTAAAAACAAAAGGTTAGAGCAGATTGTTCTAGGCGTTGTATTCGGCGTGAACTCGCCGCAATTCGTTTCGGATCGCCTTTCGATCCGTCTTCGGCTTTTCGATCGGCTGCGGCTTTTCGTTGCCGATCTCGACCACGCCGGCCGCTCGATAGGCCGAGCGCAGCTTGGCTTTCGAGGTGTAATGCCTGCCGTCATGCATCGATTGGATATCGATGCTGTCGCTGACGAAATGCGGCGCCGGCAGATCGGACTGCGCCGGGTTTTGCGCCGGCATGCAGTTGTGCGGCCACTCGTCGAGCTGGTGCCAGCCGCCGCAGACGCGGCAATAGCGTTCTCTCATCTTTCACTCCGTTCACTGATAAGCGGGCTGCTGCGCCTGGAACTGCTGCAAGGCCTGCGCCGCTGCCTCGCCGCGCGCCTGTTCCACCACGGCGCGATGCTCGATCTCGGCTTGCGCCACACCAAGCTCGGCTTTGCGCTGTTCCGCACCGGCCTTCACTTCAGCCGTTTTCAGCTTGATCATCTGCTCGGCCGGAGGTTCCGGCGGTTGCTTCGGCGCGGTGGCGGCCTCGGAGAGCTGGGCGCCGACCTGCTCCAGCGTGCTTTCGAGCTGGCGGCCGGCCCTGAAGCCGCGGGCGGCAAAGAGTAGCGTCTCGACCATGACAGGCACCAGCATCGGGTTCTGCTGCGCCATGGCGCCCGCCTGCTGCAGGAAGCCGCCGATCATCTGCACGAATTCCATGCGGCGCTGCTTTTCGGCGTCCTCGTCGGGCTCGATGGTCGAATCCGTTTCGATATCGATCTGGAAGCCGCGGATGCTGTCATTACGCAGGAGCTGCACGACCTCGTCGATCGTCGGCTGCTGCATCATCTGCTCAAGCTGCGGCGGCATCTGCGGCGGCGGTGGTGCGGGTTGCCCCATCTGCTCCGCACGAGCCGCGGCCTGCTGAGCCGCCATCTGCATCTGCTGCATCTGCATTTGGACCTGCTGCTTCTCGGCCATGGTCGGCAGTTTGATGCCGCTCACCAGCATCAGCGTTTCCGGCTGGAACTGGTCGCAGATGATTTCACCGGCAAGGCGGATGATGTCGCGGGCGAAGCGGGCAAGCTCGGCCTGGCGGTCGCGGATGCGGATCGAGCCCCACTGGCTCTTGATCCGCTGCGCCGTCGCTGTTTCGGACGCCTGCGTATCGCCGCGGACGATGTCGGAAATGCCGGTGATCTGGTAGACGTCCTCGATCAGCTGCTTGCGGGCCTGGATGCAGGCGATGATGACCTTCTGCACCTCGTCGATCGGCAACGTCACGATGGCTTTCGAGCCGCCCTTGTCGGTGAAGGCGGCCCATTCCGGGATCGGCACCATGACGGTATCGTTTTCCGGCCGCATCGCCTTCTCGATCGCCGGCGAGATCGCGCCGTCGCCGGAGGGATAGAACACCTTCAGGCGCAACTGGTCGGTCAGCTTGTTGACGCGCTTCGTCAGCAGGTCGATCTCGTCGCATTGCTGCTGATAATAGACGTAGTCGGGCACCGGGATCAGCGAGCTCGTCGACATCGTTCCATAGGCCGGGCGCGGGCAAGGCCAGAAATGCGTGAGATCGAGCGGCGGCTCCGACACTTCGAGCGCCACCGGCGCGCCGTCGGCGATCCACACCGTATAGTTTTCGCTCTTGCACCAGATCTCCCAGACATGGCTCTTGCCTTCGTTTTCGGCGCGCTCCGTCTGGTTGCTGCCCTTGTTGCTGCCGGCAGCTTGAGCCGAAAGCGATGTCATAGCGTCGGGGCCGAAGCGCTTCTCCAGCTCCTCGTCTGTCATCGGCACACGCCGCGCCACCCATGTCACATCCTTCCAGCGTCGCGCCGGCGAGTGCAGGAAATCCGACCAGTGGACATAATCGATGCAGACACGCTCGTCGCTGATTACCTCGGGCGGCGCTCTGCCGTCATCGCCGATGCCGCCGCCGAGCAAACCCGCGGGAAAGCCGCTGGGCAGACCCTCGGGCCAGCCACCATTCGCCGGCGCGTCGGAGGGCTGGACACCCATGTCGAGCGGCTCGAAATCGGCCTCATAGCGCAGCCACACCGTGCCGCGGGCACAGAGCAGGAAATCGTCGCGCACCGCCCGCATGATGGAATCGATATCGGCTTCGTCGCCCATATAGGCGAGATTGCGTTCGACGAGCTCGGAGGCCATGCGCGCCACCGGCTGAGCATCCTTGAAGCGGCGCTCGACGACCGGCTGCAGCACCGAGGTGTTGGCCCAGAGCATCGGAAACCTTCGCTTGGCCGCATTCGTCTGGTCGGATTGCTGATCGAGATAGATCTTCTCGATCTTGACGCAGCGGTCAGTCCAGGATCGGAAATAGCGCTGGGCGCGCTCGAGCTCCTGCTGCCACCGGGCGCCGACCTTTGCGAGGTCCCATTGCTGCCCGCCCTCAAAAGCCGTTGTTTCGTCTTCCATCAAACACGCTCGCTGTAGGTCGGGGTGGAATCGGCAAATTCGTTGAATGTCATCGTCTGGAAGGTCGGCAAGGCTTTCGCCTGCGGCTTCAGCGGTTCGGGCGCCAGGCCGGTGAAGATGATCGCCAGCCCGCCGAACGCGTCCGCACCGTGCGACGCCCAATTGTGCAGCGGCGCGTCGCGGAAGACGCTCAAATCCTCGTCCCAGTCCTTGCGGTAGTTCCGCAGGCACTTGATGCCTTGGATGCAGCCGGCCTGATCGAATTCGATCTTCGCCAGAATGCGCCTGGTGCCGTTGATCCGGTCATGGACATAGGCGCGCTCGATCTTGCGGACCGTGCCGAGGCCGCGGGCCTTGACCTCCCTCAGCATGACTTCGATGCGGGTCATGCCGCCGCGGGTCCATTCCCTGACCTTGATGTCATGCGGCATGTTGTGGACGCCGTAGACATAGCCGTGCTCGGCGCCGCGCCGCTCCAGCTCGTCGAGCATGCCGTCCATGCCGGTGCCGGTATGCTCGAAATAGCCGATCATCCGCACACGGCCGGGCAGCACCTGAAACAGCCAGACGCTGTTGGTATCGTCCATGCCGATGTCGGAAATGGTGTGGACGGGATAACCGTCGACATGCGGGAAGACCCCGATCCGCTCTTCGGCGTCGGCGATGGCCATCTGATCGGCATAATAGGCGCCCTCGACACTCGCCTCGAACGCTTCCGCCGGCGTCGAGGGATATTCGCGCTTCATGTCGCCGAGCTGGGTTTCGGCCTTCTTGACGTACCAGGCCTTCTGCCCGTCCGTCAGCGTGATGCCCTGGTCGGCTAGGTTGCCGAAATACTTTGCGAAAGCATCGGTGATAATGACGCCTTGGGGCGCGATCGCATATTGCGGCTCCTTCCACCAGGGAAAGAAATGGAACTTGAAATCCAGTTCGGTCAGTTTCGCCGCCTGGCGCTGCTTGACCTGGCCATCTTCGCAGAGCGTATAGAAATGCCCTTCCTGGCCCTCCGCCGTGCTTTCGACGAAGACCAGCTGTCCGGCCTGCACCGTATTCAAAGCACCGGTGCGGACTTCCCTCGCCTTCTCCGGATATTTCGCGCAAAGCTTTCCATATTCGGAAATATGAAGATATTGCAGCGTTCCCGAGCGCAGCGAGGTGCCGACGCGAATGCTCGAATTGTTGCCAAGCAGCAGTTCGGTCTGGTTGGCCCTGACAACAGGCACGGCGTTGCGGATACCATCAGGCAGATTGTCATAGGGGTATTTGATCTTGTCCCTGAAGATCGTCTGCACGTCGCCCAGCGTATGGGCGATGGTGCCGGCGCGGATATCCCGGTTGAAGACGCAGGCATCGAGCATGAAGATCTGAATGAAGGTCGTGAGACCCAGCTGGCGGGCCTTCAGCAGCACGTTGAGATAATGCATCTCTTCGAAAAAGGTCATCTGCGTCCAGTTCATCTCGAACCTGACGCGTCTGCCTGCCTTGTCGGTGATCCAATAGAGGTTGTTCAGGCGCCAGCGCCAGTCGGAAAACTGGTCAACCGCCGTTTGGAAGTCCGCGCGTCTTGCCATTGATATCTTCCAGCAACTGCGAAACTTCGCTCGCGACGACGCCACGGTCGGGCTCGACCTTGGAACCGTATTTCTTCGGCCTCAGCTTCTCGGCGACCCATTGGCGGGTGGCGATGCGAAGCTGCGAACGCCTTATGGCCTCGCCATTCTCCTGCCAGCCGGTGGTCTCGCCGCTCGCATTCTTCTTTTCGATCCAGTCGTCTGCGCGGTCATCGGCGATCTCGACCATCTCGTCGACGAAGCCGTCGGCCTGAATCTCGCGCGCCAGGGCGTATTTGGCTCGAAACGCGTCGTCATCGGCGAGCCAGGACAGCACGCTCGACATGGCCGGCATCCCTTCATCACGGCAGATCGACCGCAGGCTTTCCCTGTCGGCGATGCGCTCGCAAATCCTGTCGGCAATCGCCCGGGTGAACTTGATGGGCCTGCCCATGAGGCGCCGCTTCTGGAATTGCTTCAGAACAACGCGACGATGTTGGAGGCCGTCGTCCCGGTCAGCGCCACGATGGCGGCGTGAACCGGCAGGATCATCCCGGCAGGCACGTTTCTGAAGATGGCAGGATCCATGTCCCGGCGCGGCGCAATGGCCACATCGCCCGTCGTGCCGATATAGAGCGCACGCGCACCGACAATGGCAGTATCGTTCGGCGTCACCACTGCGGCCCGCGAGGCCGGAGCAATCGAAGCGTCCATTGCAGTTCTCCTTGTGAGAGGCGAGCGCTACCCGGCCCGATCCCGATGTGATCGAACAAGAGAGGTCAGGCGGAAAGGGATGGGGATCAACGATGATCTGGGGACGCTGGCCGGACGGTGACAGACACACCGATCGGAGGGCGCCGCCGACTTGGTCGACATCACCGTCTGGATTCAAATTTCGCAGCTTGGATTTACGGTAGTCTTAACTGATTTGCCGGGGGGTGATCAACAGCTAATCGTGAGTCTCGCGTCAGTTCGAAATCGAACCTGCCCGACCCGATGGTGCCAGATTGCTCTACCCGCGCCGGCGGCGGATTTGGCGGAACGCCACCCCATCCTCCGTCATCCTCGGGCTTGTCCCGAGGATCCATGCCCGCTGCTGATGGAGGCCTACGTGGATCCTCGGCACAAGGCCGAGGATGACGGAGCAAGAAGTGAATTCCGTGGCAAATCCGCGGTGGTGGCTCGGTGATGCTGGCCAGCTCGCAAGCCTTAGCAAATGGCGCGTACGAACGGAGGGCGACGCCGACTTGGTCGACATCACCTCTGGATTCAAATTTCGCAGTTTGGATTTACGGTAGTGATAAATGATCTGCCAGGGGGTGATCAAGTGGTTTTGATTGAGGTCATGCGCCGGTTTGAAATCGCCCCGTTTGGCAGAAAGCCTCACCGCTTTGCGAGCCTTCAGGTCCGGCGTACAATGAGCAGGCTGTTGAACAAACGGTGGAGAAGTTCAGTGAAAACCACGAGACTTTTTCTTTGCCTTGTCGCTTTTCTCAGCGCCATGCTCGCTGGAAACCGGGCTGATGCCGACGAACTGGTTCACTTCGAAAGCGCGCCCGTAAAGCTAAGCCCATTTCGAATAAGCAAGGCTAGGGAACAGGGAGAAATTCTTTCCCAACCGCAAGGTACTCCCCTGCTGGGATATCTATCCCGCCCGCGGGGTGATGGCCCCTTCCCGGCGGTCGTCGTGCTGCATGGGTGCGAGGGTATGCGTTTGAGCGTCAAGGAGCTTTGGCCGAAACGGCTGGTCTCATGGGGTTACGTCGTGCTGGTTGTCGATAGCTTCACCACCCGCAATATCAAGGACACGTGTCAAAGCCGTCTCCCCGATCGCGTCTTCGACGCCTATGGCGCTTTGGCTTTTCTATCGAAACAGAGCTTTGTCGATGCCAGGCGCGTTGCCCTGATGGGCTTTTCAACGGGCGGCACGGCGACGCTGGAGGGAACAAAAATCGAAGGCAACGAACAGCTGATGGACCACAAATTCCAGGCAGCGGTTGCCTACTATCCCCTCTGCGCGGCAACTCAGGGCGATGCGACGGTGCCGATCCTAATCTTGAGTGGCGACCGAGACAATTGGAGCCCGGCTGAACGATGCCGGAAGAGGCTTGCCGGTCTGAGTGACAATAGCCCGCCGATCGAGCTCAATATCTACAAGGGGACCTACCACGATTTTGATGCGCCGGAGTTTAAGGTGGGAAGGAAGGTGTTGGGTCACATCGAAAAATACAATCCAGACGCCGCCGGAAAGTCCATCCGCAGCGTTCACACATTCCTTCAGAAGTACCTCTCGAACTAACGCGCGAACTCGAAGCCTGTCGCCGGCGGGGCGTCTGGCGGAAACATACCCTCAAACTCCGTCATCCCAGGCCTCGAGCCTGGGATCCATGCCGCTGCCGGCGAAGGCCGCGTGGTTCGTCGGACAAGCCCGAGGGAGCCGGAGTGCGGGATGAGCTCTCGGGCAAAGACAGCGATGGCAGACGCAGTGGCGCTGGACGCGCGCACTACCTCGATATCAGATGGTGCTCGGTCGCGCGGAGGTGGTGGATTGGCTGGCGGAAGACATAAACTCTTCGGCGGTGGGCAGTTTCCCCTGTGGGGTCAGGTCGTCGACGGCCTTGGGAAGATCGCGGCTCAGCCGATCCAGAATCTGCTGATGTGAAAGGCCGGTATTCGAAGCGATCTCGTTCAGAACGTCCGGGCCTAGTGCTTCGGCGAGTTGGCCGTCATTGATGTCGGCATTCTGGCCGGGCTGTACCCATGAGTCGATCTTGTCACCGTGACCGTTCTGCTGAAACGTCTTCAGGAGATCGCCCAGACCGCCGCTGACGATGCCGCCGGATGTCAGCCCGCCGAGCAGGCCGCCGAGACCGCCCGAACCACCCAGTCCGCCAAGGATGCCCCCAAGCCCACCGGGCTGCTGGTTTCCCGCGCCAGGCTGCTGAGGGTTCTGGATGCCCCGCAGGAGCTCCCCGATCTTGTCCCTGTTCTGGTAGCCGGCAACGGCAAGGACGGCGAGAAGCGCCTTCAATTGACCGCTCATCATGATGAATCCTCCAATGGTGCTTCAACGATGCAGGCGGCCCAAAGCAGAGCGCTGCATGGGCAGCAATGTTCGGATTGCCCAAAGGTTCCGCGCCGGCCGCATTCGGTCGACGATCGCGAAGGCCGGCCGATTTTATTGCTCACGCCGCGGCTCAGATTTCCGGGCAGCCTCGCTGGTTGGCGAAGGTCATTCGCTCCGGTCCCCGGCGCGTCATCCCCTGGACAACGATGCTGCGGGGAGACATGCGTATGATCTGCGCCCTGCGAAGTCCTTCGCTGCGTGCGATGTCGAGGGCATCATCCGGATCGCAGCCTCGCCGTCCGCGCCGGTCATATCGGTCATATCGATCATATCGGTCAGGGTCGCGATCACGATCGTAAACGCCCAGTCCGCCGGGGCCGACACGCAACTCCAAGTCCTGCGCGGCGGCGATTTTCGGCGCGATTGTCAGCCCGGTTATCGCGGCCAGGCCGACCAATACAAACTGAAGAGATTGATGCATAACTTCCTCCCACGGTGCTATCACCACTGGAGTAGCAACATCGGCATGCGCGTTTTGTTCCTCAAGGCAAGAGGGCGTTGGATCGTTCCGTAAGAACAGCCGAACGCGCCGCCACCTGAGCGGCGTAGCGACCGGCCGTCGATAAAACAAATTAGTGTTGACTCATCAATTAGCATACGCTATTGGTTTCTTCATGACCGAAGCCGTTTCCATCACCGCCGTCATGCGCGCGCTTGCCGATCCCACACGGCGGGCCGTGTTTGAGCAGATCGTCAACGCCGATGAGATCACCGTCGTCGAACTGACGCGGGCAAGCAGCGTCACGCAGGGCGCGGTTTCGCAGCACCTCAAGGCCCTGAAACAGGCGGGCCTCGTCACTGAGCGCCCCGAAGGGCGGAAGGTCTATTACCGCGCCGAGCCGGAAGGCCTGGAGCCGCTGGTCGACTGGATGAGCCATTACGGCATCTTCTGGCGCGAACGTTTTGCCAATCTCAGAACATTGTTGAAGGAAATCGATCCATGAGCGACGCCGCATTGAAGCCCGACACGCAAGAGATCGTGGTTGACGAGGTTTTCCCGCATCGGCCGGAGACGCTCTGGAAAACGCTGACCACGGCCAATCTGATGGGCCGCTGGCTGATGATGCCGGCCGGCTTCGAGCCGGTGGAAGGCAAACGTTTCACCTACCAGACGACGCCCGCCGGCGCCTGGGACGGCACCATTCACTGCCGGGTGCTGGAGGTGAAGCCGAACAAGCGTCTCTCCTATGCCTGGAAAGGCGGGCATGAGGGGAACGCCGGCTACGGCTCCCCGCTCGACACTGTCGTCACCTTCATCCTGTCCGAGGTCGAAGCCGGCACGCGGCTTCGCCTCATCCATTCCGGCTTCGTCCTGCCCAGGAATGAAACGGCCTTCCAAAAGATGGGCGAAGGCTGGAAGAAGGTCGTGAAGAACATCGGCGCCATCGTCGACGAGGCGGACTGAGGCGACCAACATCGCGCTTGCCGACGCAACATTTTATTGAGCAGCGCTTCATCAGGAGAAAGACATGAGCAAGCCTTACACCGGCGGATGCGCCTGCGGTGCGATCCACTATGAAATCGCAGCCGAACCGATTGCGATGAACGACTGCCAGTGCCGCGACTGCCAGGCGACCAGCGGCACCGGGCACGGGTCCTATCTGACCTTCCCGAGCCGGCAGGCAGTGAAGCTCGACGGCAAGGCGACGCATTGGCAGATGGTCGCCGACAACGGCAACGTCAAGACGCGCGGCTTCTGCCCCGCCTGCGGCTCCCCCGTCTACATGACCTTCTCCTACATGCCTGACTTCTTCACCATTCATGCCGCAAGCCTCGACGAGCCCGGCCGGTACCAGCCGCAGATGGTGACCTACACCGCGCGCGGCCTTGCCTGGGACAGGGTCGATCCCGCGGCGCAGACATTCGAAGGAATGCCGCCGATGTGACGCTTCTGCATAAATCCGGTGCAGTCGCCCGTAGATGGTCATGTGCAGTGAACCCGAAGCTCACTTGAGCTGACGCAGGCAACGGCAGGAGTGTTCAAATTCCGGCAAGAACCTCGATCGGCTCGGCCAAGTCGATCCAATGCGGGCGATTGTCTCACCAATGAACATGATCCGGCGTCTAACATCCAATGCTGGCGGACGGTATCAGCTGGTAATGCAGAAATTCGCCTCGGTCTGCGCAGTCCGTCCAGCGCGGCGCCGGTGCATCAGGCGAGTGTCATGCGGCGATGGAGGGATAGTCGGTATAACCTTCGGCGCCGCCGCCATAGATGGTCGCCGGGTTCACCTCCGCCAGCGGAGCAGCGGTCTTCAGTCTCTCGACGAGATCAGGATTGGCGATGAATGGCCGGCCGAACGAGAAGAGATCCGCCGCGCCCTCCGTCAATCGCAACGTTGCGCGGTCGAGGTCGTAGCCGTTATTGGCGATGTAAGTGTTTGCGAACTTGGCCCTGAGCTCCGCGTAGTCGAAGGCAGCAGACTCATTCGGCCCGCCGCGCCCAGCTTCGACGACATGGAGATAGGCAATCCCCATCTGGCCAAGCTTCTCGGCGATATAGTTGAATTGCGCCTGCGGATCGCTCGAGGTGACGCTGTTGACCGGCGAAATCCGCACCCCCGTCCGCTCCGCGCCGACCTCGGCAGCCACCGCCGCAGCGACTTCCAATATCATCCGGGCGCGATGTTCGACCGAGCCGCCATAGGCGTCGGTGCGGGTGTTGGAGCCGTCTTTGGCAAACTGTTCCAGCAGATAGCCGTTGGCGCCATGGACTTCGACGCCATCGAAGCCCGCGGCAATCGCCTTGGCGGCGGCGCGGCGGAAACCGGCGATGATCGTCTGGATCTCATCCAGTTTGAGCGCGCGAGGTTCGGACACGTCGACGAAGACGTTGTTCACGAAGACCTTGGTCTCAGCCTTGATGGCCGATGGCGCGACCGGCGCCTGCGCATTCGGCTGCAGATCGACATGCGAAATACGGCCAACGTGCCAGAGCTGCAAAAAGATGTGTCCGCCTTTGGCATGCACCGCGTCGGTCACTTTCCGCCAGCCGTCGATCTGGGTTTGCGTATAGATGCCGGGCGTATCCTGGTAGCCCTGCCCTTCCTGCGAAATCTGCGCGCCTTCCGAAATGATCAGGCCGGCTGTCGCCCGCTGGGCATAATATGTCGCGGCGATATCGCCCGGCACGAAGCCGGCGCCGGCTCGGTTGCGGGTCAAGGGCGCCATCACGATCCGGTTCGCCAGCGTCAGCTTGCCGAGTCTGTAGGGTTCAAAAATTGCGTTGTCAGTCATTGCGTTTCTTTCGTCTGATTTCATGGATCTCTGTCGCGTCTCGGAGTTTCGCGCCGAAACTCGGCACAGGCCGGCCTTGCGACACAGCCTGTGTTGGTGCAGGGCGTTTTTTCGGGAAGCGCTAGGAGGCGGCGCGATAACGCTCTGCAGGCTCAGCCTGCGAAAAGCCCGGGATCATCGCCTGGCGCGCGGCCTGATAGGCGTCCCATTGAGCGGCATCGTGCAGCGGCGGGATGGTGACGGGCTCGCGCTTGTCGAAGCCTGCCAGGGCGGCGTCCACGAGTTCGCCCACTTCCATCACGCCGGAGAGCGTGTTGACGTCGATGCCGGAAAGCTCCCAGATCTCCGTCCGCGTCGCCGCCGGCAGGACCGCCTGGACGTAGACGCCTTTGGGACCGAGTTCGAGGCTGAGCCCCTGGGAAAGAAAGGTCACGAAGGCCTTGGTGGCGCCGTAGACCGTCATTCCGAATTCCGGGACGAGCCCGACGACCGAGGAGACGTTGACGATGGCGCCCGAGCCCGCTTCGACGAAGCGTGGCGCAACGGCGCTGGAAAGGCGGGCAACCGCCGTCGCGTTGAGCGCGATCAGCTGGGCGATATCATTGACGGGCTGATTGACGAACGTGCCTTCGAGGCTGGTGCCGGCATTGTTGACGAGAATTCCAATCCGATGATCGTCGCGCAGACGGGTTTCCACCGCAGCAAGCTCATCGGATTTGGTGACATCGGCCTGCAGGATGTCGATCGTTACGCCGGTTTCTTCGCGAAGTCGCGCCGAGAGAGCATCCAGCCTTGCCTTATTGCGCGCAACCAGTACGAGATTGTGCCCACGACGGGCGAAACGGTCTGCATATGTCGCTCCAATACCTGAGGAGGCGCCGGTGATGAGCACGGTGGGAGTGTCAGTCATTGTCTTGTTCTCTTTCGAATGAGCGTTATATAATTATGATGACGATCCTAATTACTTTAAAGTGATGGCTATCATAAAAAAGTCAATGGCAGAGAGGGAGAAATCTCAACATGAAAATCAGCCGTGAGCAGATGGCCGAAAACCGCCAGAGGATCCTCGAAGTCGCAAGCCGGCTGTTTCGGGAGAAAGGATTCGAGGCCGTCGGCGTTGCCGAAGTGATGAAGGCCGCGGGCCTGACGCATGGCAGCTTCTACGGTCATTTCAGCTCGAAGGACGAGCTGATCGTCCAGGCGCTCGCGCATGCGCTTGGCCAGCGCAATGGTGCGTCACTCCCGCTTGGCGCCTACATGGAAGAGTACCTGTCGCCGCGCCATCGCGACAACAGGGCCGGTGGCTGCCCGATTTCCGGACTTGCCGCCGACACGCTGCGCCAGACGCCTGAGGCCCGTGCGGCGGTGACGGAGGGTGTGCGGGCGCAGATCGACTGGATGAGCGAGAAGGTCGAAGGGCCGGACGCCGACCGCCGACGCCGGGCAATCGCCAACTGGTCGGCGATGGTCGGGGCAACGATCCTCGCTCGCGTCATAGTCGATCCCGCCCTGTCCAAGGAAATATTGACGGAGACGCTGGCCTGGATCGATGACGGAGCCGACCGACCTGCTTCGGCACCGGCAAAAGCCGAATGAGGAAATGCGACGGCCAGCGGCCGCGTCGCGCCGCAGCTGTCATCCCATCGCCGGATCCAAGATCGTCGATGCCGGCCTGCCATAGATGAGCAGCCGTCGGCTGAGCGTCCAGCCCCGCAGCTTTTTGTCGTTGTTGACGCGCTTTAGAGCCTTTCCGGATTAGATTGAAGCATTCTGCCGGAGCAGGTTTTCGTCAGGGCAGAGGCGATTGGCGAAGGGCATACCCCTTGGTACGTCCGAGCCGATCGCCTTTGATCCTGGCGCAAAGATGCCCGGCCCTTCGGGTTGGCTGAAACGGGCCGCCTGCTCGACCGGCCGGCTTGGCCGTAGAGCTGGGCTACGACGCGCGCCGGCCGGTCGACCATCCGACTCCGTTTGAGCCAACAGAATGCTTCAATCTAACCCGGAAAGGCTCTAGTCTCGATCGTAGCTCGGCCGCCAGCCGCGGGTCATGCCGCCGCCCATCGCGCCTTCTGCCAATATCAACTGCCGGCGCAAATGTCGGACGTCCTCCAGCAGCGTGCCTATTGCGGCTCGCATATCGCCATTGTGATAGGCGACCACCTCGGCAAGCTCATTTTCGGCTGGCCGTGACGTTGTTTCGGCTTCCATGGCGGCGCTCAAGGAAAGATGCCCGCCATTTTGAGTTTGTCGCAGAAGCTCGCTATGGCTTTCGCGACGCCCTGGCCGCAGGGAAACTTGAATGGTCGCGTGGCTTCCTGGGTCAGAGTCGGCTCGCCGGTTGCCGCGTCATTGCCGGTGACATGCGTCGTCAGCAGGATGCCGCAGGCCTCGCCGGCGGCCTCGTCGATCGCCATCTGGACATCGCCAAGATAGGCATCGCCGGGGATATCGATGATGAAGGCCGTGAAAAATCTCACGCCTCGGCTCCCCGCCACGGCCTTGGCGAGGCTTGCATGCGCCTCGGAGACCTCAATCTCCTTCTCCGGCGGCCACATCACATCACTTGCAGGCCACGCATCATCTTCCACGGCTTCGCCGATCGGCTGCTCACGCATATCCGCTCTCCATATCTTCGGTTTTCAGATGGCGGCCGCCGCGTATATGTTCTTATTATGTTCTGATAACGAAGAGAGTCAAGACGGGTGTTTTGTTGTGAGCAACCTTCCAGTGCAACCGCCGGAGCGTGGTGCATGATCAAGAGATCTGCACCCCGCTCCGGCCTTGTCTTGTTCCCTCAATGCTTGAGCACGACCTTGCCCGGGGCTCCGGCTGCGACCGCATTCCGCGCCGCACCGATCTCGTCCAGGGTGAAGGTATGGGAAATCGGGATGACCAGGAGGCCGCGCACGGCGGCATCCAGCACGGCGTCGAGCGTCACCGCATCGGTGCGGCGGAAGAGTTCATGAATGGTGACGCGGTCTCCAGCATTGGCGCCTTCCGGCACCGGAACGATGCTGGCGACCGTGCCGCCGTCGCGGACATTGCCGATCAGGTTGCCGGCCACCGGGCCGGCGGCGCTGATCGCATAGGCAAAGTCCGGGCTTGCGGCAGGGAGCGTGATGTCGAGCGCTTCGCCGGCCAGCTCCCGGCCTTCGCTCAGCCGCTCGGGACGGACGCCGGCTACCGGCTTGGCGCCGATCTGCTTGAGATATTGGATGGCCGAACGGCCGACGGTCCCGAGGCCGCCGGAGACCAGAACCCGGTCGTCGGCCTTGACGCCCAGCGCCTCGACGGCCTGGCGCCCGGTCAACCCGGCCTTGACCAGCGACGCACCCGCTTCGAAGCTCGGGCCAGCCGGCAGCTTGGCGGCGGATGTGGCGGGAAGCACACCATATTCGGCATGGGCGCCTTTGCCGTTTGCCGCGAAATCGGCGACAACCCGGTCACCGACCGCAAAGCCGCTGACGCCTTCGCCGAGTGCCGAGATGGTGCCGGCCGCGTCGCCCCCGAGCACGGCCGGCAGCGGCAGCGGAATGAACTTGGCCATGAAGCCCTGGCGGAGAATGAGGTCGAAAGGATTGACGGCGGATGCCTCGATCTTGATCAGGATTTCGCCCGGTCCGGGCTTCGGCGTCGGGATCTCGCCGATTTCGAACTGATCGACATCGCCGTAGGATTTGAGAAGGGCGGCTTTCATCGTGGATCTCCAGAATTGTCGTCGCGTTTGGGCGTGAGACCAGGCTGCCCGCCGGCAGCCCGGTATAGGCAGGTTCCTGCCGTCTTAGAGCGCCGCGCGTCTTTTCAGACGCGCCAAGGACGCTCTATCACTTTGAATTTGCGCATAATCCTTTTCCGAAAATCGATTCCGATTTTCGGGGTTATGCGCTGGCCGTGGCCGGACGACGCGCGGTGTCGAGCGTCCATGCCCCGCCACCGGCAAAGGCGATGTAGAGGAAGATGAAGCAGAACAGGATGGCCACTTCGCCCATGTTCAGCGCCGGCCAGAAGCCATGGGGCATGTGGCCCATGAAGTAGGCGGCCGCCATTTCGCCCGAGGCGATGAAAGCGGCGATGCGCGTTTGAAAGCCGACGAGCATCAGAGCCGAGGTGATCACCTCGATGGCGCCGGCTATGATCATGATGGTGGGAAGCGGATAGGGCACGCCCTGAATCGGACCCGGAAACTGCAGGAATTTCATGGTCGCGTGTTCGAGGAAGAGAAGCGCGGTGATGATGCGCAGGATTGCGAGGACGTATGGCGTCCATTTGCTGGTATCGGTCATCGAGACTTTCCAATGTGGGTTGTGGGAGAGATCAGGCGGCGGATGCCGCCTTCTTCAGTTCCTGGTTTTCTTTCCAGAGCTTCATCGACATGGCGAAGACGCCGTCGACATAGTTCCGGTAGACCGTCATGCCGGCCGGATCGCGGCCTGCCTTGGCTGCAAAGAACGCAACGATGTCGTCGGATTCCGTGACGTATCGGCCGGGCTCAAGCTGCGCAGAGGGAAAGCTCACCTTGTCGAGATGCGGCTGAAGCTCGGCGCGGATCTTCTTTTCGTGCTCGCTGTCGGGAACGAAGTCGCGGGTTTCAACGTCCGAGGCCAGTCCCGATTCCAGAAGGAACAGGCGAACCTTGAGGCAGAAGGGGCAGTTTTCCTTGAGATAGACGATCGGCTTGAACGTTGCGCTGGTCATTGCGCATCTCCTTTTGACTAAGAGGCTGAGGGAACATCGCCGAAGCGGAAGCTCGATGCGGTCAGGCCGCCGGCGAAATCTTTCTGGTGATAGGTGACGGCGCCCGGTTCGTCCTCGGCCGCACCGACCGCCACCATCAAGGGGATCAGGTGGTCCTCACGCGGATGCGCCGCACGCGCAGCGGGGGCCTTCTCCCATTCGACAAGCCGCTCGGTGCGCTTATCGAAGGGCGACCGGGTCAGCGTCTCCTGCAGCCAGGCGTCAAAAAGACGGGAGGGGCCATGTCCGGCCGTGCCCTGTATGGCCGACAGGTTGTGGTAGCTGAGGCCGCTGCCGATGATCAGCACGCCTTCGTCGCGCAGCGGCGCGAGCGCCCGGCCGACCTTGAGATGCAGCGCCGGATCGTAGCCGGTATCCAACGAGAGCTGGACCACAGGGATGTCTTCGTTCGGATAGAGCGGCTTCATCAGGCTGAACGTGCCGTGATCGAAGCCGCGGGTGGGGTCGGGCCTGGCCTCGATGCCGGCGGAATGCAGCAGATCCTGCACGTGACGCGCCAGCTCGGGGGAGCCCGGCGCGCCATATTTGATCTGATAGAGATAGTCAGGGAAGCCGCTATAGTCATAGACCATTCCCGGGTTGCTGCCCGAAGAGACGGCAAAGCCCCTCTCCTCCCAGTGGCCCGAAACGACCAGCACCGCCTTGGGCAGATCTTGAAGTTCGGCCCGCATCTCGATCAGGGATTGCTCGAGCTTGTCGAAATTGCTGCGAAAGCCACCGGTCATATAGGGCCAGGGGCCGCCGCCATGGCTGAGGAAATAGGTGGGCAGTCTTGATGTCTTCACGTCGCGATTCCTTTTCGGTACCGCCGCTGCGGCTCGACATCCGGCGGGTCGATCGCCTCAACCCGCCGCTCTTGTCAGTGACTGTCTTGGTTTTCCCTGGATTGATCAATCGGCTTTGCCAACATGCATCATTTCCTCTAAATTGATGATCATGGATACGATGATGAGCCTGCGGGTGTTTTGCTTGGTCGCGGAGCTCAAGAGCTTCACCGCGGCAGCAGGCCGTTTGAATCTGTCGCCGGCGATGGTCAGCAAACATGTGATGCATCTGGAGACGCGCCTGGGAAGCCGGCTCTTGAACCGGACCAGCCGGAGTGTCACGCTTACCGAAGCTGGCGCGCTTTATTTCAACCAGACCAGGCAGATGCTCGAAGGGCTCGACGAGCTGGAAGCGTCGATCGGCAATGTCACGGTCGCGCCGCGCGGAACGCTCAAATTCAGCGCTCCCGTGTGGGCGGCCAGTTCAGGGTTTGTCGATATTCTGGCCGAATACAACCAGCGTTATCCGGACGTCAGCCTGGATATGGATCTGAGCGGCCGGATCGCCAATCTGGTCGAGGAAGGCTTTGACCTTGCGCTGCGGGCAATGTCGTCCGAGCGGCTCGATCCGGGTCTGGTTGCGCGCCCATTGGCGAAGATAGAATTCCGCATGATGGCATCGCCGGATTATCTCAGGCGCGCCGGGCGACCCCAGAGCATCGCCGAGTTGAACGGCCACGCGCTGCTTCGCTATAATGGCATCAATGTCAGCGAAAGCCTGCTGTTGGGCCGCCAAAACGACCGGCATAAGGTCACCTTCCGCAATGTGCTGCTGAGTGCCAACGAGACGCTGCTGCACCTGGCGGCTTTGCGGGGAATGGGCCTGGTCTTCCTGCCGGAATGGCTGGTGGAGGAGGACTTGAAAGCAGGCCGGCTGGAGGTGGTGCTTGCCGGGACGCTCGGCATCAGCAACACACTCCATGCCGTCTACCCGAGCCGGAAATACCTTTCCGCCAAAGTCCGCACCTTCATCGATTTTCTCGTCCTGCGCTCGCCACAGATATTCTGACGCTCGTAGAACGCCCGACCGGACAAACTAGGGTCAGGACCTATTAATCTGGCATCAACTGCCAAGAGCCGTCGCTTTCGGACGAGGTCACGGACGGCAACTTCCCGCCATTATGAGATTTAGACCAAGGTCTCAAAAGCGCCAATGGCGGAAATTGACAACCTTAAACAAGGGAGCAAGATGATCTCCGTCCGGCGTGCCGGCCACACGGTAGCCATCGACCGCTATGCTAACCGCGCTCAAGATCACGCCTCGTGTTTGCAGATGGAACGGCGTCGCAAGGGAACAGGCGTACTAATCATGGTGCCACCTAGCCGACTGATTGAACCAGCTCTGGGTATCGGTGCCCTTCTGCTACTGACTGTTGGTTGCACACTTGTGCTTTGGCCCTTCCTGTCGGCAATCCTGTGGGCCGCAGTGATTTGTTTCTCGACCTGGCCAATCTACCGCCAATGCGAACGTGCTGTCGGGGGCTACCGAGCGCCGGCTGCCGCAGCTATGACGATATTGGTGGTCATTGTTGTGGTCGCACCGCTTGCTGTCCTCGTAACGGCGCTCGCCGACGACATAACCAAACTCGCCGGGGGAATAACGCGCGTCCTGGAGCAGGGTCCTTCCGCGCCACCAAACTGGGTGAGAGGCCTGCCGATTGTTGGCGAGAGCGTGGCTGCTTATTGGGAAAACCTCACTGACGACGCTCCTGCATTTATCGTCGAGCTCAAGAGGCTGACCGGTCCTGTCACCGATATTGCTCTCGCTGGCGGGGCAGCTTTCGGCACCGGCCTCCTCGAACTCGGGCTAAGCATATTCATCACCTTCTTTTTGTTCCTGCACGGCCGACGCATGATCAGTTTCATGCGTCAGATCAGTGAGCGCGTTGCAGGTCCTCGTGCCAAGAGGTTGCTCACGATAATCGGCATGACCGTGAAGGGTGTCGTCTACGGAATGATCGGAACGGCCCTTGCGCAAGGCCTACTGGCTGGCATCGGTTTCTGGATCGCCGGCGTACCTCAATCGCTGTTGTTGGGCTGCCTGACCTTTGCACTGTCGTTTGTGCCCGCCGGACCACCGTTCTTGTGGGGACCGGTTGCCCTTTGGTTGCTCCTGCAAGGATCAGTAGGATGGGGCATCTTCATCGCGATCTGGGGCTTGCTTCTCGTCAGCAGCATTGACAATTTCCTTCGACCGTATTTGCTTAACCAAAACAGCAACCTACCTGTGCTGCTCGGCCTGTTTGGGCTTATTGGCGGTGTCTTGGCGTTCGGCCTGATTGGGCTTTTTCTCGGGCCGACCTTGTTGGCGGTTGCCTACAACCTTTT
>NZ_LWBS01000284.1 GCF_001652265.1 Rhizobium leguminosarum
TGCTGGCCTTTGTTGCTGTCCCTTTGTTGGTTGCTTTTTTCTCCTCCATTGCCGCCCCCGTTGGCGCCACCATTGCCGCCGCCTTTGCTGCATCCATTGCCGCCGCCATTGCCGCCGCCATTGCCGCCGCCATTGCCGCCGCCGTTGCCGCCGCCATTGCCGCCGCCATTGCCGCCGCCATTGCCGCCGCCGTTGCCGCCACCGTTGCCGCCGCCGTTGCCGCCGCCATTGCCGCCGCCGTTGCCGCCACCATTGCCGCCGCCGTTGCCGCCGCCGCCGCTGCCGCCGTCATCGCCGCCCTTGCCCCCTCCCCCGCCGGCGCCACTACTCGCCTCGCCGCCGCCCCTCACAACGCAGCGCACACCTCTCCCCATCCCGCTCCTAACACCCTCCATCACAACCAAAACATCCACGGCATCCAACCCCTACGCATTACCACAGACGTTACCCGACTCACTCTCGCT
>NZ_LWBS01000285.1 GCF_001652265.1 Rhizobium leguminosarum
GTCCCGTGGTGGGGAGAGGGGCCGTCGGGTGCATGCGTGTAAGCGCAGCCAACGTCGGGACAGGCGCGCCGCTACGGCTAAGCCAGATGCAAATGTTTTTTTATACAGGTTTAGCGCAAGTTAACCCCGGAGCCGGTACCCAGGGCGAGCGAACGCAAAAGGCGACCCACCCCGGCTAGACCGGGATGCCTCGCGCCTTCATCGCCGCCTCGGCCTTCGCCTTGACCGATTTCGCGTCCCGCTTACTGCGACGGCGCTCTCGGGGGATGAGTGCGATCTTGATCGGCTCGTTAGGCAAGTCTGGATCAAGCTTGCCCTTCACGCGGCTTCCCTTCTTGCCGCGCGGATAGCCGTCGCGTTTAGGTTGTCCGGCTCGTTACATTATAATTTGCGCCCCCGAGCAACTTCACATTTTTTGCTGACGCCTGCACCACCCACCTCCTTCACCCCTACTGCCACATTT
>NZ_LWBS01000286.1 GCF_001652265.1 Rhizobium leguminosarum
CTGACACTGGTGCGTCTCTACGGCGCACTGTCGAAGGCCGATCCCTCACGCCCCGGCGGGCTGTCGGCGCATACCGCCACCGAGCTCACACGGGTGCTGGAGAAGGAAGCGCTGCTGTCGCGCGGGGACCCGACGCGCGGCCGTGTCGCCCAGCCGTCGACCCCGATGCATAACAATCCCGATGCCGACTATTCCTTCGGCCCGCAGATAGGCCGGCCCAGCGCCGATCTGGTGCTAATGGGATTCATAAGCCGCATCCGCAATCAGCAGATCTGAACCTCTGCCTGTCGTCTGATGAATAGAATCTTAATCATCATTACCTCGTGCATCTGGAAGTTTAACTACCGCCTTAACGATACTAACCACAGCAGCATCTCCAACATTGCTAAAACATCCCCTCATTGCATCGCTAAGGAGGGGGAAAAGAGTGGTAGACACACCGGCCCATGGAAGGTCCAGGGGG
>NZ_LWBS01000287.1 GCF_001652265.1 Rhizobium leguminosarum
AACCCCCGGCTGCGCCGTAGGCGGCCTCCGAAGCTGTGCTTTTCTTCGGCACGGATGACGATGGATCGCCCCTGCCCGGGCCCATGATGGCGACGACGTCCGTAGCCTCGGTCCTCAACAAGAGCGTTGCAAACAAGTCGGTGCTCAACAGGGCGTCGCTGAACAAAAACAAGAACAAAAATAAGAATAAGAACAAGAACAAGTCGACGATGGACGGCGGCAGCCTCGGCGTGTCGCAGCTTATCCCCACCTTCGAGCTGCGCAGGCTGCACCAGCAGCCGTCACGCCACGAATATACAGCGGCGCGGCGCCTCACCTGGGACAAGCTGGATATACTTCCGCCCCCCGGCCCGGCTTATCCCCGCCTCGACACGCCGGTACTGCGCTCCATGCAACGCCGCGACCGCGAACGTGAACGCCCCATGTCCAACCATACAATCGTCTTCTAGAAACACATTGGG
>NZ_LWBS01000288.1 GCF_001652265.1 Rhizobium leguminosarum
GCGCAAGCGAGGCTCCGGGGGGCTTCCGGGCCGAGCGCGGCTTGCTCCGGGGCGGTGGGCGGGTGGGGGCGGGCTGTGGGGCGCTGGCGGGCAGGCGGGTTGGGAGAAGCGGCCTCGCGATGACCGGCGCCGGTGGGCCGGTGGGGGGTGCGCCGGGCCGGGAGCGGCGCGGCAAGCGGCTGCCCATCTGGGAGGGCTGCCGGGTCGTCGCCGGTGGGGACTTTTTCCTGGTGAGCTGGCGGCTGCTCAGCAGCTGCGACTGCCGTTACTTCGCCCCCGTTCCCGCCGCCGCCGTGACCGTCCGTGCCACCCCTCTCGACACCGCCGAGGACGGCGATGGCGGCTTCGACCTGCACGCGCCGACGCGGTGACGGAGTGACCATACACAACCCCCCCACATACCCACGGAGGGACTGCATGCCCCTGATGAGAAACTTAACCCGCGACGAAAAGGGCGCCAT
>NZ_LWBS01000289.1 GCF_001652265.1 Rhizobium leguminosarum
CTTGCGGCTGATATGACGATGCGATGCAGCATCAAGGCCGCCGATGCCTGCCCGAGATTGGTAACGTCGTGCAGGTCGGCATGCAGGGTGCCGCATAGCCGCGCCATCTCATCTACGTGATGCAAGGCCACGACGGGCTGTCGCTCGGTCATGAGCCTCAAGCGGACGAAGTCTAGCGTGAACGATCCTTCGAAAAGCGCCCAGCGCTCGTCCCAGCCGCCTTCATCGGGGCCATAGGAATGCACGCGGTTCGGAAACAGCCAGAAGAGGAACGGCCCGGTGAGGCTCAGGCGGCCGCCGGCCGCGGTGTCCAGCCAGCCCTGCCAGCGCTCCCCCAGCACGACGGCGAAACTCGGCAGTTTCCGGTCCGTCCCCGCCCTGCGGGCCTGCTGCCTGCCGCTGCCGGTAACAGCAAGTCCGCCCGCCGCGGCCAGCGGCGTCCCCTAGATGCCACCGCCAC
>NZ_LWBS01000290.1 GCF_001652265.1 Rhizobium leguminosarum
GCCCCTAGGTCAGTGCGTTGAGATTTGGGCGGGGTGTTGGCGGAGGCGTGTCGATGGATGTCCACATCGGCACGGATCAGGCCGGACCGAAGGATGGCGCGAAGAAAGCCGATGGCGAAAACGTGACGGTGCTCGAATCGCGGCGCTATATCGGCCTGATGCAGAATGCGAATTCCGCCGCCGTGACCGCTGCTCTCGCGGGCGATTCCGAATGGGCGCGCGCCATGGAGCCGAGCTCGGCGCTCTCCAACGCAGCGGAATGGACGAGCACCGGCAAGGAGGTCAATACGCTGAAGATCCAGATGAACGCGCTCGATCTCGGCCTGGTGACGGCGAAGATGCGACTGTCCGGGGACGCCCTGAACGGCGACCGCAAGGTCGAAAACGGGGCGGCTTAACGGCAAAAGAAGGAAGAAAACGACAAGACAAACGAAGGTAAGCGAAGCCAGAGCAAAGCGGG
>NZ_LWBS01000291.1 GCF_001652265.1 Rhizobium leguminosarum
AGTGGAATTCGGCCAGAATCTCTATGGGGTTGAGGCGGCAGCACAGTTTTATTATGGTAAAAGTTCAAAAAGCCTGACCCGTGAACAGGCTGCTTTTCTTGCTGCATTATTACCTAACCCAAAATATTATCAGGACCATCGAGATGACCGAAAACTTCAGTACCGTAAAAGAAGCATCCTGAAATATATGAATGCAACCCAGATTCCAGAGTAAGCCCATCTTAAAGTGTGATGAAGTGAAAAAAGCCCAATATTTTTGGGTTTTTTTACCAAATTGAAATAATTTTGCAGCATACTTAAACCATGTCTTGATCAATGATAAATCAACAAGGTTTGGTATGAATACGGCAGTGGCTACAACGACCCCAATAGAATACAGCTATAATGACCGTTATATTAATCGTGAACTTTCGATTCTCGATTTCCATCTGCGCGTTGTGGAACAGGCAGTCGCTCCACT
>NZ_LWBS01000292.1 GCF_001652265.1 Rhizobium leguminosarum
GATCGGCGGCGACCAGCCCATCCGATCGAGCGACTTCACGACCTGCGAGGATGGACCGACATTGCCGACCAGGAACAGGGAATCGGCGCCCGCCTGCTTGAGCCGGGACAATTGCGCGACGACGTCGACATCGTTCGCCTCGAACTTCTCGACGCCGGCCGGTTCGATCCCGGCGGCCTTCAGCGCGGCGCGCAGGCCGTGCTCGTTCGATTCGCCCCAGGGATTGTTGACGAGGATGAGGCCCGGCTTCTTGGCCGCGAAGGTCTTGCCGGCGAACGCGACGATCGCCTTGTCGACCTCGTCGTCCATCGCCGAGACGCGGAACACGTAGTTGGACGCCGCGCCGTTCTGCGTGATGTTGGTTCCGGCGGCCCATGGCACCACGAACGGCATCTTGACGTTGTTGACAAACGGCACGATCGCAAGCTGGACCGGCGTATCGAGACCGCCGAGCAAGACC
>NZ_LWBS01000293.1 GCF_001652265.1 Rhizobium leguminosarum
GTCGAAGGTGGCGCGGATGCGGCCGTCGGGATCGGCGAAGCGCTCGCCGTAGATCTGCGCCATGCGCAGCATGGTAGCGCGGCGGGTCGGGGCGTGGCGGCGCTCGTGCAGCACATTGGTCGCGCCCATGCGCCTGAGATCGGCCATCAGCGCGAACGCGCTGGCATAGCGCACCACGACGCGGTCGACATCGGTGACCGGCAGCGCGAAGCCAGCGCGCTGCAACAACGCCCCGATGTCGCGCAAATCGGCGAACGGCGCGACGCGCGGCGACACGCCGCCCTCGCACTCCGCCTCCGCCGCGGCGAAGCTTTGCCTGAGTTCGGTCAGCGTATCGCCGCCGAGCATCGCAGCGAGCAAGAGCCCGTCCGGCTTCAGCGCGCGGCGGATCTGCGCGAGCACGCCGGGCAGATCGTTGACGAACTGGAAGGCCAGCGCGGAGACCATGAGATCGAGCGAC
>NZ_LWBS01000294.1 GCF_001652265.1 Rhizobium leguminosarum
AATCCAACCCTTTTTTGTATATTTTATGTTGTCGTAGACGACAAATTTATCGACCACGTGGATCAGCTGAAAGTAACCAATATAGGGGAAGAAATATGGCTGCATGATAGCCAGTTTCATCTCATATATCACTGCTTGCGGTGAAAGCACCTGTGCTCAATGAGGCAATGAGCGCGCAGACCTTGTCGACGATCTCCATCTCCATGTCCGGATAGATGGGAAGGCAGAGCACCTGTTGTGCGGCCTCGGTTGCGACCGGCAGATTCGAGGGCTGCGAGGAAGGCAGGCTGCGGTACATCGAGAAGCTTGAAATCAGCGGATAGAAATAGCGGCGCGGATGAATGCTGTTTTCCTTCAGCCGTTCATACAGCCCATCGCGTGAAATGGGATAGTCAGGGCGTACGAGGATCGGGAAATAAGAGAAGTTGGAGACGGTCTCGCCGGAACGGTCCAGGCATTCTATGCCGGCCACGCCGCGAAGCCGCTCACGATATGCACCGTCGATCAACCCACGCCTTTCGATCGCGAGCTTGATGTATTTCAGCTGCAACACGCCGAGCGCAGCGTTGAACTCGCTCATCTTGCCGTTCGTGCCTGGCGCCACCACGGTCACTTCGTCGACGTAACCGAAGTTCTTCAGCTGGTCGATGCGGGTCTTCGTCTTGACATCAGGGCAGATGATGGCCCCGCCTTCGAATGTGTTGAAAACCTTCGTCGCATGGAAGCTCAGGATGGAAAGGTCGCCGTGATTGAGAATGCTTCCCCGCTCGTCTTCCACGCCGAAGGAATGGGCGGCGTCATAGATGACCTTCAGATTGTAGAGATCGGCGATCTTCTGGATAGCATCGACGTCGCAAGGGTGGCCGTAGCAATGCACCGGCATGATCGCCGTCGTCTGCTGCGTGATCGCCGCCTCGATCTTCGCTGGATCGACATTGAGCGTCACCGGATCGATGTCGACGAAGACGGGCTTTAAGCCGTTCCAGAGAAGCGAATGCGAAGTGGCCACGAAGGAATAAGGCGTGGTGATGACTTCGCCCGTGACGCGGAGCGCCTGAAGCGCCGTCAACAGCGCGACCGTGGCGTTGGAAAAGAGGCTGATGTGCTTCACGCCGAGATGGTTGCAGAGCTCCTGCTCCAGCTGCTGGTGGAATGGCCCTCCATTGGTCAGGACGCGATTGTTCCAGATCGCTTCCAGCGACGGAATGAATTCTTCGAGCGGCGGCAGGCTGGGCTTCGTTACATAGATTTTTTCGTTTTTCATGACGCCGTCGAGGAGGTTGGGCATTATCGCGCAATGGGCCTGGTCCGAACATCACGGCTTAACCTGTTCCCAAGCTGACCAGAGCATGATGCCGAAAAGTGTGAGTGGTTTTCGGATGACATTATGCTCTGATTATATGCGGCACGATTACCTTCGCGGAATTGCGGCCGAGATCGATCGCAGCCCGATGGAAAAGATCCTTGCTGATCTCCAGCCGGAGGATCATACATTCGCGGTCGTCCTCCCAGACGCCATCAAGGCCGGCTGGCACCACGTCGATATGGCCATGCTTCTGCAGTCGGCGATGCTCCCGCCCGTCACAGCGGCATTGCGCCCTTACCGGCCGGCCGACATGGATTCCGAGGCGATGATACGGCGTGCCCGAGATATGCGTGCGGCCAGGCGGAATGCGCACCAGATCGGCCTCCAGACCGTGCCAGCCGCGTCCCCTGCTCGTTGCGAGGATTGTCGCGCTCCCTGCCTGCGGATGATCGTTCATCGGCCCGTTCCATTCGCTCTTGAATGGAACGGAGACTATCTCAAGCGCCACTGCCGCGGCAAGAAACGGCGTTGCCAGCGTGGACGAGTTTTCTCAATCGTGCCGTGACAGGAAACCGGAAACGGTCGCCAGGCAAAGCTGCTTTTCCTCGACATGCGGCATGTGGCTGGAATTTTCGAAGAGCACCCATTCGCAGCCGGGAACGCGTTCGAGATAGGGCCTTACCACCAGGGGCGTCGCCTCGTCGTATTTTCCCGAGATCAGCAGCGTCGGAGCTTCGATGCGGTCCAGCCTGTTCTCGATCGTCCAGTCCTTCATGGTGCCGATGACGTGAAATTCGGTCGGGCCGTTCATGTTGCGGTAGACGGTGTTGTCCTCGTCCATGATCGCAAAGGTCCGCGCCACTTCAGGCGGCCACGGCACCACCCGGCAGACATGGCGGTCATAGAAGATGCGTGAAGCAGCGATATATTCCGGATCGGTGAGGCTCCCCGCCAGCTCGTGCTTCAGCAGCGTGTCCTGCACCTCCTTCGGCAGTTCCTGCCTCAGCCGGTTTGCCTCCGAAACCCAGGTATGCATGTTGGCCGGCGAGTTGGCGATGACCAGCGCCTTCAGGCCTTGCGGCCGGCGCACCGCATGTTCGGCGCCGAGCATGCCGCCCCAGGACTGGCCGAGGAAGGCATAGTGCTGCTGGATGCCGAGATGGGAAAGCAGTACGTCCAGCTCCTCGAGGAACAGACCGACCGACCAGAAGTCCGGGCCTTTCTCCGGAAGTCGGGTGGAGTTGCCATTGCCGAGCTGGTCGTAATGGATGACCGGACGGCCGTCGAGGGCGGCGATATCCTTGAAGGAATCGACATAGTCATGGGTGCAGCCAGGCCCGCCATGGGCGACGACGAGGGGCAGCTTGCCGCTCTCCAGCGAGCCGGTGACGCGATACCAGGTGCGATAATCGCGAAAGGGCAGGTAATCTTCTTTGGTCGTGACTTCGCCCACCGATATCTCCATCTCTTAGCAAGGATGAAAACCATAACGCGGCGGCAACGGTGAAGGCAGCTATCACAAGTTATAGGGTGGCCAATTATGAGTCGGCCGGTCTTCGAGCAGGCGGTAATGGGTGGCGCGCACCACGGCCTGGGTTCGGTTGCGGGCGCCGAGTTTCTTTGTCGCGGCGTTCAGATGCATCACGACCGTCGGTACGGAACGGTCGATGATGCGGGAAATTTCCTTGGCGGAGTAACCTTCCGCCGAATGGCGCAGGCATTCACGTTCCCGCTCGGTCAGACGGATCGTGCCGACGCTCTTCGCCCGCGTGTCGAAAAGCGAATAGGCGGTCTCGTGGAAAACATGGGCAAGCAGGTTGAAGTCGGCGATATAGCGCAGTGCGTGCCGTTCGAAATCTTTGTTCCGGCCAAAGCGGATGCCGGTGACGGTCGCATAGTCGCCGCGTGGCATATGAACCGGAACGGTGACGCCAGTCGACATATCGCGTTCGCTCAAATAGCGCGTCACCGGCGCGGTGTCTTCGTTCATGAAACGGTTGATCAGCGTGTCGGCGTTCGGGTCATAGTTCCAGAAGAAAGGTGCGGAGGTGCGCAGCGCCACCTGCTGCACCGGATCGATACGGAAATAGCCGCGATTGAACCAGTAGTCGTGCATATCGTCTGAGATATTCCGCAGCTTCAGCAGCGATGGTATCATGATCGCGCCGTCGAGATCGTAAGGCACCGGCGTATAATCGTAGATCAGCGCCTCGAAACCGATCTGCTTCATCGCCTCGAAGGCCTGGTCGATCCGGCCGTCCAGCGTTTCGTGCGCTGTGAACTGCCGCCTGATCGTTCCAATATCGTCAAGAATGGGGTCGTCAAGCATGGGCTGCTCCCGGGTTCGGCATTGCGGCCCACCCTATCACTTCTTATAGCTGGCACTGAATGCGGTTTAAGGTAAAAATTTAGCCGTGCCCAAATATTGAGCAAGCGAAATCTTCTGCCGGAGCGATCAATGTGGCGTGAAATACGGCCGGACGAGCGATTCGAGATCGATGTCGATGGCTTTCGCGTCGTTGCCTATAGTTTCGGGACCGGCAGCGAGACGGTTTTCTGCCTGAACGGCGGGCCGGGTCTACCCTGCGATTACCTGCGCGAGGCGCATTCCTGTCTCATCGACAAGGGCTATCGCGTCGTCGCCTTCGACCAACTCGGCACCGGCGCTTCCGACCGGCCGGACGATCTCTCGCTCTGGACGATCGGCCGTTATGTCGAGGAGACGGAGACGGTGCGCAAGGCATTGGGGCTCGGCAAGGTCCACATGCTCGGCCATTCCTGGGGCGGGTGGCTGGCGATCGAATATGCGCTGACCTATCCCGAAAATCTCAAGACGCTGATCCTCGAAGATACCGTCGCCGACATGCCGCATCTGATCTCGGAACTGGAACGGCTGCGCGCAGCGCTCGGTCCCGAAACCGTGTCGATGATGCAGAAGCACGAGGCGCAGGGCACCTACAATCATCCGGAATATCTCGCTGCCGTCACCATCCTCAACTATCGCCATGTCTGCCGTCTGCCGGAATGGCCCGCGCCGGTGCGCCGCTCGCTCGACGATTGGAACATGGCGCCCTATGAGACGATGCAGGGGCCGAACGAGTTTCTCTATATCGGCAACCTCAAGGACTGGAACCGCATCCCCGATCTGCCGCGGCTGACGCTGCCGGTGCTCATCACGACGGGAGAGCATGACGAGTTGACGCCGGCCTGTGCGCTCAGGATGAAGCTTGCGCTGCCGAATGCCGAGCTCAAGGTATTTGCCAATGCCAGCCACATGCCGTTCTATGAGAATCCGCAGGATTATTATCCGGCGCTTCTCGATTTTCTCGACCGGCACGAGGCAGGCTGATGCAAGAGGGAGCCGACCGAACCCGAAGAAGACAAGGGGGCGATCACCGTCATGCATCGCTATAAATTCGTTCTGACGCGACCGCTGCAGTTCCTGCCCGTGATCTTCGGCATCAGCGTCATCACCTTCATTCTGGTCCGGTTGATCCCCGGCGATCCGGCGCGCAACATCCTCGGCACACGCGCGACGCCGGCAGCACTGGCCAGCATCCGCGCCCAATACGGGCTCGATCAGCCGATGTGGCTGCAATATGTCTATTTCCTCAAGAACCTCGCCAATGGCGAGATGGGCAAGTCGATCCTCTACAAGATCGACGTGCTGAAGCTGATCGTCACCCGCATCGAGCCGACGCTTGCGCTCGTCGTCTCCAGCGTCGTGCTTTCGGTCCTGATCGCAGTGCCGATGTCGGCGATTGCCGCACGCAATGCCGGCCGGGCGCCGGATCATGCAGTGCGCATCGTCTCGACCTTCGGCATCGGTTTTCCGCCCTTCTGGCTGGGGCTGATGCTGATCATCCTCTTTAGCGTCGAACTCGGCGTGCTGCCGGTTTCGGGCTATGGTGCGACGATCGGCGAAAAGCTGTCGCATCTCGTGCTGCCGAGCCTGACGGTCGCGCTGTCGCTCTCGACCGTGCTGACGCGCAGCCTGCGGGCGGCGATGATCGAGCAGCTGAAATCGGATGTCGCGACGGCGGCGCGCGCCCGCGGCATGCCGGAGGGAATCGTCTTCTGGCGGCATGTCCTGCCGAATTCGCTGGTGCCGACCATCAATCTGCTTGCCGTCAATATCGGCTGGCTGATCGGCGGCACGGTGGTGGTCGAGAGCGTCTTTGCGCTGCCCGGTATGGGACAGCTGTTGGTCAGGGCGATCTTCTCACGCGACTACATGGTGGTGCAGGGCGTCGCCATGGTCTTTGCCTGCGCCACCGTGCTCATCAACTTCATCGCCGACATCGTCACTGTCGCCGTCGATCCGAGGGTGAAGCTATGAGCATCGAGGCGTTCGCCCCCGCCTCGCCCGGCTGGCGCCGGTTCTTCGGCCGGCGGCCGATGCTTGTGTTCAGTGCCGGCCTGCTGCTGTTCTTCGTCTTGCTGGCGATCGGCGCCCCCATCGTCGCGCCTTACGATCCGATCATGCAGAATGCCGAGGTGCGTCTGCAGGCGCCGTCATTGTTGCATCCATTCGGCACCGACAATTTCGGCCGGGATATCCTTTCCCGCGTCATCTGGGGCGCGCGCCTCGACCTGCAGATGGCGCTGATAGGCGTCATCTTCCCCTTCGTGATCGGCACGACGGTCGGCACGATCGCCGGTTTTTTCGGCGGGATCGTCGATGCGCTGTTCATGCGCCTCGTCGATATCATCCTCGCCTTCCCCTTCCTGGTGCTGATGCTGTCGATCATCGCGATCCTCGGCCCGGGCATCGGCAGCTTCTACATCGCCATGGCGCTGGTCGGCTGGGTTTCCTATGCGCGGCTGATCCGGGCGCAGATGCTGGTGCTGAAAGGCAGCGACTACGCCGTTGCCGCCGTCAGCCTCGGCTTCAGCCGCCCGCGCATCATGTTCCGCCACCTGCTGCCGAACGCGATCGCCGGCTCGATTGTCTTTTCGATGTCGGATGCGACGCTGGTGCTGCTCAGCGGCGCCGCCGTCAGCTATCTCGGCCTCGGCGTCCAGCCGCCGATCGCCGAATGGGGCGTCATGGTCGCGGAAGGACAGAGTTTCATCACCACGGCATGGTGGATCACGCTGTTTCCCGGCCTCTCCATCGTCTGCCTCGCCTTCGGCTTCAGCATGCTGGGCGACGCGCTCGGCGAACTGCTGGGGGTGCATGAATGAGCGGCTCCGTGCTGTCAGTCCGGGATCTCACCGTCAGGGCGCATGTCGATTCCGGCCCGCGCACGCTGCTCGATGCGGTCTCGCTCGACCTCGGCAAGGGCGAGATCCTCGGTCTTGTCGGCGAGAGCGGCTCGGGCAAGAGCCTGTTCTGCCGTTCCCTGGTGCGCCTGCTGCCCTCCTCGCTGCTGAAGATCGAAAGCGGTAGCGTGCTGCTCGAAGGGCGTGACCTCATGCGGATCGGCGATGGCGAGATGCTGAAAGTGCGCGGCGGCGAGATCGGCATGATCTTCCAGAACCCGACCAGCCATCTCGACCCGGTGATGCGGATCGGCGATCAGATCGCCGAGGGCATCCGCTATCACCAGGGGCTCGGCGCCCGCGAGGCCCGGGTCGCGGCAACCGAAATCCTGGCGCAGGTCGGCTTCCCCGATCCGAAGCGCCAGCACGACAGTTATCCGCACGAATTTTCCGGTGGCATGCGGCAGCGGGCGATGATCGGCGTGGCGCTGTCCTGCAATCCGAAGATCCTGATCGCCGACGAGCCGACCACGGCGCTCGACGTGACCATTAGGCGCAGATCCTGCGGCTGTTGATTGACATTCGCGACCGGCGTGGCCTGTCGATCATCTTGATCACCCACGATCTTGGTATCGTCGCCCAGACTTGCGACCGCATCGCCGTGTTGCGCGGCGGCAAACTGCTCGAAGAGGGGCCGAAGCGGGCGATCCTGGCGCGGCCGCAGCATCCCTATACGATCAACTTGATCAACAGCCACCCTTCCCTGCCGGGCGCGATATCAGCGCCGTTGCCCGAGCTTGCCGAAGCTAGCAACCCGGCGAGACCGTTGCTCGAAATCGATGATCTCCACGTGCGCTTCAGAGCCGGCGGCGCACTGCTCAGGGGCGGCGCCAAGACGGTCAGCGCCGTTGCCGGCGTCAGCCTGCAGATCATGCCGGGCGAGACGGTCGGCATCGTCGGCGAATCTGGCAGCGGCAAGAGTACGCTTGCCCGCGCCGTGCTCGGCCTCACCCCGCTTTCCTCGGGTCACGTCACGTTCGACGGCGTCGATCTGGCGCTGCAGAAAAGCGCTGGCCTGGGGAAGCTCAGGCGCGAGACGGCGATGGTCTTCCAGGACCCCTATAATGCGCTCAATCCGAGGCTGACGATCGGGCAGATGCTGGCCGAGGTGCTGAAGGTTCAGGGCAAGGTCGCCAGGGCCGATATCCCGGCGCGGATCGGAGAACTGCTCGATCTCGTCGGTCTCGAACGCGAGTTCGCCGGCCGCAAACCGCGCAGCATGAGTGGCGGCCAGTGCCAGCGCGCCGGCATCGCTCGGGCGCTGGCCGTCGATCCGAAGCTGATCATCGCAGACGAATGCGTCGCCGCCCTCGACGTCACCATCCAGGCGCAGATCATCGAGCTCTTCCGCGAGCTCACGGCGAAGATGAACCTCACGCTGATCTTCATCGCCCATGATCTCGCGATCGTCCGCAACCTTTGCGAACGCGTCGTCGTGATGTATCGCGGCGAAATCGTCGAGGAAGGTCGCTCCGAAGAAGTCTTCGCGCGGCCGAAGCACCCCTATACGGCGGCGCTGATCGCCGCCATTCCCGACATCGATCCTGACAAGCGGCTGCTTCAAGACGCCGTCGGCAAGGACGATCCGCATTCGATGCCGATCCAGCCCATCAAACGCATGCCATAACAACGAAGGGAACGAACTCATGACAAACAGGTGGAAATCAATCGGGCTTGCAGCCTTGCTCGCCGGTCTGACGCTCAGCGGAAGCTATGCGGAAGCCGCCGGCGTGCTCACCATCGGGCGCCGCGAGGATTCGACGACATTCGATCCGATCAAGACCGCGCAGAACATCGATAACTGGGTGTTCTCCAACGTTTACGACGTGCTGATCCGCGTCGACAAGACAGGCACGATACTGGAGCCGGGCCTTGCCGAAAGCTGGACCGTCTCGGATGACGGGCTGACCTATACGTTCAAGATCCGCGACGCGAAATTCTCGGACGGTTCGCCGCTGACGGCGGAAGACGCGGCCTACAGCCTGCTGCGCATCCGCGATGACGCCGCCTCGCTCTGGAGCGATTCCTATAAGGTGATCGACACGGCGGTGGCGACTGACGCGCGCACGCTGACGATCAAGCTCAAGAACCAGTCCGCACCGTTCCTTTCGACGCTGGCGCTGCCGAATGCCTCCGTCATCTCCAAGAAGGGCATGGAATCGCTTGGTCCCGATGCCTATGGCGAAAAGCCGATCGCATCCGGCGCCTTCGTGGTCGAGGAATGGCGGCGCGGCGACCGCGTCATTCTGAAGAAGAACCCGAACTTCTGGCAGGCCGACCGCGTCAAGCTTGACGGCGTCGAGTGGATCTCGGTGCCTGACGACAACACCCGCATGCTGAACGTTCAGGCCGGCGAGCTGGATACCGCGATCTTCGTTCCCTTTTCTCGCGTCGAGGAGCTGAAGAAGGACCCGAACCTCAATGTCGATATCGACGCTTCGACCCGTGAGGACCATCTTCTGATCAACCATGCGCATGGCGCGCTCGGCAAGAAGGAAGTCCGCCAGGCGCTGGATCTCGCAATCGACAAGAAGGCGATCGTCGATACCGTCACCTTCGGCCAGGGCACGGTCGCCAATTCCTATATTCCGAAAGGCGCGCTCTATTATTATGCCGACAATCTGCAGCGGCCTTATGATCCCGAAAAAGCAAAAGAGCTGCTGGCGACCGCCGGCGCCTCCGACTTGACGCTGAACTATCTGGTGCGCGCCGGCGACGAAGTCGACGAACAGACGGCGGTGCTCGTCCAGCAGCAGCTGCAGAAGGCCGGCATCACCGCCAATCTGCAGAAGGTCGACCCGAGCCAGGAATGGGACATGACCGTGGCCGGCGACTACGACGTCTCGGTCAACTACTGGACCAACGACATTCTCGATCCGGATCAGAAGACCACCTTCGTCCTCGGCCACGATTCCAACAACAACTACTCGACCAATTACAAGAACGAGGCGGTGAAGGAACTGGTGGCCAAGGCGCGTCTCGAGCTCGACCCGAAGAAGCGCGAACAGATGTATGTCGATCTGCAGAAGATGGCCAAGGACGACGTCAACTGGATCGACCTCTATTACAGCCCCTATATCAACGTCTCGCGCAAGAATATCGAGAACTTCTACCAGAACCCGCTCGGCCGCTTCTTCCTGGAAGACACGGTCAAGAACTGAGTTCGGGCAGCTCGCAAAAGTTCCGCCGCCGTAAAGGCGGCGGAGCTTCATTTATTGCTGCGGCAGGTGGCTGGGGTCGCTTGCTTACTCGGCGGCCGCGAGCTTGTCCTGCGTCCTGGTGTCGAAGTCGCTGGCGTCATGGCGCTCGTGCAACTGGCTCGATGGCTCGCCGGAAAGCCGGTTGACCATCCGGCCGCGTTGTACGGCCGGCCTGCTGTGGATGGTGTCGGCCCAGCGCAGAACGTTCTTATAGTCCTCGACCTGCAGAAACTCGGCTGCCCCGTAGGTCCAGCCCTTCACGAGGCCGCCGTACCAGGGCCAGACGGCGATATCGGCGATCGTATATTGGCTGCCTGCCAGATACTCGCTTTCGGCAAGGCGACGATCGAGCACGTCGAGCTGACGCTTCACTTCCATGGCGAAGCGGTCGATCGCATATTCGATCTTCGTCGGCGCATAGGCGTAGAAATGGCCGAAGCCGCCGCCGAGATAGGGCGCGCTCCCCATCTGCCAGAACAGCCAGGACAGGCACTCGGCGCGGGCGGCCGGCTCTGTCGGCAGGAAGGCGCCGAACTTCTCAGCGAGATAGGTCAGGATGGCGCCGGATTCGAAGACACGGATCGGCTTTGGCCCGCTGCGGTCCATCAGCGCCGGGATCTTGGAGTTGGGATTGACCGCGACGAACCCGCTTCCGAACTGATCGCCATCGCCGATCTTGATCAGCCATGCATCGTATTCGGCACCGCTATGGCCAAGCGCCAGCAGTTCCTCGAGCAGGATGGTGACCTTCTGGCCGTTCGGGGTGCCGAGCGAATAGAGCTGCAGCGGATGCCGGCCGATCGGAAGCTCCTTGTCATGCGTCGGTCCCGCGATCGGGCGATTGATGCTGGCGAACTGGCCGCCATTCGCCTTGTTCCAGGTCCAGACTTTCGGGGGTGTATATTCGGGAGAACCGCTCATCTTTCAAACTCCTGGCATTGGTCGGACAGAGCGCGACGCCGGTTGGGCCGCCGCATTTTTCCTCACATAGCAGAGGCGATGAGGTTTTGTCACAGGTGTCGGAGCAGCTTCACACAATCGTCAGAGCGCCGACCAGATATCAAATTTACGCAGTGAAGCCAGGATTTTTGTTATGTACCAAAAATTGGTATATTTGCTTAAAGGAGATTCAGCATGGCTAGAAATACGTCCATATCGCTCGGCGACCATTTCGCCAGCTTCATCGATACGCAGGTTCAGGCTGGCCGCTATGCTTCAGCCAGCGACGTTGTCCGGGCAGGCCTTCGCCTACTTGAAGAACACGAAGCCAAAGTGAAGGCATTACAGGACGCCTTGATTGAAGGTGAAGAATCCGGCCCTGCCACGCCCTTCGATTTCGATGCGTTCAACGCTCGCAAACGGGCGGCGTTCAAGGCGAAATGACCGGCATCATATTTTCTCCCGCCGCGCAAACCGATATTGACAAGATTTGGGATTACACAGCGATGAGTTGGAATGTCGATCAGGCAGAGCGTTATATTCAGGACATAAGAGACGCCTGTCAGGAACTGGCGGAGGGAACACGGATGAGCCGCCCCTCAGATATTCGGGAAGGGTACAGAAAGGTCTCCGTTGGCTCTCATTTTCTGTATTTCAAAAGCAATGATGCGGGCCAGATCATCATCGTGCGCATCCTTCATCAAAGAATGGACGTAGCCAAGCACCTGTAAGGCTGTTGCGGGGATTGCTTGACCATTGCGGTCAGCTACCGGGGCGGCCGATGATCTCGTCCAGTTGCTCGACGAGCACGCGGCTGCCCTCCACGTCGCCGGCCATCCTGGAGAAGACGTCCGCCATGCCGCGGAAGATGGTCGCGGCCGGATCATCCTCGCCGAGGAAATCGGCGATCTCCTGCATTTCGGCAACCCACCGATAGGCTTTCGGATACATGTCGGGTATGGATCTCGACAGCTTGCGATCGACGTCGGGAAGGCTTTCGGAGAGCTCGGCTTTCAGGCTTTCGGCAGCACCCGAACGCGATGCGGCGAGCAGCATGGCGGTGCCAAGGCCGATAAATCCCTTGTTGATGCCGGCATAACACATCTTCAGTGCCGAGGCGGCGCCGAGCGGTCCGTCGAGCCTGCGGATCCTGAGGCCGCAATCCTCGAGGGGCCGGCTTCGCCCCGCGGTATCGCCGCTGATATAGATGGTCGGACCTGATTTGCCGGGGACCGGCGGCCCGCCGATGATCGCACCGTCAAGCACTTCCACGCCGTTGCCTTCGAAGCGTGCTGCCAACGCCCGCATCGTTTTCGGCGCAATCGCGTTGAGGTCGACGAAAGGCGGCGGCGCCGACATGGCGGGTGATATGTCCGCGACGAATTCGGCGACCTTGATCGCCTCCGCCGGCGGGACGATCGACAGGATCAGCTCGGCCTTCGTCAGCTCCTGGCGGCCGACCGGCACCATGCCGGCTGCCTTTGCCCGCGCAATCGTCTGCTCGCTCCTGCCCTGGAGATAGGTCAGCACCGTAGCGCCGTGGTCGATCAGCCGTTTGGCGACTGCACTTCCCATCGCACCCGATCCGATAATCGCAAAATCCGGCATATGAACCTCAATCAATGACATTATAAAGTTAGAACTGTTGCCGATGGCCATATCGTCAACTGCGACGATTCAGCCGGAGGTCCATTCCGAAGCAGCTGGCCGTTTCATGCGCGCTGCCGTTGCGGCACTTTTGCTTGATATTCGTCAATGTCGGGACGGTCGACACCGGTATGATCGGTGCTATCATTCGCATTCAAGGATATGGATTTCAAATGTATCGGACGATCATCTGCGGCATCGGCATGGGTCCCCGCGAAACGGCCAGCCGCCTTCTGCGCAGGGCTGCTGCGCTGGTGGACGAAGGTGGAAGCATCGTCGTCATGCACGTCATCGAGAATATCCCGCACCGTCACCTGACGGAGCTTCCCGAGGAATTCGAAACGACCGCCATCGTCGACGCCGAAAAGAAACTTGCATCGCTCTGCAAGGAGATGGGAATTCCGGCGACGATCGAGGTGCGCGTCGGCGTTGCCGCCTCCCTGCTCGTCTCCGTCGCAAGGAAGAAGTCGGCTGATCTCATCCTGCTTTCATCCCATGTGACGGATATCACCGACTACGTCTTCTCCTCGATCGTCGACAAGGTCGTGCGCCACTCCGGGTGCTCGGTTCTCATCGACCGGCGGCCCGATCCCACGCATGAAGGCTCGGCGCCTCAAGTGGAAGACGCGGCGTTGCTCTAGCTCCGCTGCGGATTGATGAAGTCGATCAGAGCGACTGGTCTCCCCTCCCCGACGGCGGCCCGGCAACCTATATCATCCCCAAGCCAACCAGCAATATTCGCTGCCTGACCGGAGATATGTATGAGCCAGGATCCATATGAGCTTCTGGGCGTAAAGCGGGATGCGACGCAAAAGGATATTCAAAGCGCGTTCCGCAAGCTCGCCAAGAAACTTCACCCCGACCTCAACCCCGGCGACAAAAAAGCCGAGGAACGGTTCAAGGAAATTTCGGCCGCCAACGAGATCTTGAGCGACGAGGAAAAACGTGGCCGCTTCGATCGCGGCGAGATCGACATAACCGGCGCCGAGCGGGCGCAGCGCAACTATTACCGCGACTATGCCTCGGCGAGCCGTCCTAGCGATCCCTATCACAACAGCGCAGGCTTTGCCGATTTCGGCGATGCCGACGATCTCTTTGCCAATTTCTTTTCGCGACGTGCCGGCGGCGGCCAGGCCCGCAGTCGTGGCCGGGACAGCCATTTCTCGATGGAAGTCGGCTTTCTCGACGCCGTCAACGGCACCAGGACTGAGATCAAGCTGCCGGAGGGCCCAGCGCTCGATGTACAGATCCCGCCGGGAACGCGCGACGGCCAGACTTTGCGGCTGCGCGGCAAGGGCGAGCCGGGCATCGGCGGCGGGCCGGCGGGCGATGCCCTCATCGACATCCGCGTGCGGCCGCACCGCTTCTTCACGCGCGACGGCGATGACATTCGGCTCGAACTGCCGATCTCGCTCGGCGAGGCCGTGCTCGGCGGCAAGGTTCGTGTGCCAACGCCGTCAGGGCCTGTCAATCTGACGCTGCCGCCTCATTCCAACACCGGCAAGGTCCTGCGCCTCAAGGGCAAGGGTATTGCAAAACGCGGCGGCGAACATGGCGACGTCTACATCTCTCTGAAGATCGTGCTGCCCGATGCCCCGGATGAACGACTGAAGTCCTTCATCCAGGAATGGGCGACGGCAAACCCATACGATCCGAGAAAGAACATGGAGGCCTGATCATGGATGATCTCGAATTCCGTCTTTACTTGAAAATCGACATCGTCCAGCTCGACCTCTGGGTCGGAGAGGGTTGGCTGATCCCGGAGACGTCAGGCGGCCAACGGCAATTTCGGGACGCCGATGTCGCACGTGCCCGGCTGATCCTGGATCTCATGGGAAACATGGGGGTCAACGAAGCCGGCGTCGATGTCATCATGGACCTAATCGACCAGTTGCACGGCCTGCGGGGCACGATGGGCAAGCTGATGACCGCCATCAGCATGCAGGAGCGGGATGTTCAGCGCCGGCTGTTCGAGAGCCTCGAGGAGATCGACCGGTTTTAGCCAGAACCAAGCTTCTACACGGTGAACCAATAGCGGATGATGTGAAAGAACAGCGGCGCTGCGAAGGTGATGGAATCCAAGCGGTCGAGCACGCCGCCGTGACCCTCGATCACATAGCCCCAGTCCTTGGCGTTGAGATCGCGCTTGATGGCCGAGAGCACGAAGCCGCCGAAGAAGCCGGCGACGACGATGACCGTGCTGATGGCAGCTGCCTGCAGCGGCGAGAACGGCGTCAGGCGATATAGCAGTGTTCCCACGAGGATGGCCGAGGTGCCGCCTCCGACCAGCCCTTCGATCGTCTTCGACGGGCTGATGTTCGGCGAGAAACGGTGCTTTCCGAGGAGCTTGCCCCAGACATACTGGAAAACGTCGCTGAGCTGCACGACCACGACCAGATAGACGAGAAGAAGTGCCGACGGCGTGCCGGTTTCCAGCATGAGGAGTGCCGGGGCATGGCTGATCGAATAGACCGTCAACATCAGTCCCCACTGCACCCTGGCGCTGCGGGCGAGAAATTCGTTGACGTCGCCGGTCAGGGTCGCCACCGCCGGCAGGATCAGGAAGGCATAGACCGGGATAAAGATGGAGAAGAGGCCGTACCACTCGGTTCCGAGCAGCACGTAATGGATCGGCAGGACCACGAAGAACGACAGGAAAAGCGCCAGATGATCGCCACGTCGCGATGGCGTCAGCGTCCAGAATTCGCGAAGCGCCATGAAGGATAGAAATGCGAACAGGATGACCGTCGACGTTTCGCCGAGCAGGATCGCGCCGCCGAACACGGCGACCATGATCCACCAGGAGCGGATACGGGCGTTGAGGTTCTGAACGGTGGCGACGGAGCCGGGTTCTGTCGCGCGTCGCTGCAGGATGAAACCGATGGCGGAGGCGACGGCAAGCAGGCCGAGGATAGCGGCTAGCACGAGAGAGAACATACTGGTCATGCGGTGTGCCCCCCATCCGCGAGCTCGATGACAGCGGCACGGGCGCGCGCCAGGAATTCAGCCTTTTCCTCGCCCGGTTCGACGCGCAGTGGTTTGCCGAAGCGCGCCGTGCAGGTGATCGGCACGATCAGCATGCTTCCCTTAGGCAGGATGCGCTGGAGGTTGTCGAGATGGATCGGCACCAGATCGACATCGGGGAAACGGCAGGCAAGGCGAAAGATGCCGCTGCGGAACGGGGCGATCTCGTCGGTGGTGCTTCTCGTTCCTTCCGGGAAAATCAGGACTGAGCGCCCCTCCTCGAGCAGGCGCTCTATCGGAGCCAGCGGGTCGGTATCAGGCGGAGGCTTGCGGTCTATCAGGACCGCTCGCAGGCCTTTCTCCGCGATGAAACGGCGAAAAGCGCTCGTTCCCCAATAATCGCGCGCCGCAACCGGATGGGTCATCCGGCGCACCGGCCAGGGCAAGGCGGCCATGACGGCGACGGTATCGATATGGCTGTTGTGATTGGCGAAATAGATGCGGCGGCTGGGATCGGGCGCGCAGCCCCGCCACTCGCTTCGGGCGCCGACCAGGATACGGACGAGCAGCACGAGAAACCGACGGATAATCGCGATCATAGTTTCTCCAGGGAATGTTTCAGCCTCAACGTGCGGGTGGTGCAGGTGACGAGGCTGCCGGCCGCGATGATCGCGGATGCAAGGATCAGCGACCAATGGCTGGGGGATATCAGCGTCTCAACGCTCTGGGCAAGGAGACCCGCTGTCAGCACGGCCATGCGGCGCTGCTTGGCCATGATGCCGCTGAAATCCTGCGGCAGGCCCACCGATCCGCCGAACACCCTGATATAGGCGGTAAGGGCTGCGAGCAGCGCAGACAACCAGCCAAGCCAGCCAAAGCCGCAGGCATAACCAGCCGCGATCAGAAACAGGCTGTCGGCGACCCGGTCGGGGAATTCATTATAGAGCGGCCCGCTCTTGGTTTTCTTGCCGCCTTCGATCGCGACCATTCCGTCCAGCAGATTGCAGACGAGCCGCAGTTGTACCGAGATCGCGGCACAAATCATGGCGATCGGATGTGTCGTGAAAACAATGAGCGCTGCGCCTATACCCGCGAATAGGACCGATAGAAGCGAAATGCCGTTCGGTGTCGCGCCGCTCCGCGCCAGCCACGCGCTGAGGCCGATGGCCCAGGACGACGACCGGCTCGCGATCGGTCGCCGCGAGGCGCCAGCGCCCTCTTCTTCCCCCATTTCATGTCCCCCAACCCCAATGATCCTTGCATATCCTGCCGATGTCGTCACGCCAAGATATAACACCTTGTAAATCCAGCCCATCGCCTCCGCGCTTGGGCGAGCATGGGTCGAACAGCCTGATTTTTAAGCCCGTTTACTGCTTGACACATTTTTGGGCGCTACTATGATTTTTGAACCAAATGGTAAAAAAAGGGGAGCAAAACAATGACCAAAGACATGCTGATTTCACGCCGGGCAGTGATCGCGTCGGGCATTGCGCTCGGCGTCAGCGGCTTCGCCCCGCTGGCAAGGGCGGCTGCGCCACTGAAGGTTGCCGGCATTCATGCGTCGCCGGTCGAAAATGCCTGGAACTCCTGTCTGCACAAGGCGCTGCAGGATGCGGCCAAGGAAGGCATGATCGAGTATGTCTTCTCCGAAGGCGTCTCCGGCACCGACTATCCCCGCGCCATGCGTGAATATGCCGAACAGGGCAACAAGCTGATTATCGGCGAGGCCTATGCGGTGGAGAAAGAAGCCCGGCAGGTCGCGGCGGATTATCCCGATACCGCTTTCGTGCTGGGTTCGAGCGGCGAGCAGGCCGGCGACAATTTCGGCGTCTTCGGCACCTGGAACCATGACGGCGCCTATCTTGCCGGCATGCTGGCGGGCAAGATGACCAAGTCGAATATCGTCGGTTCGGTCGGCGCCATTCCGATCCCCGAGGTCAACATGCTGATCAATGCCTTCGCAGCCGGCGTCAAGGCGGTCAATCCGGACGCAAAGCACCTCGTCTCGTTCATCGGCACCTTCTTCGATCCGCCAAAGGCCCGTGAAGCCGGTCTTGCCCAGATCGACGCCGGCGCCGACATCCTATTCGGCGAGCGCATCGGCACGGCCGATGCCGCCAAGGAGCGCGGCATCAAGTCGGTCGGTTCGCTGATCGACTATACGCCGCGTTATCCCGATACGGTGTTTGCCAACGCCATGTGGTATTTCCGCCCGATCCTGGACGCTGCGATTGCCGATGTCGCAGCCGGAAAGCCGGTCGGCAGGAACTACACGTCCTACGGCCTGATGAAGGAAGGCGGCAGCGATATCGTTTTCGTCAAGGGTGTCGCACCCGCCGAGGCAGAAGCTGCGATGGAAGCCAAGCGGGCAGAGATCAAGGCTGGCACCTTCGAAGTTCCGAAGATGATGGACGAGCCGAAGTAATTCGGCCCATGCAGGGCGATGCGACGGATCTGGCGGCAGCGATCAGGCGTGGCAGCCTGAGCGCTGCGGAGGCGATGCAGGCTTCTCTTGCCGCAGCCGTGCTGCAGGAGCCGCTCGGCGCGATCGCCTATCTCGATGCCGCCATGGGCCTCGCCTCGGCGAACGCCCTCGACGAAGAACGGCAGAGCGCGCCCGATCGCTTTGCCGCCAGGCCCTTTGCCGGCGTGCCGACCTTGGCAAAGGATCTTGGCGGTCCTTTTGCCGGGCTGCCGGTTATGGCGGGTTCCGGTCTTTTCGAAAGAAAGGGCGGCGAAGCGGATTCCGATCTCGCTGCTCGTTTCCGCGACGCCGGCTTCTGCCTGTTCGGCCTGACGACCAGCCCGGAATTCGGCCTGTCGCTCGCCAGCGAACCGGCGATCGGGCCGATCTGCCGCAATCCGCTCGATCCGGCACGGACCGCAGGTGGCTCCTCCGGCGGTGCGGCGGCAGCGGTTGCCGCCGGGATCGTCGCCATCGCGCATGCCACCGATGCCGGTGGCTCGATCCGTGTGCCCGCCGCATGCTGTGGCCTCGTCGGAATGAAGCCGACGCGCGGCGCCATTCCGGGTGGCCCATCCTTCGGCAACTACCTCGGCGGCATCGCCAGCGAACTCGCGGTCTGCCGCTCGGTGCGGGATACGGCGCTGATTTTCGACAGGCTGAGCGGCAAATCGCGAGGACCTTTTCCCGACCCCTCCCCTGTCGATAGCGATAACGGCCGTTTGCGGATCGGCCTGCTTGTCGATACCGGCTCAGTCTATCCGACGGAGGGTGATCGGCTCGCAGCAGTGGAAGCTGCGGCCCGTGCGCTGGAGAGCGACGGACACGAAATCGTTCCACTGGCCTCGGCCGACTTCGAATGGGCCGTCGCCGCCAGCGGCCGTGCCTTCGCCGATATCGTCTCCGTCAACCTTGCGGCGCTCATCGAGGCTGCGGCTCTTGATGAAAGCAGGGCTGAGCCTCTGACCCAGGCTTTCGCGGCGCGCGGACGGGCGCTTCCGGCGACGTCGCTCTGGAACACGTTGAACGATGCTGTCCTGGTGAGCGGTAAGCTCTGGACACTGTTCGACAGGGTCGATTGCATCCTCATGCCGATGCTTTCCTCCGCACCTCTTGCGATCGGCTCCTTTCCATCCGATCATGCCGATACGGATCTGCATCTCGAGCGGATGACGGCATTTTCGCCGCTTGCCTGCCTCGCCAATATTTCGGGTTTTCCTGCTTTGACGCTGCCTTTCGGACAGGATGAGCATGCCATGCCGCTGCCGGTGCAGATCATGGCGCCGATGGGTCACGAGCCGCGTCTGCTGTCGCTTGCCACCCGCCTGGAGGCCGAGGGGCGATGGCCGCATCGTTTTCCGGTCGCAGGATTGCGGTCATGACCGGGCCTGTTTTGGAAATTATTGGTGTCAGCAAGCGCTTCGGCGACAATCTCGCCAATGACGATATTTCCATGACGCTCGCCAAGGGCGAGGTCGTGGCCCTGCTCGGCGAGAACGGTGCGGGCAAGACCACGCTGATGAGCATCCTCTTCGGCCACTACATGCCGGATGCCGGCCGTATTCTGATTGAGGACACGGAGGTGCCGCAGGGCAAGCCGCGCGCAGCGATCCGCGCCGGCGTCGGCATGGTGCATCAGCATTTCTCGCTCGCGCCCAATCTGACCGTTCTCGAAAATGTCATGACCGGCACGGAAAGACTATGGTCCTGGCGCTCGGGAACAACAGGGGCGCGGAAGAAGCTCTTGGCAATTTCCGAGCGCTTCGGCCTCAAGGTCGATCCAGATGCCCGCCTTGGCGACCTGTCGGTCGGCGAGCAGCAGCGCGTCGAAATCCTCAAGGCGCTCTATAACAATGCCCGCATCCTGATCCTCGACGAGCCGACGGCAGTGCTGACCAACATCGAGGCCGAGCGGCTGTTCACGACGCTGAAGGAAATGGCCCGCCAGGGCCTGTCGCTGATCTTCATCTCGCACAAGCTCGACGAGGTGATGGCCGCGGCCGACCGCATCGTGGTCTTACGCGGCGGCAGGATGGTCGCCGAACGCAGGGCGTCGGAAACCAGCAAGGCGGAACTCGCCGAACTGATGGTCGGACGCCGTGTGACGCGGCCCGTGCGCGAGCCGTCGACACCCGGCGCCGTTGCCCTCGAGGCGGCCGATGTGACGGTGCGCATCGACGGCGTCGATCGGCTGAAATCGATCAGCTTCCGCCTGCACCAGGGCGAGATCCTCGGCATCATCGGGGTTTCTGGCAATGGCCAGGCGGCTTTGGCGCATCTTCTTTCCGGCATGCTGTCGCGCAGCGGCGGTGACCTTCTGCTGTTTGGGGAGGCCATCGGCAATCTCGGCGTCGCCGATGTCGTCGAAGCCGGCATCGGCCGCATTCCCGAGGATCGCAACGAGGAGGGCGTGATCGGCGAAATGGCGATCTGGGAAAACGCCGTGCTGGAGCACATCGCATCGCCGGCGTTTTCGCGTCGTGGTCTCGTCAACCGCAAGGCCGGCATGGCCTTTGCCAGGGAGATCATCGACGGATTCGATGTCCGCGGCGGCGGCCCGGCCATCCGCACTCGGCTGCTCTCAGGCGGCAATATGCAGAAGCTCATTCTCGGCCGCAACCTGCATCGGCGGCCGCGCATCCTGATCGCTGCGCAGCCCGCGCGTGGCCTCGATGAGGGAGCGGTGGCCGCCGTGCATGCACGCCTGCTCGAAGCCCGCCGGCAGGGCACTGCCGTGCTGCTGATCTCGGAAGATCTTGACGAGGTGATCGCGCTTGCCGATCGTATACAGGCGATCGTCGGTGGCCGCCTGTCACCGCCCGTCGCGGCCGAAAGCGCCGATGCCCGCAGGCTGGGATTGATGATGGCCGGCGAATGGCAGGAAAGCCCAGAGGCCGGCCATGCGATTTGAACGCCGTGAGCACCGCCCACTTTACCTGCTGATTGTCACACCCGTCGTCGCGGTGATCGCAGCACTGGCGCTGGCCGGCATCCTGATATCAATCGCCGGCGCGCCTGTTCTCGATGCCTATTGGCGCATCCTGACCGGTGCTTTCGGCTCGCGCCTCTCGGCAACCGAAACGCTGACGCGGGCAACGCCGCTGATGCTGACGGGGCTTGCCGCCGCCGTCGCTTTCCGGGCGCGGCTCTGGAATATCGGTGCCGAAGGCCAGTTCTATCTCGGTGCCATCGCCGTTGCGGCGGCAAGCTCGAAGCTGCTCGGCAATCTTCTTCCCGCCTCCATCCTCATTCCGCTCCTGCTGCTGGTCGGCGCGATTGCCGGCATGGTGCTGATCCTGATCCCGCTCTGGCTCAGGCTGCGCTTCTCCGTCGATGAGGTCGTCACCAGCCTGCTCTTGAACTTCATCGCCGTGCTCTTCGTCTCGATGCTGATCGATGGCGTCCTCAAGGATCCGCTGGCCTTCGGCTGGCCGCAGTCGCAATCCGTCAGCGATCACGCCATGCTGCCGAAGCTGATCGCCCGCTCGCGCCTGCATATCGGCTTTGCGATCGCGATCACACTGGCGGTCGTCGTCCATTTCGTCCAGTCGCGCACCGTGTTCGGCATGCAGTCGCGCGCAGCGGGCCTCAATCCCGGCGGGGCGGTCTTTGCCGGCGTCCCGCTCGGCAGAACGCTAGTGAAGGTCGCCTGCCTCTCCGGCGGGCTTGCGGGGCTCGCCGGAGCGATCGAGGTCATGGGCGTCAAGGGTTATGTGACGACCGATCTGTCACCGGGCTTCGGCTATGCCGGTATCGTCGTTGCCATGCTCGCCAACCTCAATCCACTCGGCGTCGTCTTCGCCGCCATTTTCACCGCCACCATGTTCGTGGGTGCGGACGGCATGAGTCGCGGCCTTGGGATCCCGACCTATATCGCCGATGTCACGGTGGCGCTGTCGCTGCTGACGATGCTGATTGCCTTGTTCGTCACCCAATACAGGATCCGGCGATGATGCAGCTGTTCGACATCATTGCTTCCGCCGGGCTGTGGGCGGCAATCCTGCGGATCGCTACGCCGCTGATTTTTGGCACGCTCGGGGCGCTGCTTTGCGAGCGCGCCGGCGTGCTCAATCTCGGCATCGAAGGCATCATGACCTTCGGCGCGATGATCGGCTGGCTTTCCGTCTATCACGGCGCCGACCTCTGGACCGGCCTGCTGATTGCGGCTCTGGCCGGCGGCGTCTTTGGCCTGCTGCATGCGTCGCTGACGGTGACGCTCGGCCTCTCCCAGCATGTCTCCGGTCTCGGCGTGACGCTGTTTGCCTCCAGCTTCAGCTATTATGTCTTCCGCCTGATCGTGCCGCTTGCCAATACTCCGCCCACCATCGTGCCGTTCCAGCCGATCGCCATTCCCGGCTTGTCGACGATGCCTTTCATCGGGCCGGCCTTCTTTACGCAGACGGCGCCGACCTATCTTGCCATCCTTATTGCCCTGCTGATGGCTTACATGATCTTCCGCACGCCGGTCGGCCTTGCGATTCGTATGACCGGCGAAAATCCGCATGCGGCGGAAGCGCAGGGCGTCAATCCGATGAAGGTGCGCTACGGCGCGGTGATTGCCGGAAGCGCGCTGATGGGAATGGGCGGCGCCTTCCTCACATTGTCGGCGTTCAACAGCTTCTTCCCGACCATGGTGCAGGGACGCGGCTGGATCTGCATCGCGCTCGTCGTCTTCGCCTCCTGGCGGCCCGGCCGCGCGCTGTTCGGCGCCCTGCTCTTTGCCTTCTTCGATGCGTTCCAGCTTCGGCTGCAAACCGCACTCAGCGGGCTCGTGCCCTATCAGCTCTTTCTGATGACGCCCTATATCCTTTCCATTGCCGCCCTTGCCGTCATGGCTCGCCGCGCCCGCGTTCCACAGGCGCTGATGCAGCCCTATCGCCGCGGTGAACGCTGAAACCGCCCACACCCAATGAGGCTCCGATGTTCGATCTGATCGTCAGAAATGCAAATCTCCCCGATGGCCGAAAGAGCATCGATATCGGCATCCAGGGCGGCAAGATCATCGCTGTTGAGCGCAATCTACAGGCGCAGGCGCAAGAAGAGATCGACGCGACTGGCCGGCTGGTCAGCCCGCCCTTCGTCGATCCGCATTTCCATATGGACGCCACCCTGTCGCTCGGCCTGCCACGCATGAACGTATCCGGCACGCTGCTCGAAGGCATCGCGCTCTGGGGAGAATTGCGGCCGATCGTGACGAAGGAGGAACTGGTCGATCGTGCGTTGCGTTATTGCGATCTGGCGGTGACGCAGGGCCTGCTCTTCATCCGCAGCCATGTTGATACCAGCGATCCGAGGCTGGTGACCGTCGAGGCGATGATCGAGGTTCGCGAAAAGGTCGCGCCCTACATTGATCTGCAGCTGGTCGCCTTCCCTCAGGACGGTTATTACCGCTCGCCGGGCGCAATCGATGCGCTCAACCGCGCTCTCGACATGGGCGTCGATATCGTCGGCGGCATTCCGCATTTCGAACGGACGATGGGGGAAGGTACGGCGTCGGTCGAGGCGCTCTGCCGCATCGCCGCCGATCGCGGCCTACCGGTCGACATCCATTGCGACGAAACCGACGATCCGCTCTCGCGCCATATCGAGACGCTGGCTGCGGAAACCATCCGCTTCGGTTTGCAGGGACGTGTCGCCGGCTCGCATTTGACCTCGATGCACTCGATGGACAATTATTATGTCTCCAAGCTCATTCCGCTGATGGCGGAGGCCGAGATCAACGTCATCCCTAATCCGCTGATCAACATCATGCTGCAGGGCCGGCACGATACCTATCCGAAGCGCCGCGGCATGACTCGCGTGCGCGAATTGATGGATGCCGGGCTCAACGTTTCCTTCGGGCACGACTGCGTCATGGACCCCTGGTATTCGATGGGATCCGGCGACATGCTGGAGGTCGGCCATATGGCAATCCATGTCGCGCAGATGGCCGGCATCGACGACAAGCAGAGTATCTTCGACGCGCTGACCGTCAATTCGGCGAAGACGATGGGGCTTGCAGGCTACGGCCTGGACAAGGGATGCAACGCCGACCTCGTCATCATTCAGGCGAGCGACACACTGGAAGCGCTGCGGCTGAAGCCGAACCGGCTGGCGGTGATCCGCCGCGGCAAGGTCATTGCGCGGTCGGCACCGCGCATCGGTGAGCTCTTCCTGGACGGGCGCCCAGCACGGATCGACGGCGGCCTGGATTACGCACCTCGCTGTTAAGATAGGGCGCAAGCAAAAGGGCCGCGAAGCCGCGACCCTCCTCAATCCGCCTGGGCTGGAGCTTATTTCTTCGAGGCCTCGTAGAGCGCCTTGGTTTCGGCGTTCATCGGGTAGAGGCCGGGCAACGGCGTGCCTTCGTCGATCCTGGTCATGATCCAGGCTTCCATGCGCTCCTGTTCCGGCGCTTCGGCCAGCACCGCCTCGAGCAGATCGGCCGGGATCAGCACGGCGCCGTCCTGGTCGACGACGATAATATCGTCTGGGAAAACAGCCACGCCGCCGCAGCCGATCGGCTGCTGCCAGGCAACGAAGGTGAGGCCGGCGACCGAGGGGGGTGCTGCGACGCCGCGGCACCAGACCGGCAGGTTGGTATCGAGCACGCCGGCAAGGTCGCGTATGACGCCGTCGGTGACGAGGGCTGCAACGCCTCTCTTCTGCATGCGGGCGCAGAGGATATCGCCGAAGATGCCGGCATCGGTAACGCCCATCGCATCGACCACGGCGACACAGCCCTCCGGCATCGCCTCGATCGCAGCGCGCGTCGAGATCGGCGAGGCCCAGGATGCTGGCGTCGCCAGATCCTCGCGGGCCGGCACGAAGCGCAGGGTGAAGGCCGGACCGACGATGCGCGGCTGGCCGGGCTTCAGGGGAACGGCGCCGCGGATCCAGACGTTCCGCAGGCCCTTCTTCAGAAGAACGGTTGTCAGGGTCGCCGTCGATACGGTCTTGAGGGTTGCTATCGCTTCAGCGCTGAGGGCCATCGGCTATCGGTTCCAATTCGGTTTCTGTCAGATGCTCTGGATCATGCCGCCATCGACACGGATTATCGATCCGGTGAGATAGGAGGCGGGCTCGCTCGCCAGGAAGGTGACGACATTGCCATATTCTTCCGGTCGGCCATAGCGGCCGAGCGGAATGCTGCCGGTGCTCTCAGTGACGACATCATCGATCGAGCGGTTCTCGCGCATGGCCTTCTGTTCGTCGAGAAAGGTGATGCGGCCAGTGGCGATCCGGCCCGGCAGGACGATGTTGACGGTGATGCCGTCGCGTCCGACCTCACGCGCCAGCGTTTTCGACCAGCCTACCAATGACAGACGCAGCGCGTTGGAGATGCCGAGATTGGGGATCGGCGCGACCACGCCCGACGAGGTCGAGGTGACGATGCGCCCCCATTTGCGCGCCCGCATCTCAGGCAGCACCCGATCGGTAATGGCGATGACGGAAAGCACCATGCTCTGAAAATACTGGTTCCAGACCGTCGGATCCTGACCGGAGACGGTGGTCGGGGCCGGACCGCCGGTATTGTTGACAAGGATATCGACCGGTCCGAACTGACGTTCGATTGCAGCGACATGCGCATTGATCGAACCGAGATCGGAAAGATCCCATTGCAGTGCCAGCGCCTTGCCGCCTTCGGATTCGACCGCAGCCGCGGTCTTCTCAGCAGCGGCGAGATCGATATCCGCCGCGGCAACTCTGGCGCCTTCGCGCGCAAGCTTCGCGGCAATCGCGCTGCCCAGTCCGCCGCCGGCGCCAAGCACGAGGGCCGTCTTGTCCTTCAGACCGAAATCCATTCCGCTCGTCTCCTCGTATGGTCGAGCCATCTTTCGGAGCAAAGGATTGCAAATAAAATATGGCTTCTGCTTCATTCAAGAGATAGAAAAACTATCGATGGACACACGTTTTCTCGAAACTTTCATTGTCGTTGCCGAGCGGCACTCGCTGGCGGAGGCCGCCCAGCGGCTGAACCTCACGCCTGCGGCTGTTGCCCAGCGTATCCGCGCATTGGAGGCCGAGCTCGGGGTGCGGCTGCTGGTGCGCTCCGGCCGCGTGATGCGGCCGACGGAGGCGGGTTTTGCCATTCTCGAACGTTGCAGGGATCTGGTGCGCGCTACACGCGATCTGAAGGCGATGGCCGGTACCGCGACGATTTCGGGCGAGATGCGGATCGGGGCGATCAATACTGCGCTGACCGGCCTCGTTCCTGGCGTTCTCCACCGCCTTGCGCAGGACTATCCACTGATCGAGATCTTCCTCAAGCCGGGGGCGTCGATGGACCTCTATGCCGAGGTTTTGAACGGCGCGCTGGATGCAGCCTTCATTATCGAGCCGCGATTTCCGATGCAGAAGACGCTGACCTTCAACAAGCTGCGCCAGGAGCCCCTCGTGCTGATCGCTCCGCGGGATTGTGAGGGGGCGGATCCGCTCGAACTGCTGCAGACCCTGCCCTTGATCCGCTACGACCGCAACCAGTGGGGTGGTCACATCGCCGACGAATATCTGCGAGAGATCGGCATCCGCCCGGTCGAGCGTTATGAGCTTGACGCGCTGGAGGCGATCGCAGTGATGGTAAACCGCGGTCTCGGGATCTCGATCGTGCCGGATTGGGCGCCGCCCTGGCCGGGGGGATTAGATATCGTCAAGCTGCCCCTGCCCCGCTCGTCCGCTATGCGCACGGTCGGCATCGTGGTGACGCGATCCTCACCGAGGGCAAATCTCGTCGCCGCGCTTCTGGAAACCAGCCGCGCGGCAATGGGAGCCTGATCAATTTCAGGCGATCTTCTGGCGAACCGGCAGTTTCCAGCCGGGCCGGACGAAGTGGCAGGTATAGCCGTTCGGAATCCGCTCCAGATAATCCTGGTGCTCGGGTTCTGCCTCCCAGAAATCGCTGACCGGCACGACTTCGGTGACGACCTTGCCGGGCCACAGGCCTGATGCATCGACATCGGCGATCGTATCCCTGGCGACGCGCTCCTGCTCAGGGGTGACGTAGAAGATCGCCGAGCGGTAGCTCAAGCCGACATCGTTACCCTGGCGGTTGCGTGTGCTCGGGTCGTGGATCTGGAAGAAGAATTCGAGGATTTCCCGATAGCTGATCCTTGCGGGGTCGAAGACGATCTCGATCGCCTCGGCATGGGTTCCGTGGTTGCGGTAGGTGGCATTCGGCACATCGCCACCGGTATAGCCGACGCGGGTCGAAATCACGCCCTTATATCGGCGGATGAGGTCCTGCATGCCCCAGAAGCAACCACCGGCGAGCACTGCACGTTCTTCGGTCATTGGATATCTCCTTTTCCGCAAGAGATAGTATCTCCTGCCGCCGATTTCCACACGGTGCAAAGAGCACAGCTGTGCAATTTGCCTGCGGATAGGCCCGATCCTGTCATGTCGATGTTACGCGCCGGCGCTAGCAAGGCCTCAGACAATCCTGCGGAGGCTGAGCCTCGACACCTGATGGAGACGGGTTATGAATAGACGCGAATTTCTGATCACATCGTCAGCTGCAGCCGGTCTGCTCGGTCTTCCGCGTTTCGCATCGGCTGCGGCCGGCACGATCGATCTCTACAGCGGTTCGGATGCCAACATCGTCGACCTCTGGAACAACGTCATCCGCCTGGCCTTCGAAAAGGCGCATCCGGGTGTTGCCCTGAAGGTCACCGATGCGGGCGACAATAATGGTCTGCGCGCCATCGCCGACCGTGCGCTCGCCGCGCTGAAGACGAAGACGGATCCGCAGTCCGACCTTTTCGAGCAATTCGATCCGCGCCTGCCGTCCGGCGGCATCGATGCCGGGCTTTGGACCAAGTTCTCCGGCGAGAACATCGAGGGCTACGACCATATCAACCCGCTTGCCTTCGACACACCCTACTCGCTGCCCTATCGCGGTTCGCAGGTCCTTCTCGCCTACGACACGACCAAGCTCGATCCGAAGGATGCGCCGAAGAGCTGGGATCAGCTCACCGCCTGGATCAAGGCCAATCCGGGCCAGTTCATCTACAACCGTCCTGACAAGGGCGGTTCGGGCGGAAACTTCGTCCGCCGCGCGATCCATGAGGCCAATGGCCGCGATCCGAAGAAGTTCAAGATCGACAATTTCACCGCCGACTTCGCCACTGAGACGCTGACGCCGGCCTGGAAGATCCTCAACGACCTCGCCCCGACGCTTTACGACAAGGGCGCCTATACCGCCGGCAACACCCAGTCGATCCAGCTGCTGGCCCAGGGCGTCGTCACCATGGTGCCGGTTTGGTCGGACCAGGTGCTGCAGGCGATCTCCCAGGGCGTGCTGCCTGATACGACCGGCCTCGTGCAGCTTACCGATCTCGCCCTTTGCGGCGGCTTCTCCAGCATCACCGTGTTCTCGAACGGCGCCAACAAGGATGCGGCGCTGAAGCTGGCTGCATTCATGCTGACGAAGGAAATGCAGGAAGCGATCATCACCGAGATCGGCGGCTTCCCCGCCATCTCGTGGGACCACATTTCCGACGACCTCCGCAAGAAATATGCCGACGTCATTCCCTCAACCATTCCGACCTTCCCGGGCGGCGATTGGGAAAAGGCGATCGCCGACGGCTGGTACCGCAACGTTGCGCCGGGCATCAGCCGCACCTGATGTCCACTGACACTGCGCCGGCGGTTCTGCGCCGTCCCCGATCCATCAACAGGGGGAGTTCGATCGGGCTCCTCCTCATTGTCCTGCCGGTCCTCCTGCTCGCATGGCTGATCGTCTTTCCGATCTTTTCGGCGGTTGTCGGCACGATCTTCGTTCGAGGCCCTGACGGCGCGACGGAGTTTTCTGTTGCCTCCTACCGCTTCTTCTTCACCGACGGCTACAGCCTCGGCAATCTATGGCTGACGCTCTGGACGACTGCCGTCTGCGGCATTCTGCTTCTGGCGATCGGTCTTCCGATCGCGATCTACCTCCGGTTTTCGCAGGGGCGTCTCGCCGCCTATGTGCAGGCTCTCGCAATCTTCCCGATGTTCGTGCCGTCGATCATTCTGGCCTATGCGCTGATCCGCACCATCGGTCCGAACGGCACCGTCGACCTGCTGCTGAACGCCATCGGCCTGCCCAAGCTGCGTACGCCCTATCTGACGCCGTGGGGGCCGGTCATCGGCCTCGTCTGGGACAATCTTCCCTTGACGGTGCTGATGCTGACGGCGGGGCTTTCCTCCGTCTCGAACAGCGCGATCGAAGCCGCCCGCGATGTCGGCGCAGGCCCGCTCCGGGTGTTCATCTCGATCATTCTGCCGCGCATGGGCAATTCCCTGCTGGTGACCGCGTCCTTCGCCGTGCTCGGCATCTTCTCCGCCTTCACCCTGCCTTATGTGCTCGGCTCGGCATCGCCGGAGATGATGGGGCCGTTCATGCAGCGTACCTTCGCCGACATGAACGACCCGCTGAACGCCATGACCCAGGCCGTCGTCACATTCGGCTTCTGCCTGGTCTTCGGTATCTTCTGTATCAGGTCGATCGCCCGCAACCGCGAGGCCCAGCCATGAGTGCCGGCAGATCGAGCTTCGGCCTGCGATTCGACTGGATCGGCATGCTCTTTGCGTGCCTGCTGACGTTGTTCATCGCGCTGCCGCTGATCGTCGTCGGAACATGGGCCTTCACCGAAGTCTGGCGTTATCCATCGGTGATCCCGCAGCAATTCGGCCTGCGTTTCTGGGGCCAGACGCTGGCGCGCGGGGATGTCTGGGACGCGCTCTTCCTCAGCCTGCGGTTGACGACGACGGTCACCATTCTTTCCGCCGCGATCTGCCTTCCCGCGGCTTACGCCTTCGCCCGCATGCGTTTTCCCGGCAGGAACATCCTGTTCTTGTCGTTCCTCGCATCGCATGCCTTTCCGAAATTCGGCCTGCTCGTCGCCATTGCCGGTATCTTCCTGCAGCTCGGCCTGATCAGCACTTTCTGGGGCGTCGTGCTGATCCAGCTGGTTGGCACGCTGATGCTGATGATCTGGATCCCGGTCGCAGCCTTCCAGAATGTCGACCGGCGCATGGAAGAGGCGGCGCGCGATGCCGGTGCCACGCCGCTGCGCGTCTTCTGGTCGATCACCCTGCCGCAGGCCGGACCGACGATAGCAGCCGCACTGCTTTTGACCTTCGTCGGCACCTTCTACGAGACCGAAGGCGCCTGGCTGATCGGCGCGCCTCAGGTCCGCACCATGCCGGTGCTGATGATCAGCTTCATCAACAATCAGATCGTCGTACAATACGGCGCCGTACTGTCAGTCATGCTGTGGGTGCCGTCCTTCATCGCGTTGATGTTTGCCCGCCGCGTGATCGGCACCGGCTCCTTTGCGAGAGGCTTCGGCGCGTGAGGTTAATTCAGGGAAGGGTTTGAGAATGGCACATCTTTCGATCGAGGGCGTTTCGAAGCTGTTCGGGACCACCTTTGCCGTTCGCGACTTCTCGCTTGAAGTCGGCGACGGCGAGCTCGTCTGCCTGCTCGGCCCATCCGGTTCCGGCAAGTCGACGCTTCTCAGGATGATCGGCGGCTTCGAGCGCCCGAGCGGCGGAACGATCCGCATCGACGCGAAGGATGTGACGACGCTGCCACCCGAGCGGCGTCCGACCGGCATGGTGTTTCAGAGCCATGCGCTCTGGACGCACATGGATGTCTTCAACAACATCGCCTTCGGCCTGAAGCTCCGCCGGCTGCCGAAAGCGGAGATCCGCCAGCGTGTCGAGGATGCTTTGGCCCTGGTCGGCCTCGCCGATTACGGCCGGCGGATGACGACTCAGCTCTCCGGCGGTCAGCAGCAGCGCGTCGCGCTTGCCCGCTCGCTCGTGCTCGAGCCGAAGATCCTTTTGCTCGACGAGCCCTTCGCCAGCCTTGACCAGCATCTGCGCGAAAGGCTGCGGGATGAAGTGCGCGATATCCAGCAACGCCTCGGCATCACCACGCTCTTCGTCACCCATGGCCAGGACGAGGCCTTAGCGCTCGCCGACCGCATCGTCGTCATGCGCGACGGAGGCACCGAACAGATTGCGCCGCCGAGCACCATTTACCGGCAGCCGCAGACCGCCTTCGTCGCCGGTTTCATCGGCTCGATGAATTTTGTCCAGAGTCATACCAGGAACGGTGTCTGCGAGCATCCGCTGTTCCCGCTTGCGGTTCCCGTCGAGGATGGGCCGGTGACGCTGGCCGCCCGCCCGGAAGCACTGACGATCCGTTCCTCGGACCGGGTCGATGCCGCCACAGTCCATCGCATCGTCGATTTCGGCACCCACAAGATGGTCGATGTCGATCTTGCCGATGGCACCCGCCTGAAGGCGATGGTCGCGCCGGACGATGGGCTCCGGACCGGGATGAGGGTCGAGCCGAGTTTCTCCCGTTTTTTTATCTTCCGTGACAACGAGCTTGTCGATGCCGAGTTGCAGATTATGCCGCAGTACCTCGGTGAGCGAATCAAGTCGAATACATAGATGCCTTTGATTCGGCATGAGCGGCGCTTCAAGATGTTGACTGTGCCGGCTCGCGCCGTGAGATCTGATACCAGGTCGGTGTTTCGAACTAAAGTTAAAGTTTATTCTGCGTTTTCCATGGGCTTTTTATGTATCCGTGGTTGTGCGGGGCGGCCGCCATTTCAATTATCTGAAACAATTCAAACAGAAATGCGCGAATTTTACACGAATGCATTAGCACATTTACATATTATAAATGTCTTCATTTAAGAATCAGCACTATCAAAAGTGATGGTATTTGATGGCTTCCCGCATGCGATAATTGACCATTGTGAAACTATGGAGGAATGAATGTTGGGATTTGGCGCAGGCGCCGATGCAAGGGCCGTTCTCGAAGCGATGAGCAAGTCTCAGGCGATCATCGAGTTCAAGCTGGACGGTACAATCATCACCGCGAACGAAAACTTTTGCCGGGCGCTCGGTTATCAGCTTTCCGAAATCGTTGGTCAACATCATCGCCTCTTTGTCGATCCGGCTGAAGCAGCCAGTTCCGACTACAAAGACTTCTGGGCAAAACTGGCGCGCGGCGAGTTCGATCAACGGCAATATAAGCGCATCGGCAAGGGCGGCACGGAGGTCTGGATCGAGGCCTCCTACAACCCGGTCTTTAGCGGGGGCAAGCCGTATAAGGTCGTCAAATTCGCGACCGATATCACCGCGCAGAAGCTCAAGGCGGCCGAAGATAGCGGTAAGCTGAACGCCATCTCGCGCGCCCAGGCAGTCATCGAGTTCACTCCAAAAGGCGATATTCTCAACGCAAATGAGAATTTCCTGACGACACTCGGCTTCGAGCTGGCGGAAATCCAGGGCAAACATCACTCGATGTTCTGTGAGCCAAGCTATAGCAACAGTGAAGATTATCGTCGGTTCTGGACGAGGCTTGCCGCGGGAGAATTTGTTGCGGATGAGTTCTTGCGCATCGGCAAGGGCGGCAAGAAGGTCCATATCCAGGCATCATACAATCCGATCTTCGACATGAACGGCAAAGTGTTCAAGGTCGTCAAATTCGCGACCGATGTCACCACGCGCGTCGGAAATGTCGACCAGCTCGCGGGAGCGCTAAGGGCTTTGTCAGAGGGCGATCTGACGCAGACCATCGCCATGCCCTTCCTGCCCGCCTTGGAGAAGCTGCGCGCTGATTTTAACGACGCTTCATCCAAGCTTCGCGTTACATTGCAGACAATCTCGCAGAACGCTGGCGCCATCGCTGCGGCATCGCAACAAATACAATCCGCCTCGAACGATCTGTCCAAGCGTACCGAGCAGCAGGCTGCTTCCGTCGAGGAGACGGCCGCAGCGCTGGAGGAGATCACAACCACCGTCGCTGATTCCAGTTCCCGCGCCCAGGAAGCAGGGCAGCTTGTTCGCAAGACCAAGGAGAACGCGGAGAATTCTGGCAACATTGTCAGTCAAGCCGTGGACGCGATGGGCAAGATCGAAAAGTCCGCCGGCGAGATCGCCAATATTATTGGCGTGATCGACGAAATCGCATTCCAGACCAATCTTCTGGCGCTCAATGCCGGTGTTGAAGCGGCCCGGGCCGGCGACGCTGGCAAGGGCTTCGCCGTCGTCGCTCAGGAAGTTCGCGAACTCGCCCAGCGATCGGCCAAGGCGGCAAAGGAGATCAAGGAGCTGATCAATGCCTCGAACGAACACGTCAAAAGCGGTGTCACATTGGTTGGTAACACCGGCAAGGCATTGCAGGAAATCGTGACCCAGGTCGTCCAGGTCAACGGTAATGTCGGCGCCATCGTCGAAGCCTCCAAAGAGCAGGCAACGGGGCTCAAGGAAATCAACACCGCCGTCAATACGATGGACCAGGGCACACAGCAGAATGCCGCCATGGTCGAGGAGACGACGGCCGCGGCGCATAGCCTTGCCAAGGAAGCCGATCAGCTCTTCGATCTCCTCGGTCAGTTCAACATCGGGACAGGTGCCGGTGCACCTCGCGCCGTCCCGGTTGCAGCCGACCGGCATTTGCGGGCTATGCCGTCGCCAGCCCGTCAGATGACGGCCAAGATTGGCCGAGCATTCAACGGGAATGGGGCGCTCAAAGGCGGCGACAGCTGGGAGGAGTTTTGATGGCGTCCATATCCAAAAATCGCGATGGACGCACGTCTCTCGAAATCATTGCATTCCAATTACATGGTCAGAGCTTCTGTATCGAAACCACCTCCATTCGAGAGATACGTGGATGGGCGGCTTCGACGCCCATCCCGCACGCGCCGCCGGAAATGGTCGGCATCATTAACTTGCGAGGCGTCGTCATTCCCACCATCGATTTATGTCGCAAGCTGGGGATGCCGTCGTCGGAAGCGACCGAACGCAGCGCAATCGTGGTCGCGGAAGTTCACGGCAAACCGATCGGCCTTATGGTGGATCAGGTCACCGATATGCTTTCGATCAACGCCGATGATCTGCAACAGGCTCCAGAGATTGTCAGTTCGCCGGACCGCTCATACTGTGAAGGAATTATCACTCACCAGTCTGGGATGATTTGCTTCCTCAGCTTGACCAGGATGTTCACTGACGATGACGAAGCATTGGCCGCTTAGTCGTCCCGCTTCAGCGTTGAAATCAAAGAGCAGAGCATGATGTCGTCCGAAATCCGCCCATAGTCATCATCCTCCAGAACCGCGCCAACACAGTTGTCGGCGTGGCATTCGCCTATGCGAAACCGGGATAACTGCGCCGGAATACGACGGTTCACATCTTGCTCCGGAAGCCTTCCAGCAGCCAGGGATGCAGCACCTTGCTGGCGGCCAGGATATCGCCCTTCCCCTCGACGGCTGCGCCGGAAAAACGGGTGACGATGCCGCCCGCCTCTTCGACCATCAGTGCCGAGGCGCCGAAATCATGGATCGCGAGCCCGTCCTCGAAGAATCCGTCCAGGCGGCCGCAGGCGACATAGGCGATCGATAGTGCCGCCGAGCCGAGGCGGCGCACACCCGCCGTATTGGCCATCAGGCGTTTGACGGCTTCGAAATAGGTCGCTTCCGCAACTGCCGTGACCTGGCCAGGGATCGGCAGCCCGGCGCCGACGAGCACATTCTCGATGTCGCCGACATCGGCACAGCGGATACGCTCGCCGTTCAGATAGGCGCCGCCGCCGATTTCGGCGCTGAACAGCTCGTCCTGCATGGCGTCATAGACGACGCCCATGACGAGCCTGCCGCTTTCGACGATCGAGATCGTCATGCCGAAATGCGGAAGGCCCCAGGCGTAATTGGTCGTGCCGTCGATCGGGTCGATGTAGATAACAGGCGTTTCCGGACCCGCCGTGCGGTTGCCGACGGCTTCCTCGCCCTGGATGGCATAGTCCGGGAAGGCCTTCGTCATCTCGTCGACGATGACCCGCTCGACGGCGACATCGATTTCGGTCTGATAATCGCGCGGGGCCTTGGCGAGCATTTCTGCCGATGTTCGCCGTCGCAGGGAGCCGCGAGCGGTTTCGCCCGCCTTCAATACCGTTTCGGCAAGCACGACGAGGCGGGACGAGGCGGTCGGGGAAAGACGCGCGGAAATCGGGGAAGATGTCATGAGAAAAGTCCGGATGCTGCTGATATGACGGAGTGAATCGCGAGGAGCCCATCCCGTCGCAGAGGCTGATGATGGTTTTATGAAGCGCGCCTATGCCGAGCGGCTATCTCAGGATCGCCCCAAGCTCGGAAATGGTCGGAAACGCCTTTCTTGTACCATGTCTTGAGACGGTGATGGCTGCGGCTGCAACTGCGTGTTCGATGGCAAGCCTGTCCAGCCGCTGTCCGCGCAGCGCGCAGGATGCAAGTGCTGCGGCCATGAAGGTATCGCCTGCGCCCGTTGTATCCACAACATCGCAGACGTGGGCGGGCACTTCGATTCTATCGTGTCGGTTCACGAGCGTCGCGCCGTCGCCGCCCAGCGTCAGGACGATTTCACGCAGGCCGCGGCTCAGGAGATATTCGGCAGCGTCCCTACCCGTCGTTCCCGTCAGGGCCTGCGCCTCGCCCTTGTTGAGGAAGGCGATGTCGATCAGATCCCAGAGATCGGAGAAATAGGAGCGCACCGGCGAGGGATTGAAAGCGGTGACCATGCCGATCGCTCTCGCATGCTCGAGAATGTCGCGCGTCGCCCGGTCGGAGAGGTTGCCTTGTAGTATCATCAGATCGCCGGAACCGGCCGTCGAGAGGATACGACTGACATCGGAGAGGGACAGGCTTTGCGCCGATTCCGTCGTCGTGACGATGGCATTTTCGCCGCCCGGCAGCCGGAAGATGATCGAGACGTCGCTCGATGCATCTTCCATTTCGATCAGTTCGCTGCGAAGCGGCTCGTCCGCGAGGTAATGGCGTATCGTATCGGCCCTCGCATCCCTGCCGACGGGCGCCACCAGCGTTGTCGGAACGCCGCAGCGGGCCATGACGACCGCCTGGTTCGTGCCCTTGCCGCCGAGATCGCTGCCCCCGGCATTGCCCAGGATGGAGGCGCCGATGACGGGAAGTTCGGAGACGGCGATGGTTTCGTCGATGGCGACGTTACCGATTATGTAGGCGCGCATGCATCCGCTTTCGCAAAGTGGGGCTTAAAGGTAAGGCGCATCGTGAAAATCGACCTCGAGCTGCATCGCCCGGCCGAAGATCGCGCTGAGCCGCGCTTTTTCATCCTCTTCAAGCGTTTCTCCTGCCATGTCGAGTTCATTCTTCAGCCATTGCGCCTGGGCGGCGAAATTCGGATCGATATGCAGGTCGACCCATTCCTTCAGCAGCGGATCGCTGATTTGACGGGTCGCCGCTTCCTTCGACCAAGTCCAATACATCCACTCGGCCGCAAACATGGCCGCCACCGTGTCGAGGAAGCCGCCCTGGCGGGCAATCTCCAACATGCCGGTGCGAAACGCCTCGACTTCGGCGATGCCGGTATCGAAGGACGAGGGATCGATGCCGCGGCTGGCGAAGGTACGCTCGAAATAGGTGATCTGCTCGTTGGCAAGCGCGTCGAGAACCGCGATCAGCCAGCGCTTCTGCGGCACCGTCCTGGCGGTCGCCGCCGCATAGGCAAAGATCGAGATAGCGCTGTCGACGAAGGCGCCTTCATAGACGAGATAACGTTCGAAAGCCGCCTTGCTCAGCCTGTCGTTCTTGACGTCCTCGACGAAGCGGTGGCTCAGCATCGTCTGGAAGACGGCGTCGTTCTCGTGCAGGATGCGGGCCGAAAGGCTCTCTGCCGCCATGCTCAGCCCTCCAGTCCCGGTTCGGCGGCCGCCCGGAAGGCGCGCACCCGCTCGACGTCGACCGGGTTCCACCAGACTCCGCCGTGCTTCAGCGAAGAGGCGACGATGACGCCGTTGGTGCGGCTCAGAATATCGACGATATTGTCCTTGTTGACGCCGGAGCCGACGAGCAGCGGCAGGTGCGTCGCCGCCCCGATCTCCTCGATCTCCTCCATTGTTGCCGAATTGCCGGTCCGCTGGCCGGTGGCGATAACGCCATCGGCATCGAAGAAGGCGAGGTCGCGCGTCAATTCCTGGATCGAGCGGTCGGCGACAATGGCGTGACTGCCATGCTTGACGTGGCTGTCGGCGAAGACCTTGATATGTTCGGCTCTCAGCAGCGAGCGATAACGCATGGCCTCGGCCGCCCTGCCCTCCATGAAGCCTTCATTGGCGACATAGGCATTGGCCCATTGATTGACGCGGATGAATTTGGCGCCACCGGCCATGGCGATGGCGAAGGCGGGGATCGGCGCGTTGGCAAGCACGTTGACGCCAAGCGGAATGCCGGCCGCGCGCGCGATTCGATCGGTGACGACGGACATGAAACCGGTCGTCTCCGAGCCGATATCCTCGGGCTTCGAGAATGGCACGTCGCCGTGATTTTCGATGATCAGCCCATGCAGGCCGCCTTCCACGCAGGCTTCGGCGTCGCGCATGCACGCGTCGTAAATCGCATCCATCGCAGCCCCCCGGTAGCGCGGCGCGCCCGGAAAGGCCGGGCAATGGATCATGCCGATCAGAACCTTGTCCCTGCCGAAGATATCCCTGACGGCGTTGGACGACCTGTCCGAAATTTCCTGCATGTCATTCCCTTTCCAATTCCTGCCGCGCGCTGACATCACGCCTGCTTTTCGGTGAGCCAGCCGAGGATATTCTTCCAGAGCCGGCCGTAGCCTTCCCATTCGCAGAAAGCGGGCGAGAGCCAGTGCGGGCCGATATCCGACGTCCAGGCCGCCGTCCGCCCGGTGCCATGCGTGCCGACGACGAGCAGCGGATGGCCGCCCTGATCCTCAGGCAGGCGTGCGACGATCTCGACATCGGCGCGGTCGCGCACTTCGACCTCGTTGACGCCGAGAAGCACGGGCCAGGCGCCTTCGAGACCCTGCATCGTCGGATGTCCCGGCTTCACCACTTCGGCAACGGTGCCCTCGGGGATTTCGACGCGGTCGTCATAAGGCAGGCAGGTGACGGGCAGCGTGTCTTCGACGGGCGTGCGCCGCCAGCGCGCCTTGCCGTCGATGCCCTGGAAAGAGAAGTATCCACCGACCATCAGCAGGCCGCCGCCCTTTTCCACCCACGCCTTCAGAAGCTTCAGCCGGTTCGGCACAGTGCGCGAATGCAGCCACACATCCGGCGGCAGCAGCAGCGAGTTGGCGCCGATATCGGAGAGAATGATGGCGTCGTACGCCTCGAGCCCCGCCATATCGAAGGGGAACTTCTCCACCGCCTCATGCGCCGGCATATAGGTGAGCTCGAAGGCGCTGCCGGCGAGTGCTTTCACCAGCGGTTCGGCGCCGAGATGGAAGGTGACGCTGCCGAACTGATCGAAGCCTTTGTAATGGGTGGCGGAGCTGACCCAGCTCTCGCCGACAAGGAGGATTTTCTTGGTCATGGTCTGCGTTTACCTGTGATCGATTGAATGGATGGAGCTAAAGGATGTCGCGCAAAAGTGTGCAGCGGTTTTGCGATAACGACATGCGTAAAACGAAGACCTAAATCGCGACGCGCTTTAGGTCCCGGCATGAAAGACGCGGCGCGGATTGCTGCGCATCATCTCGTCGAGAGCCGTCCTGTCGAGGCCGTGCCGCTGAAGACGGGGAAGGAAGTGGCGAAGGATGTAGGCGTAGCCATTGCCGCCGTAATGCGTCAGCATCATCTTCAGAAAGACGTCGTGCGACAGAAGAATCCGGTCGAGATAACCGGCCTCGACGAGACGCACGATCGCGCGCGCCGCCTCCTCGTCGCTCGGGCATTGCACCTGCTGGTCGGCATAGAAGAAATCCATGCCGATCATGTCGTATTCGATGAAGGCGCCGCGCTCCGCCAGCTCGCTCTGATAGGCGATGTCGTCATGCGACGGGTTCATGTGGCAAAGCACGGTGTGGCTGAGATCGGCTCCCTCCTCGGCGACCACGTCGAGCACCCGGTGGCCGAGGCGGAACCAGCCCGGCAGATGCACCATCAGCGGAAGCCCGGTCAGCACCTGTGCCCGGGCAGCGCCGCGCAGCGATTTTTCTTCCTCGGCGATGAAATCCGAGGAGACGCCGATCTCGCCGATCAGGCCGATCCTGACGCCGGTGCCGTCGACGCCTTCCCTGGCCTCGCGGACAATTTCCCGTGCGATGTCATCGACGCTCATTGCCGCGACGCCTTCCGGATGTGAGGAGCCTAGGTAATAACCCGCCCCCATCACGATGTTGAGACCGGATGCTTTCGAGATGCGCTGGAGCGCCAGCGGATCACGGCCGATGCCCTTGCAGGTCGGCTCCACCACCGTGCGGCCGCCCGCCGTGGCGAAATCCTTGAGCTCGGTCACTGCCAGATGTTCGTCATCTAGCGTGATATTGTGCTTGTTGACAAAAGGATCCTGCCTGAGTTCGCCGAGGATCTCCATGCAGACGAAGCTTTCGGTGAGATATTGCCGTTCCGGCGTCTTCGGCGCATGCCACCAGCAGCGGCAGTCGTTGAGGATATGCTCGTGCATCAGCGTCACGCCGAGCGCATCCGCCGAAACCGGGCCGGTAACGGTCATCACCTTGCCGGAGCGGACATGCGCTTCGGACAGGCTTTCTGTTGTCTGCTCGCTCATCGTTTCATCCTTTCCTGCCCAGCCGGAAATGGAAATTGGCCGTAAAGATGCGCGTGTTCAGCCAGATTGCCACGAGGATGATGGCGCCGGTGACGATCTGAGTGAAGAACGGCGATATGTGCATCAGGATCAGGCCGTTGCCGATGACGGCGATGGTCAGCGTGCCGAGCACTGTGCCGAGGATGGTGCCGCGTCCGCCCATCAGCGACGTTCCGCCGAGCACCACGGCCGCAATCACCTGCAGCTCGAAACCGACGGCGGCATTGGACGAGCCGGAGCCGAGACGAGCGGCGATCAGCAGGCCGGCGACGGCGCAGGCGATGCCGGAGATGATATAAACCGAGGCGATGATCCATTTGGCCGGCATGCCGACACGCCGCGCCGCCTCTGCATTGGAGCCGACCGCCACGACCTGCCGGCCATATTTGGTCGCGGTGATGACGACATAACCGAAAATGGCGATGATGACGGCGATGATCGCCGGGATCGGGAAGCTGAGGATTTCGCCCCGACCGAGCGCGAAGAAGCCCGGCGCATCCTTGATCGGGATGGAATAGCCCTGGGTCAGATAGAGCGCCAGGCCGCGCAGGATCGAGAGACCGGCAAGCGTGACGATGAAGGCCGGGATGCCCTGATAGGCGGTAAACCAGCCCTGAACCAGCCCCATGAAGCCGCCGAGCACGATCATGCCGATAACCACGGACGGCCAGGGAACACCCATCGCCATGATGATCGCCGCGACCGCATTGACGAGCGCGACCTGCGAGCCGACCGAAAGATCGATGCCGCCGGTGATGATGACGAAGGTCATGGCTATGGCGACGATCAGGATGGGGGCCGCCTGCCGCACGATGTTCAGGATGTTGCCGAGCGTGAAGAAGGTTTCGCTGCCGATCGAGAAGAAGATCATGCAGGCCAGGAAGAAGATGGCGATCGACAGGACCTGTGCGTGTTCGCCGAAGAAATCGGCGACGCGCGAGCCGTGACCGCGTTCCGTATAAGCCGTCATTGTCTGGCTCCTTCACCGACGATCAGCCTGACGAGATCTTCGAGGTTGGTGCTACCGATCTGCCGTTCGGCGACCTTCGTGCCCTCATACATCACCGCGATACGGTCGCAGACCCGGAAGAGGTCCTGCAGCCGGTGGGTAATGAGGATCACCGAAACTCCGTTCGCCTTGACGCGGTTGATCAGGGCCAGAACCGCCTCGACCTCGGCGACGGCAAGTGCCGATGTCGGCTCGTCCATGATCAGCACCTTCGGCTTGAAGGAGGCAGCGCGCGCAATGGCGATCGCCTGGCGTTGCCCGCCGGAGAGCTGGGCGACCTTGCTGGTCAGCCTGGGTATGCGGATCTCAAGCGAGTCCAGCATCTTGCGGGCTTCCGCCAGCATCGTCCTGGTGTCGAGAAACGGCCCGCGGCTGAGTTCGCGGCCGAGGAAGAGATTGCCGACGACATCGATATGATCGCAGAGGCTGAGATCCTGGAAGACCATTTCGATGTTCCGCCCACGCGCATCCGCGGGGCCGGAGAAGCGGACCTCCTCACCTTCCATGGTGATCGTACCGGCATCGGGAATGTAGGTTCCCGAGATGATTTTCGTCAGCGTCGATTTGCCGGCGGCGTTATCGCCGACGAGGCCCAGGCATTCGCCGGGGAAGATGTCGAGATCGACGCCGCGCAAGGCCTGGTGCGAGCCGAAGGACTTGCGGATACCGCGTAGCGAGATGCGCGGGTCGGATCGGGTGCCGCCGGATGTTCCGGTTCCGGAGGATGCGACCCCTCCGGAACCGGCGGCAGCGATGTCACGCTGTCCGCTTTCGATCATTTGAAGACGGCCCGGTACGGCTCGACATTCTCCTTGGTCACGATGGTGATCGGTACCGAGATCGTCTTGGTGACGGCTTCGCCGGCCGAGGCCTTGACGAGCGCGTCGACGGCGGCACCGCCCATTGCGGCCGGATCCTGCTGGACGACGGCGACGACGAAGCCGGCATCGATGCCGGCAATGGCTTCGGCCGTCAGATCCCAGCCGAACACCTTGATCTTATCCTGCTTGCCCTGGCTCTGGACAGCGGCGATCGCCCCCATCAAGGCCGGCTCGCCGGTGGCGTAGATCGCGGTCAGGTCGGGATTGGCGGTGATCAGGTTTTCAGCCGCCGCAAGGGCGTTGTCCTGGATGTTCTGCCCGTCGACGACGCCGGCCAATTCAATGCCGTCGACGCCTTTCAGGGTCTTCTCGAAGCCGTCCTGGCGGATGTTCTGGATGAACGAGTTCAGCGCGCCGACAACGCCGAGCTTGGCCTTGCCGCCCATGTTCGCCTTGACGTAGTCGAGGAAGTATTTGCCCATGTCGGCGCCGGCCGCGGCATTGTCCACGCCGATCTGCGCCTTCTGCGGACCATCAGGCAGGATGGCGTCGATGGCGACGACGGGAATGCCGGCATCGGCCGCCTGTTTGACGGCCGGCATGATGCCGTTGACGTCGATCGCGACGACGGCAAGGCCGGAGACCTTTTCCTGGACGTAGGTTTCGATGGCGCTGTTTTGCGCCGTCGTCTCGTTGTTGGCGTTGAAGATCACCAGTTTGACGCCGGCGGCATCGGCCGCCTTCTGGGCGCCCTCATTCATCTGATTGAAGAAAAGCGCCTGCTGGTTGATCTGCACCAGCGCGATGGTCTTCTTTTCCTGTGCCGCAGCGCCGGACAGGCCGATGAAGGTCAATGCCGTGAAGCCGGCGGCTGCGATCATCGTTCGTCTTGTCAAATTCAGTGTCATGTTCTCATCCTCTTTTGGTTTTTGACGTTGCTGATTATTATTTCGCAGGCGGCGCAACGGAGTTCCGCACCACGATTTCGACAGGCAGGAGTTCTTCCGAGGCGGATGGTTTCCACTCGTGCCAATTGGTTTCCAGAAGCAGTTCCAGCGATCGCCTTCCGATCTGGCGCACCGGCTGGCGGATGGCCGTCAGCGGCGGTGCGAAGAGATGAAGCGGACCGACATCGTCAAAGCCGATGACCGAGATGTCATCAGGGATCGAGACGCCGTGGCTTCTGAAGACCTCGACCAGACCGATGGCGATCTCGTCGGAGCTGGCAAAGATCGCCGTCGCTTTTCGATTGCCGGAGAGATAGTCAAGCGCGGCGGCACGGCCGTATTCGATCGTATATTCGCCGGCATAACGATCGGCGCGGGCCTCGCCGCCATGCTTTTCCCTGAGCGCCTTCAGCAGGCCGTCATAACGCCTGCGGGCGCTGATCATGCGCTCGTCGCCGCCGATGAAGAGGACATGGCGATGGCCTTGTTCGGCCAGGTGCTGGCCGGCGAGATAACCGCCCTGCTCGTTGTCGCAGAACAGCTTCGGCGCCTTCGAATCGGGAATGTCCTCGTCAACGATGATGACCTTGCCGCTGCCGTTGATCAGCGCGGCAAGCGCGCCGTCGTCGGGGTGGTTGGTGACAAAGATCAAGCCGTCGACGTGATTGCGCTCGATCAGCTGCAGATATTCGATCTCGCGCCCCGGCCGATTGAGCGTGGCGTGCAAGGAGACCGCCAGCTTCTTTTCATCGGCCGCCTGCTCGACGGCGGCGACGAGGGTCGCGAAGAAGGGATTGGCGATATCGGGCACGACGAGGCCGATCGTGTCCGAGCGCCCCCTACTTAAGCGACGCGCATGCGGGTTCGGCCGGTAGTTCAGCGTCTTGATCGCATCCTCGATACGCTTCTTGGTCTGAAAAGGAAGGTCGAGGCTTCCGTTGACGAAACGCGACACGGTGGTGACCGACACGCCCGCAGCCGCCGCAACATCCTTCAAGCTTGGTGTCGTTCCCTTGGCCATTGACTGGACCTGTTGTAAAGCGGTTTAGTAAACCGCTTTACAAGACAATATCGATTGCTCGCCGTTGTCAACAGCGATGAATGTGCAGGATCTATTTTTCTTGCCGATCGAAGCTCGACCGGACAGGCCCTCAGGCGATCGTCGGGTCGGGCTTGTCGCGCAGCCAGTCGCCGGTGATGCTTTCGAGATCTGGCTCGACGGCGTCACCGGTGTCGATTTATGGCAATTCCGAGCCGACGGGGTGGTGCCTTTATATGACGCGGTCCGTCGCTGCGTCGAAGAGATGGACTTGGCCCGGATCGACCGAAAGTCCGATCATGTCTCCCGCCTTGACCCTGTCGCGGCGCGTCTCGACGATCGTCAGTTCCGGCTGGGTGGCTGCGGCGATGAAGGTCGATGAGCCGGTCGATTCGACGAAAGCGATCGGCACGTCGAAGCTGCCATGGCCGGGCTCGACGACGCCGATATGTTCCGGCCGGATGCCCGCGATGAGCTTACGCCCGGGTTCGATGGCGCGGGTGATCGCAAGCGCCTGCTTCACCGCACCGAAATCCAGGATAAGGCTCTTGCCGTCTTCCGCGGCAATCGCGGGAATGAAATTCATCGCCGGCGAACCGATGAAACCGGCAACGAACCGGTTGGCCGGCCGGTCATAGAGATCAAGCGGTGCGCCCTGCTGTTCGATGACGCCGTCGCGCATGACGACCACATGGTCGGCCATCGTCATCGCTTCGATCTGGTCATGGGTAACATACACCGAGGTGGCGCCCAGCCGGTCGTGCAGGGCGCGGATTTCCTTGCGCATCGAGACGCGTAGCGCTGCATCAAGATTGGAAAGCGGCTCGTCGAACAGGAAGGCCTGGGGGTTGCGGATAATGGCACGGCCCATGGCTACACGCTGCCGTTGGCCTCCCGAAAGCTGGCGCGGATAACGGTCGAGCAGCCGGGAAAGACCGGTGATGACAGCGACTTCCTCGGCTTTCTGCTTTGCCTCAGCCTTGGGGACGCCGTGCATTTTCAGCGAATAGGTCAGGTTCTGTTCCACCGTCATATGCGGATACAGAGCGTAACTCTGAAAAACCATGGCGATATTGCGCGCCCGCGGCGGCACGTCGTTCATCACCTCGCCGGCAATCTTCAGCGTGCCGCCGGTAATTTTTTCCAGCCCGGCAAGCGAGCGCAGCAACGTGGACTTGCCGCATCCGGACGGGCCGACCAGCGCGACGAACGTGCCCTTGGGAATTGAAAGGTTGACATTCTTAAGCGCATGAAAGGCGCCGTAGTGCTTCTCGATGCCCAAGAGTTCGATCTGGATGTCCTGGCTCATGCCGAAAACCTTGCTGGTCCCCAAGCGGAACCGATGAGATGGCCAAGGGTGAAAAACGTCGTCATTTGACTGCTCCGGCGGCGATGCCGCGCGTTAACGTGCGCTGGAAGATCAAGAAGAAGATCACGGTCGGTATTATACCCAGGAAAGCCGCCGAGGCCTGCAGCACCGGGTCCGACATATTCTGACCGCGGGTGAGGCCCATGGCGACGGAGACCGTCTGGTTGTTGTTGGACACCAGCATGACGAGCGGGATCAAGAATTCGTTCCAAGTCCAGATGAAAAAGAAGGTCCCCAGGACCATGAGTGTCGGCCGCAGTACTGGGACGACTACGAACCACAGCGTTTTCCAATGGGTCGAACCATCCATCTCGGCCGCTTCGAGGATTTCCTTGGGAAAGGTACTCAGCACGGTCGAGAGCAGGTAAGTTCCGAAAGCGCTTTGCAGGACCGCGAAAATGATGATCACGGAAAGCTGCGTATCGTAGAGACCGCTCGCTTTCGCCATGTAGTAGAGTGGGTAAATGATCGACTCCTGCGGCACCATAATGCCCAGAAGAAAGACCACCAAAATCACCCGCGAACCCGGCACCTTGCCGACCCCAATCGCATAAGCGTTGAACAGGCTTATCAGTACCCCCAACACCGACACAGCGAGACTGATCACCACGCTGTTGAGCAGCTTGCGGCTGAAATCAGAAACCGTCCAGAATTTCTCGATCGCCGTGAGATCGATCGACCGGGGAATCGAAAGCGGTCCGCCGACCGCGTATTCGGCACTCGCCTTGACGGCGTTGAGCAGAGCAAGGAAAAAGGGAAAGAGCGTAAAGGCGAGGAGTAGAATAAGGATGGCCAGCACCACCCACCGCATGGGATCGCGTCGCGCGCGATCGGCTGCCACCGTCGCCTTTGCCTTGGTCGTACCATCGCTGAGAACTGAGTAAGCCATGATCTAATCTTTCGACTCCTGCTGGCTCTGGAAGCGTAGGAAAATGACAGCCAAAGCGATCGTCAGAGTCGTTTGCACGACCGCGATGGCTGCGGCATAGCCGACGCGTTGTGTTGTGAAGAAGTGGTAGTAAGTCAGATAGGATGGCACGAGGGTGGCATTGTCGGGCCCGCCAGCGGTGATGACAAAGATTGGCGCAAAGACTTTAAGCGCTGCGATCAGCGTGGTCAGCACAACGACGAAAATCTCCGGCGCCAGAAGTGGAATGGTGATCGTGACTAGCCGGCTCCACCAGTTTGCCCCATCGAGCTCGGCAGCCTCGTAGAGAGAAGGGTCGATGCGCGAAAGACCGGCCATGAAAACCACCAGACAGTAGCCGACCTGTATCCAGACAATGACGAGCGAGACGGCCGCAAGCGCGTATGTCGCATCGCCGATCCAGTTCTGTGCGAGACTATCAAGGCCGATGGCCTTTAGCGTGATGTTGATGACACCGACGGGATTGAGAATCCAACCCCAGAGAACGCCCGCGACCGTTACGGGCAGAATCTGCGGTAAGTAAAAACCGGCCCTGAAAAAGCTCGAGACCCATTCCCCGAATTGGTCCCTGACATAGTCGAACAGCAGAGCGGCCAATACCAGGCCGATGCACACCGGTATCACGGTCATCGAAACGATGAACAGCAGCGTGTGATACATCGATCCCCAGAATTGATCATCCGTCAGCAAGCGATGATAGTTCTGCAGGCCGACCGGTCGTGGCGTGCCGACGCCTTTCCATGCCGTGAAGCTCAGCCCGAGATTAGCAAGCTGCGGTATGAGCACGATTAAAATGAAGCCGATCGTCCCCGGAATGAGATAGAGGCTATAGCTTCGTGAACCGTCGCTCGATCGCTGGCTGGATATGGCCATATCATTCTTCCTTCAGCCTTCCATGCTGGGCTGCGCCTTCGGCGCAGCCCAGCGTTCTCGGCCGCGCTACTGATTTTCCTGCGTGTCGTCGTAAACCTGCTTGATCTGTTCGACGAACTGCCCCGCAGTAAGACTGCCCTGGAAGAGACCGGTGTCTTTCTGGTTGAGCACGTCGTAGTAGCCGGGAACCGGCCAGTCAGGATAGAACCCGAGGCCGCTTTTGTCAGAGATCTGCTTGAAAACCGCTGCGGCGTTTTTACCGATGGGGTTGGTGATGACGGAAAGATCAGCGGCGATCGGCACGCCGCCGGCATTGCCGAGTTCAGCTTGGTATTTCGGCGACAAGGTCAGGCTGATCCACTCGGCGGCGAGATCGGGATTCTTGCTACCCTTGGGAACGACCCAGAGATTGCCTGTCGAGCCGACCGAATATTTCGGCGTCGGAATGACGAACTGACCCCACTTGAAGTCCTTGATGGTCGAGGCGAAGGTGCCGAGATTCCAAGTGCCCGAGACGTACATCGGCGCCTTGCCGGAGGTGAAGAGCAGAGCCGCGTCCGGGTCCTTCATGCCCGTGGAGTCCTTGTTGATGTAGCCCTTTTTGACCCAGTCGAGCAATGTTTGCGCCGCATAGAGGTAGGGCGCGCCGTCGAGGGGAGCCTTCAAGCCCTGATAATTCTGGACCCATGCGTCATCGGCCTTGGTATAGGCTAGAGAGGCTAGCAAGTGCTGGCCACTGGTGTCGATAGCCCCGAGCGTGAGAGGCGTGAGGCCCTTCTGCTTGAAGGCTTCCATGTCAGCGACCCACTCTTCGAGCGTCGTCGGCGGCTTGAGGCCTGCCTTTTCGAACATGTCAATATTGTAGAAGCACGAGACATATTCGCCGAAGACCGAAACGCCCCAAACAGGGCCGGAGCCATATATGCCCTTTTCGTCATAACGGCTAAGGACAAAATCGCCTTCGTTAAGGATCTTGTCCCAGCCTTCTTTCTTCACATAGTCATCCAGATTGGTGAGCAATCCCTGGCTTGCAACCAAGCCAGCGGTCGCATTGCCCTTGTTGTACTCGAGCACGTCGGGGGCCTGATCGGAATTGAGGATCATGCCGCCTGAAGCCTGCAACTGCTGAAAGGTCTTCTGCTCGAAGCTGACGTTGATGTCTGGATGTTTCGTCTTGAACTCCTCGAGCGCTTTCTTCCAGACAATGCCCTGAGCCGTGGTCGGCTCCTCGAACCACCAGATCTTGAAGGTCTTCTGTTCGGCATGGCCGACCGATGTCATCAGCATCGCCGTGCCGAGTGCTAGCGCAAGTCTTGCAATTCTTTTCATGCTTTCCTCCCAAAAAAGCGGCTGCGCCGCGAAAAAACCAAGTTAGTCAGGCATGACGCCGCCGGGCCTCCCAGCCCGGTGGCCCTAGCTTAGGCGGTCGATCAGGGATCAACAACGAAATCTCCGCCCCGGCACTTCTTCAGATAGTTGAGCCCGTGAACCTGACCAGTCATTTCAAGCGCGTCGCGATAGACCGGGTCGTGCCAGCCTTCGATGTCGATCGAGCCCGACCAGCCGGCAAGGCGCAGTTCTGAAATGATGTCGGTCCAGTTGCTGTCGCCGAAGCCCGGCGTGCGCATGAATACGAATTTCTCCTTGCCGAAGATGCCGTGTTCCTTGATGACCTCCCAGCGGATGGTCGCGTCCTTGCCGTGGACGTGAAAGAATTTGTGCGCCCATTTGCGGATCTGCGGCAAAGGGTCGATCAGATAGACCATCTGATGGCACGGCTCCCACTCCAGCCCGACATTATCGTCCGGCGTCTCGTTGAAGATCAGTTCCCAGGCATCGGGATTGTGGGCGATGTTCCAGTCGCCGCTTGCCCAGTTGCCATCCATAGCGCAATTCTCGAAGGCGATCTTGACGCCCTTGTCGGCCGCCCGCTTGGCAAGCTCGCTCCAGATCTGCTTGTAGCGAGGCAGGCTGTCGGTCAGCGGCTTGCCGCGGATGCGGCCGGTGAATCCAGCAACGCTGGTGGCGCCGAAGTGATGGGCATTGTCGATGCAGCGCTTCCAGCCCTCCAGCGTCTCGAGGTCGATTGCCGTCTCTTCCAGCGGGTTGCCGAACATGCCGAGCGTCGAGATGGTGATGTCGCGGTCGCCGATCGCATCGAGGCAGCGCTTGCCGAGCTCGGCAAGGTCCTGGCCCTTCGTCGTTTGCCAGAAGAAGGGCTCGAAGCTTTCGAAGCCCATATCGGCGATCTCGCCGATGCGGGTAGCGGCATCGCCATTGTTGCCGCTGACCATAGTGCCGATGCGAATGGATTTTGCAGGGTTGCTCACGTCACTTGATCCTATGCTGAAATTTCGACGCGCCTGCCCGTCTTGGCGCTTTCGATTGCGCCGAAGACCATGGCAAGGCTTCGGATATTGTCGGAATTGACCGTTTCTGGCCGTTTGCCGGTGCCGATCGCCGCGATGAAGTCGGCGATGACGCTGGCGTGGCCATGGGTTTCCTCGTCGTGTTCCGGACCGGGAACGTTTACGGCAGCAGAGCCATGCAAAAGGCCGGGCTCTTCACCGGCTACAGTCGCCTTGAAACTCTCCTCGCCATCCCAGGTGAGCATTCCCTTCGAGCCGACGAGACGCCATTGGCTTTCCCAGCTGGTGCGCTCGCCCTCGGCGCACCAGGAGCCGCGGTAGGTGAAGACGATGTCGTCGGAAAATTCGAAGATGGCATTGGCCGAGGCGCCGTGCCGGTACCACGAACCCTTCGGATTGCGCTCGACGCAATAGACGGCGAGCGGCTTCCTGTCGGCGACGTAGCGCGCCGCATCGAAGGTGTGGATCGCCATGTCCAGAAGCAGGACGTTGTCCATCTCTTCGCGGAAACCGCCGAAATGCGGCGCCAGGAAGAAGTCGCAATGGATGCCGGTCAGTTCGCCGATCGCGCCGCTGTCGACGAAGCGGCGCAGGCGCCTGACGCCGAATATGAAGCGGCGGTTCTGGATGACGGCGTGGATGCGGCCGGTCTCGGCGGCAAGATCGATCAGCGCGGCGCCCTCGGCAAGCGAGGCGGCCATCGGCTTTTCGCTGAGCACATGGCAGCCGGCCTTGAGTGCGGTGGAAACGACATCGTATCGCGCGGCCGGAATGACGATGTCGAAGACCAGGTCGGCCTTCGTGGCCGCGATGACGTCGGACAGGTCCGAACCGATGACGGCGCCTTCAAGGCCGAACTCCACGGCAAGGTTTCCCGCCGTCTCCCGGTTCAGGTCGACAAGGCCGACGATGGTGATGGAGTCGGCCAGGAGGGGGTTGGAAGCGATGGCTCGCAACCAACCTTTGGACATAGCTCCGCACCCGCACAGAATGGCACTGAATTTCACGATTTCCTCCAGGGGAACGGTGTCAACTCTCCTCGTGACACGCACTCCGTAAACGTTTACGACTGTATGCGGAAACATTTTGCGGTGTCAATAGACGGCAAATGGGAAATTACGGGCCCAGATCCGGACGGATCTGAATTATAGAAATGGAGCATGATGTCGTCCGAAAACCGCGCACACTTTTCGGCATCATGCTCCCGGGAAAATCGTCAGCGATGAAGGGGATTCGCCAGCTTGCCGAACACTTGAATATCTCGATCGGCACGGTCTCCCGCGCGCTGAACGGCAAGCCCGATGTCAATGAGGAAACCCGCCGGCGGGTGCTGGCGGCGGCCGAGGAACTCGGCTACGTCGCCAACCAGTCTGGGCGGAGCCTGAGGCAGGGGGAGACGAAGGTCATCGGGTTGATGATCGAATCCAGCAAGGAGACGGTCGAGAACGCCGACAACTTCTTCCTCGGCGTCACCAGCGGCCTGCAGAGCGTCTTTGCGCGCCACAAGCTCGACCTCCTCATGTTGCCCTGCCCGAGCGACGAGGACCCGCACGAATATCTGAAGCGGATGGTGGCGCGGCGCATCGTCGATGCGATGATCATCTCGGACACGCAGCGCGTCGACCGGCGCATCGACTTTCTATCGCGGGCGAAGATCCCCTTCGTCGCGCTCGGCCGCAGCCTTTCGGCTAGCAATTTCCCCTGGATCGATCTCGATTTCGAGGGCGTGGCCGACCATGCCGTCGAGCGGCTGATCACGCTGGGCCACCGCCGGATCGCGATCACCGCGCCATCGAGCGAGGCCAACCTCGGCTATCTCTTTATCGACAGCTATCGCCGCGCGCTCGAGCGGCACGATATTCCCTTCGACCCCACGCTCGTCATTCGCGTCAAGTCGAGTGAACAGGGCGGCTATCAGGCGGCCCATGAGCTGCTGCTGCTCGAAGAGCGGCCGACGGCGGTGATCCTGATCTACGAGCTGATGGCGATCGGCCTTTATCGCCGTCTGATGGAATCGGGTGTCATGCCCGGCCGCGACCTTGCGGTGATCGGCTTCCGTGACGCTCCGCGCGCACGGTTCCTGCAGCCCTCGCTCAGCTGTTTCCGTATGTCGCTCTACGATCTCGGTGTCGAGCTCGGCCGGATGCTTCTCGCCACCATGCCGGTCTATCGAGATTTCTATCCGGGAGGCGACAGCAACATCATCTGGCCCCTCGAACTGATGCCGGGCGAAAGCGACGCGTTTCGGGTTGGGGTCATGGCCTGAGCACTATCGGCTTGCTTCCTGAAAGCAGAAACAAGCCCCCTCATTTACCCGATGCAAAGAACCGGTTCTCCGGCCGCGGCAATCCGAGATGTTCGCGCAGCGTCGTGCCCTGATATTCGCTGCGGAACAGACCGCGGCGCTGCAGCTCGGGAACCAGCCGGTCGGTGACGTCGAGGAGACCCTGCGGCAGATAGGGGAAGACGACGTTGAAACCATCCGAGCCTTCCTCATCAAGCCAGCGTTCCATCTCGTCGGCGATGCTTGCCGGCGTGCCGACGAAGGCAAGGCCGGCATAGCCGCCATAGCGCTGTGCGAGCTGGCGCACCGTCAGTTTCTCTTCGGCGGCAAGTTTCAGAACCTGGGCGCGGCCGGTCTTGCTGGCATTGGTGTCGGGAATGTCTGATGGTAGCGGCGCGTCGGGATCGAAGCCGGACGCGTCATGGCCGAGCGCGATCGAAAGCGAAGCGATGGCGCTGTCGTAATGCACCAGACTATCGAGCGTGGCGCGTTTGGCGCGGGCCTCGTCGATGCTGTCGCCGACGATGATGAAGGCGGCGGGCAGGATCTTCAGATGGTCGCGGTTGCGGCCGATGGCTCCCATGCGACCCTTGATATCGGCATAGAGCGCCCTGCCCGCGGCAAGATCGCGCGGCGAACAGAAGACCATCTCGGCGGTCTCGGCGGCAAGCTGGCGGCCGGGGTCCGACTGGCCGGCCTGGACGATGACAGGCCAGCCCTGCGGCGGCCGGGCGATATTGAGCGGTCCGCGCACGCTCAATTCCTCGCCCTTGTGGCCGAGCACATGCATCTTTTCCGGATCGAAGAACAGGCCGCTTTCCCGGTCGCGGATGAAGGCATCGTCGGCGAAACTATCCCAGAGGCCGGTTACCACATCGTAGAATTCCCGGGCGCGATGATAACGCTCGCCATGCTCCACATGTTCGTCGAGGCCGAAATTGAGGGCGGCGTCGGGATTGGACGTCGTGACGATGTTCCAGCCGGCGCGGCCGCCGCTGATATGGTCGAGCGAGGCGAAACGACGAGCAATGTGATAGGGCTCGTCGAAAGTAGTGGAGGCGGTCGCAACGAGGCCGATGCGCTCCGTCACCGCCGCCAGCGCCGACAGTAGCGTGAAGGGCTCGAAGGAGGTGACGGTGTGGCTGCGGCGTAGCGCCTCGACCGGCATGTTGAGCACGGCAAGGTGATCGGCCATGAAGAAGGCGTCGAATTTCGCCCGCTCCAGCGCCTGCGCGAAGGACTTCAGATGGGCGAAATTGAAATTGGCGTCCGGATAAGAACCGGGATAGCGCCACGCGCCGGTATGCAGGCTGACGGGACGCATGAAGGCGCCGAGGCGCAACTGCCGTGGGGTCATGATTTTCCTCATGGATCGGGCAAGGCGGCCGCCTGCCCCGCATTGGGCGTTCTGTCTGAAGCCGCTGCAGCGACGCATCGGATATTGGTTACGTAGGAACTCGACGAATTCAAATCGAGGCCGGCTCCGCTAATTTCCGGTAGCGATTTCGGCGCTTTTCCGGCCACGTTTTCGCAGAACCGCCCGACTGAGACACTAATCGCGGCAGCCAGAAGCCGATAAGCAAACACTTTTCATTTTCCAGCGCATCTATAGAATTTGTGCTCTTATGTCGGCGCTTAATTTCTTTCACCGATAGGCTCGTCAGAATTGGAGACATCGATGAACACCGTGCTAAGGCAAGCAGATCAGATCCGGCCCGTGGCCGACCGTATCGGCAGCGATGATGAGGCGATCGCCACCGCCCGCAGACTGGCGGCACAATTTGCAGCACGCGCAGCCGAGCGCGATGCCGACAGGATCCTGCCTTTTAGCGAACTCGATCTTCTCGCCCAGTCCGGCCTTCTGGCGATCACCGTGCCGGCGCAATATGGCGGGCTTGACGTCTCCAACGCCGTGCTTGCCGAGGTCACCGCGATCCTGTCTGAGGCGGACGGTTCGATCGGCCAGATCCCGCAGAACCATTTCTATATTCTCGAGGCGCTCAGAACCGACGGCGGCGAGGAGCAGCAGCGCTATTTCTTCGGCCGCGTGCTTGCCGGCGACCGTTTCGGTAATGCGCTGTCCGAGCGCGGCACTAAGACGGTCGGCCACTACAACACGCGCATCACCCGCGACGGTCCGGGTTACCGGATCAACGGCCGCAAATTCTATTCGACCGGCGTCCTCTTCGCCGACTGGATCACCATCTTCGCGCTCGATCCTGAGGACCGGTTGACCATGGCGTTCGTGCCGAAGGGTACCGAAGGCGTCGAGATCGTCGACGACTGGGACGGTTTTGGCCAGCGCACCACCGGCAGCGGCACGACGATCCTCGACAATGTCTATGTCAGCGCCGATTCCGTGGTCTTCCATCACAAGGGTTTCGAGCGGCCGACGACGATCGGCTCCGTTGGCCAGATCATCCATGCCGGCGTCGATCTCGGTATCGCGCGGGCGGCCTTTGCCGAAACGCTGGAGTTCGTCAGGACGAAATCACGCCCCTGGATGGATAGCGGCCTTGAGCGTGCCTCAGACGATCCGCTGACGATCGTCAAGGTTGGCCAGATCGCCATCCGGCTGGAAGCCGCAACGGCTCTGGTGGAGCGCGCCGGGCACAAGGTCGATGCCGCGCAGGTCGAGACGACGGAGGAAAAGGTGATCGCGGCCACGCTTGCAGTCGCTGCGGCGAAGGTGCTGACGACCGAAGTGGCGCTCGAGGCCTCGAACACACTTTTCGAGCTTGCCGGAACCTCGTCAGTACAAACAGGCCTCAACCTCGACCGCCACTGGCGCAATGCTCGCACCCATACGCTGCACGATCCCGTGCGTTGGAAATATCACGTCGTCGGCAACTACCATTTGAACGGCGTAACGCCGCCGAAGAACGGCGCGCTCTGAAATCTCACCTCTCCAACCGAAAACCCCACCGCCGGTGCCGGCAGTGGGGTTTTTGCTTGCGATGAAAGATGGCCGCTCAGCTATAGAGGCTGACTTCCGGTATCTTGTCGTTCAGCACGAATTCACCGACTTCCTTCGCCTTGTAGAAGACGGGATCGTGCAGCGTATGGGTGCGGACATTGCGCCAGAACCGGTCGAAGCGGTATTTGTCGGCCGTCGAGCGCGCGCCCGTCAGTTCAAAGACGCGCGAGGTGATGTCGAGCGAGACGTGGGTGGCGTGGACCTTGGCGGCATAGGCTTCGGCCGCTGCCTCGCCGCGCTCACGCGCGGTGACGTCGCGGCCGCGGGCAAGGCCCGCCTGCACGGCTGATGCCGCGCTGTCGGCAAGGGCCGCAGAGGCCTTCACCGCGGCGGTGAATTCGCCAACGCGTTCGAGGATATAGGGATCATCCGCTGCCCGCTCGACACCGGAAGTGATCCACGGCCGGGTCGTGTTGCGGACGTAATCGACGGCCGCCTGCAGCGCGCCTTCCGCGGTGCCGAGATAAAAGTTGACGAAGACCAGCTGGATGAACGGCGTGTTGAAGGTCGACAGCACCGGCGGCGCCACGTCGGGTGCAGCCGGCGCGCCGACGAAATCCTCCTCGTAAACGGGGAAATCATGAAATTCGACGCTGCCGCTGTCCGATAGGCGCTGGCCGATATTGTCCCAGTCGTCATTGGCGACGTAACCTTGCCGATTGGTCGGCACGGCGAAGCCGGCGATCTTGTCGTCGAGCGTCGCATTGGCATTGATATAGTCGGAGACCCGCGCCGCCGTGGAAAAGGACTTGCGTCCGTTCAGCACATAGCCATTGCCGCGGCGGGTGAGCACCAGCCCGGGATCGCGCGGATTGACGGCGGCCCCCCAATAGAGGTTCTTTGCGACCGTATCGCTGCCCAGCGCATGGGCGCGTGCGGCATCAAGTGCCCAATAGATGTATTGGCTGTTGACATAGTGGTAGCCGAGCAGCTGGCCGATCGAGCTCTCGCCACGGGCGAGAATGCGCACCAGCTTCAGCCCGTCGACCCAATCGAGGCCACCTCCGCCGACTTGCGTGGGATGCAGCGCATTGAGCAGCCCGGCATTCTTCAATTTGACGATCTCAGCGAGCGGCGGACGGCCTTCGCGGTCGAGGTCTGCGGCGCGCCGCGACAGGTCGGCAGAGATCTCCTCGGCACGGGCAAAGAGGCCTTCGCGCGTCGGGTTGCGGCTGGCCGCGAAGATGACATTGGATTGGCTCATGGGCGGAACTCCAATTCTCCAAAAAGATGATCCGGCGGGAGCCGCACGCTTCCGCCGGAAGGATCGAAGTGCGAGGTCTCAGAACAGCTTGTCCGGGATCCAGCTGGCGGTCGCCGCATCGCTCGTGCTGAAGGCCGGGATCTTTTCGGCCAGTTCCTCGATCGTCTTGACGCCGGCTGCGCGCAGGCTTTCCTGCGTCAGAAGCGTCGGCTTCACGGTGATCTGGTGGGGAACCGTCTGCCCGGCGATTTCGAGTGCTGCGGCGCGAATGGAGACGGCGCCGACGACGGCCGGATTGGTCGCGACGGTCGCGACCCAAGGGCTGCCTTCCTCGGTGATTTCCTGGATATCGGCCGTCGACACGTCGGCCGAATAGATCTTGAGCTTGCTTGCTATGCCGAGATCATTGGCGGCGAGCTTCACGCCGCGGGCGAATTCGTCATAGGGGGCGAAGACGACCGAAATATCGGGATTGGCGGTGAGCACGGCCTTTGCCTGATCGGCGGTCGAAGTCGCCGTCGTGTCGCTGACATTTCCGAAACGGGCCTTTTCGACCACGCCTTTATTGGCCGATTTGAACTTGTCCCAGACTTCGTTGCGGCGGTCGAGCGGCGCAAAGCCCGCTACATAGACATAGCCGGCGTTGAAGCTGTTGCCGTTGTCCTTCACCACCTGTTCGAGCGCCAGTGATGCAAGCTCGTGATCGCTCTGCTCCACCTGCGGAATCTTGGGGTTGTTGAGGTTGACGTCGAAGGCCACGACCTTGATGCCCTTGTCGAGCGCCTGCTGCACGACGTCGCTAAGCGATTCCGGCAGGCCGTGATCGATGACGATGCCGGAGACGCCGAGATTGATCGCCTGCAGGATCTGCTCGCGCTGTTCGGCGGCATCCTGCCGGCCGGGGAAGATGCGCAGATCGATATCCAGCGCCTTGGCCTGAGCTTCAGCCCCCGCCTGGTAGGCCTGGAAGAAATCGCCGGCCGAGATGTAGCTGATCAGCGCTACTTTGACGCCGCCTTTGTCGAAAGGGGCAGGAGCACCGGATAAACCGTCGGCTTTTGCGCCTTGAATGAAAATGAACGGAATGACGGCGGCAGACAGTGCGAGCCGTGCGAGGGATTTCATCGTCGCGTTCCTTCTAGCAAATCGGGGCGTCGTCTGACAGGTCTGGAAGCCCCTGCGACGCGTTGAATTATTAGATATAATCTCTATGTTTTTAGTAGAGTAAATGATCCGATTTTACCGGCTGCGGGAGATTCTTTGTTCCCTGAGCGTGGCTCGCAGCGGAAAGGCGTGCCTGGAGTTCGACCGCCCGGACAGGGCACACTCCGGCTTCGATTACAGTCCCGGACCCTTGTCGATGCCGCTTCTTCACATTGGAAATATCACCCGCAGTTTCGGGTCGACGCGGGCGCTTGCCGGCGCTGATTTTTCTATGGAACGCGGCGAGATCGTGGCGCTGATGGGCGCAAACGGCGCGGGCAAATCGACGCTGGTCAAGATCCTTTCCGGCGTGCTTCCGGCCGATGGCGGCATGGTCAGCCTCGATGGCCGCGCCTTTGCGCCGCGTAGCCCGGCCGAAGCGGCAAGGGCCGGGGTCGTCACGGTGCATCAGTCGACGGATCTCGTCGGCGCGGCCGGTCTGACCGTTGCCGATGCCCTGCTGCTCAACCGGTTTGCCGATCGCAGCACACCCTTCTTCGTCTCGCGCACCGGCATCCGCCGCGCCGCGCAGTCCATGCTCGATGCCGCCGGCTTCACCCTGCCGCTGGACCGCGATTTTGGCGAACTCACCAGCGCCGACCGGCAACTGGTGGCGATCGCCCGTGCGCTTGCCAACCGCGCCGACCTCCTCATCCTCGACGAGCCGACGGCGAGCCTTTCCGGAGAGGAAAGTCGCCGCCTCTTCGATATTCTGCTGAAGCTTCGCGAGCGGGGCCTAGCTATCCTCTATATCTCGCACCGTACCGCCGATCTTGAAGCCATCGCCGACCGCGCGCTCGTCATGCGCGGCGGCCGCGTCGTCGGCACCTTCGCGCGGCCGATCGATTTTTCGAGCGCCATCGAGACGATGATCGGCCGCAGACTGGATGCGGCTCGGCCGGATGCGCGGCCTGCGACCGGACCAGTGATTTTCGAGATGCGCGATATCAGACTGCTCTCTGGGGCCGCCTCCTTCGATCTGTCATTGCATGAGGGCGAGGTGGTGGCGGTGACCGGTGTGCTCGGCGCCGGCAAGAGCCGGCTGTTGTCGGCGATCTTCGGGGTAACGGCGCTTGCCGGCGGTGCGATGTTCCTCGGCGGCCGGCCCTACCGGCCGAAAGGTCCGGCCGAAGCGATTGCATCGGGTGTCGCCATGGCGGCCGAAGACCGTCATCGTTCCTCGCTGATGCCACCGGCATGGCCCGGCCATTCGCTGTCGGCAACGATCAGCCTGCCGCATCTTGGCAAATGGTATCCGCGCGGTTTCCTCGTCGGCGGCCGCGAGCGACGCGAGGCCGAACAGGCGATCACTCGTCTCGGCATCAAGGCCGCAGGCCCGCTCGCCTCGATCTGGTCGCTGTCCGGCGGCAACCAGCAGAAGGCGGTGATCGCCCGGTGGGAGGCGGAACCAAGCCGGCTGCTGCTGCTCGACGAACCTTTCCAGGGTGTCGACGTCGGCGCCCGTCATGACATCATCCGGGCAATCCGCGCCCGCAGCGACCGGGCGACGCTGATTGCGACCTCCGACCCGGAGGAGGCCTATGAGGTGGCCGACCGCATCCTCGTCATCGACCGCCACGTGTTGAGGCATGCGGCAGACGGGGCCGCTCTTGCCTCCGCTATCCAGGGAATATCCGCATGACCACGATCGACGACGACACTCTTCCACAGGCAAACGCCCGGCCAGGGCCATCGCCGCAAGCCCATAGCAGCGGTCTTGCATCTCTCGGGGCATTTCTGCGGGCGGGCGCAGTGTTCATCCTGTTGGCACTGCTCGTCGTCGGCTTCACCATCGCCGAGCCCGCCTTCATCAATATTGCCAATCTGATGAGCATCCTGCAGGCGGTGTCCGTCGTCGCCATTCTCGGCGCCGGCGTCACCGTCACGCTTGCTGTCGGCGGTTTCGACCTGTCGATCGGCGCGGTCGCCGCATCGAGCGTGATGACGGCGAGTTACGCGATGATCGTCTGGGGCCTTGATGCCTATGCGACGGTGCCGCTGGTGCTCGCCTTTGGCGCGCTGGTCGGTCTCGTCAACGCCTTCCTCATCGTCCGCTTGAAGGTCCCGGATCTCCTGGCGACGCTGGCGTTGATGTTTTTGCTTTCCGGCCTGCAACTGATCCCGACCGCCGGCCGGTCGATTTCGGCCGGCCTCACTTTGCCCGACGGATTGAAGGCGACTGGCGCCTACGATCCGGCCTTTTTGCTGATCGGCCGCTACAGCATCCTCGGCACCCTGCCCGTTTCCGTGGTGTTGATGGCGACGGTCGCCATCGCACTCTTCATTCTCACCGAACGCACCCGCATCGGCCGGCTGCTGTTTGCGACCGGCGGCAACGAGCTCGCGACCCGGCTTGCCGGCGCCTCGACGGTGCAGCTGAAGACGCTCGCCTATGTGCTATCGGGCACGTTGGCATCGCTCGGCGGCATCGTCATCGCTGCCCGCGTCGGGCGCGGTGATATTTCCTCCGGCGGCTCGCTGCTGATGGATTCGGTCGCCGCCGCGCTGATCGGCTTCGCCGTCTTCAACCTGCGGCGCCCTAACGTGCTCGGCACCATCGCCGGCGCCGTCTTCGTCGGCGTGCTGCTGAACGGCCTCACCATGCTGAACGCCCCTTACTACACCCAGGATTTTGTCAAGGGCGCCGTGCTCGTCGGAGCCTTAGCGCTGACCTACGGCCTCGGCCGCAGCAATCCCTAATTCCAAGGAAGAAAACATGACCCGCGAAATCAGGCTGAACGCCTTCGACATGAATTGCGTCGGACACCAGTCGCCAGGGCTCTGGCGCCATCCCCGCGACAAGTCCTGGACCTATAAGGATCTCGACTACTGGGTGCATCTGGCAAAGACTCTGGAGCGCGGCAAGTTCGACGGGCTGTTCATCGCCGACGTGCTCGGCGTCTACGATGTGCTGAACGGCAATGTTGATGCCGCACTTCGCCATTCGGCTCAGGTGCCGGTCAACGACCCGCTGCAGCTGATCCCCACCATGGCCTACGAGACCGAGCATCTCGGCTTCGGCCTGACGGCGTCGCTCTCCTTCGAGCATCCTTATACCTTCGCCCGCCGCATCTCGACACTCGACCACCTGACCAAGGGGCGTGTCGGCTGGAATATCGTTACCTCCTACCTCAACAGCGGCGCGCTCAATATCGGCCAGCCGGCGCAGACGAAGCATGATGACCGCTACGACCTTGCCGAGGAATATCTCGAGGTCTGCTACAAGCTCTGGGAGGGAAGCTGGGAGGACGGCGCCGTCGTCCGCGACCGGGAAAGCGGTATCTTCACCCATCCTGACAAGGTCCACCCGATCCGCCATTCCGGCAGGCATTTCAACGTGCCCGGCATTCACTTGAGCGAACCCTCGCCGCAACGTACACCGGTGCTTTACCAGGCCGGCGCCTCGAGCCGCGGCAAGGACTTCGCCGGCGCCCATGCCGAATGCATCTTCGTCGCCTCTCCATCGAAGGCGGTGCTGAAGCGCTACGTCGCCAATGTCCGCGAGGCGGCCGAACGCGTCGGCCGGAACCCGCGCGAAATCCTTGCCTTTAACCTGCAGACGGTGATCCTCGGCGAGACGGATGCGGAGGCGCAGCGGAAGTTCAACGAATACCGCAAATACGCCTCCTTCGAGGGTGCGCTGACGCTGATCTCCGGCTGGACCGGCATCGATTTCGGCCAGTTCGGGCCGGACGAGGTGCTGCGCCACCGCCATACCAATGCGGTGCAATCGGCCGTCGAGACCTTCACGACAATCGATCCCACCAAGGAGTGGACGGTGCGCGAAATGGCCGATTGGGTCGGTATCGGCGGTTTCGGCCCTGTTTTCGTCGGCTCGCCGCAAACGGTCGCCGATCTGATGCAGGAATGGATCGAGGACACCGATGTCGACGGCTTCAATCTTGCCTATGCCGTGACGCCCGAGAGTTTCGAGGATGCCGTCGATCTGCTGGTGCCGGAACTGCAGAAGCGCGGCGTCTACAAGACCGACTACGCCAAGGGAACGCTGCGGGAAAAACTTGGGCGAGCGGGGCCGCGGCTCGTCGCGCCGCATCCCGGTGCCGCTTATCGCAATCTCTTCGGCGAGCCGGCACGTGTCGCGGCCATCGGCTGAGCGAATAATGGCTGGGTGACAAAAAATATCTCGCCCAGTCCAACCATTCGAATCTAACCTCTATGACAATTTGCATTTCGCCCTGATTATGGGCACCCGAATTTCACCGATCAGGAGGGGTCATGACCGTATCATCTATCTCGCGGCGCACGCTGATGAAGGGCACCGCCCTGCTGCTTGCCTCGACGGCGCTCGCCCGGCAGACGCTTGCGCAGACCGCGCAGACCAACCCGGGCGGCGGCCGGCTGATCGTTGCGGCCGATTCCGAGCCGAAGAACCTCAATCCCGCCATCGTCGCCTCGAACGGCGTCTTTTTTGTCGCAAGCAAGGTGATCGAGCCGCTCGCCGAAGCGTCGTTCGACGGCAAGGATGGGCTTTCGCCGCGCCTCGCCACCTCCTGGGAGGGCTCGGCCGATGGCCTCTCCGTCACCTTCAAACTGCGCGATGGCGTCACCTGGCACGACGGCAAGCCGTTCACCTCGGTCGATGTCGCCTTCTCCGCGCTCAACATCTGGAAGCCGCTGCAGAATCTCGGCCGCCTGGTCTTCGCCAATCTTGAAGCCGTCGATACGCCTGATGATTACACCGCGATCTTCCGTTTCTCCAAGCCGACGCCGTTCCAGCTGATCCGCAACGCCCTGCCTGTCGTCACCAGCGTCGTCGCCAAGCACATCTTCGACGGTACCGATATCGCCACCAACCCGGCCAACAACACGTTGATCGGCACCGGTCCGTTCAAGTTCGCCGAACACAAGCCTGGCGAATATTACCGGCTGGCGCGCAACGAGAATTATTGGGACAAGGACCAGCCGAAACTCGATGAGATCGTCTTCCGCGTGCTGCCCGATCGCGAAGCAGCGGGCTCGGCGCTCGAAGCCGAGGAAATCCAGCTTGCCGCCTTCTCGGCTGTGCCGCTGGCCGATCTCGATCGTATCTCGAAGGTCGCCGGCATCAAGGTGATCTCGAAGGGCTATGAGGCCCTGACCTACCAGCTCGTCGTCGAGATCAATCATCGCCGCAAGGAACTGGCCGATCTGAGAGTCCGCCAGGCGATCGCCCAGGCAATCAACAAGAAATTCGTGGTCGACACGATCTTCCTCGGCTACGCCGCCGCCTCCACCGGTCCCGTGCCGAAGAATGCGCCGCAGTTCTACACGCCGAATGTCGCGGCCTATGATTTCAACCCTGCCGCCGCCAACGACATCCTCGACAAGGCAGGATACAAGCAAGGGGCAGACGGCAACCGATTCACGCTGAAGCTTCGCCCCGCGCCCTATTTCAACGAAACCCGCCAGTTCGGCGATTACCTTCGCCAGGCGCTGGCCGTGATCGGCATCAATGCCGAAATCGTCAATGCCGATGCGGCCACGCACCAGAAAGCTGTTTATACCGATCACGACTTCGATCTCGCCGTCGGCCCGCCGGTCTTCCGCGGCGATCCGGCGATCTCCACCACCATTCTCGTCCAGTCCGGTACGCCAGCCGGCGTGCCCTTCTCCAACCAGGGCGGCTACGTCAATCCGGAACTCGACAAGATCATCCTGCAGGCATCCGAAACCATCGACACGGCGGCGCGCACCGATCTCTACCGCAAGTTCCAGCAGTTGGTCGTCGCCGACCTCCCGCTGATCAACGTTGCGGAATGGGGCTTCATCACTGTTGCGCGCGACACCGTGCTCAACGTCTCGAACAACCCGCGCTGGGCCGTTTCGAACTGGGGCGATACCGCGCTGCAATCGTGATAGAATCGGCAGCAATTCTCATTCAGAGGCCCTGTCCGGCGTGAGACGTGCAATCATCCTCCTGAGGCGCAGGGCGATCAGCAGCATTCCAGTGCTGCTGATCGTGGTGATCTTCACCTTTTTCCTGCTCGAATGCGCCTCGGGCGATGCTGTCGACGCCTATCTCGGCTCGATCGGCGGCGGCGATGCCGCACTGAGGCAGTCGCTGCGTGAAAGCTACGGCCTCGACCAATCGATGTTCGCGCGCCTTTGGCTCTATCTTTCCTCGCTGGCGCGGCTTGATCTCGGCTGGTCGGTCGCCTTCGGCCGGCCGGTCGGTGCACTCATTGCCGAACGCCTGCCCAATACGCTGCTCCTGATGGGCAGCGCGACCGCACTTTCATTCGGCCTCGGCTCGGCGCTCGGCATTCTCGCCGGGGCGCGGCCGGGCAGCATGCGCGACCGGCTGCTGTCGATCAGCTCGCTGATCGTTTATGCCATTCCGAGCTTCTGGCTCGGCCTGGTTCTAAGCATCGCTTTTTCGGTGAAGCTGCGCTGGTTTCCGATCGCCGGCGTCGAGACGATCGCTTCCGGCAAGACAGGTTTTTCGCGCGCGCTTGATATCGCCGATCATCTCGTTCTGCCGGTCGGCGCGCTGGCCCTCATCTATCTCGCCTTGTTCCTGCGGGTGATGCGCAGCGGCATGGCCGAGGCGTGGAAGCTGGATTTCGTGCTCTTCGCCCGGGCCAAGGGGCTGTCGCGCAGCCGGATCGTCCTGCGTCACGTGGCGCGCAATGCGCTGCTGCCGCTCGTCACCATGCTCGGGCTGCAATCGGCGGCCATGCTCGGCGGCAGCGTGGTGATCGAGAGCATCTTTGCAATCCCGGGCTTCGGGCGGCTGGCGCAGGAGGCGGTCAACGGCCGTGACGCGCCGTTGTTGATGGGCATCATCGTCACCAGCGCCGTCTTGGTCATCTCAGTCAATCTCCTCGTCGATCTCGTCTATGCCGCACTCGACCCGCGCATCGGCGCATCGGAGGGCGGCGCATGAGCTGGCTGCGGCGACTGCTGCGCACGCCGGAAGGTGCGGCAGGATTTGCGATCCTTTTCGTCCTGCTTTCGGCCGGGCTGCTCGCTCCCATCCTTTCACCGGGCGATCCGTTGAGGATCGCCGGCCACGCACTACTGGCGCCGTTCGCCGATCCGGCTTTTCCGCTCGGCACCGACCGGCTCGGCCGCGACGTGCTGGCGGGTCTGCTCTATGGTGCCAGAACCTCGCTTGCCGTTGGCCTTGCGGCGGCCTTTTCGGCCATGGTGCTTGGGCTCTGCGTCGGCCTTGCGGCCGGTTTTGCCGGCGGGCTCATTGACGAGGCGCTGATGCGGGTGGTCGACGCCTTCCAGATCGTGCCGGCCTTCTTGCTCGCTCTTGCTTTCGTCAGCACCATCGGCGTCTCGACACCGGTTGTCGTTTTTGCCATCGCACTCGGCACCTGGGCCGATCCGGCGCGGTTGACGAGGGCGCAGGTGCTTGCGATCCGTGAGCAGGATTATGTGGCTTCGGCAAGGGTGATCGGCATGCATCCGGCAGAGATCGCCTTCCGGGAAATCCTGCCGAACGCGTTGCCGCCGGTGCTGGCGCTTTCGGCCACCATCGTGGCCGGCGCGATCCTCACCGAAGCAGCGTTGTCTTTCCTCGGTCTCGGTAATCCCAATATCGCCACCTGGGGTTCGATGATCGCCGAGGGCCGCAGCGTGCTGCGTTCAGCATCCTACCTCTCCGTCATACCGGGTGCGGCACTCGCCATCACCGTGCTCGGCGTCCATCTCTTCAGCGAAGGCCTCGGCAAAGTGCTCGGCGATGACGATGCGAGGGCGGCATGAGCATTTTCTGCAGCCTGCGACAGCTTTCGGTCACCTACGGGCGCGCGAGGAACGGCGCGGCCGCGCTCGACGGCATCGATCTCGATATCGTCGCCGGCGAAAGGCTGGCGATCATCGGCGAAAGCGGCTCCGGCAAAAGCACGCTCGCCCGTGCCCTTGCCGGTCTGCTGCCGGAGGGAGCGAAGGTCGGCGGGGAGATGTTCTGGCCGGAGCTTGGCCATCCGCCCAGCGCGGGGCGCGACTTTGGCTTCGTCTTCCAGGATCCTGGCTCCAGCCTCAATCCCGTCCTGACGATCGGCGAGCAGATCGCTGAAGGCGCCAGCCGCCATCTCGGCCTCAGTTGGAAACAGGCCTATATCAGGGCTGAGGAATTGCTCGGGCGGGTGCGGATACCGCAGCCTGACAGGGCGATGCGGGCCTTTCCGCATCAGCTTTCCGGTGGCCAGCGCCAGCGCGTGGCGATTGCCGCTGCCATCGCCGCGAGGCCTGCGCTGCTGATTGCCGACGAGGCGACCAGCGCGCTCGATGTCGTGGTCCAGGCCGAGATCCTCCGCCTGCTCGACGCGCTGGTGCGCGAGGACGGCATGACGCTTGTCTTCATCACCCACGACATCGCCCTTGCCTCCGGCTTCGTCGACCGCATCGCCGTCTTTCGCAATGCGAGGCTGGTCGAGGCAGGTCCCGTCCGTTCGGTGCTTTCGGCGCCTGAGAGCGACTATACAACCGCCCTTATCGCCAGCCATCGCGATCTCGCGACGCCGCCGCTGATCGCGGAGGTGCTGCCATGAACGATGTGCTGCTTTCCGTCGAGAACCTGTCGAAAGGTTTTTCTTCTGCGGGACGCCGGATTGCTGCCCTCGATAATGTGTCGCTCACCATCGCGGCCGGGGAAACGCTCGGTCTTGTTGGCGCCTCCGGCAGTGGAAAATCGACGCTATCGCGCATCCTGCTGCGGCTTCTCTCGGCCGATGCCGGTTCGATCCGCTTCGAAGGGGCAGACTGGCTTGCGCTGAATGGCGCGCATCTGCGCCGCAACCGCGCACGCATGCAGATGGTGTTCCAGGACCCGCTCGCCGCCTTCAATCCGCTGGCGACCGTCAGTGCGGTGCTCGACGATCCGCTGCGCATCCACGGCGTCGCGGCGAAGGACCGGCGCCCTGGCGAGATCGCAACGCTGCTGGAGCGTGTCGGCCTCACCGCCGATCACGCCGCCCGGCCGGTGCGTTCGCTCTCCGGCGGTCAGCGCCAGCGCGTGGCGATCGCGCGGGCGATTGCGACGCGGCCCTCGCTGCTCGTGCTCGACGAAGCCGTTTCCGCCCTCGACGTCACCGTGCGCGGCAGAATTCTGGAGCTTCTGGTCGACCTGCAGAAAGAACAGGGCATTGCCTGTCTGTTCATTTCGCACGATCTTGCCGTGGTCCGGGCCGTCTCCCACCGCATCGCCGTTATGGATGGCGGACGGATCGTCGAGACCGGCCCGGCGGCGGCGGTCGTTGCCGCGCCGCAATCGGAGGCCGCTCGCGCGCTCATTGCCGCCGTCCCCCGTCTCGTGACCGATCCTTGCTGAAGGAAGTATCCATGTCCGATCTTGGTTGGAATCCCCTGCATGGCGTGCCCTCCTATCCAGCAGAGCGCTACGCCGTCCTCGCCGACAGGATCGGCGGCATATTGCACAGCCGCAACGATATATTGCTGGTGCAGGCAGAAGCGGTGGTGGCGCTCGAGGCGGCGGCGGTCAGCCTTGCGCGCCCCGGTCTCACGGCACTCAACATCGTCACCAGCCCCTATGGCGGCTGGTTTGGGCAATGGCTGCGGCGGGGCGGCGCGACAGTAGAGGATGTTGTCGCCGAACCGGGCCTGCCGATCGAGATCGAAGCAGTCGCAAAAGCGCTCGACGCCGGTCCCCACATCGATGTGCTCGCGCTGGTTCATGCCGAATCCACGAGCGGCATTCTCAATCCCCTGACCGAGATACTGGCGCTTGCCCGGGCTCGTGGCATCGTCTCCGTCGTCGATGCGGTCGCCTCGGTCGGTGGCCACCGGCTCGATGTCGACCGTCTCGGCATCGACATCGCCGTGATCGGTCCGCAGAAAGCGCTCGGCGGGCCGGCCGGTCTGTCCGCACTCTCGGTCAGCGGCCGCGCCTGGGATCTCATTCTCAGAGATGGCGCGCCGCGCGAGTCGATCTTGTCTTTGGCTGATCTGAGGACCTGGATTGACAGCGGCCGGAGTGGCCTGCCGGGAACACCGGCGCCGCTGGAATTCTTCGCGCTGGAGACAGCGCTCGACCGCATCGAGGCTGAAGGCCTGGAAAATGTCGTCGCCCGCCATGCGCTGGCGGCATCGGCGACACGAGCGGGGCTTGCCGCACTCGGAGCACCGGCCTGGGTGCCGGCAGCAAAGGCGTCGAACCTGGTGACGTCGGTACCGGTGCCGGAGGCGCTGGCGCCTGCCGCGCTGATCGCAGCTGCCGGGAAGCTCGGGGTTGAGCTGACCGAAGGCGTCGGAACCGCGCCGGTCCGTCTCGTGCGGCTGAACCACACGGGTTCGCGCGCCGCATTCCAGACGGTGCTGTCGAATGTCGTGGCGTATGGCACCGCCCTCAGGCAGGCAGGCCATCCCTCGGATATATCAGCCGCTTCGGAGGCAATAACCGCTGCCTACAGTCGATGAAAGCCGTATTCGGCCCTTGATAATCATGGTTCATCAAGGCAGGAGAGTAGCAATCGCGGAGACTTGGTGCAGATGACAAGATTGCTGGACGCGCAGGGCCTGGAGATTTCACATGAGGGGCACCGGACCCGCCTGAAATGGCACCGGTTGCGCAAGCGGTTTGCCGATCCGTTGTTCTCAGCCGAAGTGATGGCGGAGGGATTTGCAGCAGGCGCCTCGATGGAGCTCGATCTGCGCGTACGCGCCGATGGCGGTTTCGTCGTGCTGCACGATGAGGAACTCGAAGGTGAAACGACTGGGCATGGAGCGATCGCCAAGAAGAGAATCGGCGACCTCAGCGCTATCAGGATGCAGGAGGGCGACCGGCCGCTTGTCCTCAGCGAGGATCTCGCCGCCATGTTACAATCGGCCCACCCGGCCGCACTGCTGCAATTCGACATGAAGGACGACTACGAGGTGGTCGGCGCCACGGGCATCGCGCATCTGGCCGCGCATTTCCAGGATATCGCCGCCTCGGTGATCGTCAGCGGCGGCAGTCTCGATCTCATCGTCGCGGTCAAGGAGAAGCTTCCCCGTCTCTTGCGCGGCATCGATCCGACCGAAAAGCTCTACGATATCAGGAAGGCCAGCGGCTGGAAGGCTGTCGAGATTGAATTGCGTGCCGACCTTCGCGGCCCGACCGAACCGGACACGATCTATCTCCACTGGCCGCTGATCCTTGATGCCGCCAATGAAGGCCTCGACATGATCGCGCTCTGCCAGGACGAAGGCAAACGCGTCGATGCCTGGACCTTCACCCTGAAGGATCCGGATACCGGCTTCAGCGAAGAGGAATGGCTAGGCTTTTCGGCGCTGATGGCCCTGAAGCCGGATCAGATCACCACGGACGAGGCGCTGGCGACCGAACGCGCCTGGGGCCGCCGCATGGCGGATTAACCGGCGGACGTTGGAGCATGATGCCGAAAGGTGTGAGAGGCTTTCGATACCCTGTTTCTAGGTTTGTCGCCTGCTTTTTGCAGTTTGCATCATTTTAAACTTCTGTTGCTATCCATAGCCAGCAGACAAATGTTGGTGTCCGATATGCAAGTTGTTGATGCCGAAGCAAATACTCGACAAGCAAATTCCAGCTTACAGGAAGCGTGGCATCTTGGATGTACAGGCCGGTCGGTTGAGGCACTTACACTGGCCGGCGAAATTCTTGTTGATGCCAAGGCGCGGGGCGACGACCGGCTCGCCGCGCAATGCGACACCGATATTGCCTGGTACTGTTTTCAAATCGGCAAGGCCGAACTTGGACTGACGCATGTCCGGCGGGCGATAGACTTTTGGAAATTGACCGGGGAGCGCAAAGAGGAAGCCGTTGCCCGGGCCTATTTCGGATGGTTGCTCTTGGAACTGGGCTTGCCGGAGGAAGCAATCGAAGAAGCGACCCGCGCGTTGGATCTGGCCGACAAGGCCGCGGACCCGAAAGCACAAAGCCTGGCCACCAACGTCATAGGAATTATCTTCTGGTGCAACAAACAGCCCGACCGGGCCATCCTGATGAGCGAGAGGTCTGTCGAACTCGCCAGATTGATTGGCAATAAGACCTATGAATGCTGGTGGCTCATCAATCTCGGCGGCGCTCATTCGGAAGGCGGATATATCGCGCGGGCGCTAGGCCAGCCGGAGCAAGAACACAAGATGCTGGTCAGAGCGCTGGAACTGACCGAACAGGCGCTCGACATCGCAATCGAGATCGGCGACAGCTGGGCCGCTCGCCTCTGTCTCGGCAACCAAGCCGAGTTCTACAGCCACCTGGGCGAGCATGAGAAGGCGCTCCAATGCATGGTCCGCTATCGGCTGTTTCAAGAGAACAGCTATGTCAGGGACAGGCAGCAATATCTCTACACTTTGGGCCAGATCTACAACAATTCCGGAAAATTCACGGAAGCCCTGTCGCCGCTGCTCGAGGCGGTGGAGTTGATCGACGCCGGCGGCAGTTTCGATTCCTATGTGCAGATCTATCTTTATCTGTCGCAGGCCTATGAGGGGCTGGGGCAGTTCGATCCGGCGCTGGAGGCACATAAGAAATACCACCAAGCCTATTTGCGCAATAGTGCCGAGAGTACGCAGCGACGCGCACGTCTCGCCGAAATCTACTATGAAACCAAGCGGTTCAAGGAAGTTGCCGAAACGGAGTCGAAGCGCGCAGAAACGCTGGAGGCCTCCTATCGGAAATTGCAGGAGCAAACCGATATCCTTGCCAATGCCGTCTATCTGGACGCACTGACCGGGCTCTATAATCGCAAATATCTCGACAGCCGCTTTAACCCGCATCTCTCAGTGCGCCCCGACGGCGCGTAACACCAGTGGAGGAAGGTTCCACCCAGATAATTGTCGATAGGTCTGGTAGCTGACGAGCGGCTTGGCAGGGTAACCGGCCGGGCCGAAGCCTCG
>NZ_LWBS01000295.1 GCF_001652265.1 Rhizobium leguminosarum
ATTATGGCAGGTAACACAGGCCTGGCCCATGACGACGCGGGTGATGAGCCGCCAGGCACCCGCCACTCCGACGCGGGCCAGCCCCTCCAGGGTCTGCTCCCGCTTGCCCCCCATCGCGGCCAGCCCTTTTTTCTCGAAGTCCTCCACCCCGCGCCATCCCCCCCCTTTGCCCGGCACGCCGGCGCCCCACCCAACGGCGACCTTGGCTTGCCCCCCCCTGCTCCCCCCCCCCCCTCCCCGCGAACACCCCCCCCCCACCCCACAACCCCCGCCCCCTCGCCCGCCTTCCCCACCGCACCCCCCCCCCACACCAACGCACCCCCCGCCCCCACCGCAACCCCTGCACCCCCCCCCCCTTTCCCACTCCGCACCCTTGACCACCCCATCACCGGCAAGCCCCACACAATATACCTACCCGCACTGCAGACCTTACAGAGCACCCCTCCCACCATCGTCAACC
>NZ_LWBS01000296.1 GCF_001652265.1 Rhizobium leguminosarum
ATGCGAAGGCGGGCGAACAGGGCCACGACGTTGATGGCGAAGGCCACGAAGAAGGGATAGCGCCAACCCCAGTCCAGGAAGTCGGGGGCCGACAGGGTGTTCAGGAAGAAGGCGAACAGGGCCGAGGCGACCAGCAGGCCGATGGGCGCGCCCAGCTGCGGGATCCTGGCGTACCAGCCGCCCTTCTTCCCCGGCGCGTTCAGGGCCAGCCGCGAGGCCAGACCGACCCCGGTGCCGCCCAGAGCCACGCCCTGACCGATGCGGGTCAGCGCCAGCAGCACGGGCGCCCACATCCCGATGCTCTCGTAGCTGGGGATGAAGGCCACCGACACGGTGGAGGTGCCCAGCAGCAGAAGGGCGGTGGTCAGCTTGGCGCCGCGCCCGAACTTCTGGTCGATGGCGATGAACAGCACCGTTCCCAGCGGACGGAACAGGAAGGCCAGGGCGAAGATGGCGAAGG
>NZ_LWBS01000297.1 GCF_001652265.1 Rhizobium leguminosarum
GAAGGGCCCTCTTCTCTGTGGGCGGTGGTGAGCAGCTGTTCTGGCGGGGGCCGCGCACGACGGTCCCCTTCTCGACCGCCGGGCTCGCGGCGCGAACGTCCACTTGTGACCCCGGCCGCAGGATACCGCGGGGCCGTGCCGGACGCGGCACGGTCGGGCGATGTTGCGTCGGCTGAGCCTGTGGGTGCCGTGCGGCAAGGGTACCCTTCTCCGGCGGCGGCGTAACGGCAGTCGGTATCAGGGAGGACGTGTCTTCAAGATTGGTGATTCGGCTCGACCGGCCGCCCCACGCGCGCTGGAGGTCGAGCACCCCCTTGCGGTCGCTCCCATGCTCGCGGGTGATGACCAAGCCATACGCGCACGGTTCCTCCTCATGTTTCCCTCCACACGCCATCTCCAACCCACCCGTGCCGGCCCGTAACTGGCTGAGGGAACGTGCATACCACCCCAACTTCCGTA
>NZ_LWBS01000298.1 GCF_001652265.1 Rhizobium leguminosarum
CAGAAATGGGGCCATAAGTGATTTGGGGTTCGCATGGAACATATTAGGGGACCATCCCAGGAGTGGTACCTGAGCTTATTGTGGGTCGGCAGGGATAATGTTAGGGGAGCATCTCACTTGTGGTACCTGAACTTAGTGTGAGTCCCCACAGATAATGTTAGGGGAGCCTCCCTCATGTGGTACCTGAACTTATTGGGGGTCCCCAGGGATAATGTTAGGGGACCCTCCCACATGTGGTGCCTGAACTTATTGGGGGTCCCCAGGGATAATGTTACGGGACCCTCCCACATGTGCTACCTGAGCGTATTGTGGGTCTCCAGGGATAATGTTAGGGGACCCTCCCACCTGTTGTACCCGAACTTATTGTGATTCCCCACAGATACTGTCAGGGGAGTCTCTCTCATGTGGTTCCTAACCTTCTTGGTGGTCCCCACGGCTAATCTCAGGTGACCCTCCCAC
>NZ_LWBS01000299.1 GCF_001652265.1 Rhizobium leguminosarum
ATGATCAACCATTGCAAGGAAAACAAGCTGTCACCTGGGCCTAGTCTTGATCGCTTACAGCCAAAGCGCACGCGCTTCCGCGTTATCACCGAACAAGAAGAAGCGGCAATGCTTGCTGCGACATGCCCCAACGCCAAGTACCCAGGCAAGACCGCAACAAGCGACGCGCAGCGGCAGGACAATCAAGACGTACTTGTGTGCTTGCTGCATCTAGGAGCACGCATCAACGAAGCGCAGAACTTTCGCTGGTCAGATGTCGACTTCACGAACAACATGGTACTTGGTCGCCGTCTCAAAAACGGGGATGATACACTGCTCATGATGACCAAGGCACTGCGCGCAGTTCTGGAACGCCGTTACGCGGCCAAGATCAACAACTGGGTGTTCCCTACGAAGTCAGAGACGTATAAGACTCACGCCCAATGGGTGACTACGGTGGCGAAACGTGCAGGCGTGGAT
>NZ_LWBS01000300.1 GCF_001652265.1 Rhizobium leguminosarum
GGTCGCCGTGGTGTCAACAAGGGGGGTGGGAGGTGTCGCGCTCGGAAGCCATGTGACGTTGTGTCAGATTAGCGCCTGAAGATATGGGAGGGGGATGGTTTATCAAATCGGAGTGGACGGGTGAGTCACCCGTTGCAGGGATTGAGTCGCCGGTGCGCACGGGTGTATCCTTGGGTGGGCTCGAGGCGGGCCACCTAACATTCGCGCCCGTCCGGAGACGGCCGTCGACAACATTGCCAGTTCGACCCATGGGGCTTTTTCCGCAGCTGGCATCAATGCTCGTAGCATCGCCTCGGATCGGGCAGTACTCGGGGTCGCACGCAATAATCACGGCGAGGCCGTTTCCTATCTGAAAAACAGGCTACCATTCGCCAAGGCGGACATCGAGTCAGATGGGCTGATCGCACTAAAAGGCGCGCTTGGTGTTAAAGACGGAGCCGTCGCCATTTTAGGAACAGG
>NZ_LWBS01000301.1 GCF_001652265.1 Rhizobium leguminosarum
TGAGCATGACTGGCCGGTTCGCGCCGGTGGCCGCCCCTCACCCTAACCCTCTCCCGGCTCGCGAGGAGAGGGGACGTGCCCTGCGAGAGGTAGCTGGGGACGGAGAGATCGCGGCACATTCCATCTCCCCGCAAGCGGGGAGATGGTGGCGGCAGCCGGATGAGGGGCATGTCGCGATTTGCTGGGCTCACCCGTGGCATCACAGACGCTTGTAAGCCTCCAATGCTGCGTTGAAGGCGGCATTCAAGGCGTCTTCCGGCTTTTTGGTCACCGAGAGCACGTCACCCATCATGATCTGGATCTGGTTGGAGATTTCAGGCTAGATCGGCCCGACCGGGCCTGCCTGTCCGTCGACCAGAGCCTGGGCGAAGGTCTTGTTGGCTTCGGTGTAGAAGACCTCATATTTGTCGAACAGCGATTTCCTGGTCAGCCACTGCTGCTGCAGCGAGTTTGCCGGC
>NZ_LWBS01000302.1 GCF_001652265.1 Rhizobium leguminosarum
CTCGCCTCGATCGAGCTCCAGATTCCCCCGCGCCTGCCGGTCGCTCTGCCCGACAGCGCGCCAGCCGTATCCAACGCTGCGCCCCGCACCGTGCGCGGCTATCTCGCGCGCGCCGCAACCGCCCGTCCGGCCGCACGCTCCTCCATCGACCCCGATGGCGTTGAACTTGCCTACGACACCGTGGACTGGGCGCCGCCGGAAGGCGCGAACCTCACGGACGCGATCTATGAAGAATACGGATTGCAGTCGATCCGTATTGCCGGATCTCAGGCGCATCCCACCAAGCTCGTGCAGTCGGCGGCCATGGCGAGCATCGCGCCGCCCAAGCCCGCCTATCGGCCGATGCTGCCGAAGGACATCACCAATCTCCTGTCGGATGCCCAGATTGAGACCGTCATCTATGCCGGCGAGGCCCATTCGGACTTCCTGGCCGGATCCTGGACCGTCGATGCGACGTT
>NZ_LWBS01000303.1 GCF_001652265.1 Rhizobium leguminosarum
GTGTTAGGTTTTCGGTGCTTTTTGCGGGCTTTTTTGGGTGTGACTCTCCATTGGTTCTTTGCTCCGTGGGCGTTGCGTTTCTGCCCCCAGGCTGCGACTTCGGCGATTATGGTTTCTTTTTTGTCGATTCGACGGTCGAGGCATTGGCTACGCAGGACACCGATCTCGATCTCGACCATGTTGTGCCAACTGGCGTGCTTGGGCGTGTGGTGGAACTCCAGTCGCTTCAGCACCCTTCGAGCTTGCTGGGCGGGAAATGCGTCGTAAAGCGCCCCGGCGGAATGAGTGGAGAGGTTGTCCATCACCACGCGGTTGATCGGCGCGTCGGGATAATCGACGTCGACCAGTTCGCCCATGCACTCGGCGAAGTCTTGGTTGGTTCGCCGAACGGTCACCTTCACCCTGCGCCAGGGCCGGTGGGCGTCCATGAAGACAAAAATATTCACCATGCCGATT
>NZ_LWBS01000304.1 GCF_001652265.1 Rhizobium leguminosarum
CCACGGCATCCACAGCCTGCGGGAACCGGCGCCGCTCGAAGACCCGTTCTGGAACTACGTCGTGCTCGGTGTCGCCTTCCTGTTCGAAGGATACAGCTGGAACGTTTCGCGGCGCGCACTGAACAGCAACCGCCTGCCCGGCGCCACGCTCTGGCAAACCGTCAAGGCCAGCAAGGACGCCTCGGTGTTCACCGTCTTCATCGAGGACAGCGCCGCCCTGATCGGCATCCTGGTGGCGGCCGGCGGCATCTGGCTCGGACACCTGCTGGACAATCCGGATATCGATCCGGCCGCCTCGATCGCCATCGGCCTGCTGGTGGTGGACGAGGCGTGGACCCTGGCGCGCGAGACGGGCGGCCTGCTGGTGGGCGAAAGCGTGGGAGTGGAGCAGACCGGCCAGCTGAAGGAATTGTTCCAGGCCGATCCCGACCTGGAAACCGTGGGCCAGCTGATGAC
>NZ_LWBS01000305.1 GCF_001652265.1 Rhizobium leguminosarum
GTCCGGTCGGGGGCTCGCCTCAGCGCAAGTGGACATGCCGAGTGTCGCATTTCTAAATAGCTGAAGACGCGCCCAAAGTGACACTTCTACTTTGCACACAAACGGACATTCCAACCTTGCCGCCACACGAGCTGTAGACTTCAATCGCCAGACTTGCGCATCCCGGCCATGCGCATGCCCTCGATTAGCACTTCGATTCTGTGCGGGTCGATGGCATGTTGGCCACGACGGATGCGTGCGAGGTTGACGCCGGGCGAAATGCTCTCGAGCGCAGCAAGGTGCTTGCGCGCTTCATCCACGTGTCCGAGGTAAGCATTGGCGGCGATCAGCATCCAATGATTGGCGTCATACCCTGAATTGACCGCTTGCGAGCGCATCGCCCAATCCAGCGCCTCCTCGTAGCGCCCCTCGGCCATACGGATATGCGCCATGCCGGTCAATTGCCAATGCGTCCCGAGTTCATTCGGGTTGAGCCGCAGCGCCCGTTGCAGATAGTCGGCGGCCTCGCCGAGATCGCCACCCAACAGCGCTCCGACGCCCGCTTGTTGCAGGACCGTCGCGTTGTTGGGATTTTCCGAGATCGCACGCCGCAGCAAGGCAATCCCAGTCTGATAGTCGACCCCCATGTGGATCAGCACGAAGGCGCCATAGCTCAGCACCATCGCGTCGTCGCGGGCAATCGCCAGTGCCGCCCGCGCCACCGCTAGCGCACGCTCCGCATCGGCGTTCGACGCTCCGGGAAACTGCATGGCTACCCGCAACAGATAGGCCTGACCGGTCATCGCCAAGGCGGGTGCGAATCCCGGATCGATGGCAATCGACCGCTCCAGCAGCACGATCGCACGCGCATTGGCCTCAGGCCGCGAGACAAACACATCCGGTAATGCTTGTAGATAGAGATCGTATGCATCAAGGCTCTCGGGCCGCTCGCGGCGTGAGCGATCGATTTCGGCTCGCTGGATTTTTGGTTCGACCACCGCGACTACGCTTTCCGTGATCCGATCCTGTACGTCGAACACGTCCTCGAAGGCCCCGTCGAACTTGTCCGCCCATATCTGCGCTCCTGAAATTCCATCAACCAATTGTGCGCTGATGCGCAGCCGGTTACCGGCTCGCCGGCCGCTTCCTTCAAGCACGTAGCGAACGCCAAGTTCCTTGGCTATCTGTCGCACGTCGACGGCATGACCTTTGTACACGAAGCTCGAATTGCGGGCGATCACCGCGAACGACTTGAAACGGCTGAGGGCCGTGATGATGTCCTCGACGATACCGTCGACGAAGTATTCCTGTTCGGGGGCACCGCTCATGTTTTCAAACGGCAGGACGGCGAGCGACGGAAACATCCCGTGGGCGACGGGTGGGATCGATGGTGCGGGCGCAGTGTTCAGAGCATAGGCGCGCACCGGCCGAGCGATGTTCTTGAGTGTTTTTTCTCCCAAGTCGCGAAACCGCACGGTCACCCGGTCCCGCACGTCATCGAACACCTTGCCCGAGATGCAAACTCCGCCTGGCTCGGCCAGTGCTTCCAGCCGCGTGGCGATGTTGACGCCGTCGCCATAGATATCGCTGCCGTCCCCGATGACGTCGCCCAGATTGATGCCGATACGCAGCACGATGCGGCGGTTCTCGGGCATCGGCTCGTTGGCCTGCGCCATCTTGTTCTGCAGTTCGATCGCCGCGGTGACGGCGTTCACCGCACTGGCGAATTCCACGAGCACTCCGTCGCCCATCACCTTGACGATGCGCCCGCCATGTTCGCGCACCGTGGGGTTCAGAATCTCAGTCCGAAGCTGCCTCAGCGCCGCCAGCGTTCCATTCTCGTCGGCACCCATCAGCCGCGAGTATCCGACCACATCGGCGACAGCGATGGCGGCAAGTCGGCGTTGGACGGGCAATTCAGCCATCTACGGTGACATCGCTTCAATATTTGTTTCCGCTAATGTTATTCTTGATGCCCGGAGAAGTCCATTAAAGCGCCGCTTATTCCGGCATTGAAGGTAATGAACTCGTGAGGACGCCTTTGCCGAAAACCTGCTCCTCGGAGGAACTCCCCAGCCGCTCACTTGTTTTACATTCTGCACCACCCAGAAGTTTGCCCAAGGTGCAATCGGCGACAGTGGAGCTGATCCATGGATATGACGCGCATCCGAGATCGCATGGTGGAGCACCACGTTTCGCGCCGTGGCATTCGCGATCCAAACGTGATCGAAGCGATGCTCACGGTGCCGCGCGAAAAATTCGTTCCTCCAGGCTCCGAGGAATTCGCCTATGAGGATGCGCCGCTGTCGATCGGCGAAGGCCAGACGATTTCGCAGCCGTTCATCGTGGCTCTGATGCTCGAGAAAGCCAATCTGGATGCCGGCGATACAGTGCTCGAGGTCGGAACGGGCTCCGGCTATGCTTCAGCCCTCCTGAGCCGGATAACAAGGCATGTCTATTCCATCGAGCGCCATGAAGGGCTGGCGCTTCAGGCCAGGGAACGGTTCGAGAAGCTGGGATACCGCAACATTGACGTTCGCGTCGGCGATGGCAGCAAGGGCTGGGCGAACGCAGCTCCATTCGATGCCATTATCGTTTCCGCTGGCGCACCCGAGGTGCCAACCGCCTTGAAAGAACAACTGGGCCTCGGAGGGCGGATCATCATCCCGGTCGGCGGTGGCGAAGGGCAGCGCCTGAAACGGCTCACGCGCACCGGGGATACCACGTTCGAAGAAGAAGATCTCGGCGGGGTGATCTTCGTTCCCTTGATCGGCGAAGACGCTTGGACCGCTACCCATCCGATGTACACGGCGACGGCCCCCTCCTTGCCCGGAACGGTTGCCTCCGAGCCAAGTTCTCCGCAAGACGCACAGGGAGGGGGCATGGGAAAGATACACAAGTTGCCCGCGTTGCCGGAAGGTGTGCTCGATCATAGCGAATTTCAGCAAAAGTTCTGGGCTGTTCAACGTATTTCCTGGATGGTTTTCACGCTTCTTCTCGTGACTTGCTTGCTGGGCTTGCTTGGAAGAGGCGGTCCGTTTTCGCGGCAAACACTCATACTGCCCGAAGGCTCCGTGGATTTTCCCGCCATCTCCCGATGGAATGCTCCCGAGAACATGACGGTGACCTTCGCGCCGTCATCCGAAGACAGGGTCTTCACGATCAATGCCGCCTTTCTTCAAGGTTTTTCGGTCCAGGGCATCGATCCGCCTCAAAAGGCGACCTTCGCGCGCGATGGCCGGATAGGCTATGTGTTCCCCGCCGACCTGGCAGAACCGACGCAGATCGTCTTCCGTCTGCAAACGCAACTCGCCGGCCCTCGCCGCGCCACTATCGGCATGGGCGGGGAGACTCGCAGCCAATCCACGTTCATCTTTCCATGAGGGCGGCACGGTGGATGCAGTATTACGCGGATTGGCAATCTATTTCACGCTGCTTGTGATCATCCGTCTGTCGGGAAGACGGACATTGGCCCAGATGACCCCGTTCGATCTGGTCATCGTGCTGGTGATCTCCGAGACTACCCAGCAGGCGATGCTGGGCGATGACTTCTCGATCACCAACGCCGTCATCCTGATCCTCACGCTGTTTACGACCGACATCGGCCTGTCTTACGTGAAGAGGTGGTGGCCTCGCGCAGCTCATATCATCGATGGTGTTCCGACCGTTCTGGTGACGGATGGCGTCTACGATGAGCGCGCGCTCAAAGGCGCCCGACTGCAGAAGGAGGACGTCATGCAAGCGGCTCGAAGCCAGGAAGGCATTGAGAGCGTTACGGAGATAAAATTTGCCATCCTCGAAGTGAGCGGCAACATCAGCATCATCAAGAAGCAGAAATCCGGCTGACAATTGCCAGCGAGGGAGACACCCCGAGGTATGGCAGGAACTCCCTGGCAATTTCGAGCCGCCAGCTGTGGGACGCTTCAGAAGGATAGGTCGAGCACCCTGCCCTCGAACAGACGATCCCGAGAACCTTCGAGATGCGCCTTCATCAGTCTTTGCGCATCGTCAGGCCGGCCATCGGCGATCGCCTTGTAGATGGCGTTATGCTCTTCGTAGACCTGTTCCAGCCCCTGGCGGGGGCCGAGCAAAGAGAGGCCGTGGAGATGCATGCCAACGGCGATATGGGCCTTCAGCGCATCGATCGAGGCGGTGTAATAATGATTGTTGGCAGCCTCCGTCACCGCGCGGTGGAAGAGGAAATCGGCGTCGGTGCGGTGAAGCTGATGGCTGGTCGCTTCGCGCAGATCCGCAAGCGCGCTGGCGATCTTCTGGATCGCCTGCTCATTGCGGCGCTTGGCGGCGAAATAGGCGGCGGCCGGCTCGATCGTCAGGCGGAATTCGTAGCAGCGCTGAATGTCGGCGATCGTCTTCACCGGCGTGTAGGCAAGCTGCGTCGTCGGCGATCCATGTGCGCTGACGAAGGTGCCGGCGCCCTGCCGGGCATAGACCATGCCCTGATCGCGCAGGCGCGCCAGCGCATCACGGACGATCGGCCGCGACACACCCAACATCGAGGCAAGCTCATGCTCGCCGGGAAGGCGTGAATCCGGCGGATAGTTTCCGCCACGGATACGCTCGAGCAACTGGTCGAAGACGCGATCGACCAGCTTGACGGCCTTGCCGCGTTCGGGCTTGCCCGGGGGGCCGGCTTCCGCGTTCAAAGATTCGCCATTCACTTCAGCCACGTCATTCTCCTCGGCGGTATCTTACTATGCCGCCCGATTCCAAAGAACCAGTCTTAACAAACTATCGGGATTGCCGAAGCCCCCCGACTTCACGGCGCATCGAAAATGCCGTCCGTCGACGGCCATGACATCGAACCACGGCACGCCGGCTTCAATTTCGCCCTTCGGCGCCAGAACTTTGACTCCGAGCGCCTGGAAAACGGCAAGCGCCGTGTCGCCGCCGCCGACCATCAGCATGTCAGGCCTCGTATCGTCGATGACCGATCTGACGCCTGCCGCAAAACGGCGGGCGACCAATGCCGCATCGGCTGTCATATCGCCGGTGCAGCGCAGAAGCGCCGGCAGCGCCATGCCTTCCCCGACTTCGACCTGCCCCATCGGCGCGTCCACCACCATGCGCAGGGCACCCGAGGCTTCGAGCCGGTCCATCTGGGTAGCGGTGATCGGGTCGCGCGAGCCAAAGGCGAACAGGGTGCGCCGGGTCGCTGCAAATTCCGGCACCGGCTGCCGCCCTGTTTCGCCGAGCTGGCGGGCAAGAGCAGCACCCAGACCCCGTGCGCCGACCGCAAGCGTCTGCCCCCAGTCATGATCGGCAACGATCTGGTCGAGATCACTATCGTCCTCTGCATCGGCAACGGTGACGCTGCCCGCGCTGCCCTCGAACAGATCGGCGATCGGCAGTGGCTTGCCGACGCCGCGGCCGACAACACAGCCTCTGCAGGTCACACGCTCCTGATCGGGAATAGCGGGCGCCACCAGGATAGTCTCCAGGCGGAGCGCATCAGCCAGAGCCAAGCTTTCCGCCGCGACATTGCCCTTCAGCCGGGAGTCGATCTTCTTCATCACGACTGCGGGCCTTGCACCACGAAGCGCCTCCGTGGCGAGGCGCACTCTTCCGGCGGCTTCCGGTTCGCCAAGCGCGCGCGAGGCGGTGTTGATGACGACGACATCGCAGCCGGCGGCGACCGCATCTTCGGCTGCCTCGACATCGACAGCGACCGAAACCGAAAGGCCGGCTTCGACGAAGGGCGTGCCGGTATCGAGCGCACCCGTCAGATCATCGGCGATGATAACCGCCTTCAGCGTCATGCGGTCTGTCCGGTGTTGACGGCGTGACAGGCGACAAGATGGCCGGGTTTTGCTTCTTGCCACGCGGGGATGACCTTGCTGCAGACATCCATGGCAATCGGGCAGCGCGTGTGGAAACGGCAACCGGTCGGCGGGTTCAGCGGGCTCGGCACATCACCCTGCAGGATCTGGCGCTGGCGCGTGCGCTCATGCTCCGGATCGGTCTCCGGAACCGCCGACAGCAGCGCCCTGGTATAGGGATGCAGCGGATTGTCGAAGAGTTCCTCGCGGGTGGCAAGTTCGGCGAGCCGCCCGAGATACATGACGCCGACACGGGTGCTGATATGGCGCACGACTGCGAGATCATGGGCGATGAACAAATAGGTCAGCCCGTATTTTTCCTGCAAATCGAGCAGCAGGTTGATGATCTGTGCCTGGATCGACACGTCGAGCGCCGAAATCGCCTCGTCGCAGACGATGAATTTCGGTTGGCAGGCGAGCGCGCGGGCAATGACGACACGCTGGCGCTGGCCGCCGGAAAGCTCGTGCGGGTAACGTTGGGCAAACCGCGTCGGCAGGCCGACATCGGTGAGCAGCGTCGCCACCCTGTCCTTCAGCTCGGCCTTGGTGCAGAGCTTGTGGAAAAGGATCGGCTCGCCGATCGCCTCGCCCACCGTCATGCGCGGATTGAGTGTCGAATATGGATCCTGGAAGACGATCTGCAGGTCGCGGCGGAAGGGTCGCATCTGCTTCTCGTCGAGCGTAGCGAGATCCTGGCCCTTGTAGACGACCTTGCCGCTGGTCGCCTTGTAGAGGTTGAGGATGGTGAAACCGGTCGTCGACTTGCCGCAGCCGGATTCGCCGACCAGGCTCAGCGTCTCGCCTTCCATGATGTCGAGATTGACATTGTCGAGTGCATAGACGGTTGCCGAGCGTTCGCCGAAGGCGCCGAGCTTGACGTGGAAATGCTTGACCAGGTTTTCGATCTTGAGCAGAGGTTGAGCACCCATCACGCGGCCTCCTGCATTCTCTGGACGACGAAACAGGCGGCGCGGTGATTGGCGCTGCCGCTCAACGGTTCGAGCTGCGGCACCTTCTCGTGGCAGATGTTTTCGGCAAGCGGGCAGCGCGGCGCAAATGGGCAACCCTTCGGCCGGCGGCCAGGCTCCGGCGGCGTGCCGCCGATCGAGCTCAGCCGGCTTGCCGGCGGGTCCGAGAGCTTCGGGATCGATGATAGCAGGCCGCGCGTATAGGGATGGCTCGGGCGGGCATAGAGCTCGTCGACCGGCGCATCCTCGACTACCGTGCCTGCATAGAGCACGGCGACGCGATCGACGAGGCCGGCGATCAGTGCCAGATCATGGGTGATCCAGACGACCGACATGCCGAGCTTGGCCCTGAGATCCTTCACCAGATCGACGATCTGAGCCTGGATGGTGACGTCGAGCGCCGTCGTCGGCTCGTCGGCAATCAAAAGCTTCGGATTGCAGGCAAGGCCGATCGCGATCATCACGCGCTGGCGCATGCCGCCGGAAAGCTCGTGGGGATAGGCCTGCAGCCGTTCTTCCGGACCGGGAATGCCGACGAGACGCAAGAGTTCGACGGCGCGGGTGCGAGCTTCGGCCTTGCGCATCTTGCGGTGATAGATCAGCGGCTCGCAGATCTGGTCGCCGACGCGCATCACCGGATTAAGCGAGGTCATCGGATCCTGGAAGACGAAGCCGATATCGCCGCCGCGCACCTTGCGCAGCTCGCGATTCGACATGGTCTGCAGGTCGCGGCCGTCGAATGTGGCCGATCCCCTGGTGACCTTGATCTTGTTCGGCAGCAGCCGCATCAGGCTCAGCATGGTCAGGCTCTTGCCGCAGCCGGATTCGCCGACCACACCAAGCGTCTCACCCTTGTTAACATGCAGATCGATGCCGTCGACGACCACGGCCGGGCCGTTGCGGCCATCGATCTCGACAGTGAGGTTCCTGACATCGAGTAGGCGGTCGGTGCTTTTCGTATTCATCATTTGCAGCCCCGCGGATTGAGCGCGTCGTTGAGGCCATCGCCGAGGAAGCTGAAGGCAACCGAGGCAAGGCCGAGCACGGCCGCCGGAGCGGCGAGAAGGTGCGGATAATGCTGCCAGACACGCAGGCCGTCGGAGATCATGTTGCCCCAGCTCGGCGTTGGCGGATTGACCCCGACGCCGAGGAAGCTGAAGGCGCTTTCCAGCACCATCGCCGTGCCGAGACCGGCGCTGACCGAGACGATCAGCGGCCCTAGCGCATTCGGCACGACGTAGCGCTTGATGATGATCCAGTTCGACAGGCCGAGCGCCTGGGCCGCGGTAATGTAGGGCCGGCTGCGGATCGACAGTACCTGGGCGCGCACGAGACGGGCGTAAGGCGGCCAGGAGATCAGGGCCATCGAGCCGAAGACGAGGATGAAATCCACCCACATGGTTTCGCGATAGAAGGGATTGAGGGTCGCGAGATAACGCGCCTCCATCCATTTGCTGATCGGCGATTTCAGCGAGGCGTTGATGACGACGACGAGCAGCAGGTTGGGAACCGACATGGTCACGTCGGTCAGCCACATGATGGCGCGATCGAACGGATTGCCGAAGAAACCGGCGACGGCCCCGAGCACGAGACCGATCAGCACCGCGAAGACAGTGACGATGATGGCGACGAGGAAGGCGGTGCGCGTGCCGAAGACCACGCGGCTGAAGACGTCGCGGCCGAGATCGTCGGTTCCGAAGAGGTGGCTCATCGACGGCAGGACGTTGCGGGCGTTGAGGTCCTGGCTCAGATAGTCATAGGGCGTGAGATAAGGCCCGAAGATCGCCGTGAAGGCAAGAATCAGGACGATGACGAGGCCGAAGATGGCGAGCCGGTTGCGCTTCAGCCGATACCAGGCATCGCGCCACAGGCTGACCGGCTCTTCGACGGTTTCGATGGTGGAAAGAGGGATGGCGGACATGGTCAGCGGCTCCTTCTTGAATCATTGGCGCGCGGGTCGAGCAGCGGATAGAGCACATCCACCAGGAGGTTCGACACCATCACCAGGAACGACCCGATCAGCGTGATCGCCAGGATGACGGGATAATCGGAATTGATCAGCGCCTGCACCGTCAAGCGGCCGAGGCCCGGCAGGCCGAAGACGAGCTCGACGAAGATCGCTCCGTTGACGATGGTGATCATGATCAGGCCGAGCTGCGTGACGACGGGCGTCAGCACCGGCCGCAGGATATGGCGGAGCGCCACGATAATCTCGGGCACCCCCTTGGCGCGGGCGGTGCGGACGAAATCCTCCGACAGTACCTCGATGACGGCGGCACGCGTTTGCCGCACGATCAGCGCGATCGGCTGGAAGGAAAGGACGAGCAGCGGCAGCAGGATACGGACGTCGAGGATACCGCCCCAGCCGTAAGGCACGCTCGCACCCGGCAGCAGCACGATGAGGCCGACCATCAGCAGCGGACCGGCGACATAGGCCGGGATCGCCCAGAGGAACAGTGCGGAGCCCAGAATGGCATAATCGATGCGCGAATTCTGGTTGAGCGCGGCGATCATGCCGAGCGGGATCGCGACGACGGCGGTCAGGATGATGGAGCAAAGGGCGAGCTGGAAGGAGACGGGTGCGGCCGCCGAGACCATCGCCCAGACGGAGCGGCCCGATGTCAGCGAATTGCCGAACTGGCCGTGCAGCAGGTTCCAGATGTAAAGGCCGAACTGGACGATGAAGGGTTTGTTGAGGCCGGCACTTTCGCGAATGGCTTCGATGCGCTGCGGATTATAGGCGACGTCGCCAGGCGCGCGCAGGAAGATCAGCTTGATCGGATCGCCGGCACCATAGAAGGCCAGCGCGTAAACCGCCAGCATCACCACCAGAACGGACGGAATCCAGATGGCAAATCGGGTTAGCACGTAGCGCAGCAAGGCCACCTCCCACCTGTTGTTCGATGCGTTCCCGCTTTTGGCTGCGATCGCATTCGTGTTCTTGATAACGTGCGCGAAGGCCTTGCGGCCTTCGCGCGGGTTATTGCCGATTGGAACGGTTTCCGCCGGATCAACCGATGGAAATGTTCCAGGGTTCGACGACCTGCCAGTCAAGGTTCTTTTCCAGGCCCTTGACCTCTTTGGTAGCCCAGCGCGACATCGCCTGAGAATACCATGGAATGAAGGCCCAATCCTCGCGGAACGCCTTCTGGGCTTCCTGGGCGAGAGCGATGCGCTTCGGATCGTCCGGAGCCTTGGTCGTCGCTTCCGCAAGGGCACTGTCGACCTTGTCGTTCTTGTATCCACCGAGCTTGTTCTGGGCGTTCGACGAGGTCGAGGCGATGCAGCCCGCCAGATAGGAGACGGCATCGGGAACGCGGGTGCCGACGTCGTCGCGGAAGATCTGGACCGAATTTTGATCCGGACCCGCATAGGAATCCTGCTGCGGCTTCATGTCGACGGCTGTAATGCCGAGATTCTGACGCCATTGCTCGGCGATGAACTGAGCGGCGGCCTGGATGGCCGGCGCGGAAATGCCGACGAACAAGATCTTCGGCAGGCGCTCCGGACCGCCGTAGGTCGATTCCGCAAGCAGCTTCTTGGCCGCCGCCGGATCGTAGGGATAGGGCTCGAAGCCGGAATTCTCCGCACCTGGGACCGAGTTGAGGATCTGGTCGGCCTTCTTGTGCGGCCCGTCGGGATAGGACGCCTTGAACAGGCCATCGCGATCGACGGCCATAATCAGTGCCTGGCGGACCTTCGGATCGTCCATCGGCGCACGGGAGATGTTGAACCAGAAGTGTTGGCTGGTCGGGATCAGCGGGCCGGCGGAAAATTCCGGGCCGAGATCCTGGATGATGGTCGAGGTGACGAGTTCGGTATGGGCGTTGAACTCGCCCGACTTGATCAGCGACGTCGCGGTGACATTGTCCTCGATCGAGGAGATCTCGATGCGGGCAAGCTTCGGCTTCGGCCCGAAGAAGTTCTCATTCGGCTCGAAAGAGAGTTTGCCGGCGTCGATGTCGATGCTCGTCAGCTTGAACGGACCGGAGAAGACCGGCTTGCTCTCGGGCTTATACCAATCGATGATCTCCTCGCCGTCGCTGCCGCGCGACTGCGATGCCTTGGTGATCGGCGCGATGTGGTTTGCCAGGCGCATGAAGAAGATCGGGTCTGCGGCACCAAGCGTCACCACGACCGTCCCCTCGTCGGGTGTCGCGACACCGGTCAGTTCGTTGCCGGAGCCGGCAGCGATTTCGGCGTAACCCTTGACCCTGCTCAGCACCTGGTCGGCGCGCTGGTTCTTGGTGTTGGGCATCGAGGAGACTTCCCACGATCCCTTGACATCCGCCGAGGTGATCTTGCTGCCGTCGGAAAAGACGGCCTTCGGGTCGAGCTTGAAGGTCCAGACTGTGTTGTCGGCCGATTCCCAGCTGGTGAAGACGTAGGGCTTGATATTGCCTTCGCTGTCGAAATACATCGGCGATGCCCACCAGATCGAATTCCAGCGGAACGTCCTGCCGCCGCCGCGCAGCGGCGACCAGTCTTGGTCGAAGGCCGGATTTGCGACCTTCAGGACCTGGCCTTCATCGGCCATAACGATGCGGGCATTCATCCCGAATACGGTGAGGCCGACGCCGGCTGCAAGGCCGAGCTTCAGCGCGTTACGACGTGATATATGGGTTTTATCCGATTGATCAGACATGGCATTCCTCCCAGAGTGAATTCGGCAGCGCTCTCCCTGCACCTGCCAGGCGCAGCACAATCCGTTCCGTATCGTTCTCTCGTTATTGTAAATATGTCAACAAAAAATCGCGATTTCAGTTCGAACAAAATTTTCTCCTGAAAATATACAAGTTATAACAGATAGATAACTTTTCGCGGCAGCGTCACGGCATTTTGTCTTCTTGACAAAAGTTCGGCAATATAAAAGTTCTTTGCACTCGATCGCGACAGACGGATGACAAATTGCAATGCGCAGCCCCCGGTTCGAACACGGATCGGCAAGACAGGACGCGCCGAGGAGGGCGGAATGAACCATCACAGGATTACCGGCGTTTTCAGCGCCGCCGCAACGCCGCTGACGGCAGACAACAGGCCGGATTTCGCCCTTTTCACCGACCATTGCCGGCAGCTGCTGGCCGAGGGGTGCCATGGCGTGGCGCTGCTCGGCACAACAGGCGAGGCCAATTCCTTCTCCGGAGCCGAGCGCCGCGCCATTCTGGAAGCAGCCCTGAAGGCCGGCATTCCCGCCGACAGGCTTTTGCCGGGCACCGGCGTCGTCGCCATTCCCGAAACTGTGGAATTGACCCGGCACGCGCTGTCGCTTGGCGTCACCAAGGTGGTGATGCTGCCACCCTTCTACTACAAGGGTGTCTCCGACGACGGTCTCTTCGCCGCCTATTCGCAGGTGCTGGAAAAGGTCGCCGACACCCGCCTGCAGGTCATCCTCTATCATATTCCGCAGGTCTCAGGCGTTCCGCTATCCATTCCGCTGATCGGGCGGCTGATTGCAGCCTTCCCGGAAACGGTCGTCGGCATCAAGGAATCTGCCGGAGATTTCAACAACATGCAGGCGATCATCGCCGCCTATCCGGGCTTCTCGGTGCTGGCGGGCGCCGATCCGCTGCTGCTGCCGTTGCTGAAGGCGGGCGGTGCTGGCTGCATCACCGCAACCTCCAATCTCGTGGCGAATTCGCTGCGCACAGTCTACGACCATGTCCATGACGAGGCGCGCGCCGCCGATGTCGAGGCGGCGCAAGCGCGCATCAACGCCTATCGCACGCTTTCCAATTCCTACGTCCAGATACCCACAATCAAGGCGATGGTGGGGCTGAAGACCGGCAATCCCGCCTGGAAGCGCACGCGCGCGCCGTTGATGCCGCTCGGCGATGCCGACTATGCCGCACTCGCCGAAAGCTACGCCAAGCTGCCTTGAGGAGATCCGTCATGAGTTTTACCGGCCTGCCTCCGGAAGCCGTTCCGGCCCTGATGACCGGGGCCATCGCCCCTCACCCCACGGTCGAGGGGCGTGCGGATGCCTATCTGCCCTCCCCCTGCATCCAGAACCATGCCGCAAATCTCGCATTCCTACCCGACGGCACGCTGACCTGCGTCTGGTTCGGCGGCACGATGGAGGGCATGGGTGACATCTCGATTTACATGTCGCGGCTGGCGCCGGGCTCCGAGCGCTGGTCCGTGCCGGAAAAGATGAGCGACGATCCGGAGAAATCCGAACAGAACCCGTTGATTTTCAACGCTCCAGACGGAAAAGTGTGGCTGCTTTATACCTCGCAGACTTCCGGAAATCAGGACGGCTCGGTTGTCAAATGCCGGATTTCAGGCGATGGCGGCCAGACCTTCGGCCCGGTCCAAATCCTCTGCGACAGTCCCGGCACCTTCGTTCGCCAGCAGATCGTCGTCAACGGCAGGGGCGATTGGCTACTTCCGGTCTTCCGTTGCGTCGGCCTGAACGGCCAGCGCTGGAGCGGCGATGCCGATACGGCTGCTGTGCTGATGTCGCCTAACGGCGGCGCGAGCTGGCAGATGCGCGATATTCCAGACAGTATCGGCGCGGTGCACATGAACATCCTGCCGCTTGGCGGCGACGAGATGATCGCCTTCTACCGCAACCGTTTCGCCGAAGAGATCCTGTCCAGCCGATCATCCGATGGCGGCGAGACATGGAGCGCGCCCGAGCCTGCCGAACTGCCGAACAACAACTCCTCGATCCAGGCCACGATCCTGAATGATGGAGCAATCGCAATGGTTTACAACCATTCGAATGCCGGCATGTCGGATGCACGGCGCCAGTCTCTCTATGACGAAATCGACGGTGGCGAGGCTGGAGAGACAGCCGTCGTGGTCGATACCAGCGCACGCAAGGCCGTCTGGGGTGTCCCGCGTGCGCCGCTGAGCCTTGCGATATCAAGGGATGGCGGCAAGAGCTTTCCGCATCGCATCGATCTTGATACAGGCGACGGCTTCTGTCTCAGCAACAATTCGAAGGAGTCGCTGAACCGCGAATTCTCCTATCCCTCGATCGTCCAAGGCGACGGCGGAACGCTTCATATCGCCTACACCTACTACCGACGCGCCATCAAATATATCAGCCTCGCCCCGCAATCCCTCCCGTGAGCAAAGCGGCAGCCGGAAAATTGTAAACCTGCATCCGATCGCATGCGAAAGGATGCAGGATGGCAACGGCTGCGGATTACTGATCGGGAAATTGACAACAGGCTCGGAATATTCACTGTCGCCGCAAAGATGATGGGTCTGCGGCGCCTAAAATGCCATTTTAACCGATGCATATTCCATAACTCACTGATATCTTTATCAATATTAGCACGGCAACGACGCCTTAAAGCGCGACCGAGCGCACATCGGATGATAAAAAATTCGGCGCGCTGGAATGCTGGCTTGACATTGATCTTACAACTTTACATTAAAGAAGGCGACGATCTTGCAGGGAGGACTGGTTCATGGCCAGCTTGGATTCGCCGATCACGATAGTTCGGCCGCATCTGATCGAATTCGGCGTCGGCACGGCGGGAAAGCTCGGCAAATGGGCTGATGAAAAGGGCTATCGGCGCACGCTTGTCATCTCCGATGCCTTCAACGCCTCGCGCATCGACGTGCTGGAACTGAAGGGCGAGGTTACGGTCTTTGCCGAAGTGACGCCTGAACCGGATACGGCCAATCTCGAAAAGGTTCTGGCGGCGGCAAACGCCGCCGATGCCGAGCTGATCGTCGGCTTCGGCGGCGGCAGCGCCATGGATCTGGCAAAACTTGCCGCCGTGCTTGCCGGCTCCGCCCAGACGCTGCAGGAGGTCGTCGGCCCGAACAAGGTGCATGGGCCGCGCAAGGTGGCGCTTGCCCAGGTGCCGACAACATCGGGCACCGGCAGCGAGGCCGGCATCCGCGCGCTGGTCACCGATCCGGCGACGATGGCAAAGCTTGCCGTCGAAAGCCTGCATATGCTGGCCGATATCGCCGTCATCGACCCTGCTTTGACCTTCAGCGTCCCGGCCCGCACGACGGCCGCCACCGGCGTCGATGCCATGGCCCATTGCGTCGAGGCCTTCACCAACCGCAAGGCCCATCCGATGGTCGACATCTATGCGATCGAGGGCACCCGCCTCGTCGGCAAATACCTCGCTCGCGCCGTCAGGGATGGCAATGACGCCGAAGCACGCGCCGGCCTCTCGCTCGCCTCGCTTTACGGCGGCTTCTGCCTCGGCCCGGTCAACACCGCCGGCGGCCATGCGCTTGCCTATCCGCTCGGCACGCGCTGGCATGTCGCCCACGGCGCCGCCAATGCGCTGATTTTTCCGCATGTTCTCGCCTTCAATACGCCGTCCGCGCCTGAGAAAACCAGGGCGGTGATGGAAGCGCTTGGACGTGAAACCTCCGAAAACGTCACATCCGTCTTCGATGCGGCTTACGCTTTCTGCGCCGAACTCGGTATCGAGATGAAGCTTTCCGGCCTTGGCGTGCCGGAAAGCGATCTCGACGCCATGGCCGACGACGCCTTTGCCATTCGCCGTCTGCTCGATAACAATCCGCGCGATCTCTCGCGCGCCGACATTCGCTCGATTTACGCAGCCGCCTTCTAGGCGGCGGGGTCTTTGGAAGGAACTCGATTGATGGACAGGAATGCGAAAGTCGCCGTGACGCTCGGCGATCCGGCCGGCGTCGGCCCCGAGGTGATCGTCAAGGCTCTTGCAGCCCTTCCGAAGGAAGAGCGCCGCGATTTCGTCATCGTCGGCAATGTCGAAGCGCTGGAGCGCGCCGACCGTGTCAGCGGCACCGCGCTGCGGTTCGGGCCTGCCGATGCACCCGGTGACGACAGGATCGCCGTCGACGAAGTCGCGCTCGCCGCCGCCCTGCCCGAGATCGGCAAGGTCAGCCCGGTCGCCGGCGACGCTTCGGTGCGCTATATCACCCGCGCCGTCGATCTCGCCATGTCAGGTCAAGCCGATGTCATCGTGACCGCGCCGATCAACAAAGAAGCGATGAACCTTGCCGGCCATCACCATGACGGTCACACCGGTCTTCTCGCACATCTGACAGGCTCGAAGAGCTCCTTCATGCTGCTGGCCTCCGAGCGGCTGAACACCATCCACGTCTCCACCCATATCTCGCTGAAGGGCGCGATCGAGCGCGCCAAGACCGAGCGGGTGCTGGCAACCATCGAAGCCGGCCACAATCACTTCCTGCGGCTCGGCAGGACGGCGCGCATCGCCGTGGCCGGCCTCAATCCCCATTGCGGCGAAAACGGCCTGTTCGGCACCGAGGATACGGAATTCCTGGCACCCGCCGTCGAGCAGGCGCAGGCAAAGGGCATCGACGTCGTCGGCCCGATCTCGGCCGATACGGTTTTCGCCCGCGCCTATAACGGCGCCTTCGATCTTGTCATCGCCCAGTATCACGACCAGGGCCATATCCCGATCAAGCTTGTCGCCTTCGACACCGCAGTCAACGTCTCGCTCGGCCTGCCGATCGACCGCGTCTCGGTCGATCACGGCACCGCCTTCGACATTGCCGGCACCGGCAAGGCCAACCATGTCAACATGCTCTCGGCCATCGCCTATGCCAGGCTGATGGCCCGCTCGCCGCGGCGGGAGGGGTGATTGCGGCTTCCAGAAAGACCGACAGGCGCCGATCACCGACACAACGATGTCGAACTTTGTTATGACACCTCATAGCAGAACCGGACTCTGTCGTTCAGGAACGTCCCGCCGTTGACGCGCAAGCATTCCGCGCCTACATAGCTAGACAGTCTAGCTAGGAGCGGAATCGATGGAATGGCAACTGCAGGACGCCAAGAACCAATTTTCGAAGGTCGTGCAGAAGGCCCGACAAGAAGGGCCGCAGGTGGTGACCGTGCGGGGCGAGCGTACGGCCATCGTTCTGTCCGCCCGCGACTACGACGCCCTGCGCGCCGGCAGGCCGACGCTCGTCGACGACCTGCTCGGTGGCCCCGCCTGGGACGATGAGTTCGCCGATGCGGTCGAAGCGCGAGACAAGACGCCAAGCCGCGACGTCGCCTTCTGATGTATCTGGTCGACACCAACATCGTCTCGGAGGCGCGACGCGGCACGCCGCAGGCGGTCTCCTGGCTGCGCTCCGTCGATCCGCTCACCATCCACCTGAGCGCGTTGACGCTTGGCGAGATCATGCGCGGCATTGCCCTCAAACAGAAATCGGATCCGAAGACCGCGGCGCATCTCACCGAGTGGCTGCGCAAGCTGCGTTATGATCACGGCGACCGGATCCTGCCGGTGACCGACGAGATCGCCGTCGAATGGGGCCGTATCGCTGCCATCCGGCCGCGTGGCGATATCGACGGGCTGATCGCCGCAACCGCAATCGTTCATGATCTGATTGTCGTCACTCGCAATGTCGGCGATTTCGGCGACACCGGCGCAGCGGTGATAAATCCATGGGAGACGGACGCGTGAGTAGTCGAAGCAGCGCTCACCGCAGAAACCCAGTCTTCTGACGTCGAAATCCCCTCCACGTCGCAGCCTCCGGCATGAGCGAATTGCATTCCATGTTGATAAAATCTCTTATGGCTGCCTAAGCCTTAAGCCGATTAAATATTGATAGTTATATTCGGGGAATCTATGCCTTCTTTTAGCTTGCCTTGGATCATTGGACCGGCTCCAGTTTGATTGCTTTTTCATTCGGCGAAGGTCTTCGTCAAACTGCTGCGCGAGATTGTCGCTTGGTCGAGGACTCGGGGGCGCCCGGCAGGTCCTGGTGCATGTGAGGACGGGCCGGCGATCAACCAGACGGACCGGTTATTGCGTGCCGGCGGCGGCGTGTGTCTCGGGAAGTTATCTGATCGGGGCGATTTCGGGCTAGCGGCATCCCGAGATGGCGGCACCTAAAGGGAAGAAAATGTTTTCAGCAGAGAAATATCTTGATACCGGTGGCGTCGTTGTCGGCGCGATAATCTTGTCGATTGTGGTTTTATTTTTGATTATTCAGGAGGTTCGAGAGATTTTATTCTATAAAAGAAATAATTGGAACTTCGATGTGGATAGCAACGTCGGACTTAGGTTGTACAATGGCGATTCAACCGACGAAAAAGATCTCGTTTCGAACAAATCAAGGGTTTGTTTCGGTACTCCGTTCATGATTTTCGGATTCGGAGTACTGCTGACCGCGTGTGTGGCGATTATATTGTCGAAGTAAGTTTCGTTTTTATCTAACTGGGAAGATATAGAATTTCAGGTTTCGGGATGGTAAGTCAAGGCGCAATGTACATTCTGCTACAACGGGCGATGGGTTCTTTTTCGGTCAGTGTCTCCATTCCCAGTTTACTAAGTGCCTGGCATCATCAACGGTAAGATTGCCGGGGTGGCGACCGATGCGGAGCCCGATGCAGAGCAGCTCGAAGGCCAGCCCGCAAAGTAGCTGTAGAGCATGATCCCGATCGAGGATGCAGGAGCACTGACTGAAGGCCCCTCCCCATCACATGCCAAACAAACGGCGATCCCAGCAAACCGGTTGGTGAAGGCCTGTCGTGATCGACGGGAATTCCGGGTGGGCCGGATTGATCAGCACGTTGCGGTCGACGCGGGCGACGACGCTTGGGACCAGCAGGATGGCGCTGCGCTTTTCCTGGCACCAATTTTCGCCGAAAGCCTTGCTGACGTTTGCCGGCATGCTGTCCCAGCCCGGCAGCGCGGGTTCGGAGAAGACCTCATAGCTTAGCCCTCGCGGTAGGGTGATCGTGGCATAGTGCTGGTTGGGCGGCAGCCGCCCGCTGCCATGGACGAGCTTTTCGAGCAGTGCCGTCGAATAATGCTCGCTCGTATAGATGATCGGGCTGCCCGATGTGTTCCACCGCCCCGGCGCGATGGTCGAGCCGGTAGCGTCGAAGATCGGATGGGTACCGTTGGGATCTCCGATGCGAACGGATGTGAGTGTGCGGTCAAGAACCTGTGCGCTCACGCAGCGCTGCCGTATTTCAGGCTTCCGAGGATATCGAGCACGAGCTCGCCGCCGATCTCGCTTTGGATGACCACGTCGATCGGCCGCCTGTCCTCCAGCATTGCATGCGGCCGAAACAGGAAATCGCGCGCCTCGGCCTCGGTCTGCCAGACATCGAGCGCCGATCCCCAGACGCGCGCCAGACGGGCGAGCTTTATGCCCTCGTCGGAGGAGAGCCGATGCTTGGACTTGCGCCGCTCATAGGTGGCCTTCGGAACGAGCCGGTATTTGAACTGGGTATCATCAGGCGCCAGAAGCAGCGCCATGCGATCAAGGGCCTTGACCGGCAAACCTTCCTCGATGCTGGAAAGCAGGCCAAAGGCCGAGCGCGACGCCGGTTCCCTGGCGGGCAGTCCGAGAACGTCGGCGATGACTGCAAATCCCATCATGGCAAAGCTCCTTTTCACTTGAGGTTATATCTAGCCTCAAGTGATGCAATGTTCAAGGGCCATCCCGGCTTGTCTTCGGTAGCGGCGGATTGCCCTGCGCGCGGGAGATCGCTATCTTTCCTTGAGGCACACGAACAATGAAGGAGGTTGCCTATGTCACCGCGGGACGCCTGATCCAGCAATATCAACACTTCTGCCTTTCCAAGGGCATTGATTTCATACGCATCGAATCCGTACGGCCGCATGATGATACCACGCTCTTCTGCAGCGCTGGAATGCAGCAGTACAAACCTCTCTTCTCCGATCCCTCCCATAGTGGAACAGTCGCAAACAGCCAGGCTTGCCTGCGCATGGGTGACCTCGACGAGATCGGCGACGGAACCCACCTTCTCCACTTCACCATGCTCGGCCTTTTCTCCTTCCGGAAATTGACCGTCGGCAACGCCATCGATTTCTGGCTCGAATTTCTGGGAACTCTGGGGCTCGTGCCGGATCATGTGACGATCCATCCCGACCGCCTGGTGGAATGGACGCCGCTCTATGGCGGGCGCGTGCCCATCATGCCGGATCCGGAATGCATGTGGAGCGATGGCAGCATCAGCGGATACTGCACCGAGTTCTATAAGGATGGCGTCGAGATCGGAAACATCGTCAATCCGCTCGGAACCTGCATCGACGTCGGCTTCGGCGCGGAACGTCTCGACATGATCGTCAACGGCACGCCGCAGGTCGATGCGCTGGGAACGCTGTGCGAGACGGTCATGACGATCGTGGAAAGCGGCTACCGGCCGGGCAACAAGGAGCAAGGATATGTCTTGCGAAAACTGCTCCGTCGCATCCACAAGATGGGCGGCACGCTTGACCATCCCTTCTTCGCGGAAGAGGTCGAGCGCCAGAAGCGGCTGCGCGCCAAATATCTGCGTCTGCGTGATCGCCATTCCGAGATGAGTCCCGACTGGTGGTTCGACACCCATGGCATTGATCTCTCCGACATCAGTTTGGACGAGTAGCAACGGGCAAGGCCTCCCGCAGACAACATCGGGAGGCCTTGTCAGATAGAGACAACGTCTCTCTTCGGCCACCCTTATTGCCGCGTTCCATCGGATCCGTCGCGGGAAACCGCGGCCAGGATGAGCTTTCGTTCCGTCCACTCTTTCCCCCGAAGATCGTTCTTTTGGAAATTCGTTCCTATCCATTCGCGTTAAACCATTTAATCTATAGACATAATTAATTGGAGAGAAGTTGCGATGAGTGTTGAAAAGTCTGAAAACGGTCTCGGAAGACGAGAGCTGCTGAAACTGTCTGCGGCGGCCGGGGTCGCCGGTGCATCGCTCATCGGACAGAAGCCGGCTTTTGCCGCGGGCGAAGAACTGTCGCTGAAAGGCAAGCGCATCGCCATCAGCGCAACCGGCACCGATCACTTCTTCGACCTGCAGGCCTATAATGCCCAGATCGAAGAAGTAAAGCGTCTCGGCGGCGAGCCGATCGCCGTCGATGCCGGTCGCAATGACGGCAAGCTGGTCTCGCAGCTGCAGACGCTGATTGCCCAGAAGCCGGATGCGATCGTTCAAATCCTCGGCACGCTCAGCGTCATCGATCCCTGGCTGAAGAAGGCGCGCGATGCCGGGATCCCGGTTCTGACCGTGGACGTCGGCTCGACCAATTCGATCAACAACACCACCTCCGATAACTGGGGCATCGGCAAGGATCTGGCGCTGCAGCTCGTCTCTGATATCGGCGGCGAAGGCAATATCGTCGTCTTCAACGGCTTCTACGGCGTAACCCCCTGCGCGATCCGCTACGACCAGCTGGTCAATGTCGTCAAATATTTCCCGAAGGTGAAAATCCTCCAGCCGGAACTGCGCGACGTCATCCCGAATACCGTGCAGGACGCCTTCACGCAGATCACGGCGATCCTCAACAAATATCCGGAAAAGGGCTCGATCAAGGCGATCTGGTCAGCCTGGGACATCCCGCAGCTTGGCGCGACCCAGGCTTTGGCGGCGGCCGGGCGGACCGAGATCCGCACCTACGGTGTCGACGGCAGCCCGGAAGTGCTCCAGCTCATCGCCGATCCGAATTCGCCGGCCGGCGCCGATGTCGCGCAGCAGCCGGCGGAAATCGGCCGCACCGCCATCCGCAACGTCGCCAAGCTGCTCGCCGGCCAGACGCTGCCGCGCGAGACCTATGTTCCGGCACTGCTCGCTAACAAGGCCAATGTCGGCGAAGTCACCAAGAAGCTCGGCATCGGCTGACACTGAACACGAGCGGTCCGGTCATCGCCGGATCGCTCGCAATCTGCCCGCCCGGAGAGATCGACATGACGGCCATTTCGTTGAAGCAGCCGGTGACGGCACGCGACGACATCATCCGCTTTGAAGGCATCGTCAAGCATTTCGGCGGCGCGCAGGCGCTTGCCGGTGTGTCGCTGATCGTCAGGCGCGGCACCATCCACGGTCTCGTCGGCCAGAACGGCGCCGGCAAGTCGACGCTGATCAAGCTGCTGGCCGGTCTTCATCAGCCGGATGGCGGCCGGATCGAGATCGAAGGACAAACATTCGACAGGCTGACGCCGCATCTTGCCGAAGAGCTCGGTATCCACTTCATTCACCAGGATCGGCTGCTGGTGCCGACCTTCACCGTTGGCGAAGCCCTGTTCCTTGGCCGGGAGCCGCGGATATCGGGCACGCCGTTCCTCGATCGCCGACTGATGCAGCGCCGCGCATCTGACATTCTCAACGACTATTTCGGTATCCGGTTGCCGAACGCCGCCTTGATCGGCGAATTGTCGACGGCCGAAAAGCAGATCGTGCAAATCACCCGCGCGCTCCTCAATCAGCCGAAGGTGCTCGTCTTCGACGAGCCGACGGCCGCCTTGGTGCGCCGCGAGGCCGATATCCTCTTCCGGCTGATCCGCCGTCTGCGCGACGAGGGCGTCACCATCATCTATATCTCGCATTACCTGAACGAAATCGAAGAGCTCTGCGACCACGTCACCGTGCTGCGCAACGGGCTGGACGTCGCCTCCCTGCCGATCGGCGACACTTCGGCCAGCGCAATTGCCTGGCTGATGGTCGAGCGCGACATCAAGGAGATGTTCCCGAAGCCGCAGGTGACGCCGGGCGAAGACATCCTCAAGGTCGAGCAGCTGTCGGCGCCGGGGAAATATAGCGACATCAGTTTCACGCTTCGTCGCGGCGAGGTGCTCGGCCTCACCGGCCTGCTCGGCTCCGGCGCAAAGGAGCTGGTCCGCACGCTCTTCGGTCTGGAGACCCCGGCTTCCGGCCATATCGAGATCAGCGGCAAGGCTGCCCGTTTCACCAATCCCACCCAGGCGGCCGGCCGCGAAATCGCGCTGGTGCCGGAAGATCGGCGTCGCCACGGCGTCGCGCTCGACCTCAGCGTCGCGGAAAATATCAGCCTTTCGAGCCTTGGCCGCTTCACGCGTTTCGGCTTTCTCGATCGCAGACGCGAACAAAGAGAAGTCGACGCTCTGATTACGCGGCTGCAGGTGAAGACCAATGGGCGCAATGCCCTGCTGCGCACGCTTTCGGGCGGCAACCAGCAGAAGATCGCCATCGCCAAGTGGCTGAGCCGCCGTTCCGAGGTCTATCTCCTCGACGAGCCGACGGTTGGAGTCGATATCGGCTCCAAGGTCGAGATCTATACGCTGATCGGCGAACTCGCGGCGCGCGGCGCCGGCGTCATCGTGCTGTCTTCGGATCTGCCGGAACTCATCGGCATCACCGATCGCATCCTGGTGCTCTTCCGCGGCCGCGTGTCGCGGGAATTCATCTCGTCGGAGACCACGGCAGATGCGGTGCTCGCTCAATCGACCGGATCATTCGAGGGACAACGCCATGTCGGCTGAAGTGGAATTCGCGCCTTCCGGTTTTTCCGCTGCGGAACCGCCTCCCCGCCCGGCCGGCAATATTGCAGCGACCGCGTTGCGCTTCGGATCGCTGATCGCTTTCGCCGCCATCCTGATCATCTTTTCGCTGACAGCACCCTATTTCCTCAGCATCGGCAATATCGGCAACGTGCTTGGCCAATCGGCCATCTCCGGTGTGCTTGCCATCGGGTTGACGATCGTGCTGATTGCCGGCGGCTCCAATGTCGTCACCGGCGGCATCGACCTGTCGCTGGCTGCCAATATGGGCCTCAGCGCCGCCGTCTATGCGAGCCTGACGCAGCTCGGCTACGGCGATGCGACGGCGATTGCCGCGGCGATCCTCACCGGCGGGCTGATCGGTACGGTCAATGCCATTGCCGTCGTCTATGCCGGCATCGTGCCGCTGCTGGCCACGCTGGCCGTCATGAACGTCGTCGCCGGCCTGGAATTGGTGCTGACCGGCAATACGGTCCTGCCGGCCTCGACGCCTTTCCTGTCGGCGCTTTCGGCCTCGGATCCTTTCGGCATACCGGTTCTCGCCTATGTGCTCCTCGGTTTCACGGCCATCACCACGGCGATGGTGCAATATACCCCGCTCGGCCTGCGCCTCTATGCCGTCGGTGAGTTTCCGGATGCGGCGCGTGCCGCCGGTCTGCCGCTTCGCCGGCTGCTGGCCGGCGCCTTCGTCGCCAGCGGCGTCTCCGGCGGCGTCGCCGGCATCCTGTCGGTTTCCTATCTGAGCGGCAGCACGACCGGCGCCGGCGAGATGCTGTTGCCCGTCGTCGTGACGGCCCTGCTCGGCTCGGTCTTTTCGCGCCGGCTGGTTCCGACGATCACCGGGACGCTGCTTTCGGCCCTTTTGGTCGGCTTCCTGGTCAATGGTTTCCAGCTGCTGAACATTTCGAGCACGCTGGTCAGCGGCGTCCAGGGCGTTCTCATTCTCATCGTCGTTTCCGCGACCACGCTGCTGCGCCGACAGGAGGCCTGACCATGTCGCTCCAGACCCCTACCCCCGCCAGCATCGGTTTGCCGCGTCTTATCGCCGGCGGCCTGGTGCGCTATGGCTTGATCCTTGCCCTGGTTGCGGTATTTGCCGCCTTTTCCCTAGCAACGCCGACATTCCTGACGCCGGCGAACCTGCAGAGCATCCTCGTCAACAATTTCACACTGCTTGCCATCGTCTCCGTCGCCATGACCTTCACCGTCGCGTCGGGCGGCATCGATCTTTCGGTGGGAACGGCGATGGATTTCGCCAGCTTTGCCTTCGTCTCGCTCGTCCTCGCCGGGCAGCCGGTGGCAGTCGCCGCACTCGCAGGACTGGGCGCCGGCGCGTTCGTCGGTGCCTTCAACGCGCTCTTGATTTCCGGGATCGGCGTGTCGCCGTTCCTCGCCACGCTCGGTACGCTGTTCATCGGCCGCAGCGTTCAACAGCTGCTGACCAATGGCGGCAATCCGGTCTATCTGCCGCCGAATGGGGTGCCGGAAGCCTTCCGTTTTCTCGGCCACGGCACGATCGCCGGCTTCCCGGTGCCGCTTGCCGCGGCCATCGTCGTCATCGCCGCTGCTGCCGTTGTTTTTGCCCGCACGCGTTTCGGCCGCGTCATCCTGTCGATCGGCATCCAGCCGGGCGTCGTGCGCTATTCCGGCATCGCCGCGCCGGCTCATGTCGCCGTGACTTTCATCCTGGTCGGGTTGATCGCGGCAATCGCCGGCCTGATCCTGACCGCAACCGTCACCACCTACATCCCCTCCTCGGGCAATGCCTTCCTGCTCAATGCCATCGGCGCGACCTTCATCGGCACGACGCTCAGCCCACTCGGACGGCCGAATGTCGGCGGGACCGTTCTTGGCGCGCTGTTGCTCAGCATCGTCGCCAATGGCCTGCTGCTGACCGATCTGAACTTCTACTGGCAGCAGGTCGGCACGGGAACGCTGATCTTCGCCGTGCTCGCCCTGAGCTTCATCAACAGAAAGGCCGCCGGCGCCGCGTGACAGAAGCCGCCATTGCGGTCGTATTCGGGGAGCTGCTCTACCCCGCCGAAGCGTCCGAAATCATCCTGGAGACGGCATTCTTCCAGCCGATGATCTTGACCTGCCGATCGGTCTCGTCCATCGAAGGGCTGAAGCGGCGGTCGCAGGCCCAGGACTGCGCAAAATCCCGCTTGCCTGGCCAGATGCCGGCTTTCGAGCCGGCAAGCCAAGCTGCGCCAAGCGCCGTCGTCTCGCGGATCGCCGAGCGGTCGACAGGGTTTCCGGTCATGTCGGCCAGGCACTGCATCGTCCAATCCGAAGCCGCCATGCCGCCATCGACCCGCAGCACCGTTTCCAGCTGGTTGACGCCCCAGTCCCTCTTCATCGCCACCAGCAGATCGAGCGTCTGGTAGGCGACGGATTCGAGCACGGCGCGGGCGAATTCCGCCGGCCCGCTGTTTCGCGTCAGACCGAAGATCGCGCCGCGCGCAGCCGGATCCCAATAGGGGGCGCCGAGGCCGGTGAAGGCCGGAACGATGTAGACCTGCTGTCCGGGATCGGCCTTGGCGGCAAGCACTCCCGCCTCCGACGCCTGGCCGATAATGCCGAGGCCGTCGCGCAGCCATTGCACGGCGGCGCCGGCGATGAAGATCGAGCCTTCGAGCGCATAGGTCGTCTCGCCGTCGAGCCGGCAGGCGATCGTCGTCAGCATCCGGTTCGAGGAGGAAACACGATCCCGGCCGGTGTTCAACAGGGCAAAGCAGCCGGTGCCATAGGTGGATTTCATCATGCCGGGCTCGAAGCAGGCGTTGCCCATGGCCGCTGCCTGCTGGTCGCCGGCGACCCCGAGGATCGGAAGTTCCGCGCCGAACAGCGCCTTGTCGACGCGGCCGAAATCATCGGCACATTCCTTGACTTCAGGAAGCATGGCCGCCGGAATGCGGAGAATGCCGAGAAGCTCCTCGTCCCAGGCACCGTCATCGATATTATAGAGCAGCGTTCTCGACGCATTGGTCGCATCGGTGGCATGCACGCGTCCATTAGTCAGATTGTAGATCAGCCAGCTGTCGATCGTGCCGAAGCAGACATCGCCGGCCTCGGCCTTCTCACGCAGGCCATCGACGTTGTCGAGCAGCCAGCGCAGCTTCGTTCCGGAGAAATAGGGGTCGAGCAGCAGGCCGGTCTTGGCGCTGAACAGCTTCTCATATCCATCGGCCTTCAGGCTCTCGCACATTTCGGCCGTGCGCCTGTCCTGCCAGACGATCGCCCGGTGAAGCGGCGCGCCTGACCGTCGGTCCCAGATGACCGCCGTCTCGCGCTGATTGGTAATGCCGATCGCGGCAATGTCGGCGGCATCAATACCGGCATCGGCGATCGCCCTGCGCACAGTATCGACGACGGATTGCCAGATTTCGGCGGCGTCATGCTCCACCCAGCCGGGCTGCGGATAATATTGGGTGATCTCAGTCTGCGCCGAGCCAGCCATTTTCATGTCGCCATCGAAGATGATCGCGCGCGATGATGTCGTGCCCTGGTCGATCGAAAGAATATAGCCGCTCATATCCGTCTCCGGCTCGCACGAAACCGCTCCGCCCGGCAAAGAGGGCGGATGCGGAGATTTCATGAGAGAAAGATTGTGGGTGCCACCGGCTTGCGGCCGGTGGCGGGAAGTGATGGCCGGAAGCCTCGTTGCCTCCGGCCGAGGTCCGCCTTACTTCGACTGCCAGCTCTTGACGAGTTCGTCGTAGTTGACCGTGACCGGCTTTTCCTTCTCGTTCTCGATCTTCAGCTGCGGCGCAAGGTTGCCCTTCTTCACCGCATCCGCGTTCCAGTAAGCGAGGTCATGCTCTTCGGCGAGTTTCGGGCCGATATCACCCTGGACGCCCGATTTCTCGATACGGCCCATGACCTTCTCCTGCTCGCCGCAAAGAGAATCCATGGCTTTCTGCGGCGTCTTGGCGCCGGCAGCGGCGTCACCGATAGCCTGCCACCAAAGCTGAGCCAGCTTCGGATAGTCGGGAACGTTGGTGCCGGTTGGCGACCACTGAACACGCGCAGGCGAACGATAGAACTCGATCAGACCGCCAAGCTTCGGAGCGCGCTCCGTGAAGCTCTTGTCGCGAATGGTGGATTCGCGGATGAAGGTGAGACCGAGCTGGCTCTTCTTCACGTCAATCGTCTTCGAGGTCACGAACTGTGCATAGAGCCAGGCAGCTTTCGCGCGGTCCGTCGGGGTCGATTTCATCAGCGTCCAGGAACCGACGTCCTGATAACCAAGCTTCATGCCGTCTTTCCAGTAAACGCCATGCGGGCTCGGTGCCATGCGCCATTTCGGCGTACCGTCCTCATTCATGACAGGCAGGCCAGGCTTGACCATGTCTGCGGTGAACGCCGTGTACCAGAAGATCTGCTGCGCGACGTTACCCTGCGCCGGCACCGGACCGGATTCCGAGAAGGTCATGCCCTGAGCTTCCGGCGGTGCGTAAGCCTTCAACCAATCGAGATACTTCTGGATCGAATAGACCGATGCAGGGCCGTTGGTATCGCCGCCACGCGCGACGCACGAACCGACGGGACGCGAATTCTCGTCGACCTTGATACCCCATTCGTCGACCGGAAGACCGTTCGGCAGACCCTTGTCACCATTGCCGGCCATCGACAGCCAGGCGTCGGTGAAGCGCCAGCCGAGCGACGGGTCCTTCTTGCCGTAATCCATATGGCCGAAGACCTTCTTGCCGTTGACGTCACGGCCGGTAAAGAATTCGGCAATGTCCTCATAGGCCGACCAGTTGACCGGAACGCCGAGATCGTAGCCGTATTTCGCCTTGAAATCGGCCTTGTTCTTCTCGTCGTTGAACCAGTCGTAACGGAACCAGTAGAGGTTGGCGAACTGCTGGTCGGGAAGCTGGTAGAGCTTCTTGTCCGGCGCTGTCGTGAACTTGGTGCCGATGAAGTCGTCGATATCGAGGCCGGGGTTGGTAACGTCCTTGCCTTCGCCGGCCATCCAGTCGGTCAGGTTGCGCACCTGCTGATAGCGCCAGTGGGTGCCGATCAAGTCGGAGTCGTTGACCCAGCCGTCATACAGGTTCTGCCCGGTCTGCATCTGCGTCTGGATCTTCTCGACAACGTCACCCTCTTGAATGACGTCGTGCGTGACCTTTATCCCGGTAATCGCAGTAAAGGCCGGAGCCAGAACCTCGGACTCATACTTGTGGGTGGTCAAGGTTTCCGAAACAACCTTGATGTCCATCCCCTGGAAAGGCTTCGCAGCATCGATGAACCATTGCATTTCCTTTTCCTGGTCGGCGCGAGAGAGCGTCGACACGTCGCCGATCTCTTTATCCAGAAAAGTCTTTGCCTCGTCCATGCCGGCATAGGCCGACCCGGTCATGGCCAGCAGCACGGCTGCTGTCGTCGTCAATAAATGCCTTCGCATGATATCCTCCCAGGGTTTTGCGATTGCAGTCTTCACGTCTCAGGCGGCCAGAAAAACCCTGGCCATCTGCATCAGTTTGCCTCACACGTAACGGAATACGCCAACGGCGTAGACAACGGAGAGAGCGAGAGCCCACCAGAGGCTTGATCCAGCGAGACCAAGCCAGGCAAGATGGATAAAGGCGCTGCCGAGCAGCGAAAGGAAAAGCCGGTCGCCGCGCGTCGTCTCGAAGCGCAGGATTCCGATCCGGGGATTGCCGCCCGGAGCGGCGTATTCCCAGACCCCCATGCCGATCAGCAGCAATGCGATGACGACGAAGAAAGTGGCCGTCGGCCAGGTCCATGCCATCCATGAAAAATCGGGAAGCGAAAAGCTCATCAAACCCTCCCCAGGGCGAAGCCCTTGGCGATGTAATTGCGCACAAACCAGATCACCAGCGCTCCTGGGATCAAGGTCAGAACACCGGCGGCGGCGAGCAGGCCCCAATCCATGCCGGATGCAGAGACGGTACGGGTCATGGTGGCAGCGATCGGCTTCGCGTCGGTCGTCGTCAGCGTTCGTGCGATCAGCAACTCGACCCAAGAGAACATGAAGCAGAAGAAGCAGGCGACACCTATGCCGCTCGCAATCAGCGGTGTGAAGATCTTCAGGAAAAAGCGCGGGAACGAATAGCCATCGATATAGGCCGTTTCGTCGATTTCCTTCGGCACGCCGGACATGAAGCCTTCAAGGATCCAGACCGCAAGCGGCACGTTGAAGAGGCAATGCGCCAATGCCACGGCGATGTGCGTATCGATCAGTCCAAAGGCTGAGTAGAGCTGGAAGAACGGCAGGGCAAAGACCGCCGGCGGCGCCATCCGGTTCGTCAGCAACCAGAAGAAAAGATGCTTGTCACCAAGGAACCGATAACGGGAGAAGGCATAGGCCGCCGGCAGCGCGGCTGCCACCGAGATCACCATGTTGATCACGACATAGGTGATTGAATTGATGTAGCCGGAATACCAGGCCTTCTCCGTGAAGATCGTCACGTAATTGGCGATCGTCGGGTTATGAGGATAAAGCGTCAGAGAATTGACGATTTCCGCGTTGGTCTTGAAGCTCATGTTGACGAGCCAATAGATCGGCAGCAGGAGCACAATGATATAGATCGTCGGAACCACCCACCACCAGCGTGATTCCTCGCCGCGCCGGCGCATCAGACGGCTGACTTCATCGGAGGAGAGACCGCTTGCGACACTGGTAACGCCTGAGATTTTTCGGCTCGCTGTCGTTTCGTTGGAGGCGCTCATTTCAATTCTCCGCGTCGTGGCTTGTCATGACGGTGTAGAACACCCACGAAAGCAGCAGGATGATCAGGAAATAGACCAGCGACATGGCAGCGGCCGGACCGAGGTCAAACTGTCCGAGGGCGGTCTTGACCAGATCGATCGACAGGAAAGTGGTCGCGTTGCCGGGACCGCCACCAGTGACGACAAAAGGCTCGGTGTAGATCATGAAACTATCCATGAAACGCAGCAGCACGGCGATCAGAAGAACGCGCTTCATCTTTGGCAGCTGGATATAGCGGAACACAGCCCAACGAGAGGCACCGTCGATCTTGGCTGCCTGATAGAAGGCATCCGGAATGGAAACGAGGCCTGCATAGCAGAGCAAGACGACCAGGCTCGTCCAGTGCCAGACATCCATGATGATGATCGTCACCCAGGCGTCGAATGGATCCTGCACATAGTTGTAATCGATGCCGATGGCATTGATGTAATAGCCAAACAAACCAATGTCGTTGCGGCCGAACACCTGCCAGATCGTGCCGACAACGTTCCACGGGATCAGCAGTGGTAGCGCCATCAGAACCAGGCACACCGGCACGCCGATGCCCGATTTCGGCATGTTGAGCGCAATGAAGATACCGAGCGGGATCTCAAGAGCGAGAATGATCAACGAAAAAATCAGGTTTCGCTGTAGGGCGGCCCAGAATCGGTCGGAATGCAGGATTTCGGTAAACCAGTCAGTTCCGTTCCAGAAGAACTGGTTGTTTCCGAAAGTGTCCTGAACGGAATAGTTCACAACCGTCATCAAGGGAATGACGGCCGAGAATGCCACCAGCACGAGGACCGGCAGGACCAGAAACCACGCTTTGTTGTTCCAGGTTTTTTCCATCATCAAGCCTCCGGTCCGGCGCGCCAAGAGTCGGCATAGATACTGATACCCGATGGCTCGAAGGTCACCCGGGGATCAGCCGGAATGTCCTCGTCCTCAGGGACGACGATCGCGATCGGCTGGCCGGCAAACTGCGCGCGGACGATCTTCTGCCGGCCGATATCTTCCACCTTGCTGACGGTCACAGGCATGCCCTCGCGGCCGATCCGAACAAACTCGGGCCGGATTCCAAGCTCTACCTTGGCCGCTGCCGAAGTCTTTGGCGCATAGTCGAGCGTCAGCGCATGCTCGCCGACCCGAACCGTGCGACCTTCCACCTTGGCTGGCATGAAGTTCATGCCCGGAGAACCGATGAAGTAGCCGACGAAGGTATGGCTCGGACGCTCGAAGAGCTCGGCCGGCGTGCCGATCTGCACGATCTCGCCATCGTACATCACCACGACTTTGTCGGCGAAGGTCAGCGCCTCCGTCTGGTCATGCGTGACATAGACCATGGTAAAGCCGAACTGCTTATGCAGCCGCTTCAGCTGCGATCGCAGCACCCATTTCATATGCGGATCGATAACAGTGAGCGGCTCGTCGAAGAGAATCGCGTTCACATCCGAGCGCACGAGGCCGCGGCCGAGCGAAATCTTCTGCTTTTGGTCCGCCGTCAAACCGCGCGCGCGACGCTTGGCCCAGTCTGCAAGATCAATCATCTCCAATATTTCGCGGACACGACGATCAACATCAGGCTCCGCGACTCCGCGGTTGCGCAAGGGGAAAGCCAGATTGTCATAGACGGTCATCGTGTCGTAGATGACCGGAAACTGGAATACCTGCGCAATATTTCGCTGCTGCGTCGGCAGGTTCGTAACATCCTGTCCGTCGAAGAGAATTCGCCCTTCGGAGGGCTGAATAAGGCCGGAAATGATATTGAGCAGCGAGGTCTTTCCGCAGCCTGAAGGTCCGAGCAGCGCATAAGCACCGCCATCGTTCCACTCGTGGTGCACCTCCTTGAGAGCGTAGTCCTTCTCGCTCTTCGGGTTCGGCCCATAGGCATGTCGGATATGATCGAGGGTGATACGTGCCATGATCTTCTCCTAGCCCCTCTGCCTGGCAGTGGTGATCGCCCGGCCGTCCGCGCCGAACGCCATCAGGTGGCGCGTATCGATGAAAACGGAGAGATCCGTGTCCGGGTCGATATTGTGGATGCCGTGCGCAAGCATCACCCAGCGGGTGTCGGCAAATTGCAGATGCACGAAACTTTCCGACCCGGTGATCTCCGAAACCTGCGTCCTTGCCGTCATCCGCGCCGAACCAGCCGTCTGGGCAGTTGGTGCAAGATGATGCGGGTGAAACGCGATCGTTGCCGGCCCGTCCGGCACATTCTGAAGATGCGGCGGTACTGTAAAAAGCAAAACGCCGTCGCGCAGGAAGTTGTCTTCCGATTTGACCAGATCAATGAAATTCAGCGGCGGATCGGCAAAGGTTTTCGCCGTCGTCAGATCGAGCGGATGGCGATAGACCTCGACCGTCGGGCCAAACTGGGTGATCCGGCCCTCGCTGAGTGCTGCCGTATTGCCGCCCAGCAACAAGGCTTCGGAGGGTTCCGTCGTGGCATAGACGAAGATTGCGCCGGACTGCGCGAAGATGCGCGGCAATTCCTGCCGCAGTTCCTCACGCAGCTTGTAGTCAAGATTGGCAAGCGGCTCGTCCATCAAAACAAGGCTCGCATTCTTCACGAGTGCACGGGCAAGCGCCGTGCGCTGCTGCTGGCCGCCCGAGAGGTTGAGCGGCGTGCGATCGAGATAAGGCCCGAGTTTCAGAAGTTCGGCAGCCTTGCGCACCTCCAGATCGATGATCTTGGCATCCTTGCCGGCAATCCGCAGCGGCGAGGCAATATTCTCGTAGACCGTCAATGCCGGATAATTGATGAACTGCTGGTAGACCATCGCGATGTTGCGCTTCTGGACAGGCATACCTGTCACGTCAGCACCATCAAAATGGATCGTACCGGCCGTCGGCCGATCAAGGCCGGCCATCAGACGCATCAACGAGGTCTTGCCCGACAAGGTCGGCCCAAGCAGAACGTTTAGCGTTCCTCTTTCAAAAACAAGATCGGTCGGGTGGATATGATAGTCTCCTCCCACCATCTTTGCGGCCTTCCGCAGTTCCAGCATTCCTGTTCCCGTGCCTCCACGCAGCGGGGACCACATGGCTCCTACCCGGCCATCGCCGGTATGGCAGCCATGTACTCCTCCAGTGACTGGGCCTGCTCCTTTGAAAGGCGCAGACCATCCTTTGTTCTCCTCCACAGCACGTCTTCAGCGTGCCGGGCCCATTCATGTTCGACCAGATAGGTGACCTCGGCCTCGTAGAGATCGCCGCCGAACAGCCGTCCGAGATCGTCGAGCCCGCGGGCTTCGCCGAGCAGTGCCTTTGCCCTGGTGCCGTAGCGGCGAACCAGCCGGCGGGCATGCCGATCGGCGAGGAACGGATAACGCCGTTTCAGATCGGCGACCTCGGCATCGTAACCCCGGACCGGGAAGTCGCCGCCGGGCAGATGGCTTTTCGCCGTCCACGGGGCGCCCTTGACGCCAATCGCGGCGCCGATCTTCTCCAGCGCATGTTCGGAAAGCCGGCGATAGGTGGTGAGCTTGCCGCCGAAAACGTTGAGCAACGGTGCGCCGGCACCTTCGCCTTCCAGCTTCAGCACATAGTCGCGCGTCGCCTCCTGCGCCTTCGAGGCGCCGTCGTCATAAAGCGGCCTGACGGCGGAATAGGTCCAGACGATATCCTCCGGCCTGACGGGCTCCTTGAAATATTCCGACGCCGCATTGCAGAGGTAGACCGTCTCCTCCTCGGAGATCCGGACATCCCTGGGATCGGCGGTGTAGTCGCGGTCGGTGGTACCGATCAGGGTGAAGTCGCCCTCGTAAGGGATGGCGAAGATGATGCGGTTGTCAGGGTTCTGAAAGAAATAGGCTCTCACATCGTCGAACTTCTTCTTCACGACGATGTGGCTGCCCTGGACGAGGCGGACGTGGTGGGCTTCATTCTGGCCGAAGGCGGAACGGATGACATGGTCGACCCAAGGACCGGCGGCATTGACCAGCATCCTGGCCTGATGGCTGTCATTGCGGCCAGTGACCGTATCGGTGGTCTCGATATGCCACAGGCCATTCTCGCGCCTTGCCGACACCACCTTGGTGCGCGGCATGATCAGCGCGCCCTTGTCGGCGGCGTCGCGGGCGTTCAGCACCACCATGCGGGCATCGTCGACCCAGCCGTCGGAATATTCGAAGGCCTTGGAAAACAGCGCCTTCAGCGGCTTGCCGGCCGGATCGCTGCGCATGTCGAGAACGGATGTCGGCGGCAGCAGCTTGCGGCCACCGAGATGGTCGTAGAGGAAGAGGCCGAGCCGGATCAACCAAGCCGGACGGATGCCGCCCTTGTGGTAGGGCAGCACGAAGCGCAGCGGCCAGATGATGTGCGGCGCCATCGCCCAGAGGATCTCGCGCTCCATCAGCGATTCACGCACCAAGCGAAATTCGTAATGCTCGAGGTAACGCAGGCCGCCATGGATCAGCTTGGTGGCGCCCGACGAGGTACCCGAAGCAAAATCGTTCATCTCGGCCAATGCGACGGAATAACCCCGCCCCACAGCATCACGCGCGATCCCGCAGCCGTTGATGCCGCCGCCGATGACGAATATGTCGTGAATCTCCCGGCTCATTCCCCCTCCGAGACTGCCATTGATTTCGCATCGCACAAAACTTGCGCAATTGCGAAAGTAACTTCAGTTAAAACGAAAGAGATCCGAATGTCAAACGAATGTTTCGAGGAGGGTGGCCGTCTAGCGAAATCTGCCGTTGGTTTCGATCAGTTTCACATTGTTTTCGAGGCAGAGATTGCGGATTGACGGCACCGGACAGTGATCGGTGATGAAGGTATGAACCTGGGAAAGCTGGCCGATCCTGACTGGTGCGGTGCGTTCAAACTTCGTCGAATCGGCAACGAGAATGACATGTCGGGCATTGGCGATGATTGCCTGAGCGACCTTCACTTCGCGAAAATCGTAGTCAAGAAGCGCACCGTCGATGTCGATCGCGGAAGCGCCGATCACAGCGTAATCGACCTTGAACTGGCGGATGAAATCGACGGCCGCCTCACCGACGATCCCGCCGTCGGAACCGCGCACGACGCCGCCGGCAATGACGACCTCGATTGCCGGGAAAAGACGTAATCTATTGGCAACATTGATATTATTGGTGATAACCATCAGCTCGTGATGGTTGGCGAGCGCCTCGCCCACCGCCTCGGTCGTCGTTCCGATATTGATGAAGAGCGAGGCACCGCTCGGGATAAGCTCGACCGTGGCAATGCCGATCGCCTGTTTCTCGGAAGCGGCGATCTGGCGGCGCGCTTCGTATTTGACATTCTCCGTCCCGCTCGGGAATGTGGCGCCGCCATGGATGCGCGTCAGCAGCTGCGCATCGCAGAGATCGTTCAGGTCCTTGCGGATCGTCTGGGGCGTCACCGAAAAGCGGGAGGCGAGCTCCTCGACCAGAACCCTGCCACTCGATTTCGCAATCGCCACGATTTCAATTTGCCGGTCGGTCAAGAACATGAGCGCGCCTTTCGATCTGCTTTCGTTTTAAAGAAAGCGAACCGCAGCGCAATGCCTAACTGGTACCAGGCTGCCTTCCCGGCCCGAATTCGACGCTTACCGCTTCCGCATCACGTTGACGACCAGCACGCCGAAGATTGCCATGACGCCGCCGATTGCGCCGAGCATGGTCGGTGTTTCGCTCAGCCAGACGAACCCGATCAGCGTGGCAACCGGCGGAACGCCATAGAGGAAATTCGAGGCGCGGGCGGCGGTCAACCGCTTCAGGGCGATCGCCCAGGTGAGGTAACCGATCGCGGTTGGGAAGATGACGAGATAGGCTACCCCCCAATTCACCTCCGCCGGTGCGGCGGCAAGCGCCTGGATCGTCGCTGGAACGGCCGGAAACAGCGGCACGGAACCGATCAGCAGGATCCATGCAGTGACGGCAAGCGCCGGCAGCCGTCCGAGCAGCGGCTTCTGCAGCACGCTGGCGGCGGCCGAGCAGAGCGCTGCGCCCAGGATGAGGACGGCATTCGGATCGAGCTTGAACCCGCCATCGGAGCCGACTGCGATCAGCGCCACGCCCCCGAAGGAAACCGCGGTGCCTGCCCAGCCCCAGCGGCCGAAGCGCTCGCCGAGCGCGAATGTGGCGATGAGGGCGGTGAAGACGGGCATGGTATTGATGATGAAGCTTGCCGGTCCCGCGGCAACGGTCTGCTCGCCGGTGTTCAGCAGAACCGCATAGGCGGCGATGAAAAGCACGGCGGCAACGGAGAGGCGAACGAAATCGCGTTTTTCCGGCATCGGCCGGTAGATAACGAGATAGACGAGAGCAATGACACCGGCTGTCACATAGCGGGCCGCCGCCAGTTCGATCGGCGTCAGCGGTCCGAGACAGATACGGATCACCACGAAGGAGGACGCCCAGAAGAGGATGGTGACGAGGATCGCCGCAAAGGCCACCAGATCAAACCCGCCTTGCTGTTTCGTCGAAATCGGTGCGCTTGCCGCCATGCTCATTTTCGCCTCCATATGTTCCTGCGACAGTGATTAGGCCTTCGATGCGTGCTTGAAAAGCATCGCAATCGATGATCAAATGTGCGTATGGTTCACAGCTCGCCAGTGCTTCCACCGCTCGATACGCTCGAGACCTTTGCCCGCGCCGCCCGGCTAGGGTCGTTTTCGGCTGCAGCCGAGGAAAGCGGCATCACCCACGGCGCGGTGTCGAGACAGGTCTCGCGCCTGGAACGCTGGATGGGCGTACGCCTGTTTGCGCGCGAAGCTCGGGGCGTGCGCCTGACGCCGGAAGGTATGCGGTTCTTCGCGCGGGCGGAGGAAGCGCTCGCGCTGCTCGGCAATAGCGGCGAGCGCTGGCTGCCTCGTCGCAACAAGGCAGTGGTGCGCCTTTCGGTGACGCCCTCCGTCGCCTCTCTATGGCTATTTCAGCGCCTGCCGAAGCTCGAAGGAAGCGAGCTGCATGTCGAGTTGACACTCGAACACCGGCTGGCGGATTTCGGCGAAGGCACGGATCTCGCCATTCGCTGCGGCAAGGGGCCGTGGGCCGGCGTGCGTGCCCTGCCGCTCTGGCAGGAAAAATCGTTTCCGATCGCCGCCCCGATGTTGGCGGACCGGCTCGGGCAGCGCTCCGATGCCCTTTCGCTGCTCGAGATGCCGATCCTGCATGATTCGAATATTGAAGGCTGGCGCCGCTGGCTCTCCCGTGAGGGTGTCGACTATACGCCGCGCGGCCACGACCGGCGCTTCGAGGACTACAATTTGGTGATCGATGCCTGTGCGCAGGGGCTCGGCATCGCGCTCGCGCGCCCGCCGCTGTCGGATGCCGCGCTGGCGGCCGGGCGCGTCGTCGCCCTGTCGGAGCGGACGCTCGATTACCATGTGGCCTTTCACCTGATTAGACCGGACGATGCGCTTAGAAGCCCTGCCATCGAATTCGCCAGCCGCTTTCTGCGCGAGGCCGGCCATGACGAGGCGACGATCGCTACTTTTATCGCACCCGGTCGAGTGAAAGCGTAGGCGGAACGGACGGCCCGCGCTAGATCGAGCCAGTTGATCTCAGAGCAGACAAGCGACGGCATGCCGCTACGCGGGCGAAGGGAAAGAAACCGCGGCGCCAGCCACTCGATGGCAAGAGAGTCGGGGGCCGCTCAACTGTTTATCGCGAATGCACTGACTAGGTGTCAGACCTTCGAGCAACAGGATTTCTTATGATACGCAGCTCCTCGCGAAGCAATATCCTGAAACACGCGGTGCGATCCGATGCAGAAAAAGCGCGCATATGTGCCGCGAACAATGCTGATCTGTATCAGGCGATGTTCCGTGCCCATGGACTGCCTGATCAGCGGACCAGTGCATTTTGGTCAAGCGATGCGATCGCACCCCCCTACTATTCCAACATGACGACACTCGACCCGGACGCAACAGAGGAACAGCTGATTGAAATCAGTCGACTGACAGATCGACTAGGACGGCGACCTGGTTTCAAAGACGGGTTTTCCAGGCTCGATCTCGTCAACAAGGGATTCCAGTTGTTGTTTTCCGCATCATGGATTTGGGCTGAACCTCACAGACTTTCAGCGCGTATGCCTCAAGATTGGGCACGCATTCGCGATCCGGCGGCACTGGATCGCTGGGAACATTCCTGGAAAGAGTCTGGGAGCCCGACCGATGCCAACGTCTTCACACCGGCGCTGCTTTCCGATCCCAACATGCATATCTATGGCCGATGGGCCGGCGATGGTTTTGATGCGGGCTGCATCGTAAATCGATCACCCCAAGCTGTAGGGATCTCCAATATCTTTAACTTGACTGGTTCGCCGCAGGCCTTCCGAGATGTCATTTCGTTGGCCACTATCGCCTTTTCACCCGATGTGCCGCTGGTCGGCTATGACAGTGGCGCAGCGCTAAACGAAATGACAAAGCTCGGCTTCAAGTCAGTCGGCAAACTAAGGATTTGGCTATCTGACGACGGTTCCTAAGTGTCTTTCTCTCTGGCGGCGTGCCGTAGCTGTCCCAGATCTTCAGATAGTGCCCCACCAAGACCTCGTCCTCGTCGGGCGTTGCTATTCGAATATCCATGATGTCGTGATCCGGCTTGGGCGTGCGAGGGCGCGAAATCGCTCCTCAGAAGAGGTGGCGCCCCCTTGCCGCCATGCGGCAGGAGGCGCCAAAAAAGGCATATCAATTCGCTGCCGTCAGTGTCATCGAGGCACTGCCGGCCGCAACGTTGAGGCCGAGCTGACCGGTCAGGCTGACCGTCTGCAGATGGATCGAACCGGAGGTGCCGCCAATCAGGAGATTGGCGCCGACACCGGCCCCGAGCGTTGCTTCGGCTGTGGCGCCGACATAGAGGCCGGCGAGCGATCCGCGGTGATAGCCGGCCGTCGGCGCGAACACGGCCCAGATCAAGCGGCTGCGCGTGGTGAAGCCAATGTCGATGCCGAGCTTTCTCACTTCGCCCGTATAGCGATCCGAAAGTTCGTTGCCGACGGTCGACTGGAAGATGCAGTCGGCCTCTTTGGAGGAACCGAGCACGTAACCCGTGCCGCCGCCGATATCGCAGGTGAGGTAGCCGATTTTCACGCCATTGCGCAGGTCTGGCTCTTCATATGTCCTCGTGACGAGGTCAGCGGCATTGACCGCCCCTGCGCCGACAAGCGTCAACGATACCGCGGCAAAGGCCGTCGCAACAAATTTCTTCATAAGTCTCTCCTTCTCAAATCGTGACGGGAGCATACCCGGCTACTCGCCACCAGATTCGGCAACAGATAACGGACGGAACCGCAAAACGATCCCGAACCGGCATCATTTACGCATCGCATGTCAAAGCGCGTGGGAGGCGCAAGCGACAAACACGCTTACGGTTCAGCCCCCATTGGGACATTTCGAAGGCATCTTTTCGCGTCATCCGGTTATTTCACGATGTTGTCAGGGATGGTTGCCGGAAAGGCACGATCCCGATCGCTGTCAACTCTCAACGAGCGGTATCGTGAACGTCGCAGGCGCCCCATTTGCATAGGCGATCGATGATCGCGCAGGTTGCCATGCCGTATAGATAGCTGTACTATTTTTGAAAATACTCTCCATGCGACACTGTAACTGGAGAGGAAACGGCATGATGTCTTGGCATTGCCGCAGAATTTCCGCTTGCTTTCGGGAATTCTGCTTCTGTTCGAACAGAAACTAAGTCTGAATTTGAGAAATATAATCAGGCGATATTTTCGCGGGGCCGGATAATCGTACGCCCGCCGATCTCTATTGGAGATAGCGGGCAATTCATCGGGAGGGAAAGATGCGCATACGCAGGACAAACATCATACTGGCGGGATGCCTTGCCGTCTCCGCCTGCCAGTCCGGGCCGACGTCGCAGGCCGTCTCGGATCGTAATTCCGAATTCGGCTGCATCGCGGGAACCGTCGGCGGCGCGATCGTCGGTGGCCTGATCGGCAGCACGATCGGCGCCGGAACCGGGCAAGTGCTTGCTGTCGGCGCCGGCATCGGCGGCGGCGGCTACGTCGGCAACCGTCTGGCTTGCCGCTAATTGGGGAGGGATATCAAGCGATGAAGACCTTGGCTTTGGTGACCACATTTATACTGTGCCAATGCGTTGGGGCAGTGGCGCAACAACAGCAACAGCTCGGATCGATGTATCAGGGCCAGATGGATCGGCTTGACACGAATACCAGCAAGGCCGTCGACCGATCGGAATACGAGACTTTCATGGGCACGGCTTTCGGAAGTCTTGACAAAAACAAGGACGGCAGCCTGCAGTCCGACGAGACGGTGCAGATCCTGACGGTCGAGCAATTCACGTTGACCGATGCGAACCACGACAGCCGCATCAGCCGAAGCGAATTCATGCAACGGGTGATGGCGGATTTCGCGACCGCCGACCACGACCGGGACGGCAATCTTCAGTGACGGAGACGTCAAACCGAATGTGCCAATAGAGAAAACCCGGCGATGTGCTTCGCCGGGTTTTACACTTAATCTGTTCGCGTTATACTCTTCGCATCAGTTGCATGACGAGCGATACGACGAACAGCACCAGGAAAATGAAGAACAGAACCTGGGCAATGGAAGCTGAAGCCCCTGCGATGCCGCCAAATCCGAGGACGCCGGCAATCAAGGCCACGACGAGAAACACCAGAGCGTAGTAAAGCATCGCAATCTCCTTGTACGTTGCTGCGGAGATAACGGAGGCCGCCCCATTTGGTTCCCGTCCGTCTGACGGCCGGCACATGCAGCGTCGCATCAGCTCCATTCAGCCGACGTGAAAGACGCCGCTGTACATCCGGTCGCCTTCATTCGGCTCGGGAGGTTCGGCCGCATCGAGATAGGCCTTGAGCGGCCCGGTCAGGACGAACCAGATGCTGGCTCCCAGCATGAAACAGGCTCCCACCGGATCGTCGATGCGGGCGATGAACGGAAGGCAGGCCGATGCGAAGAGGACGATGATCCGCACCGACCACTCCGTCTCACGTTTGGCGATGGCGCGCGCTCTCAGCGACTTGTACTCCCGGGCGCCGTAACCGCCCTGCCCTGCCTTCACAGCCGAAAGCAGCTTTCGCGCGGACGGCAGCGCCAGCATGATCAGCGCGGCAACACTGAGCGTGAAAGTCTCGCCGGCCATGACTTGCCCGCTCGCGATCAAGAGAAAGGAGAGCACGACGAGATTCCACGTCGGCTCCAGCAGCTCCGGCGGTTGCCGCGTGCGGAGATGCCAACTCCGCAGCAGACCCGCCGCGCCGTGCAGTAGCGGCTGATCGATATAGCGATTGATCCAGTCCATGCCGATGCGCCCGTCCCCGATTGTATGAAGAGGCCTCCGAACACCACGGAATTTGGTCATCATCGTGGCAACAGCCGTCGAATCCGCTCTTCGCGTGGAAGAAGCGGCCCGGCCGTAGGCCGATGGCGGCAAAATTTAAAGGCAGCGCCGGAGCGCACGAGAGGGGTTAGCGCAATTCCTGCGCGACCTCCCAGACATGGCCCGACGGATCCGCAAAAGCCGCCGTACGGCGTCCCCACGGACGATCGATCGGACCATTGAGCGGCGTGACTCCGAGTTTGCGCAGCTCCGCACAAACCGAATCGACGTCATCGACCTTGATCGTCAGCAGGACGCGCGCGCCCGAACCGGGGGCTGACATGGCGGATGGCTCGACCAGCTGAGGCGCCTGCGCTGCATCGAGCAGGTTGATCATCGTTCCCGAGAATTTCAGGACCGCCGATACCGCGTCCTGATAGACGACCTCTGGCGCAAAGACCTTTTGGTAGAACGCTTTGGCCGCGTCGATATCATCGACGAACAGGGTGACGACCTCGATCCGATCCAACAGCATGGGCATTTTCTCCTCCGTTGCTTCGAGCGGCCAACCGATATCGCTGGCCGGCTCTCAACTGGTCGCTTCGACGCTGACGGTTTCGACATGCCGCACAAAGATAATCGTCAGCTTCGCAGGCCGGGCGCCTCGTGGCCGGTGCGCGCCACATATTCGGTATAGCCGCCGCCATATTGATGGATGCCCTCGGGCGTCAGCTCCAGTACCCGGTTGGAGAGTGCGGCCAGGAAATGCCGATCGTGCGAGACGAAGAGCATCGTGCCCTCATATTGCGACAGCGCCTTGATCAGCATTTCCTTGGTGTCGAGGTCGAGATGGTTCGTCGGCTCGTCGAGCACGAGCAGGTTCGGCGGATCGAACAGCATGATCGCCATGACCAGCCGCGCCTTCTCGCCACCCGACAGCACCCGGCACCGTTTCTCGATATCGTCGCCGGAGAAGCCGAAACATCCGGCCAGCGCGCGCAAAGGTCCCTGCCCTGCTTGGGGAAACCGGTGTTCCAACGATTGGAAGACGGTGTGCTCGCCATCGAGAATATCCATGGCGTGCTGGGCGAAATAGCCCATCTTGACGCTGGCGCCGAGCGCAACGCTGCCTTGGTCCGGCGCGGTGGAACCGGTCACCAGCTTCAGCAGCGTCGACTTGCCGGCGCCGTTGATGCCCATGATGCACCAGCGTTCCCGACGGCGCACGACGAAATCCAAACCCTCATAGATGCTGCGGCTGCCGTATTTCTTGTGGACGTTCTTCAGGTTGACCACGTCCTCGCCGGAGCGCGGCGCCGGCTGGAACTCGAAGGAAACGATCTGACGGCGCTTGGGCGGCTCCACCCGGTCGATCTTCTCCAGCTTCTTCACGCGGCTCTGCACCTGCGAGGCGTGCGAGGCGCGTGCCTTGAAGCGCTCGATGAACTTGATTTCCTTGGCGAGCATTGCCTGCTGGCGTTCGAACTGGGCCTGCTGCTGCTTCTCATTCTGCGCCCGCTGCTGCTCGTAGAATTCGTAGTCACCGGAATAGGCCGTCAGCGTGCCTCCGTCGATCTCGATGATCTTGGTGACGATGCGGTTCATGAACTCGCGGTCGTGCGAGGTCATCAGCAGCGCGCCGTCGTAGCCCTTCAGGAACTCTTCCAGCCAGATCAGGCTTTCCAGATCCAGATGGTTGCTCGGCTCGTCGAGCAGCATGACATCAGGGCGCATGAGCAGAATGCGGGCGAGCGCCACGCGCATCTTCCAGCCTCCCGACAGCGCGCCGACATCGCCGTCCATCATCTCCTGGCTGAAGCTTAAGCCGGCGAGCACCTCGCGGGCGCGTCCCTCGAGCGCATAACCATCCAGCTCCTCGTAGCGCGCCTGCACCTCGCCGTAGCGCTCGATGATCTCCTCCATGTTATCGGCCTGTTCCGGATCGGCCATGGCCGCCTCGAGCTCGCGCAATTCCCCGGCAACGATGCTGACAGGACCTGCGCCATTCATCACCTCGGCGACGGCGCTGTGGCCGGCCATTTCGCCGACATCCTGGTTGAAATAGCCGATGGTGACGCCCTTCTCGCAGGAGACCTGCCCCTCGTCGGGCTGCTCCTCGCCGTTGATCATCCGGAAGACGGTCGTCTTGCCGGCGCCGTTCGGGCCGACGAGACCGATCTTCTCGCCTCTGTTAAGCGCTGCGGACGCCTCGATGAAGAGGATGCGGTGGCTGAGCTGCTTGCTGATATTTTCGATACGGATCATGGTTTGCGCGGGAGCCTGGAAAGAGATTTTGGCGCCCTTATGCCACGCGTCGACACGGCAGGATAGGCCTGTTTCCCCACCCTCTCGATGTCAGGAGCATGATGCTGAAACTGTGAGCGGTTTTCCGACGACATTATGCTCACCTTCTTTAATTTTGGGCCGGATTGGCTAATATTGTGGCTCGCGCCAACGGAGACCTGTGCCAATGAGCGTTCGTCTGCCGCAATCCTTCAGACAATCCGAGCAGGATAGAAACGGCTTCAACGTCCTCGAATACGAGTTGATGTCGGCGCGCGCGGATTCGCTCGGACGTCACGGGCTAAAGGTGGAGGCAGCCCTTGCCGCCCTGAAGGCCTGGACTGCCGACCGCCAGAGCAGCGAAGACCGCGAGAGGCTTCTCAACGAAGCCTCCGACGCCGTCTGGGCGTTCTTCATCCAGCGTGAGATCTGCGGCTTGCGGAACAACCGCGACGCCATCCAGCGCTACGGCATCCCGAACGAAGTGGTCGCGAGATTGGGCGCGATCAGGAAATGACGAGGGCAGCGCCTGATGTGGCTGCCGTCCCGCTCCTCTATTCGGTGGAAATCCTCCGTGCGGAACGGTATGGCTTGGTGCCGAACCAATGCGAAAGGAAACGCGATGCCAATCTCCATCCGGATCGGGAATCAGGATCTCACCGTCGATGTCTCCTCCCTCGGCGCCGAGATGCAGGCGCTGACGTCAAGCGACGGACGCTCGTGGTTATGGACCGGCGACGCGGCCTTCTGGACCGGGCGGTCGCCCATCCTGTTTCCGATCGTCGGCAAGGCGCCTGATGACAAGATCGCGATTGACGGCACGGTCTACACTATGGCCCAGCATGGCTTTGCCCGTCGCAGCGAATTCGTCCTTGCGGCCTCCACTGAGACGATGTGCCGGTTCGAACTGGTCGCCTCGGATGCGACGCGGGCGGTGTATCCTTTCGATTTTCAGCTGGCCGTCGTGCATGCGGTGGAGGGTCACGCGTTGACGGTGACGGCGGAAGTTACCAATCGCGACCGGAAAGCAATGCCCTTCGGTCTCGGCTTCCATTCGGCCTTCGCCTGGCCATTGCCGGGTGCTTCCGGTCGCGACCATATCGTCACGCTCGACAATGAAGGCGAGCTGGCGCTTGTGCGGCTGGAAGGCGGCCTCATCAACCCTGCGGCCCTGCCCTCCCCGTTCAAGGCCGGCCGGCTGGTGCTCGATCATTCGATGTTCGAGCAGGATGCGATGATTTTCCCTGATGGTGCGGGCGAAGGGCTGACTTATGGCGCCGAAGGCGGGCCCACCATGCACTTCCATTTCGAAAACCTGCCCAACCTTGCGCTGTGGACCAAGCCGGGAGCGCCCTTCCTCTGCATCGAGCCTTGGCATGGAACGGCCGCGGAAGCCGGGGGCTCCAGCGAGCTATCGAAGAGGCCATCGACCACGATCCTGGCGCCGGGCGCCGTGGCGAGCTTTTCCTTCACGGTCGAAATCCCGCAATAAAAGACAGCAGAAGGCGCTCGCCGGGAAGTCCGGTGAGCGCTAGTTTCAGTGAGCGCCGGCGCCACCGCCGGCCCGCGGTTTTTGGGTGAGCAGCAGGGCGACGGCCGCAATGGCAAGAACAACGCCGATGACGGCGAAGGTATCGGCAAAGCCGAGGATGAGGGCCTGGCGTCTAACGACCTGACCAAGCGCCACGACGGCTTTCTGGGCTGCGACGGCATGATCGGAAACACCATGCTGCTGGAAGTAGCCGGTCAATTGGTCGAGACGGGTGCGAACTTCGTCACGGCCGAGCGTCACCGACTGGCCGATGATGTTCGAGTGGAACTGCTCGCGTTTGGTCAGCACCGTGCCGAGCGTCGCCGTGCCGACGGCGCCGCCGAGATTGCGCAGCATGTTGGTGAGGCCCGAGGCGGCGGCAGCATCCGAAGGGGCGATGCCGGCGGTGGTGATGGCGGTGATCGGCGTCAGCACCAGGGCCTGGCCGATGGCGCGCACAATGTTCGGAATCCAGAACTGGTCGCCTGCGGTATCGGCCGACAGCGTAATGTTCATGAAGCAGCTGATCGCGAAGATCGAGATGCCGAGGAAGCCGATGTAACGTGCATCGAAGCGCTTCATCATCATCGGGACGAGCGGGATCAAAAGCAGTTGCGGCAGGCCGGTCCAGGCCAGCACGTTGCCGATCTGCTCGGCATTGTAGCGCTGCACCTGGCCGAGATATTGCGGCAGGATATAGACGGTGCCGAAAAGGGCGACACCAACCAGCACGTTGACGGCAACGCCGATGCCGAAGTTGCGCTGCTTCAGCAGGCGCAGCTTGACCAGCGGCTTCTCGACCGTGAGCTCGATCCAGATGAAGGCGACGAGGAAGACGAAGGCGACGATGCTGAGCTTGACGATGAAGGGCGAGGAGAACCAGTCTTCCTTGTTGCCTTCTTCGAGCACCGTCTGCAGCGCCGAGAGGCCGATCGCCATGCTGATGATCCCCGCCCAGTCGCCTTCCCTCAGCAGGCGAAGCTGCATCGGCTGCTTGTCGAGCGTCAAGGCAAGGGCGACCGCCATGATGGCGCTCGGGATGGCGTTGATGAAGAAGATCGTCTGCCAGCCGTAATTTTCGGTGAGATAACCGCCGATGGTCGGACCGATCGCCGGTGCGAAGGTGACCGAGAGCGCGAAGGCCGCAAGGCCGAGCGGCTGCTGGTGTTTCGGCAGCTTGGTCAGCACCATGGTGAAGGCCATGGGGATCAACACGCCGCCTGCAAAACCCTGCAGGCCGCGCAGCACGATCATCGTGCCGAGATCATGGGCGAAGGCACAACCAATCGAAAACAGCGGGAAGAGCACGGAATTGACGAGGATATAGCGGCGGAACGAGAAGACGCTGCTGAAATAGGCCGTCAGCGGAATGACGACGATCTCGCCGATCAGGTAGGAGGTCGAGATCCAGGCGCCGTTGTCGACACCCGTCCCGATGCCGCCCTCGATGTCGAGCAGGGAGGCATTGGTGATCTGGATATTGAGGATCGCCATGAAGGCGCCGATCATGCCGGCGAGAACGGCGATCCATTCCCTGGTGCTGGCGCCGGTTTTCGGCTGCGGGAGGGCGATTGTTGTTGCTGCGATGGTGGACATGACACGAACTCCTCGTCCCCCGGCCTAGCTGCGGTCGTTCTTGGTGTCGATGCTAGGCTGGACCGACATGCCGGGGCGCAGGTCGCCATTGGCGGCAGCATCGCCGTCGAGCACGATCCTGACGGGAATGCGCTGGACGACCTTGGTGAAGTTGCCGGTGGCGTTATCGGGCGGCAGCAGGGCGAATTCCTGGCCGCTTGCCGGAGCAAGGCTGTCGACATGGCCATGATAGGTGCGCCCCGGGAACATATCGACCTCGATATCGACAGGCTGGCCGGGCTTGACGTCAGTGAGCTGGGTTTCCTTGTAGTTGGCGATGACATAGGCAGCCGTCGTCGGTACGACCGACATCAGCTGGGTGCCGGCCTGGACATATTGGCCGACGCGCAGCGTCCGGTTGCCGACGGTGCCGTCAACAGGAGCTGATATCGTCGCATAGGAAAGGTTGAGCTCGGCCTGATGCTGAACGGCCTGGCTATTCGCAAGTGCTGCCTTTGCCTGGGCAAGCTCGGCATTCAACAGGTCGACCTGCTTGACGGCGGCGTCGAGTGAGGCGGTGTCGCGGATAATGGTGGCCTGGGCGGCAGCGATCTGCGAGGCGGCCTGCTGCGCCGTCTGGACCGGGGCATAGCCGCTGGTGGCAAGGTTCGAATAACGCTTGTTGTTCTGCTCGGCAAAGGTCTCGTTGGCGCGGTCGACGTCGACCGTTGCGCGGGCGGCGGCGATCGTCGATTGCTGGATATCGAGCGAAGCCTGCTTTGCGTTGACGGTGGCCTCGGCTGCGGCGACGTCGGCTTTGCCCTGATCAAGGGCCGTTCTGAAGTCGCGGTCGTCGATGCGGGCGAGCGGCTGGCCGGCCTTCACGGTCTCGTTGTCCATGACGAGGACTTCGGCGAGATAGCCGGAAACCTTCGGAGCGATGGTGCTGCTGTCGGCCTTCACATAGGCATCGTCGGTCGAGATATGGAAGCGGCCGACCGTCCAGTAATCATGGCCGTAATAGGCACCCGCGGCGATCAGCGCGAGTGCGGTGGCGCCGAGAAGCAGGGAGCGGCCGCCGCGCCTGCGGGCGGGCTTTTCCTCGGCAACGGGGGCGGCAGCCTCGGCGATGCGCGGCGTCTTGCCGGCGTCAAGGCTTGCCGGGGCAGCTTCGGCAACAGTTTCGACGACATCGTTGTTGTTCAAGGCATGCAGCTTCTTGATGGTCATTGTCTCTCTCCGGATGACGGTCGCCGTCTCTTGGGCTGCGGCCTCTGAATTCGAGTAAAATCCTATTTAGGAAACTTGATGTTTTCCAAAATATGCACTATAAAATGGATGTCAATAGGAATTTGGAAAATCAACATGGTCCAAAATCAACAAATTGAGAAGAGGCCGAGAGGCAGGCCCCAGCTGCGCTGTGACGACGATACCAAGGGGCTGATCATCGAGGCGGCGAACACCCAGTTTCACGAGAATGGCTACGCGGCGGCCAGCATCGCCACGATCGCCCAGGAGGCCGGTGTTTCCACAAAGACCCTCTACCGGCTGTTTCCGACCAAGGCCGATCTCTTCGCCTGCATAATCTCCGACCGTATCAGCCGTTTCCTGCTGGCGCTCGATCCCCCGATGCTAGCCAATGCCGACCTGAGAGAAGGGCTGGAGCGCATGCTCATGGCCTACGGCATGCTGACGCTTTCAGAAGATACGGTCACCATCATGCGGCTCGTCATCGGCGAGTCGGACCGCTTCCCTGAAATCGCCACGTCCTTCTACGAACAGGCGATCCTGCGCACCAATGCGCTGATGGAGGACTGGCTGCGCCGGCAGGTCGAGCGTGGCCTGATCGCGCTTGAGGATCCGCATTTAGCCTGCGGCATGCTGCGCGGCATGATGGCCATGGAGCCGCAGCGTGCGGCGATCCTGCGCCAGGAGCCACCGCCGAAGATCGAGGCGATCCAGGCGCGGGCGAGGATGTGCGCCGATCTTTTCTTGAAGGGTTGCGCGCTCTGAAGTATCGCTCGGGCTTCAGAGCGCAATGGTTTTTCTTACGAGCGAGCCGGCGCGGGAAGAAGCTTGCCCCGCAGCAGCCCAATTCGCCAAGGTCTCACGATGCCGTTCGAGGACACCCTCAGGTCGGCGGCGCCCCTAGCGCATGCAGAATGCCGCGCAGTTCGGCAAGGCCGCGCATGCGGCCGATGGCCGGGTAGCCTGGCGTGACGACTTTATCGAGATCGTCGAGCATGCGATGGCCATGATCCGAGCGGAAGACGATGGTGTTTTCGGGACTGCGCCGGCGGTCTTCCGCCACCAGTTCCCGAAGCACCGCGACCATGTCGACGTCACCTTCCAGATGCGCGCTTTCATGAAACGTCCGGCCGTCGCCCTCGCGCGTCGTGGCGCGCAGATGGGCGAAGTGGATGCGCGAGGCGAAGCGCCGGGCGATCGCCGGCAGGTCGTTCTCGGCGCGCACGCCGAGGCTGCCCGTGCAATAACACATGCCGTTCGCCGCCGATGGCACGGCATCGAAGAGCGCGGCATAATCATCGGCCGTCGAGGCGATGCGCGGCAAGCCGAACAGCGAGCGCGGCGGATCATCGGGATGCAGTGTCAGATTGACACCGCGCGCTTCGGCAGCCGGCGTCACAGCCTCCAGGAATTCGATCAGGTGCTGACGCAATCTTGCGGCATCGATACCGCTATAGGCGACCAGCTTTTCCCGGAAGGCCGGAATGGTCAGAGGTTCGGTAGTCGACCCCGGCAGAGCCGAGGTGATGATGCGGGTGATGTCGGCGATCTCCTCGTCCGACATCGCCTCGAAGACGACACGTGCCCGCTCGCGGTCCTCCTGTGAATAGTGCTGTGCCGCATCCGGCCGCTCCAGGATGAAGAGATCGAAGGCTGCAAAGCGCTCGTGATCGAAGCGCATGGCGGTGGCGCCCGTCGGCGTCACGTAATCGAGGTCGGTGCGGGTCCAGTCCACGACAGGCATGAAATTATAGCAGACGATCGGAATGCCGCAGGCGGCGACCGCTTCGAGACTGGCGATCCACGCCTCGATTTCGGCCTTCGCCTCCCCGCCCTTGCGCTTGACGGCATCGGGGATCGGGATGCTTTCCACGACCGACCAGGTGAGCGGCGAGCGGTCGCCAGGCGTCGTCTCGATCAGGGACTGGCGCTCGCGCACTTCCTTCTCCGTCCAGGCCCTGCCAATCGGCACCTGATGCAGCGAAGAGACGATATTCGTCGCGCCCGTTTGGCGGACATCATCCAGCGTCACCGGCGCTTCTGGTCCGAACCATCTCCAACCCTGTCGCATTTTCTTCCTTCCCTAAGTCTTTCGTTTCGTGTTGGCCTGCCGTCAGCAGAAATAATCGGGGTAACGCGCGCGCAGTTCGTCGACATCGGGAATGACGGCGCTTAAGTGATGGATCATCGCGCTGCGTGCAGCCTGCGCATCGTGAGCGGCGAGCGCATCGCGGATAATGATGTGTTCGTGCACGACGTTATCCATGCGCCCGAGCACCGGCAACGTCAGCCGCCGTGCCCGGTCGATCTGCACCTTGACCGTTTTCAGAATTGTCCAGATGCCGGGATAACCTGATATCTGCGCGATCGCCTCGTGGAAGGCCTCGTCCTCCTCGTGGAAGCTAGAGGCATTGCCGGTCGCGGCATGGGCTTGCTGGCGGGCAATGATGGCGTCGAGACGGGCGATATCGTCGGCGGTGGCGGTGAGAGCTGCAGTCTCCACGGTCGTACCTTCGAGCGCCTTGCGCACGACGACCGCCTCAGGGATCGCCTGGACCGGCACCCGCGACACGACGGTGCCCGACTGCGGGTAGATATCGACCAGTCCGCCTTCGGAAAGCCGGAGCAGCGCCTCGCGCACCGGCGTGCGGCTGACACCGAATTCATCGGCGATCCGCTTTTCCTGCAGCAGCATGCCGGGTGGCATCCGCAGCGACACGATGTCGGCATAGAGGCGATCGTAGATGGCGCCGGCCGTGGTGATGCGGCGCAGCCTGCCCCCGACCTCCTGCGACGTCGGGGCTACCAAAACTTCAGTTTCTGATGCTTGGGGCATGACATACCGAGACGTTAAAACTTCTGGCATACTAGTATATCAATTTTATCACCCTGCCAAGACATGCCGCTGGGGGTTCGGCGCTTCGCGAATTGAGCATATCGGCCCGCGGGCCGCAGGCTCGGACGGAATCGAAAGCATGGAGTGGCATTGCGGTGTAAAAGCGCGGGTGAACGGCAGAGGCCTCGCGGAATCGGAAGCCCGATCTTGCGCCGAGGCACTCTTTGTTTGGAACTTAGATCGGCCGAGTTGGTTGAGATCCCCAAGGAGATGCTCATGAAAAACCCAGCACGACGCAAGACAAGCGAAGGGAAGGCTGACGGCGGCCGGCCGGAAGCTCCACCCGCCGCGGACGCAGGCGGACGGAAAATGGCTCGGCGAGCCGCAAACCAAAGCGACAGGCAGAGCGGTGGGTCGCCAGCAGCCGCTCGCGAGGAGGAGATCCGAAAAAGGGCATATTCCCTGTGGGAGAAGGAAGGGAGACCGGAAGGCAAGCACGGGCATCACTGGACTCTCGCCGAGCATGAACTCGATGCCCAGCAGGGTGAAGCCGACAATCCTCCAAACCTCGCAGCACTGCGAGAGGCCTCGCGCGAACATACCGATGCATTCCTCGTCAAGACGGATCTCGAGGACGCCGATCAACGCGAAGCCTCCCCCGGCACACGCGAGCAGGATTGAACTTTCCGCCTCGCGCCAATCTCAGATCGCGCGCCAACTACAGAAAGGTCCCGGACATGGTCGACAAACAGAACTTGAACGCCGGATTCACCGGAACGCCCGTCGAACAACCGGAGGGATTGACCAAAGTAGCGAAGTCTGCGGCCAAAGAGATCAAGCGTGAGGCTTATGCAGTCACCACCGGCGTTAGAGAGCATCCGCACACTGCAAGCGCGCTGTTGCTCAGCACCGGCATTCTGGCATTCGGGCTCGGTTATCTCCTCGGTCGATCAGCGGCGGAAGGTTCGACACGCCCCTATTGGCGATAGCGGCAGCCACTTAACCACAAAATCATGCCGCACTTCAAAGAGCGACAGCATCCCTTGCGCGTCTAAAAAGACGCGCAGCGCTGTAGATCTGCCGACCCCGATGTGGCCGCCATCTCGCTCCGCGGCATGCCCGTCGGCTGCTGGACGAGCAATCAAGCCCGCACCTCAGACGTGTTTTCTGTTGAGGCAGACCTTGCCCTCGCATTCATTTGCCGCCCATCATAGTATAGAACTATGCCCGTCTGGACGCCTGTTGCTGGAATACCACGTCGAATAAAGCCACAGATTGCATCCTCATCACCGCTTGACAGCCGTGATCACGATCCTTAGCGAGGCAGTATGGCCACGGTCAGGACCGGCAAAGTGAATTATTTCAGACAACTCAAGATGGCGGTGCTTTATCCCGGGAATGAGGCCGGAAGCGCGCTCGACCGAAACAACCGCATTGCGGTCTTTGCCTTTGCAATCCTTCCAGGGCTTTCGCCGAACTTTAACTCCTTCATCCTGCTGGCCTCGATGGTATGGGGCGCCTACTGTCTGGCCACGGGCAGCCTCGCCTTGAACCTGTCAAGATCCGACCGGCTGGTTGCCATTGGCATGTCGATCTACCCGCTGGTGATGATCGCGAGCATCTTCATCAACCCGCCTTACTCCGAAGAACTGGACTGGATATTCCGGCTCCTGCCTTTCTTTTCGGTCTGGCTGATATTGCCGCGGATGCGCCAATCTCCCGATGGCCGTCTCGTGCCGCTCTTTATCCTCGGCGCAGGCATCGGCATGATCGTCACCTTTCTTTTCAGTCTCCTGCAGATCATGTTTCTGATGGAGAGGGCAGAGGCCGGGACTTCGAACGCTGCACTCCTGGGCGTCATTGGCGTTCTTTTCGGCGGCATCGCGCTTCTCAACGTTCAATCTCCCAGAAGCGTGGAGCAAAGAATTGCGATATTGGGATATGCCGCCGGCCTAGGCTGTGTTCTGCTATCGGGAACGCGCTCGGCCTGGCTGGTCATTCCCGTCCATGTCGTCATCTTTCTCTGGTATTTTCGCAAACACAGCTTCCATCTGAGTTTGCGAAGCCTTGCTATTACCAGCTCCTTGCTGTTGGCGGGACTTATCGCCCTGGGCAGCGGCCAGGTTCTCCATCGCATCGAGGCGCTTCAGGAGAATCTGACATCGCTCGAACGCAGTGACGGCGAGATCACGTCGATCGGTGCGCGGTTCGCCTTGTACAAAGGCGCACTATCGGCAATCAGCAAGGACCCGTTGACGGGTTATGGCCCGCAAAACCGGATGGCTTCGGTTTTGGCTGAGCTGCCCGAAAACATACGGCCGCAGCTGCCCTACTCGCATGTCCACAACGGTTTCCTCACCGCGGGAATCGACGCCGGCGTTTTCGGCATTGCAGCGCTTTCGCTGATGTTGCTGACGCCCGTGGTAGGCGCGTGGAGAAAAGAAGCGGGACCGGGCCGGGATTTAGCGATTGCGCTCGCTCTTCTGCTTGTCAGCAGCTACGTCATAACGGGCAGCTTTGGCATCATGTTCAATCAGAAAGCCTTGGATCCGATCTTCGCTTACATGGTCGCCCTTATTTGTGTGGATCGCGGCAGCACGTGCTTTGCGCCCGTCGTTCGGAGCTAACGTCCGGCACCCCTTGAGCCTGCAGACCCTACATCGTGCTTTGAATTGTCTGAGGCAGACGTATTGGCTCGGCGCCGGTGAAAGCCAGATCCGAGACCTCACCGGTTGACGAATAGCCGGAAACAAGCTCCGCCAACGTCGCGCGTGCAGCGATCATGTCGTTCCGGTCCAATGCCGCGTTGAGCGAGTTCAGCCTTTTCGACAGCTCAGGCCAGGACAAGAAATCCTCGCGCGCCTTCATAATCCGAGGATGTTCGGTTGTTTCAGGATTATCCCCGATCAACAGCTCTTCGTAGAGCTTCTCGCCGGGCCTAAGACCGGTAACGGAAAGCTCGATATCGCCTTCGGAATTGTTCTCATCGCGGACGGTCAACCCGGAAAGCTCGACCATCTTGCGGGCGAGATCTGCAATGCGAACGGGCTCCCCCATATCGAGCAGGAAAACATCGCCGCCGTCGGCCATCGCGCCGGCCTGGATGACAAGCTGCGAGGCTTCCGAAATGGTCATGAAATAGCGGGTTATGTCAGGATGTGTCAGCGTAACGGGGCCGCCGTCCTTGATCTGCTGCCGGAAAAGCGGCACGACGGATCCGGAGGAGCCGAGGACGTTTCCGAAGCGGACCATGGAAAAATTCGTTCGCGTTCTGTCGGTCGCCGATTCTGCTGCGAGCGCCTGCAGAACCATCTCCGCCAACCTCTTGCTGGCGCCCATCACATTTGTCGGCCGCACGGCCTTGTCTGTGCTGATCAGCACGAAATTCGAAACGCCGCATTTGTTCGCTGCGCGTGCCGTGATCAGCGTACCCATGACATTGTTCTTGATGCCTTCCACGGCATTGTGTTCGACAAGGGGCACATGCTTGTAAGCGGCGGCATGATAGAGCGTCTGAGGTCGCCAGCTCTGCATGATATGTTCCATGCGATCCTGGTCGCGGACGGAACAGAGGATTGGGACGATCTGCAGATTTTCGTGTCTGTACAGTTCGGCCAGCTTCCGCAATTCGGCATGGATATTATAAAGCGCAAACTCGTTCTGATCGAGGAGGATCAGGCTGGAAGGCTCGTTGCGCAGAATCTGGCGGCATAATTCGCCGCCGATCGACCCACCAGCACCGGTGACCATCACCACCTTGTTGCGCATCGCCGTGTCGAGCAACTCCTGCCGCGGCGCGACCGCTTCCCTCCCCAGCAGATCTTCAATCTCCAGCTCACGGATGTCGGAGACGGCGATGCGTCCCTGAGCCAGGGCCGTGAGATCCGGCAACGTGCGAACATTGACCCTGGCTTTACGGATATCTTCCAGGATTTCGTTGCGACGCTGCCGCGATGCAGACGGAAGAGCAAGAAGCACATTGTGCACGCCAAGGGCTCCCGCAAGCACCGGAAGATCCGAGGGGTCGTAGATCGGCAAACCACCCATGATGCCGCCCTTCAGACGCGGGTCATCATCCAGATAGCCGACGACATTGAGTTCGGCACTGTTGATCAAGGCACCGGCCAGTTGCCGCCCGGCCGTCCCTGCCCCATAGATCAGCACCTTGGCGAGCATATTGTTGTGAAGGATGCGCTGGTAGGCATCCCCGAGCCAGTAGCGGATGCTCAACCTCGACAGGCCGATCGCAATCAACAGCAGGAAGGGCTGGAGGATGCCGACGGTTCTGGGAACACCCGGAACGCTGAGGGCGGTAAATATCGTCATGAAGGCGACGCCGTAGATCGCAATCGCCTTTAGAACAGTAATGAAAGCAGCCATATTGGCATAACGAAAGATCGCCCGATACATGCCCATGACGATGAAGATGGGAAGTGCCATACAGAGCGAAACGAAGACCGGCAACCACTGGACGCCGGTCAGCACCGTCCATTCGTTCAGGCGGAAACAATAGGCCAGCCAGATCGTCAGAACGCAAAAGCTGGAATCCAGCAGCAAGGCCAGAGCGCGTTTGGCAACCCGCGGCATCGCCAGCAGAGGGGCGACGAGCGCTTGCATCGGCATTAAGAACCATCCTGAGCGCGGCGTCTCAGTGGGGGTATTTTCGGGCATTGCTTACCAGCGTCTCGCGGATCAATCAGACAACCACCTTCTTGTCATTTTCTGCAACGAGCGCAACTGAAATAATCGGAAAGTAAGGTTTCCCGCACCGCTTATCTATCAGAAGTAGGTAGCTTAATGCCTTATTCCCTTACGGCGGATGACCTTTTCGGCAGTCATAAAGAGGATGCTTATATCGAAGCCGAACGAGCGACGTTCGAGATATTCGACATCGAATTTTACCTTCTCCGGAATCGGCAATTCGTCCCGGCCATTGATCTGCGCCCATCCCGTTAGTCCGGGCAGGAGCTTGTCGACACCATGGGCCGTCCGCAACTTTATCAGATCATATTGATTGTAAAGTGCCGGCCGCGGGCCGACGAAACTCATCTTCCCCGCAAGAATGCACCAGAGTTGTGGCAGTTCGTCGAGGCTGGATTTGCGCAGAAACGAGCCGATGGGTGTCAGAAACCGATCCGGATTTTCGAGCAGATGCGTGGCAACCGTCGGTGTATCGACGCGCATGCTGCGAAATTTCGGCATCAGGAAGATCTGATTGAAACGGCCGACACGTTTTGACCAATAAAGGATCGGTCCCGGCGAGGTAAGGCGAACACAAAGAGCGACGATAAGGATTGGCACAAGCAGGATCACCGACGCAATCAAAGCCAAGAAGAAATCCATCGCCCGTTTCAAATCCATATTCCGAAGTTCTTCCGCCCATCGATCGACGATCCGGCATTCGCCGCTGTCGTTTGCCGTATCGTCAAAAAGTGTTTCGCGTCAACTGTAGGGCATGGCGTTTTATCATGCGCCGGCTTCGTCCATTATCGACCTGTGCATTGGAAGGGAACAGCACAAGCCTGTTTCCTCGGAGAGCTCTCCCGTGGGATAAAAGCGCAGCAAGTCATTTCAAGATGGCCAGCGCTCGGGTCGGTGATGCCGAGCAGCGGCTTGGCCTTGCACAGCGCACGACAGAGATTGCCGCCATGCGGCTATCGACTATGCGAAAGAGGTAGGAAAACTCTGATTTTCAATGCCAGATTTGCGTCTGACGCCGCCGGCATTGTAACAGAAGAGGTCAAAAACTCTTTGAACGATACAGCCGCGAGCACGATAGCGCCTTGGAGCGGGTCTCCTGCTATTTAGGAATGCGCTCGACGAAAGAGTTCGAGCACGCCAGCCCAATCGATATGATTCAACCCGGCTGGACGGACGCGACCGGCCGGGTTGAGTCTGGAGCTTTACTTACCCATCATCTGCTTCGCGTTGTCGGGCGTAATGGCGGTGGTATCGACCGTTACTGTCGCCGGCACCGACGATGCGCAGTCCAGCAATATCGACTTAGCCATGTCGATCGCTTCCTTGGCTCCTGTCGGATATGTGAAGGTCGCGGACCAGTCGCCCTTTGCGACGGCCTCGATCCCGCCTGCCGGACCTGGCAAGCCATCAGTGCCGATGATCTTCACGCTCTTGCCGGCACCTTTCGCAGCAAGGAGCGCACCCGCCGCCATCATGTCGTTGCTGGCATAGACCATCTTGATATCGGGATGAGCCTGCAGCATTGCGGCGAACGCGGTCTGCGCTTTATCCGGTAACCAGTCTGCCGCTTGTTCTGCCACGATCTGGATCTTGGAATTGGATTTCACGCCATCCTTGAAGCCATTCAGCCGTTCGACGGCCGGTGTGGAACTCGGCAACCCCTGCAGTACAGCCGCCTCGCCGCCGTCAGGTAGAAGCGTCTTGCTCGTATATTCGCCGGCGGCCAACGCGATTTTGTAGTTGTCTCCTCCGATGAAAGCTGTGTAGTCCTTGCCAGCCTCACCGTTCGTCTTCCGGTCAAGTTCGACGACCGGGATACCCGCGTCCATTGCCCGCTTGACGGCGGGCGTAAGCGGAGCCGCCTCGAACGGCGAGATCAACAGAAGGTCAACCTTTTGGGTGATGAAATTGTCGACCTGCGATGTCTGAGTATTGACGTTGCCCGCGCCGTCAGCGATCTGCAGCGTGAACTGCGGGACTGCCTTGGCGGCGGCCTCCAGTTCATCGTTGACGTGCTGGCGGTAGGGCTCCGCATTGTTGGCCTGCGAGAAGCCGATGACGAACTCGCCATCCTTGGCGCAAGCCTTCACGAGCGGATCGGCAGCGTGAGCCACGCTGGCAATAGCAAGGCATGAGCCGGCCAGGAGTGCCATGCGCCGGGCATGCGACAGTCGAAGTGCATTCTGTGTCATTACTTTCTCCTCCACATTGATCCCGGATCCACCCTCCGGGTGATGCCGCCACACTACCTGCCCAATCCTTCGCGGCGACGAACGAGGGATTGAAGGACTGCCGCCAGAACGATAATTGCCGCTGTCGCAAGCAACTGCATGGCTGGCGTGATGTTGTTCAGCTGCAGTATATTGGCCAAAGCGCCGAGCATGATCGTACCGGCGATTGTTCCGACCATTGAACCCGACCCGCCAAACAGGCTGGTTCCGCCGATGACAACAGCCGCGATGGCCGTCAATTCATATCCGGTTCCATCATTGGCACTCCCAAAATTGAATTGCCCGGCATGGACGATGCCAGCAAGCGCCGATGCAAAGCCGGTAATGGCGTAAACGGCGATCTTGATTGCCGAGACCGGAACACCTGAGATGCGGGCGGCGCGCTCGTTGCCGCCGACGGCATAGACGTAACGGCCGAACCTCGTCGTGTTCAGCACCAGTGTGGCGATGCAGGCAAAGATCAAGAAGACGATCGTGGCAACGGGAACGACGTTGCCGAATAACCGCCCGCCCAGAATGGCAAAGATGGGTGGAGCAAGCCCAGGACCATCACCATAGGAAATATTGATGTACTGATTGTCCGACACAACGAGTGCAAGCCCACGGGCTGCCTGTAAACCGGCAAGAGTGACGATAAACGCTTCAAGTCGAAACTTGCTTGAGATCGCGCCCTGGACCAACCCGAAACAGGTGCCCATCAGCAGCACTGCCAGCACCGTCGTGACCAGCCCAAAACCGCCTGAGACCATCAATGTTGCCGTTACGACGCTCGCAAGACCAAGTGTGGCCCCAACAGAGAGGTCAATCCCGGCGGTGATGATCACGAACGTCATTCCGATCGCGATGATGCCAGTTTCGGACACAGCGCGGACGATGTTGGCGATGTTGTCGGGTTGAATGAACAGGATGACACCGTGCCGACGCGGTGAGAAAATGATGCCCCCGGCGAAAACGAGTATAAGGCCGATCAAGCTCTGGAAGCGGACCAACACCGCGAGCGGATCAATCCGCTTGGCGGGCTGAACCGCTGGATTGGATGCGATTTGCTGTTCGGACATCAGGCCTCCCTCCCGTTGGCGGCCGCCAGGACTTCGTGTTCGTCGACGCCGCCAGAAAACTCAGCAACGCTGCTGCCGTTGCGCAAAACCACGATGCGATCGCATAGGCCGATCAGTTCGGGCATCTCGCTAGAAGCGACAAGAATGCCCAACCCCTCTGAAGCCAGCTTGCGCAAGCGGGCGTAGATTTCACCCTTTGCGCCGACGTCGACGCCACGTGTCGGCTCGTCGAGAAGCAACAAGCGCGGATTGCCCAGCACTTCCTTTGCGAGGACGACCTTCTGCTGATTTCCCCCGGAGAGAGCCCCGACCGCGATGCCGGGATTCTTTGGACGAATGTCGAATTGGCCGAAAGAGCTCTTGATCGCATCCTCTTGGCGTCGCGCCGACAGCAAGCCCTTTGGTGATATCCAGCGGATGATCGACATCACCAGATTGAGACCTACAGACATACGCAACATGAGGCCGGCCCCACGCCGGTCATCGGTTACGAATGCCAGTCCTGCCCTGCGAGCAGCCGCGATCGATTTAAGCCTGGTCGGCCTGCCACCAATCGTAATGTCCCCATGCCATTGGCCGGGCACGCCTGTTCCGTATAGCGCGCTCAAAAGCTCGGTTCGACCCGCCCCCATAACGCCCGCGAGCCCGACGATTTCGCCATGCCGAACATCCAGATCGACTTTAGTTGGCGCCTGCCACCCTGGCGACACGCGGTATGGGCGGAAGGAAGCCTGTCGCATCCGCAGGAGCACGTCACCAACACTGTGTGCGCGGCGGGGATAAAGCTCGTTCAAAGGACGTCCGACGAGAAGCTGCACCAGTTCGGCCTGCGGCGCATCCGGTTTGGTGACGCCTGCCACCTTGCCGTCGCGCATGACCGTCACGCGATGAGCGATCTGCGGGACTTCCTCAAGACGGTGCGAGATATAGACGATGCCAACGCCCGACGATGCCAGGCCACGCATGATGTCGAACAGTCGATCCACTTCGCCAACGGTCAAGGCAGCCGTCGGCTCATCCATGATGAGAGCTCTCGATGCGTAGGAAAGCGCCTTGACGATGGCGACGACCTGGCGCTGGCCGATCGAAAGCTCACTGACGAACTGGGCGGGATCGATAGATCGGTCGATCGCTTCTAGTCTTTTACGCGCCTCTTGCAGCATCGCCTTGCCATCGAGCATGCCATGCCGATGGACAAGTTCGCGCCCGAGGAAGAGATTGGCAGCCACGGTCAGGCTCGGAACGAGGTCCAGCTCCTGGAAGATCGTTGCGATCCCGGCTGCTTGTGCATCACGCGGGCTATGAAATCGCGCCAGTTTGCCGTCGATGAAGATCTCTCCCTCGTCCGGCGTATTCACACCGGACAGCAGGTTCATCAGCGTCGATTTTCCTGCACCATTTTCACCAAGCAGCGCATGGATTTCGCCAACCTTTAGGTCGAAATCCACGCCGCGAAGCGCCTGAACCCCGCCGAAGCGCTTGACGACACCTTTGGCTGAAAGAACGACGTGGTTCATGCTGCTTCTCCACACGATTCACGCACTCGCAAAACTGGCGACAGTCGAATGGTCTCGTGGGGGCGGCGCTTGTTGCCGATCCGCTCGATCAGCAAGTCCGCCGCCTTCCTGCCAATCTCATCGCAAGGCTGGGCCATCAGCGTCAGGCGCGGTTCGAAATAATCTGCCCATTCGAAATCATCGATCCCAAGTACAGAAATGTCCGCGGGAACACGCAGCTTCCGCTCCCGGATAGCCCTCATAGCCCCGATCATCGCCAGATTGTTCGAAGCAAGAATCGCTGTCGGCGGCTCCTTCAGCCCCAGCAAACGGTGCGTCGAAGCGGTGGCGTCGGCGGTGCTGCGGTTGCCGTCGCTGATTAAATTGTCCTCTACCTCTATTCCCTTCTCCGTCATCGCTGCGCGGAACGCCTTTGCGCGCTCCATAGTCGTCGCAAAGCCGGGTTGACCGAGAATGATCCCAACCCGTCGATGATGCAGCGCGACCAGATGATCGACGAGCGTTCGTATTGCGGCGACGTTATCCGTCCCGACCTGATCGAAACGGTTGTCCGACAGCCTGTCAACAAGCACACAGGGAAGGTCGGACCGGATGAGATAGTCCAGCGCTTTTTTAGGATCGCCCGAAGGCGCAAGTATAATCCCGTCGACTCGGCGCTGATGCAAATGCTTGATCAGTTCCAGCTCCCGGACCGGATCATCCTGCGTGTCACAGAGAAACGCGATCAAGCCTCGTTTGGAACACTCGGCCTCAATCGCGCAGATGATGTCACTGAAGTAAGGGTTCGAAATCGCGGAAATCGCGAGGCCGACAGTGCCTGTCGATGACAGTTTGAGTGAGCGAGCGACTGTATTGGGGATGTATCCGATCGCCTCCACGGACTCGATGACGAGCTTGACCTTCTCGGGTGAGACGTAGCGCGTCTTATTGAGAACGTGCGAAACCGTGGAGACTGAGACCCCAGCCGCCTTTGCCACCTCGGAAATAGTCGTCATGAGCGCATTCCAGCTCTCGCCAGCAGCACAACGAACAAGGCTTTCAAACTATCCTCCTAAGCGGAATTCCAACCTCCAGAGGCTCTCCCAGGATCCGCTATGTCGTCACGCTAGCGCCATCGAAACGTTTGCGCAATCGTTTTTTTCTGCTAATCGTTCATCGTTCTTGTCGGTGAATTCTCTTGGGAGGGAGATGCCATGCTGAAGGGTGTGCCGCCGTTTATTACGGCCGACGTGTTGTGGGTCATGGCCTCCATGGGTCACGGCGACGAACTGGCAATCGTGGATCGAAACTTCTCCGGTTTTCGTGTAGCGACGCAAACCACGAGCGGAAAGCTTCTCATCTTAGAGGGTGTCGATGCACCGACTGCAGTTCGCGGGATCCTTCAGATGATGCCCTTGGACTCGTTCATTGAAACGCCTCTGATGCACATGGAGGCCGTCGATGCGCCAGGCGAGTTGTTGGACGTACACAAAGACGTCCTCGCGGTTTGCTGTGAGGCAGAGGGGCGGTCGATAGCGAGCCAACCTGTCGAGAGGTTTGCATACTATCCCATCGCGATGCGATCGTTTGCAGTCATCCAGACGGCTGAATCGCGCCCCTATGGGAACTTCATCCTTAAGAAGGGCGTGGTCTGATGGTCAGGTCTTCTTCTCGCCGGACGCCCTTCCGGGACTCAATCGGGTCGCATTCCCGGTGACCGACTTGCTGCGATGGACAACATCGTGGCAGTCTGCCTATGCCGCATGCTGTCGATGGGGCTGATGCGGAATGGTAAGCCTGGAGCCGGACGCGCTCGAAATCGTCTGCGGTGATGGTAGGATACCCGCCACTCTCACCGTTTAGTTGATCATGATCGGTGGCCAAGGCCCTATAACGCCCAGCCGGCGCGCTGCAAACATGCCGAACGTCACGTCACACAAAGTCCCCTCCCCCCGGGTTCGCAGGAACACGCGGCATCGACGCAGAAGCGCGAAGTTTCGCTCATGGACAGATGAGTCGCGGGAAGGCGCGTTCTTGCATGGTAGGGCTGACGGCCGGCAGCCGCCGCGCGCAGCCGATCGCCTCAAGTTGCTTAAAGTTGGGAGATCCCAACTTTCAATCGAGGCGCAAGGGCCACGCTGGAAGCGGGGCAATTCTCGGTCGTCTGGCACAGTCATTCGAAGTGTTGTGAGGAAGAAGTTGGGAGCTCCCAACTTTCACAAAAAGGCCCCTGCCCTTTTCAGACAACAGCCGTCAGTGCCGCCCTTTAAGGAAGGCTTTCGCCTCCGCAGGCGAGACGGGGAGTTTGGCACACCTCGCCCCAAGCAAGTGGGCGCTCCCGCGCGATCGCAGGAGAATGCCCATCGACCTCGGGCAGGGGTTGCAGCTCGAGCCGCAGGCGCAGAACACACGGCAGACGATCCGCAATCCGTGATGGATGAGGACAGTTGCGGAATATGCCGGAACTTCTTGAATCGGCGTCCGTTTCCCAGGGGCCGATATCATCAGGAGATTTGAAGATGGCATCCACTTCCCGAGGCCGCGCTCAGGATCGCGCGAAGGTCGCTGGCGGACAAGATCACGAGGTTCGCTACGAAGCGAAGAAGGAAAGCGTTTCAAAGGAAACGGTCAAGAAGGCCGTGAAGAGTGCTGGGAACTCTCGCAAGAAGGTCGAGGCTGAAATCAGCCGGCACTGAGCCGTGAAGCTCGCAACGTACAACGTCAACGGGGTCAACGGCCGCCTCGAAGTCTTGCTGAGGTGGCTTGATGAAGCCAGGCCGGACGTCGTCTGCCTACAGGAGCTGAAGGCCACGCAGAAAAGTCTGCGATCAAAGCGATCGACGCAGCCGCCGGCTATGACGTTGTTTGGGGGGCCCAGAGTCCTGGAACGCCGTCGCCATCCGTGCCCTGGGGCAGGAGCCGCATCTCACTAGAAAGGGGCTGTCCGGCGAGCCGGAGGACGAGCGCAGCCGCTATATTGAAACTTGGTCATAATCAAAGCTCCCGCATCAGCTTCGCTATATTATCACGGTCGAATGGGATGTCGCGACCGTGAGCGCGGATATGGAGAAAGATCCCGCGCGGGCTAGGGTCGAATGCTTTCAGGTAGTCGATTGCATCTTGCATCGTCGGGAACGTCTTTTCCTCGGTGAAAAATTCATCCCGGACGAATGTTATCGTGGTTGCGCACTCGCCATATATGGCCAAGGTCTCTCTGGCGCTGAAGTTCTCGCTCATCTCGCCTGCTCCAGTTGGAGGCAAAGCCATTTCGGCCGCGGTGCCGGGGCGATCTGCTGCGGTTGTTGGCCGCTCTCGTACGATCGGCGCACTTGGGCCGGTTCAGCCTAAACCTGTCCCGGCGTGAAGAAAGCCAAATACGCCACCGCAATGATTATCGCGACAACGAGGGTGGCCAGCACGAATTCGATCATGCCTTCCGTGGCTTTTTCTCTGTGTTGCTCATGCGGACTACAACATCGATGAGGTGTGGAAGTTCCGGCCGCTCGGCATGCTAGCCGGTTAGCTGCTTAACGACTTCTCCGATCGTTTCTTGCGGGAGGACCTCAGCGACGAGAAGAACAATGCTCAGGAAAGCCGATCGGTGATTCACCGGCGCCTCGATGAGCAGGCCAAGGAGATCGCGCATCTGGATACAACGATAGCGATTAGCGGGTTGGGCGCGATCCTTTGCGAAGATATCACTCGTCTTTGGGTCTTCGTCTGCCGGCTTGCAGCGGGGTACGCGCCCTTAGGCTTGCGCTCATATCGCGAAGGGCTGGCCAAACACCAGTCTCGACTCGAGCCACCGATAATGTGACCGTCGCAGCGCCTTCGCCGTCGGCATGTAGTTCCATAAATCGCCTCTGATTTCAATACTCACTCGACGCGCTTCGACGCTGTTTGATGGATTGGTCCACTTCTCCCAAATGACCGGTCCGCGTAATCGCTCCAAGAAACGTCACCTATCTCTCAGATCTGAGAACCACGACTCTCGACGCAAGCATCTGTAGATGCTCGGAGCACACCATTTCTGCTAGGTCGAGCAGCAGAGTGGTTCGTTCGCTAAGCCAGGTAAGCGCTTCGCCGGTGATTTCGAAATGCTTAGAATACCGCGCCTTAACATAAGCTTCGTTCAGCGTGTTGAACCAAGCGCGCTCTCGATGCTGGTCGCGGGGAAAGGCCTCAGCTTGCCGTCTATCTTGCTCCTCGGCTAGGGAGCGAAGAAACTTTATGTTGTGGGACGGAGGGCCGTAATTGGTCAGAGTCAGCAGGATGCACGCGTATGCTTGCTCTACTGTCTGGTGCAAATCGAAGGCGGCAACATCAAAGTTGCCCCTCGTGATATGAAAAGCGGCTCCTTCGGCAAATTGTTTGATTAGCTTCATGCGGTTTGAAAAATGTTCCCGCGCAACGCGCAGTCGGTCTTCCGGCGAGAGCGGCTTCGGCTCGGCAAGCGGCTCATCATCGAGTTCATAAAGAAGGACGCCTTCCTTGCGGATATCTGAGAAGAAGTACTGTCCTTCTTTCAGGTAGGCGTTCACTTCACGCCTGGAGTGCACAATGAAGCTTACCGGCGTTTCGATCGCCTTCTCATGGATCAGCCGATCGGCGGCCTTGTACCAATACTCGGCGAACTCGCAGAGCTTGCGATTGTTAACGACGATCAGGAGATCGAAATCCGAGCGATAACCCTTTATAGTGAAGGGTTCATCCACCCAACCGCCCTTCGCGTACGAGCCGAATAGGATGATCTTCAGGATGCGGCCGCGCTTCTTGAACTCCGCCGTGCCGTCCTTCAGCGCGTCCTCGAATTCCTCGCGCAGGATTTCCAGGACACGGCTAATCTCGCGCTGTTTACGAGGCGGAATATGATCGAGCGACGACTTCATCGCACCATCGATAGGCGAAAGATCCGGCATCGTCCACCCAGAGCTTTTTGAGGGCACTTTTACGCCGGCGTCCACTTCGGACGCGTCTCGCCGGATACTTATGAACCTGCGACAGCGGCGCCCTTTGTATTGACTTGAGCGAGAGCGGTTAAAGCGAGTATTCCGGATCCACAGATCATCTGTCGTGCCGAGGACCCATTTAGACCAGTGCGTGTTCGGTAAGCATCTAGACGGTGATTCAACCTTATCGTCGTCGTCTCATCCGCCTCTCCAGCCGCGTTTACAGGATAATGCCGCGGCCACGGCTGACAGCCCGCTGACGCCGTTCCGAGATGATCTGCTCGCTGCTTTCCCTGCGGTCCGCCTGCTGCAGAACTTTCAGCTTTTCCTTCATCGCCTCGAAGGCATTGCGCTGCATCTGTGGCACGCGGTTGATGAGATCTTTTTCGCCGTGGAGGATGGCGTTGCGGCCGAAGCGCTCGTCGAGTGCCGCGCTGACTGCGGCAAATTCCTGGCGAATAGTCGGATCGAGAGAAACGGCCGGTGAATTCCGCTTGCGGCCATTGTTCCTCGCCTCAGCCGTCAGACGCGTGAGCGCCTCTTCCGCCGCCTTCGACAGGCCGGGAATGGCGACCGCCATGCGCCGTCGCTCTTCGGCAATAGCCTGGCGTTCGGTATCGAGCCCATTGACGTAGGCTGAACCGAGCGCGCGCAGGCGGGCTCCGGCTTCTGGCACGGCCTGTGTCGCCTCTTTCCGCTCGCGGCCGGAAGCCAGCATCCGGTCCATCAGGCGATCGGAACCGCGCAACGCCCCATAGGCGGCCGGATCATTGGCCACCGCGGCGGCGATGCGCTCACCGGCAAAACCTTTGGCAAGCAGGTCTTCGATCTTGCCAACGGCGCGGGCCGGATCGCGCCAGATCGTTGATGCCACGGCCGCCAGCGCGGCACGCTGCTGGCGATAGAGAGGATCTGAGAGCACCCGCGAGCGCGCCTCCTCGTCGACCGGGGTCTTGAACTCGGTGACGGCGGCAAGCATGGGCAGCACGGCGGCATTCTCCTTGTCTGCCTCGATCCCCTGATCGGCACTCGCCGCCGTAACGATCTTCGAACGATCCCGCCGCTCGACCAGATGCTGCTCGTCGGCAAAGCGCTTCACGGCCTCGAACAGCCGGGTCAACTTCTCGCCTCTGATGCTCGCGAGGTCTTCCGGCATGCGTTCGATCATATTGCGTTCGGCAACCGCATCGGCTTTGGATGTGAAGGCGCTCCAGCCGAAGCGGGCGCTCAGCGCCTCGCTGACCGCCTTGACCTCCTGGACAATGGATCGGTCTTCGGCGGCAAGCGCAAAGGCGGTCTTGTAGGCGTCGTCACCACCTTGCCTGCGCACCGCCTCGATCTCCGCAAGACGTGCCATCGCTGTCTTCGAGAGCGCCGGAATCGGCAATGACATATGAGTGCGGCGCTGTTGCTCGCGGCTTTCGAACCGCTCAGCGTTTCTTCGGAACTCGGTGGCATGGGCGCGGGCGAGCGGCAGCAGGTCCGTCAAGGCGGTGATCGCGGCATTTCGTTCGTCGCGGGCCGCACGGCCGTCGGCGATCAGATCTGAACCACGCAGCC
>NZ_LWBS01000306.1 GCF_001652265.1 Rhizobium leguminosarum
GGTGGGTCAACAGGGTAAGGTGGTTGGGGTGGGTTGGGAAAGACGCGGTTCCATTCGCCGAAGGGCTGATTTGCGGTGATCATGATGGAACGACGATCATATTTTGCGGAGATGAGTTCGTAGAGTACGCTTGTTTCGGTCCGGTACTTGGTGACGTAGGCCAGGGCGTCGAGGATGAGAAGATCGAACTTGTCGAGCTTTGATATGGTGGCTTCAAGCTGAAGCTCCCTCCGCGCGACCTGAAGCTTCTGGACGAGATCAGTCGTACGGGACAAGAGCACGCGCCAGCCGTTCTCAATTAACGCGAGGCCGACGGCGGCGGCGCAATGACTCTTTCCGCCGCCGGGCGGCCCGAACATCAGGATATTAGCGCCTTTGGCCAGCCAGCTATCGCCGGCTACAATCGACATTACCTGGACCTTGGAGACCCTGGGAACAACGTCACAGGCCAAACT
>NZ_LWBS01000307.1 GCF_001652265.1 Rhizobium leguminosarum
CCAATATCAACTTGGCGTGCAGAAGTGGCGGTGGCCTACAGGCTGCTGCCCGCACCCACCGCCCCTGCCTGCAGGGGACGCTCGGCGTTCTGCTTTCGATTGAGGTGGTTCTCGCCATCCCCTGCTGTGCCGTGATCGGCCTTGCCCGTTCGCGGGAGGTCTTGTCCGCGACGCCGATCCTGGTCGCACTGCTGGCGATGCCGAGCCTCGGCGAACGGGTCGGGGGGCGGCGGTGGTCAGCGATCGGCGCCGGACTTTTCGGGGTGCTGCTGATCCTGAAGCCGGAAGGCGAATGTTTCGACGTGAAGCTGCTTCTCGCCGGCATTTCCTGCTTAAACTTCGACTTCTACGTCATCGCCACCCGTCTGTTCAGCCGGGACGATTCGTCGACGACACACTTCTTCTAACCCGTCGTCTTCTTTGGCCTCACACTGAATCTTTCATCGCACTGCTCC
>NZ_LWBS01000308.1 GCF_001652265.1 Rhizobium leguminosarum
GCTGCCGCGCCTGCGGCAGGCCCTTGAAAGTGGCCCAGGCCTGATCGCGCGGCTGGCCGAGCACGGCGGCGATATCGGTGAGGAAGTCGATACCGCCGGTGCCGGCCTGTGCCGGATCGACGTAGTTGGCGATCGCCGCGGCATAGTTGATGCCGGGCTTCACGCCGAACAGCAGATCGAGCTCGGCTCCCTTGGACGGCAAATAAGGCTTGAGAGGATTATTGGGAAGAGCACTAGCGAATGCGCCGCCGGCCGCGCTGCCGTTGCCGATCGTCGCGATGCCGCGTGTCGACGAGTCGGACGGCGAGAACGGACCTAGATCATGCCCGGCCTCCAGCACGAAGGTGCCGGGGCCGTAGAGGAGATAGGAGCCGCCGACCAGATCGTTGCCGGCGACGATGCTGGTGATATCGGTCGCATTGTTGTTCTGGCCGAGGAAATTAAGGCTGTTGCCG
>NZ_LWBS01000309.1 GCF_001652265.1 Rhizobium leguminosarum
GAAGTTCGCCCGGGTGATGGTCGCGCCGATCACAGAATTCCAGAGCGACCAGATCGCGACGTTCAAATCCGCATCAGTGACACCGGCTGCGGACACGGTCGTGCTCAGCAGTTCCAGGCCACTGAGGATATTCAGGCCGAGCGACCTGCCCGGCAGCAGCGATGCCGACCAGGGATGGCACAGCATGCCAGCGCGCCAGTCTTCGAGGATATGAACGCCGTCCTCGGGCAAATCTTCGGACGCAACGATCCCATGCGGTGCGCGATATTCGAGCACCGATTCCAGAGCCAGCTCGAAGAGCGACTCCTTCTTGCCGACCAGGCAAGAAGGGTACACCGCACCTGCGCCCCGGCGGTCTGCCAGCCGACACAAACTCAATCCGTGCAACCCCTCCGCACGCCACAATTCTCCCACCTACCCCATCAACCTTTTGACCGCCACCCTCCCGCTCTCCT
>NZ_LWBS01000310.1 GCF_001652265.1 Rhizobium leguminosarum
TGTTAGTGCAACTGATGGGATGAGTGAGTTTTGTGCTGCTGGTCTATTGGGGTGGTTCGATTCCGCCCGCAGCGGCGGGGTGAGTGCCGAAGAGGCGTGCGAGGTGGTGGTTCTGGAGGGGCGGAGGACGCAGGGAGCTACGGTTGAGTCCGAAGGCTTCCGGCCCTGGGCGGTCGGTCGTGTGACGTTGATAGAGGAAGGGGCGGGGGGGGGTATTGGGCTGGTACGGGAACAGGGGGGAGAATGTGGAAGCGCTGGGGGCCGAACTCGGTTAGCGCGTCGAGATTGTCCCGGCCAGGCTGGCGGACTGGGATGAGGGCAAGGCGTTTTGGGAGAGTGGTGTGGCGGATCTGGAAGGTGTTGGGATCTTCGTTGAGGATGCTGGGTGGACCGGAGTCGTCGTGTTGGTGGGCATGGGCGAGGAGGTCTGGGACAGCGTTCTCGAAGTGAACCG
>NZ_LWBS01000311.1 GCF_001652265.1 Rhizobium leguminosarum
GAGTGTTTTTATGGGGACCCTGCTGACAGGTAGTCTGAGTGTCTGTGCCGCTTTTTCCTTCTGGTCCTGTGCTGGGTTCTATTGAAGGGTTTCGGACGGGGGATGTTGAGCGTTACTGGAATCCCTATCAAGTGAAGCCGGAATTTCGACATACGAAAATTGTTAAGCAGCGGTGGGGCCGTCGTCGCCCGGGAGCTTGCAGGGATGTCCACCGTCATCGGAAATCCGCCGGTAATCGCAATCAAAACAACACGCCAAATGAGCATTATGCCAAGCGAAACCGCGAAAGAGTGGATGCCGAAACGCTCAACCATGTATCCTTTGACCGTCCCCCGCGATACACCCGCGTCGATCGCAACCGCGGCTGGTCGAACTGGAGCAAAACCATAATTGCCCATCAAAACCACACAAAACTAAAATTATAAGCCAACTACACTGACAAACGAAACATCC
>NZ_LWBS01000312.1 GCF_001652265.1 Rhizobium leguminosarum
AACACGGAAGTTTGTACCGCCTAGGCGGCCCCCAAGGCAGTGCTTGTCGGGCTGATGAACGTCCTGGCGGGCAGGATCGGGCCGTAAAATCTTCGGGTCAACCGCATCCTGCCGGGCATGGTAGTCACATAGTGGCAGATGCAGCCCTGGCTCACCTAGGCGATCATTGCGCGGTGGATCGCGGCCCAGTGCCTGAAAGTCCCTCTAAAACCCGCTGCGATCGTCGGTCATAGCCTGTTTCTTGCGTCCGACTGCGCGGCGGCGCTGACCGCCCAGTCCCTGATTGTCGATGGAGGCGTCCTCTAATGGCAACTCCCGCTTATGTCGCGGTGGACTGGGGCCCCAGGCACCTCCGGCCCCGGCCGCTGGGCAGCAACGGCACCCTCACTCCCACACCCCCAACCGGCCAAGCCCAGACACAACCCGCAAACACCCTCCTTCCCCTCGTTGTCC
>NZ_LWBS01000313.1 GCF_001652265.1 Rhizobium leguminosarum
GCAGATATTGCCGATGCGATGATCGCTTCCTCCGGTCTGAGACTCGAGGTCGATCGGCGGCGCGGGCGTGGGGCGGGACTGAACCCGAAAGGGCGCTTCGAGGCGTTGGAGCGGGAGACATTAGACGATGGGTTGCAGACGTGGGCAGAACTGCCGACGTTCAAGACGGAAGTGCAGGTCGAAAAACCCCGCACGGCCATCACCCGCACACAATCGCCGGACATTCCCTTCGAACTGTCGAACAATCCCCACCGGGGCTGCGAGCATTGCTTCCTCTATTCCCTCCCCCCCCGGACGACCCCCTCTCTTCGCCTTTCTTCAGGCCTACCCTTCGAAACGGCAGTGTTTGCCAAGCACCATGGGGTCAAACCCCTGGACGGGACACCCACCAAACCCCGCCACACACCAGCGCATCCCCCCAACCCCACCACACCACACTCCCATCCATCCACC
>NZ_LWBS01000314.1 GCF_001652265.1 Rhizobium leguminosarum
TGACGAGCGAGTATGGCGCATCAGGGTCGCAGCCAGCGCGTTGCCGAGCACGAAGGAGGGCATCAGCATGGTTTGCAGCGAACGCAGCGGATTGCTGAAGAAGGGTTCGTAGCCCGATGCCGGTAGCCAGTCGAGATTGCCCGAAACCAGGAGGATCAGCATGATGCCGAGCCAGAAATTCGGGATCGACAGGCCGGTCAGTGCGAGGATGGTGGCGAGATAGTCGATCATCGTGTTCTTCTTGACGGCCGCCAGGATCCCCATCGGCACGCCGATCGCAAAGGCGAAGATCATCGACATGATGGCGAGCTGGATGGTGACCGGCTGCTTTTCGCCGACGAGCTGCAGGACCGGCTGGTTGGTGCGCAGCGAAATACCGAGATCGCCTTGAACGGCGGCACCCAGCCACCGCACGTATTGATAGGGCACGGGATCGTTCAGCCGGTATTTCT
>NZ_LWBS01000315.1 GCF_001652265.1 Rhizobium leguminosarum
CCTCGGTGGAACCGTTGGTCTTGCTGAGACCATCGATTGCCAGATACGCGACGACGCCGAAAAGAACCGCTACGCCGCTGAAAATTAGGACAAGACTCGACTTTATGCTTGGACGACGCATCGTAGGCCCCCTTAGAAGTTCCCGACCCAAGGCGGGCCGACAAGAAGTTAGTAACAAAAATAATTTAATGCTTTCCTCATATATAACGCCTCCTTTACCGAAAGCATTTAGGAGCGGCACGCGCTGGGCATGTTGGCGATCTGCAACTGGAGCGAAAAAAATGGCGACCGCCCCAATTCAAGCGGTCAAGCGCGCGTCCGTTCGGTAGGTGTTCGATTAAGCCCGGTTCACGGTTCGGATCCGTTCAAGACCGAGCCACCGCAACGTCGGCAGTTGTAGTGAGGATCGCATATCACGCCGAGGTCACCACACCAGTTCCGCTTCGTTGGCAGCGTACGAAGCGTAGCGATGATCGCGGACGAAGCTGATCCGTTCCCTTGCCATTCTGGCCACATGAAGTGGGCTGGCTCTGGGACCGCGACCTGCGCCGCGCCGCCGCTGGCCAGCGGGAGCAGGGCGGTGAACACGACCAACCCCGTCAGGGTCGAGAGAACCGCCACCGGATCCGTGGGACTGATCAACACGGCGAATACCAGAGCCGACAGGGACGGCAGCTCTATGCGAAGAAGGGCTGCGATGGCCCACCAAGATCGGCGTTCCTCGCGATGTGAGGGGAGCGGTGCCCATCGGCTCCGCTAGATAGTTGTCTGCAGCCCGAGTTCGACCACTCGACCCGACGGCAGCCCGAAATAGTCTGTCGCATTGCTGGCGTTTTGCGCAAGCGAGATGAACAGCCGATCCTGCCAGAACGGCATGCCACCTTTCTTCGACGGCAGGATCGTTCGGCGGGACAGGAAGAACGAGGTCGACATAATGTCGAACTTCAGGCCAAGCTTGCGGGCGAGGACGAGCGCACGAGGGATGTTGGGCGTCTCCATGTAGCCGAACGTGATCACCAGCCGGCTGAAGTGGCGATTGAAGCTTTCGAGGAAGATTTTCTCGTCGTCGGGGACGAACGGCGTCGTCGAGGTGACGACGCTTAGAATGACGTTCTGCTCATGGAGCACCTTGTAATGCTTCAGGCTGTGGAGAAGTGCGGTTGGCGCCCCTTCGATATCGCTTGTCAGGAACATCGCAGTCCCAGGCACCGTGAGCGGCTTCTTCCGGGCCAAATTGTCAATGATCGCCGCAAGCGGGATTTCGTCGGCCTTGGTGCGGGCGGCAAGCAGCCGACGCCCCGCCGTCCATGTCTGCATGACGAGCGCCATCGTCGTCGCCACCGCAATAGGAACCCATCCGCCATCTGCGAACTTCGCGATGTTGGCGGCTAGAAATCCTGCGTCGATCAATGAAATCGGCACAATGACGGCAAGAGCCGTCGCCAGCTTCCAGCTCCAGATCCGCCGCATCACGATGAACAGGAGGATCGAAGTGATGAACATCTCGCCTGTCACGGCGATACCGTAGGCTGCGGAAAGGCCGCTGGAGTTTTGGAAGAAGAGCACCAGAGCAGCGACCAACACGAACAGCAGGTTGTTCACCTGCGGCATGAAGATCTGCCCGGATTGGGTTTCAGAGGTATGGAGTATCCGCAGGCGCGGAAGAAGATTGAGGTGCATCGCCTGACGGACGAGCGAATAAGCGCCGGAGATAACGGCCTGGCTTGCGATGACCGTTGCCGCGGTCGCCAGACAGACCATCGGAATCCTCGCCCATTCCGGATGCATGCTGAAAAAGGGATGCTCAGCCATCTGCGGGTTGGCGAGCACGAACGCTCCCTGGCCGAAGTAATTCAGAAGCAGACCAGGGAAGACAAGTGAAAACCACGCCGTGACGATCGGGCGGCGTCCGAAATGGCCAAGGTCGACATATAGGGCCTCGGCGCCGGTCACGGCAAGGAAGACCGCCCCAAGCACCGCGATGGCCGAGCCGATGTTGCTTGCGATATACCGGAGCGCGTGTACTGGATTGACCGCGCCTAACACCGACGGATCGTCGAAGATGTGGGCCGCCCCGCTGACGCCAAGGACGACAAACCACAGAGCCGTTATGGGACCGAATACCGACGCCACGCCGCTCGTCCCGAACCGTTGGACGAAGAAAAGCATTCCGATGATCGTAAGAGTGATCGGCACGACCCAGTTGGACAGGGCCGGTGCGACCACCTCGATGCCCTCGACTGCAGACAGAACGGAGATCGCAGGCGTGATGATCGCGTCGCCGAGAAACAGCGACGCGCCGATCACGCCCAGGACAAGCACCCACTTAGGTCGTCCGGCCAGACCTTCGCGAGCGAGAGTCATGAGAGACAGCGTGCCACCTTCGCCCCGGTTGTCAGCCTTCAGCACGAACGTCACGTACTTCAGCGTGACGATGATCGTGAGCGCCCAGACGATCAGTGACAGGATACCAAGCACGTTCGCGTGATGCGCTCCGGATCCGCCGGTGGCATGGAGGGCTTCCCTGAAAGCGTAGAGCGGGCTTGTTCCGATGTCGCCGTACACGACGCCGAGGGCGGCGAGAACAAGCGATGGCAGTCCTCGCCGGGTCTGGTGTTCCAGTTCCGGATCTGCAGATCGCAGCTTGGTATCGGTCAAGTGGTGTGTCCTGTTGGCGAGCGGCGACCGCTGGAAGGTGCCACCGGCTCGGCATCATGGCAACGCGAAAACGGACTTGCAACGCTTGCATTAACGTTCCGCAAAGATATTGGTTCTGGAGATCCTGCGACTGCTTCACGCCTCAGCTTCGAGACGGCACGACGAGCGCTCCTCGGCAACCGGTCATGAGAACGACGTTCCGCGTCGATCCACAACGGTGGTCACCTGGTCCCAAAAGCAGACACTTGCATTTTCTTCACCTGACCTTCCCCGACAGGTCTGAAGCTGGCCGACAACGGCGTCCCGCTGCCCTTTTCTTCCAGCCATCGATCTCGGTGCTTGCAGCTCGACGGACGCAGCGACAGTTCGACTTTCACGACTTCGTCTTGCAACAGGGAAGTGGACGCGCGGTGTAGCGCCATCGGTGCCGTCCAATTGCTACTTCAAATGTCAGGCGAGCGGCCGTCGGGAGGCCGACAGGTTCGGAGACCTTCCTGATGATCCGAAGGCATGTGGTCCGATCATCCTCGCCACGGCAAGGCGATAAAGGCAAGCCTCGCGCACATCCACGAGGTCCGCGACGGCAAAATTGCCAGCATGATCCAGTATGTCGATAGCCATATGGTCATGCGGGCTCTCGCTTTGAACTGAAGCAACATATTGTTTCGTATCTGGCACGGCCTGTTGACCGTGCAAGATCAGCGGGGATGATTACAGCGTTGCACGTCACAAATTGACGGGGAGACCGTCGACAATCACGTCATCAACGGTAGCCGCGACGATGGCCGTGCGCTCCTTCGGCTCGGCGCTACCCGTACATGGCTTATTGCCGAAGCGATGATCGGGATCACCCTGCCACGCAGGCTCATCACACCAATCATATCGGCGGGGGCACTCGGGATCGGGTGGCTGGCGCCATGCTGCTAGACTGTCGGGTAGGCGCTAATCTCGTCACCGCTCTCCAACCTCATCCTCCGCGATTTTACGAAGAAGATACAGCAACGCAATTCTCTCCGCCGGATTGAGGGGAGAGACAGTTTTCTCGCTGATGAGATATGCACGAGGGTACATGTCCTGAAGCAGCGCCTCACCCTTCGGCAGGAGAGAAATCACAACCTTGCGGGCGTCGACTCTGTCTTTGGATAGATCGACCAATCCACGTGCTTTCAGACGCTCAACGATCCCGCGAATGGTCGCCTGATCGACCGAGGTGGCCTTTACCAACTCCACCTGGGAGCTCGGGCCGAGATCATGCAAGGCGCAGAGCGTGACGAACTGGACGGATGTCAGGTCCGGGTCACTGGCGTTCGCCTGGAAGATTGAGAGATGCCGCTGGTAGGCTTTGCGTAGCAAGTGACCTACCTGCTCGGTCACATCATAGACGTTTTCAGCCACCGCGGCTTCACGTGGGCGTTCGGTGTCTTTGACAGTCATATTGGCGGGTCCATCGATTGCGGCGTCTGTGCGTCCATGCAGGACAGCAAGTTTCACCGGTCAAGGCATTCGGGCCCGACCTGCTTGCCCTAAAAACACGCCAAGCAGGCCGGCTCCCGTTACGACTTGAAGTTGTACTGCATTTCCTTGACCGCGATGTCGCCGTTGAGGACCATCGGCTCGTCGTCGAGAAAGAGCGAGCAATTGCGCATCGGGATATCGAGATGGCATGCCGTGTCGTTCGGGCCGCCCAGTTCGTTGTTCGGACCGGTCGAGAACATGACGTTGCCGTAGAACGAGCGGGCCTCCATGCCCATGCCGCCCGGAAATTCGCCTGGTACCATGCGATGCCACTTGGCGTTCTGATTAAGACCCCAGCCGACATGGCTCATGCCCATGCCGCGCGGATCGTTGAAACCGTCCATGTAGGATTTGACCAGCTCTGCGTCGAGGCCGCCGCGAATGTCGGTGATCCAACCATTTTCAATGGTGTAGTAGATCGGATCGCGGACGTAGATGTTCTGCGGCAGCAGAATATCGCCCGGGGCAACGACGATCGTGCCGTCGACGCCATCATCGTCACCACCGGTGAAGACAAAGCCGGATGGCCAATGATCCCAGCGGCCTGGCTCGTCGGTGCACGCATATTCCGTAATGGCCGGATAGGTGTTGAGCTTGTAGGTGACATTCGTGCCATGGGCAGAGGTGATCCGCATCACCTTCGCTTTGGAGAGCAGCTCTCCGGCAAATTCGACGCGCTCGCGCAGTTCCTTTGTCGGCAACATGCGGGCGAGAATCTCCGGCGGTTCGACGGCGGTCAGGATACGTGTTCCGGCCGCCTGGATCGCCATCTGCTCCGGGCTGAAGAGCAGGAAGATGCAATCGATCAGCATGTCGGCGGCCTTAAGGGCCTCCACCGCTTCTGGCATGGCTGCGAGGCCTGTCTGGCCGACCGCCCATGCCCCAGCCGGCGGCACCGGCGGCAAACGCATGTGATACATTTTCGCCCCAAGACGCATGCCTGCGGCCATGAAGGCGTCGGCGTAATCGAGGCGCTCGTTGCCCTGGGTTAGGACGATGAGTTTCTCGCCCTCGTGGACGCCCGACATCTTCAACTGATGCAGGCAGATTTCGGTGAAGCTGAATTGATCCATGCTCGTTCCCCTATCTTACGTGAAGGCTTGGCTGTTTTTGCAAAGTTACGGACAGTCGGACTTGATCTTGGCGATTTCGGCGATGGCATCCTCCTTTGAGACGACATCGCCATACTTGCTGTCGATATCGAAGAGGTTGGCATTGTGCGGATCGGGGTGCCGGTCGCCGACGCAATCGCGCACGACGATGGTCCGGAACCCGTGCTGGACGGCATCCACCGCACTTGCGCGAATGCAGCCGCTTGTCGAGCATCCGGCAAGAACGACGGTATCGACACCCTGCGTGTGAAGTAGAGAGGCGAGACTGGTGCCGAAAAAGGCGCTGGCATATTGTTTGACGATGACCAGCTCGCCCTTTTCCGGCTCGACGCCGTCGCAGAATTCGGCCAGCACGTTGCCCTCGACCATGGCCATCATGACCGGAGCCTTTTTCACCCACATGCCGCCGTCGGCGCAGTTCTCGGCGAGATAGAGAATGCGGGTGTGGATGACGGGAATGCCTGCGGCGCGCGCCGCAGCCAGAAGTGCCGGTGTTTGTGCAACGGCATCGACGACACCCGGCGCATAGAGCGGCGCGCCTTCCACCGTATAGGCTTTCAGGAAGTCGATCACCAGAAGGGCCGGCCGCTGGCCGAAACCGATGCGGTTGCCCCAAACGCCCTGATAGTTGGTTTCAGCACTCTGCATGGGGCACTCCTTGTTTTCCTCCGCCGCAATGCGGCCGGAAACGACTTCAGGTTCAATAAGCGCCGGACAGGAGCGCGCCGGCACCCGGCACGACGGCTTCCAGTCCCAGTGATTTCAGCATGCAATAGGTAGTTGCCACGGCCGCGGTAAGCACCGGTTTGCCGGTCATGGCCTCGACCTTGGCGATGACGGGCAGCGACGGCATCTGCACGCAGGCCGAAAGCACGATGACATCGACATCGGAAAGATCGAGCGTCTGGACGATGGCCGGCAGGTTTTCCGGATCGTGGCGGGCAACATCCAGATTGTCGGGAATTTCAAGCGCCCGCCAATCCATCACTTCGAAACCTTCCTCGCGAATATAGTTCACGACGAGTTCGGTCAGCGGCTTCATATAGGGCGCGACGACGGCGATCTTCTTCGCCTTCATCACCTTCAGGCCCTCGATCAGCGCGCCGGCGCTAGTGACGACCGGGATGTTCGTGTCGTTTTCCTGCGTGCGGCCGGTCAGGCGCTTTTCCGACTGGCGATGGTAGCCGAGGCCCATCGCCATGATGGCGACGAGGCAGGCATATCCGAGCACGTCGACGCGGGCATCGGACAGTTCGATGGCGCACCGATCGGATTCGGCGTCCATGGCGGCCAGTTCTTCCTTGACCACCTTCTTCATGCGCATGCGGCTGGAATGGAAGGTGAAGCGCTCCGGCCGGATCAACTGGCGAGCCATCAGCATCGCCGGAATTTCCGTCTCCATCGTCGTGTTGGAACTCGGCACGATCTGGCCGATGCGATAGGGTTTCTGCACGGACGGCTCCTTTGATGAGTGAGCGGGCGCACGTTGGGCGCTCTCGCTGCGGCAATAAAAATGGCGGGCCAAAGACCCGCCATTGGCGTTTATCGGGAGAGGAAATCTCCAAGCGCCTCGAAGAAGCCGTCGAGATCGTCCCAAGGGATCATGTGGCCGGCATTCGGGACGCGGCTTATCTCGATAGGGGGGTTGAGCCCACGGATTTCCGCTTCATCTTCCGGCGCAATAACGCCGCCACGTCCCGCGACCATCAGCATCGACGGCTGCTTCAGTGTGGCGAAATCCGGGAAGATGTCGTCCTTGTGGAAGTCCTCGAAGGCGGTGACGATGGCAGGCTCGAAGCAGGTGTGCAGCCATTCAGCGCGCAACTGCAGCTGGCTTTCCGTCCATGTCGGGCAAAACGCCTTCATGCCCTCGGCATCGATGCCTGCCAGCGCGAGGCGAATGCTATCGACATACCAGGGCAGCTTGCTCGGATAAGGCCGGCGGCCCGGCCCGGAGACTGGGGGATCGATAAGGGCGAGGCGGGAGAACTCGCCGCCGGTATTTGCCGCCCGCATGGCGATGCGCGCACCCATCGAATGGCCAAGCAGCGCAGCAGCGCCAACACCGAGCGCCTGGGCAAAGCCGATGACGTCGGCGGCCATGGCATCGAGACCGTAGTCGAGATCCGGACCGGTCGAGGACAGGCCGCGGCCCCGGACATCGAGAACGTAGACGTCATGGCGGTCGGCAAGGCGTTCGGCAACGAAGCCCCAGGTGATCGCCGGGCTGGTGATGCCGGGAATGAGGATGACCGGCCGACCCTTGCCGCCATAGCGGAGGTAATGCTGGCGGATGCCGTTGGCAGAGACATTCGCGCCGTAGAGAAGGGCCGCGCTCATGCGACGCTCTTGTCGAGGATAGGCTCGGCATAGACGTCGTAGCCGTAGACCCATGAAGGATCTTCCTGCGTCTGCAGGAACGTATTGGCGTTGGACACGGTCTGAACCTGCGTCGCGCGATCGCGTCGGCTGGCCTCATAGAGACGGAAGGCGGTCGCGTAATCCTGCGATCCGGTTTCCGCCAGGCATCGCGCCAGCATGGCCGCATCCTCAATCGCCATGGCGGCACCCTGAGCCATATGCGGCTTCATCGGGTGGCAGGCATCGCCGAGCAGGACCATGCGGCCCTGGCTCCAGAGCGGTAGCGGGTTACGGTTGAACAGCGGCCACTTGGTGACGTCGTCGGTGGCTTCGATCAGCGCCTGGATGACCGGATGGTATCCGGCAAAGGCTTCCGACATTTCTTCGCGGCTGCTCTGCACGAAAGCGCCGTCGAATTCCCAGGCGGGGTGCGGGACGCCGGTCACGTAGTAATATTCGTCGCGGCGGCTGGTGGTGTAATAGACCATCATGTGGCGATCCGGCCCCCACCACTTGACGCAATCCTCGAAGGTCAGGTCGAACTTCTTCAGCTTTTGCGCCGAGATCATCGCGCGATGACCGACCCAGCCGCTATAGTGCGGCTTTTCGGCGCCCAGCAATGTCTCGCGGACGCGCGAATTGATGCCGTCGGCACCGATCACGATCGTGGCGCGCGCCGAGGTGCCGTCCTGGAATTCGAGGTAGACATCCGAGCCATTGTCTTCGAGGCGGGTCAATCGCTTGTTGAACTGGACGGTGCCGGGAGTCATGGTGTCCATCTGCAAGGCAGAGAGATCGCCGCGATGGACGGTACAATAGGTCGCGCCATAACCTTCGAGCAGAATGCGGGAGAGATAATCTCCCGTCAGGCCATCCCGGCTGAACCAATAGGCCGGCGTGCTGCTGATATCGATCAGCTTCTGGTCCATGCCGATGCGCTGGAAGATCTTCAGGACATTCGGTCCCATGTGGATGCCGGCGCCGAGGCGGGAAAAGCTCGGGGCCTGCTCAAAGATCTGGACGTCGAAGCCGGCATGCTGGAGCAGCGCCCCCGCCGCCGCGCCGCCGAGGCCGGCACCGATGATCGCGATTTTTTCATTTCCCGTGGACATGGCGACCCCTTTTTCCGTTTTTCAACGTATCGCTCTGGCGATAGGCGAATTGGCTTACTTATAGCGTATACGCTTTAAAATGCAACAGGGAGATAAGCTTCCGTGGCGGCTGTTTTAGTTGGATACCCCAGCGTAACGCGTTTTTCAACGTTTGCAACAACGAAATTCGACTTGCCAGCTCTCCATATGAAGCGTATACGCTATTTATACAAAAGTGAAGGGCAGTAGATGCGTGATGTCGGTGACAGTCGCATCGTTATGATGCGCACGCGCCGCCAAGGCGCCCGCCGCATAGCGATCCGTCCAGTAGCAAAAGGCCTGGCTATTTGCGTGATGCTGGAGGAGTTCCCGTGAAGCCTCCCGTTTCCGTTTCACTGAATGTCAACGACGCTCTTTGGCGCGTTAGCGCGAAACCGGAAACACCGCTTCTTTACATCTTGCGTAACGACCTTTGCCTGAATGGACCGAAATATGGCTGTGGCCTGGGCGAATGCGGCGCCTGCGCGGTTCTGGTTGACGGCCGTCCGGTGCGGTCTTGTACTGTTCCGCTTGGCGCGATCGGCAAACGACGCGTGATCACGCTCGAGGGGCTGGCGGTGGATGGGCTTCTGCACCCGGTACAGCAGGCTTTCATCGAAGAGGCAGCGGCGCAATGCGGGTATTGCCTCAACGGCATGATCATCGCCACGGTTGGACTGCTTCAGCGAAATACGGATCCCGACGAGAGCGATATTCGCGATGCTCTGCGGCACCATCTCTGCCGGTGCGGAACGCATGTTGAGATACTGGCCGCTGTGCGGCGCGCCGTAATTCTTACCAAAGCCGGCCGGCCAGTCGACTTGATGACCGACGACATGACGGAGGTTTCGCGATGAACCACCGCGAAGCACCCAAGTCCGCCTACATGGCAGCCGCGAGCACGCTTCTCATTGTCAATGACGCGTCGATGGGCGACGCCGCCGAGCTTTATATCGCTGTCGGGGCCGATAGCCGGGTGACAGCGTTCAACGGCCACGTCGATCTCGGGACAGGCATCCGCACCTCGCTGGCGCAAATCGTCGCCGAAGAGCTCAGCGTGCCGTTCGAACAGGTGGACATGGTGCTCGGCACGACGACCGCCGCGCCCAATCAGGGCGCGACCATTGCCAGCGAAACCATCCAGATCACCGCGATACCGCTGCGCCAGGCCGCCGCCACCGCCCGTCACCATCTGCTCGTCAAGGCCGCCGAGAAGGTCGGCGTGCCGATTGAGCGGCTGCGGCTGGAGGACGGCATCATCCGTGCCGACGGCGGCGAGAACTGGCAGCTGAACTTCGGCGATGTTGTCGTCGGCAGCCATGTCAGGCTGTCGATCGACAGCAATGCGGCGCTGAAGCCGGCGTCGGACTATAAACTGGTTGGCTCGTCGCGCCCGCGCGTCGATATTCCCGAGAAGGCAACCGGGCGCTGGACCTATGTCCACGATGTGCGTGTGCCTGGCATGCTGCATGGCCGCGTTATTCGCCCGCCCTATGCCGGATTCGATCACGGCGAGCATGTCGGAAACAGCTTGATCTCGATCGACGAGACCTCGGTCGCGCATATCGACGGGTTGGTCGGCGTCGTCGCCATTGGCGATTTCGTCGGCGTGGTCGCGACCCGCGAGGAAATCGCCATCGAGGCGTCCGGGAGCCTGAAGGTCGTGTGGCGCGCGCCGCCCGAGTGGCCGGATCTGAACATGCCGGAGGCGGCGCTGCGCGCCAATCCGTCGACGCCGCGCAAGCTTACCGATCGCGGCAATGTCGACATGGCATTGGCCGGCAGCGCCCAGCCGATGAACCGCACCTATGTCTGGCCCTACCAAATGCACGGTTCGATCGGGCCGTCCTGCGCGGTGGCCGATTACAATGACGCCGGGCTGACCGTCTGGTCGGGAACCCAGAACCCTTATCCCATGCGCCGCGATCTGGCGCTGCTGCTCGACATGCCGGAAGAGCGGATCAGGGTCGAACGGCTGGAGGCGGCCGGCTGTTACGGCCGCAACTGCGCCGATGACGTAACAGCCGACGCGGCGCTGCTGTCGCGGGCCGTCAAGGCACCCGTCCGGGTCCAGCTGACGCGCGAACAGGAACATGCCTGGGAGCCGAAGGGCGCCGCCCAGATCATGGATGTGCGCGGCGGTCTCGACCTGGAGGGCGGTCCGTCCGCCTATGATTTCGCAACGCGCTATCCCTCCAATCTGGCGCCAACCCTTCCCCTGATCCTCACCGGCAAGCTGCCGCCCGTTTCCGACGTCGTGCAGATGGGCGATCGTACCGCCATCCCACCCTATGCCTACGGCAACCTGCGCGTAACCGTGTACGACATGCCGCCGATCGCGCGCGCCTCCTGGTTCCGTGGCGTGTCGGCGATGCCGAATACATTCGCCCACGAATGCTACGTCGACGAGCTGGCCGCCGCCGCCGGCGTCGATCCGGTCGAGTACCGGCTTCGCTACCTCCACGACCCACGCGCCGTCGACCTGGTACATGCGCTGGCCGAACGGGCGAAGTGGGTGCCGCATACGACGTGGGGCACGCTCGGCGGCGAAGGAGATCTGCTCTACGGCCGTGGATTTGCCTATGCCGTCTACGTCCACGGGCCGTTTCCGGGCAAAGCCGCCGCTTGGGCGGCATGGGTTGCCGATGTCGCTGTCAACAAGAAGACCGGCGAGATCGCGGTTACCAAGGTGACATGCGCGCAGGACTCGGGAATGATGATCAATCCCGACGGAGTGCGCCACCAGATCCACGGCAACATCATCCAGTCCACCAGCCGGGTGCTGAAGGAAAAGGTCGAATTTTCCTCGACCGCGGTGCAGTCGAAGGAATGGGGCGGCTATCCGCTGATCACCTTCCCCGAGGTACCTGATATCGACGTGCTGATGGTGCCGCGCCAAGACGAGCCGCCGCTCGGCGTCGGAGAGTCCGCCTCCGTTCCCAGCGCCTCGGCCATCGCCAATGCCGTCTACGATGCCACCGGCATTCGTTTCCGCGAACTGCCGCTGACGCCGGAACTGGTCCTTGCCGCGCTGAACGGCAAGACGAACGAAACGCCGGCCACCCCGGTCGCGAAAAAGCGGAGGTGGTGGAACGTCGGCCTGTCGGCGATCGGTGCCGTTGCCGCTCTGTCCGGTATCGTGACCATGGCATCGCCATGGCGCCCGGCGATCGGCACCATCCAGCAGCCGGACGCCAATGTCTACAGCGCCGCCACCATCGAGCGCGGCCGGCTGGCGGCGGCGGCCGGCGCCTGCAATGTCTGCCATGTCGGAAACGACGGAACACCCTTTGCCGGTGGCCGGCGCTTCGACACGCCATTTGGCGCAGTTTATGCCACCAACATCACGCCCGATGTCCAAAGCGGCATCGGCGCCTGGTCCTACCCGGCCTTCGAACGTGCCATGCGCGAGGGCATCAGCCGCGACGGCCATCACCTCTATCCCGCGCACCCCTACACCTCGTTCGCCGGCGCCGAGGATGCCGATCTTCAGGCGCTCTACGCCTACATGATGACGCAGGCGCCGGTCGCCGAAAAGGCGCCTGAGACGAAGCTCAAATTCCCCTACAACATCCGCGCGATGATGGCGGGCTGGAACGCGCTGTTCCTGAAGGCGCAGCCGTTCAAATATGTCGAGACCCGCGATGCGCAGTGGAACAGGGGGGCCTATCTCGTCGAGACCTTGGGCCACTGTTCGACCTGCCACACGGACCGAAATGCGCTCGGCGCGGAAAAGAGCGGCCGCGCCCGGCTTTCCGGCGGCTTTGCCGATGGCTGGGAGGCGCCGGCCCTGAATGCGTTCGCCAACGGCCCGGTCGGCTGGACGGCAGACGCCTTCTATGACTATCTGCGCACCGGACATTCGCGCGATCACGGCAGTGCCGCCGGCCCGATGGCGCATGTCGTCGAAGTCATGCAGCCGCTGCCGGACAGTGATATCCGCGCAATGGCCACATATCTCGCAAGCCTCAACGAGGCCCCCGCCGATAGCAAGGCGCAGAGCGAGGCGGCCCTTGCCGCGAGTGAAGCGGCCAAGGCTTCGGCCGCGCGCATATCGCCGAAGGGCGAGCGGCTGTTCAACGGCGCCTGCGCCACGTGCCATTCTGGAAACACGATCCTGTCGTCGCTGGCGCTCAACAGCAACCTTCATGCGGCGACCCCTGACAATCTCATCCAGGCAATCCTGAACGGTGTCGAGGCGCCGGCAATCCTTGCGCAGACGACCGGCCGCCAAGCCCCGGAGGTGATGTCGATGCCGGCTTTCCGCCAGACGCTGAACGACGGCCAGATCAAGGATCTCGCCGATTATCTGAGAGCGCGTTTCGCCCCCGACAAGTCGGCCTGGACGGAAACGACCAAAGCCATGCAACGCGTGACGGCAGCAAGCCACTAGGGAGAGACGAGTTGGAGCAGATCCGAACCGGGCAGGATATCGGCGGCCGCGACTTGTTCGAGAACCCGACAGCCGCGTTTCGCCCGTCGGCCTATTGGTTCTGGCATTCGATCCCGACAGAGGACGTTTGCCACGCGCAGCTCGCCGATTTCAAACACAAGGGGATCGGCACGATCCTGATCCAAGCCCGTCTCGCAATGTCGCGCGATGACTACCTGTCGCCGGCCTATCTGGACGCCTATCGTGTTGCGGCTGGGATTGCCGGCAAACTGGGGCTGAAGCTCGGTATCTACGACGACTACAACTGGATCAGCGGTCACGCCGGCGGCCGGACGGTCGTGGACCGCGACGACCTGCGCGAGCGCCACCTGTTCTGGTCGTCCTCGGGAGAGGCGCGGGGCGAGATCAGCGGCATCCATCCGCCGTTCACCGGGACGATGGGCCTCGATATCGTCGCGTGGCAGTACGAGGGCAGCATCGTCGAGTGGTGCCAATGGACCGTCGAGGCAGCGCTACTGCATCCGTCGGTCGGCATCGACAGTCTCGATCAGGTGGTCGACGTCACGGCGCGGACATTCGTCGTCGAAAGCGACCGAACGTCGTGCACCTACCTGTTTGACGGCGTGCCCGATGGGGGGCAGGTGCTCACGGTGTTCGTCAGCGCCCGGTCGAGGACCTCGCGGCTGATCAATTATCTCCTGCCGGAGGCTGCGGAGCGGTTCATCGAAGTCGGACTCGATCCGCTGATCGAGGCGCTTGGTGATCTCGTGCCCGATCCCGTCGGCTTCGTGTTCTACGACCAGCCGGCGGCGGGTTTCTACAAGTGGAGCCAGATCTCCGGTGACCTCGGCAACAGCCTGCTCTATGCGCCGACGCTGCCGGACGCCGTGTCGCGCGGCACAGGCGAAACCTTCGCCAGGGCCCTGCTGGCGCTGGTGCGTGGCGTCGGACCTGAAACCCTGCGGCTGCGCGCCCAATTCTACGCCGCCTATTCGGCCCTGATGAACGCGGCCTTCTCCGGCACGTTGCGCCGATGGGCCGACGGTAGGGGGATCGTCCTTACCGGGCACGAGATCCTGCCACATGTCAGTTCCTGGTCGCTGAACGGCGGTTTTACCAGCATCGACCCCAGGGTGGCGCTTGCCGTGGATTTCTTCGGCATCGATGCCTACCGGCACGAGACGGCCGTTGATTCCAACAATTTCGTGGCGCAGCTGGCGCCGAAGCTCGGCGACTCCGTTGCCCGTTCGAATGGTCGCAGCCGATGCGTCGTCGAAACTTATGCCAGCGCCGAGCGAACACCCGTGCGTGCCGCCGGGCAATGGGAACTGACCCTGGAGACGATGCGGGCGCAGGCCATCCGGCTTCACTGCCTCGGGACCCGGCAATTCCTCTGGCACGGCGTCTACCAGACGGACGGGCGCGACAACGATCCTACGCCGTTTTCCAATCCACGTTTCGATTTCGGGCCGGGCATCAATTTCGAGCCGTGGTGGAGCTACCACGATCTGTTTGCCGAGGAGACGGCCCGGATTTCCGCCTTCATCGAGGGGGCCACGCCCCGCACGCCGGTTGCGATTCTTTATCCTCTTCATACAGGCTTCGCAGAAGGGCCGCGCCACAGCCATGCAACCCATATCGGCGCCTGGTGCGAAGGGCTCTTAGCAGAAGGCTGCGACTTCATGTTCGTCAGCGAGGCCGATTTGGCGCCCGCTACGATCGAGAACGGTCGCCTGCACGCGTCTGGCCTTGTTTTCGATGCTGTCGTTCTGCCGTCCGTCACCGTGCTCGAGACGACGAAGACCTTGCACATGCTCGCCGTCTTCAAGGCGGCGGGTGGTGCTGTCTGGTCTTCAGGCGAGCAGCTCTCCACCGTCTGCGATGGCGCAGCGGGGCGTGCCGTCGGCACGTCGATCCATCTCGAAGGAATGCCTGGCAAAGGCGACATCACCGCTCTGTTGCAGTCGCTTCGGTCATCGGGTCCGGATCTTGCCTGTCATTCCGCGGGTAGACCCTGGCAATGGGTGGGGTATGAGGCCGCTGGTTGGTGGCGGGTCGTGCTGTTCAACGATGGCGCATCGCACCTCATCAGTGAGATTTCCTTCGGCGACGGTTTCGCGTGCGAGGTCTGGTCCGCGACAACGGGAGACGTGGGAAAGGCAACCGCCTTCAGCCACCTGACTGTCGCGCTCGCGCCCCAGGAGGTGCAATGCATTCGACTGAGCGAGACGACGCAGAAGACCACCGTGCAAGGCCATCTCGAGCACCAGCCGCTGCTTGCCGCGGCTCGTGCCATATCGCTTGTCGACGGCTGGAGCTTCGCGCCGGGCCCTGACGCGGGATTCGTGCCGATCTCGGTGGTTGCAGGGTGGGAAACGCAGGGTTTTGCCGGTTTCTCCGGTACCGGCATTTATCGGCTGGCGCTCGAAATCGGCGATGAGGCCGAGTGGGTCCTCGAATTGCCCGAGGTCCACACGGTGGTCGCGGCGCTGCTCGATGGCCGTCAGATCGATCGAAGAGGCTGGCGCCCCTACCGCTTTGCTCTGGGGCGGCTGCTTCCAAGCGTCCATTCGCTGGAACTACGCGTCGCCAACACAGCCGCAAATCGCTACTACATCAACACGCCTTATCTCGGTGACACCGCCGACAAGAGCGGCTTGTCCGCCGCACCGAAACTCGTCCAGCTGGCAAACTGACCGGAAGTTACAGATCCATGCTACAACATTCGACGATACCCCTGATGCGTGCCTGGAATAGCTGGTCCAACCGGCCGGCCGAAATGGTCTTCCTGCCGCTCGGCGTGCGGATCACACCGGTTCTCTATTCGACCCGCAGCAAGACGACCTCCGCGATCGAGCCGCTTCGCGATACGGTTCGCCTCGGCCGTCACTCCATCGACGGCTCGCTGATCGAGCTGGAGACCGAGCTCAGCGGCACGACGGTCGCCTTTTCTACGACGAAGACAGACCCCTTCGCCATCCGCGGCAGCTGGAACGGCAAGGTATCGGCCGAGTGGGGACTGCGATTCTGGCTGACGCTGGCAATCTCCTCAGATGGCGGCGAGGTCGTGGTCCATGACGCGGGCCGCAACATCACGCTGCTGAAGGTCGGAACGCGCTTCGTGGCGGTCGCGACCGCCGAGGCGCCGGTGCACGTCACCGGCCATGAGACGATCGAGGCGCTGCGGGGCGACTTCGAGGAAAACGGTTATTTCTATACCGCCACCCGCAGGAGCGAAGCGCCGTTGATTGCCCTGCGTTTCAATCTAGAGATGATGCGCCAGGGCGCCTACGCCGCAGGCGTCGCCGACAGTGCCGAATTGGCGATCGCCAAGGCGCAGACATGCCTTGCCGCCGGCGCGCCAGCCGCGATCGCCGATGCGCAGACCGGCATGTTCGAGGGCGCGCTCGACGCGATGCGTGACGTCGTCGCCTGGAACACCATCTGGGACGAAACCAACGCGCGTTCCTACACGGCGGTCACCCGGATCTGGAACCTCGGGAAATTCGCCGTCTGGTTCAACGACCAGATTTTCGCTGCCCTTCTTGCGGGCGTGTTCGACGCCGATCTGGCGCGCGAGAACATGGCGACCGCGATGGCCGGCGCGACCCCGCAGGGCAATATCGCCTGCATCGTCACGTCCAACGATGCCTGGGTCGATCGCACCCAGCTGCCGTTCGGCGCACTGGTCGTCTGGCAGCTCTACCAGCGCACGGGCGAACGATCGATAATTCAGGCAAGTTACGAGGCGCTGGTGCGCAATCGGCGCTGGTGGCAGGACAACCGCGATCCTGATGGTACCGGCCTTTTGTCCTGCGGCACCTCCGACGTCGGCGAGGGCCTCTACAAGGGGACGGCCTTTGCCGCGCGCAATGAAACCGGCATGGACAATTCCGCGACCCATGACGAAGCGATCTACGATCCCGTCACCCGGACGCTGTCGACCTTCGATCTCGGCGTCAACTGCGCGGCCGCTCTCGACGCCGAAATGCTTTCGAAAATGGCCGCCGTGCTCGGCAAGCATAACGATGCCCGCGAATTCGCCGCCTTGGCCGAACGTCAGCGGACGCTGATCTCGCAGACGCTCTGGGACGAGAGCCGCGGCATCTTCGCCAATCGCCAGCGGCGCGGCGGTTTCGTGCGCTCGCTGTCGCCGACCAGCTTCTACCCGCTGCTGTGCGGCGCCGCGACGCCGGCGCAGGCGGCGCGTCTGCTCGAGCATCTGAGCGATGAGACGACCTTCGGCGGCGATTTCGTGCTGCCGAACGCAACGCGAGACGATCCGGCCTTCGCCGACAACGTCTACTGGCGCGGGCGCATCTGGCCGAACGTCAACTATATGGTCTGGCTTGGCCTGCGGCGCTACGGTTTCGTGGCGGAGGCGAGCAAGCTGGCAAGCCAGAGCTACGACCTGTTCATGAAGAACTGGCGTTACGATCGCATCGCCGCCGAAAATTACAACGCGGTGAACGGCGAGGCAATGGATCAGGGCGATTCCGATCCGTTCTACATCTGGGCCGCCATGCTACCGCTGATGGCTGCCAGTGAGATTGTTGACTTCGATCCGTGGACCGGATGGACGATGCGCCATGCCGGCCGGGATGTGGTGCTCGGACCTATGGTTTCGCCGTCGGGAACGCTCGAGCTGGTCGTCAAGTCCGGAACACTGGTGATGACTTTGAACGGGCGCGCAGCACTGAAGACAGATCTGCGCACCACGCTGTCGCGCATCGTCTTCGCCAACGGGCGGGTGGCCTGCACGATTGCTCCGGTCTCCGAGGCAGGTTTCATCGAGTTGCCAGGCTTGGCATTGGGCGATGTTCTTGCCGCCCGTATCAACGGGCAGGACATCAACTATGTGTCGGGCGGCGACGGAATACGCGTCATGATTGCTGAACACGCGGAGGATCGCCGGCTCGACGTCTATTTTTCATCGTCAAGCGCTCACTAAAGCAAGGCAGTGCTTGACAGGTCTCGATTCCTCACAGATAGTTTGTGTACATATAAAATAAAAGACTGATGCTAAAGTCAGAGGGTGAACGAACAGCTTGCAGGAGATCCGTGGATTCATGCCGGCCGCTCAGTGAAGTGATGTGCTCTTCTTACAGAAGTGGTGTGCCGCTGCGTCGCAGCGCGCGCTTCATTTCGCCGAGACGTCAGCGCTCCACGGACAATGCCCATCTGCTTTTAGTATGTATACAAATGATTAAGCGTGCTTTGGCACGTTGTTTGTTTTCAAGCTAGCCGATCCGTTGAGGTCGATGACCGCGGGTCATGATGGTCCATAACTGTGTATCTTCAAGAGGGGTGCCACAATGACTGAACTCACCAGACGCAACACAATGAAGTTGATGTCCGCAGCACTGATTGCTGGCGTCAGCATCTCCACCTTGCCGCGCAAAGCCTTTTCGGCCGGATCCATCACGGTCCTCAACTGGCAGGGCTACGGCACCGACGAAGCCTGGTCGCTGAAGGCTTTCACCGAAAAGACGGGCATCACAGTCGTCCATGACTACTACAGCTCGGAATCGGAAATGCTGACCAAGATGCGCACGAATCCGGGCGCCTATGATCTTGTTATCCTCAACGCTGCGCGTTGCGCCCAGGCGGTTGCCGAAGACCTGCTGCAGCCGATCGATTTCAGCAAGGTTCCAAACGCGTCAACAGTCGACGAGACCCTGCGCGCCAACCCGAACTTCAGCAAGGATGGTAAGGGTTATGCGGTTCCGTGGGTCTGGGGCATGACCTCGCTTGCCATCCGTGAAGGCATGACCGTTCCCGACAGTTACGCGGTGCTCGCCGACCCAGCCTATAAGGGCCGTGTTGCCATGGACGACGACGCCATCATCAATGTCGGCGTTGGCGCGCTGATGAGCGGGCAGGACATCAACGATCCCAAGGATCTGGCTGCTGTTACCGCCGCGCTGAAATCGATCAAGCCGAACGTCAAGTTGCTGTGGTCGACGGAAGATCAGTGGAACAAGTCATTCGCCGCCAAGGAATTCGACCTGTCACTGTTCTGGTCGGGCGGCTCGGTGCGATCCAAGCGCGTTTCCAAACTTCCGGTTCAGTTCGTAGTGCCTAAGGAAGGCGGCGTCGGTTGGGTCGATGGTCTCGGTGTTCCGGCATCGGCTCCGAATCCAGAAGGTGCTCTTGCCTTCGTCAACTGGATGATCGATCCGATATTCTATGTCGAATGGGCAACCAAGATTGGAGCCCCCGCTTCTTCAAATTCGGCAGCCCTTTCAGCACTTCCTGCCGACGATCTCACCCGCGTGGTACACAAGACCGAATATTTGAAGACGACGTCCTTTGTCTCGGGCATTCCCGACGACCGGCGCGAAGCCTTCAACAATATCTGGCAGGAAGTGAAAGCCTTCTATGCAGAATGATCGTCTGATATCAGCGTCAGAGCGCGGACCTTCGGGTCCGCGCAGCCGGCGCCCACTCCCGCCATGGGTTTCGACGACAGCGCTGCTGCTGCCGACCTATGGGTGGCTGACACTTGCCGTCTTTCTGCCGCTGCTGACCATGTTCGTGTTCAGCTTCATGTCGGCGACACCGATGGGCAAGACCCCGATCGTCTTTACGCTGAAGCAGTACCGCGCGTTCATCGATCAACCCTATCTGGTCGGGATCGGCATCACGTCGCTGCTGATCGGCTTCTGGACGACGCTGTTCTGCGCCGTGCTTGGTTTCCTGGCGGCCGTGGCGCTGGTCCGCTCGACCTTCGGCAAGACGCGCGAGATGTTGTTGATCCTCATTCTCCTGCCATTCTGGACCAACGGTCTTGTGCGCGTCTTTTCGTGGACCATGGTGCTGCGCGAAAACGGCTTTCTCGACAGTCTGCTGCATATGATTGCTCCGGACGCGGGTTCCATCGGCTTTCTCTACACGCGCTATGCCGTGGTGGTTGGTCTTGTTCACGGCTACCTGCCGTACATGATCCTGACCTGCTACATAGCGCTGGTGGCCATCGACGACGCGATCATTGAGGCTGCTTCAAGCCTCGGCGCGCGCTGGTGGACCATCCTGTTCAAGATTTTGATGCCGCTTGCGGCTCCCGGGCTGATCTCCGGCGCCGTTTTGATCTTCATTCCGGTCATCGGTTCATTCATGGAACCGCGCATTCTGGGCGGTCGTGTCGGCGTGACCATGGGAACGGTGATCGAGGATCAGTTCACCCAGGCCTTCAACTGGCCTTTGGGCGCATCGTTGTCCTTTACGCTGCTGGCTGTCGTGCTCGCAATTTTCGCAACCTTCTCCGGTGTCCTGCGCCGCGGAACGGTCGCTTGAGGAAGGGATCATGAAAACGCTCGGTCCAATCTATCTCATCGCCATCCTCATCTTCCTCTACACGCCCATTCTCGTGATGATGGCGATGGGGTTCAACGCTTCGCCACTTTACGAACTGCCATTCCATTTCTCGCTGCAATGGTACGACGCGCTCTGGGACAACAGCATCCTTCTGACGGCGGGTCTGAACAGCCTGGTGATCGCCAGTATCACCGCGGTTCTGGCGACGGCTTTGGGTACCATGGCGTCCGTTGCGCTGTCGCGCCGGACCTTTCGCGGCAGAAGTCTCCTGCAACTGATGCTTCTGCCGCCGATTGCCATTCCCTGGCTGATCACCGGCACGGCCATGCTAATCTTCTTTTATTGGACCGGTATCGGGCGCGGCATGCACGCCCTGTTGATCGGCCACGTGGCGCTCGCCATCCCCTACGTTGTTCTGGTCGTCGGCACGGGCTTCAAGACAATCCGCGCCGACCTTGAAGAAGCCGCGATGAGCCTTGGTTCGACACCGGTTCACGCCTTCTTCTCGGTGACGCTACCGCTGCTTTATCCGAGCATCCTTGGCGCCGCGCTCTTCGCCTTCGCCGTGTCGCTCGACCAGTTCGTGATTTCCTACTTCCTCGCAACGCCCGGGTACACCACCCTGCCGGTGCAGATCTACTCCTCGATCCGCAAGGGCTTCACCCCTGAAATCAACGCGATCTCCACCGTGCTTCTGCTCGGCTCGATGACGATCATCCTGATTTTTGCGCGCTTCGCCAAGCCCGGAGACACAAGTGACAAACGTTAAAGTCAATTCCGTCGCCAAGACCTACGGCACCACACCGGTCCTGTCCGATATCACCACCGAATTCCCTGAAGGCTCTTTCACCAGCCTTCTCGGCCCATCCGGCTCCGGCAAGACCACGCTGCTGCGCATCATCGCGGGCTTTATCAAGCCCGACCAGGGCGTCGTCACGATCGGCAACAATGATGTCACCGACATTCCGGTCTGGGGCCGTAACATCGGCATGATGTTCCAGTCCTACGCGCTGTTCCCGCATATGACGATTGCCCAGAACGTCGCCTTCGGTCTCGAACGCCGGGGCATCAAGGGTGCTGCCGCCCGCAAGGAAGTCGACCGTGCGCTGGAAATGGTGCATCTGCCTGGCTTTGCCGATCGCATGCCCAAGCAGTTGTCCGGGGGCCAGCAACAGCGCGTTGCGCTGGCCCGCGCCATGGTCATCAAGCCGAGCGTACTGCTCCTCGACGAGCCGCTGTCGGCGCTCGATCGGCGCCTGCGCCAGGAAATGCAGGTCGAACTGCTGCGCATCCAGCGCGAAAGCGGCCTGACGACGATCTTCGTCACCCACGACCAGGAAGAGGCGCTGACGCTGTCCGATAAGGTAGCGATCCTCGACAAGGGCCGCATCGTCCAGATCGGCGAGCCGGAAACCGTCTATGAGAGACCGCTGACGCGCTTTGCCGCCGAATTCCTCGGCGATTCCAACTTCCTCACAGGCACCGTGGAGAACGGCGCCGTGCGTCTCGCCGATGGGACGGTAGTTCAGACCACCGGCACGTTGCCCGCAAGCGGTTCGAACGTCACGCTCGCGGTGCGTCCCGAGAAGATGTCGATCGCATCGGGTCCGACGGAAGGCAACAGCCTGACGGCGCGCATCACCACCGTCATCTACGCAGGTCCCGTGCTGTCCTATCTGCTGGAGACGGCAGACGGTCTGCCGCTGAAGCTGTTTGCACAGAACCGCGATGGCAAGGTCCTGAGCGATGGCGACACCATCACCCTGACCTGGGCCGCGGAACACACCGTCCCGGTGGCCGACTGATGATGGCACCCGCGCCACTCTCCAGGAATGCGTTGCATGTCGTCATCGACATGCAACGTCTCTTCGCTGAGCAAACGGCGTGGTATACGCCAGCGATCGAAGGCATCCTTCCCAATGTGGTGGCGCTGAGCAAAGCGCGGCCCACTGAGACTGTCTTTGCTCGCTTCATGGTGCCCCAGAATGCCGAAGGTGCCACAGGCCGCTGGAAGACCTACTATCGTCGCTGGTCATCGGTGACGCTGGATGAGCTCGATATCGCCATGCTGGATCTGGTCGCGCCGCTTACAGCGATCGCCGCTCCAGGCTCCATCGTTGACAAAGAGACCTACTCGGTCTTTGGCTCGCCCGGGTTTACTGCGCGTTTGCAAGGATCGGCAACGGACACGCTGATTTTCTCGGGCGTCGAGACCGACGTCTGCGTCTACGCCAGCGTTCTTGATGCGGTCGACGCCGGCTACCGGGTCATCCTCGCCGAGGACGCACTGGCAAGCGGCGACTTGAAGGCGCACGCCATGGTCATCGAAATCCTGGCGCCAAGGCTTTCGGAGCAGATTGAAATTCTAACGACAGAAGCCATTCTGAAATTGTGGCGAGAGTAAATTCGGCAGCGCCATTGCCGGTCACGACGATGAACAGGCAGATTTGAGAGATCCTATGGACGTTCCGTTCAAAGACAAAGGCGGCCGACAAAAGACCGCAGCGACCGAGGCGCCCGGCCAGCAGGCACAGTATGCGCTTGGCGAGCAGATCGGCTTCTATCTGCGCCAGGCCAACCAGCGGCACGTGGCGATCTTTGCGAGCCTGATGGCGGAGAAGCTGACCACCACCCAATGGGCGGCGCTCGTCAGGCTGAAGGACCTGCAGCCCTGTTCGCAGGGCAATCTCGGCCGCGAGACCGCCATGGATATGGCGACCATCAAGGGCGTTGTCGATCGACTGGTGAAGCGTGGCCTCGTTCACACCGCCCCCGACTCGACCGACGCGCGTCGGCTGGTGCTGACGCTGACGCCGGAAGGCGAGGTGACAGTCGCCCGCAACCTGTCGGTCGCGCTGCAGATCTCGCAGGAAACGCTGAGCACGCTGACGCTTGCCGAGCGGATGATGCTGATGGAACTCCTTCAGAAGATCTGTTGACACACGCCTGATCCGCAGTACACCGGAGACTACTCATGTTCCAGCCGAGCGACGCCGACATTCGAGGGCTTGTCGATCAGATGACGGTGACCGAAAAGGTCGATCTCCTGAGCGGGCGTGGCCTGTGGAAGACGGCATCAATCAGCAGGCTCGGTGTTCCTTCGATCGTCATGACCGATGGGGCCTATGGGGTGCGCTATTCGACCACCCAGATCGACGCCGGCGACAACGACGAAGACAGTCTGCGGGCGTTCCTCGATCTCGTCGGGCAACAGGGCGACGGATCGGGCGGCATGTTCGGTGCCACCCGTCCAGCCACGTGCTTTCCCAACGGCAATCTGCTGGGCTGTTCCTGGGATATTGATCTTGCCTATCGCATGGGCGCTGCACTGGCGGCCGAGTGCCAGGATTTCGGGGTTCAACTGCTTTTGGGCCCCGGCATCAACATAAGGCGCACGCCGCTGGCCGGGCGGGCCTACGAATATTATTCCGAGGATCCTGTTATTAGCGGCGACATGGCATCAGCCGTCATCTGCGGATTGCAGGATAACGGCGTCGGCGCCTCGCTCAAGCACTTCGCCTGCAATAATTCCGAACTCGAGCGAACCACGACCAGTTCCGATGTCGATGAGCGCGCCCTGCGCGAAATATACTTGGCAGGCTTCGAGCGGGCCATCGAAAAGAGCGCGCCGTGGACCGTGATGAGCGCTTATAATCCGCTGAACGGCATCCAGGCCGCCGAACATCATTGGCTGCTGCGAACCGTGCTGCGCGATGAATGGGGCTATGACGGGCTTGTCCTGTCAGACTGGCACGCGATCAAGGATCGTGGCGCAGCACTCGATGCCGGCACCGAACTCGACATGCCGGAAAGCAAGCCCCGCAAGGCGCGTCTCCATGCGGCGATCAACGCCGGCGACATGGCGCCCAAGGTGATCGATGCGGCTTGCGCCAAAGTTCTGGCGTTCGTGCGCAAATGCAAGTCGAGGGAGCGGCGCGGCACACCGGCGGATTTCGAGGCGCATCATGCGCTGGCGCGCGACATCGCGGCGGAATCGATCGTGCTGCTGCGCAATGAGGGCCAGGCGCTACCGCTCGATCCCGCCCGGCCGGGTGAGCTTCTCATTGTCGGCGACGGCGCCGTCACTCCTGTTATCCAAGGCTCCGGCTCGGCCACCACCAATCCCTATCGCGTCGACAGTCCGTTCGTTCAGATTGCCGCGCGGGCAGGAGACAGCCTGAAGGTTCGGCATCTGCCCTTCTCGCCGGTCGCGCAGCCCGACGTGACGGCGTCGATCGCGGCAATCGTCGAAGCCGCGGAGCGTGCCGATGTAGTTGTCGTGTTTGCGGAAAACGAGAAGAGCCGTCACGGCGAGGGCAACGACCGCGACACACTGAAGCTCGCCGCCAGCCACGATGCACTCATCACGGCGTTGGCAGCGACAGGTCGCAAGCTCGTCGTCGTGCTCTCGATGCCAGACACGGTCGAGATGCCATGGATCGGGGATGTCGACGCCATCCTGGCCAGTTTCTATGCCGGGCAGGGCGGTGGCGAAGCACTGGCCCGCATCCTGTTTGGCGAGCAGAACCCGTGCGGCAAGCTCTCCGCCAGCATGCCGGTTCGCATGCAGGATATTCCGGGCTGGCACACCTATCCGGGCGAGCATGGCCGGCATGTCTATAGCGAGGGCATTTTCGTCGGTTACCGGTTCTACGATCTGAAGGCGATGACGCCAGCCTTTCCGTTCGGACATGGGCTCAGCTACACCACGTTCGCCTATGAGGATCTCAGGCTCGATACGCAGGAGATCACGCCCGGTGCCGGCTGCACCGCCACCCTTACCATCCGCAACACAGGTACGGTTGCCGGCAAGGAAATCGTGCAACTCTATGTCCGGCCGATTAAGCCGGGTCTCAAACGACCCGTCCGTGAACTTAAGTCCTTCACCAAGCTTCATCTGGCGCCAGGAGAGGCGATGAGGGTAAGGCTTGGGCTGGTGCAGCGCGATTTCCAGCATTTCGACACGTCGCGTTCGGCTTGGGTTCTCGATGCCGAGGCTTTTGTAATCGAAGCGGCTGCATCCTCCAGAGACATCCGCTTGTCGATCACCTTGCCATGCAGGTCAGAGGCTCCGGCCCTGCCGACGATTTCGGCCAATTCTCCGACAGCGCTTGTATTTGCCCACCCGAACGCCGAGGCCGCTCTCGTTCGTTTCTTCGTCAGCAGGCTTTCGATCTCCGCTGCCGAAGCTATGGCCCTTCTTGCCAAGACAAAGGGCTCCTTTCTCGGCTTCTACGACACTTTGAGCTGGTATGTCGGAGACAGCGTCAAAGAGGCGGATATTGCCGAAGTCTTTTCAGAACTAAACCAACACTAGATTGAGGCCCGCAGGAATGACCATCCAGACGAACCTGACCGACCCGCTGCTGACGGCCGAACACTGGATGGAAGCGGGCCGAGCTGTTGCGATTGCGACGGTGATCGAGACGTGGGGTTCGGCGCCGCGTCCGGTTGGCAGTCATCTGGTGGTCGATGGTGATGGCAATTTCGAGGGCTCGGTTTCCGGTGGCTGCGTAGAGGGTGCAGTGATCTCGGCAGCCATAGAGGTGATTGCGGGCGGCAAGGCGCAGATGCTGGAATTTGGTGTTGCGGACGAGATGGCCTGGCGGGTCGGGCTGTCGTGCGGCGGGCGCATCCGTGTCTTTGTCGAGAGGCTCGGCTGATGCGCTACGACAGCTTGCAGCGTTTGAACGCCGCGCGCCGGAAACGTCTCCCCGTCGTGCTGCTGACAGATTTTCGGGGAGAAGAGCATCTCTTCCTGGAAGGGGATCCGGTCGAGCCGCCATTTGCCGCACTCGTCGAAGGCGCCTTTCGGTCCGGACGCTCTATGACTTTCGCCAGGGCCGGTGCCAGCGGCTTCCTCAATGTCTACCTGCCCGCGCCGCGCATCGCCGTCATCGGCGCCGTCCATATCAGCCAGTATCTGACGCCGATGGCAAGGTTGGCCGGCTTCGATGTGCGCATCATCGATCCGCGCACAGGCTTTGCGACACGTGATCGCTTTCCCGATGTGCGGGTGTCCACCGATTGGCCCGTCGATGCGTTTGTGGCGGATCCACTCGACCGTTATACCGCGCTGGTCGCACTTACCCACGACCCTAAGATCGACGATTTCGCCCTGGCCGAGGCATTGCGCACTGGCTGCTTCTACATCGGCGCGCTCGGCAGCCGAAAGACCCACGCAGCGCGGATCGGCCGCCTTGCCGCAGGTGGCTTCGGTGTCGACGCGCTTTCGATAATCCACGCGCCGATCGGGCTCGACATCGGCGCATCCACTCCAGCTGAGATTTCTGTAGCCATCCTCGGTGAGGTCATCAAAGCGCTTCGCACGAGCTAGCGGACAATGCCTGCGGATGGCCCATGAACAGGTTCACCATTAGTCGATGAAGCGGACGCAAAATAGCTTGCCTGGACGCAAAGCTGCTGCAAGGCTCGTTTTTGAAAACCTATTGTTCTGGCTGTCTACACGTCAGCAACTTCGTAAACTCGAAGCTTGTCGTCGGAGGCGCAGCGGGCTCTCGGTGGAGTCGGGAAAGAGATGGGCAATGAAACCGAGTGTATCAATAGTCGTATTGGCGGCCGGTGAGGCGACGCGCATGGGCCCTTCCTGCGGGCACAAGCTGTTGGCGATGTTTGACGGAATTCCGCTCGTGCGCCGCTCGGCTTTGATCGCAAAGGCCAGCACCGCCCACTCCGTCATAGTCGTCGTGGGCCATCGGCAAGATGACATTCGTGGAGCTCTCACCGACCTGCCAGTGCGAATTATCGGCAATCCCAACTACAGAGCGGGCATGTCAAGTTCGCTGGCAGCGGGATTTGCGGCTGCTGTCGCCGACAGAGCTGATGGTGTTCTCATATTGCTCGCGGATATGCCAGGTGTTTCCACAGACAACCTGAACCGGCTGATTGACGCCTTTCAAATTGCGAGGGGCGCCGCAATCGTTTGCGCCGTATCCCAGCGAATTCGTGGAAACCCTGTGATCCTGCCACGGTCGCTTAGCGGCAGCGTTCTCCGCTTGAGGGGCGATATCGGCGCCCGCAACTTGATCGAAACATCGGGGCTGCAGGTGATTGAGGTCGAGATTGGAGTTGCGGCGCAAACCGATGTCGATACGGCCGAGGCGATTGTCGCTGCCGGTGGCATTTCTGTTGGCGACTGACCAAGCGATACCGCCGCTCGATGCAGCGGGTTCTCACGGCTTTTGAGCGCCTACGGTGAAGAGTTCCACGTCACCGTGGTCATCCGTCAATGCTGTCTTAGCCCGTCGAAGCCGTTAGGCCGCCAACTTCGCTCCCCGGCGACCAGCTGCAGTTCAAATTTCCGCAGCTGTCGTCGAAAACAGCCATGCGAACCGGACCCGCATCCATAGGTTTCACGGTGAACCTGACACTAAGGCCCGTAACCTCTGATGTTCCGCGCTGAGGTCATCAACCTGAAACGATGTGGCGGGTATGCGTTCTGCAACGAGAGCGCTCTTATAAGGCCCAGCCGCAAGCCAGCATCTCCCCGCAGTCAGCGGTCTCGATGCCCCTGCCCCGCAAATTGCGGCGCCATGGCTGAACCCAATCCAGTGGATTGCGTCGCCGCATGTCCCACTCGTCGGAACTCGCGCAAATAAGTCCGTTCGGAACCCGCAGCCGATCCTATTGTTACTGGTGTGGTGGATGCCAACAACCAATCTAGTTTAAAAGGAGCAGCCTGTGGATGAGGATAAGAAAGCTCAAGCGGCTATCGAGGAAACCGATAAGAAGTTAGATCAAGTACAGAAGAGCCCGCAGGCCGGGCCACATGCTCAGGATCATCTGACCGACAAGAGCAAGACACCCGGCGCTGGATCTCTGCCGGAGCGAGATGAAGAGGCGGTCATCCCGGGATCAGCGTGATCGGTCCACGATCTGGTTTGCACCATTGCCCTCATCAAACGCGATTTAGCATAAGCGGATCTGGAGCCTCGGCTTGTTCGGTGCGAACGGCGAACGGCAGTGAGCGTTTCAGCAAACCCGTGGACTTCCCTCGAACGCGCGCCATTTCCTCGAGCATGATCTTCTTCACCAGCGACACCCATTTCGGCGACCCTCGCGTTCTTCGCATCGATCGGAGGCCCTTCACCGACATGGCGACCCACGACGTCGCGCTGATCAGGAACTGGAACGCACTTGTCGGTGTTGACGACGACATCTGGCATTTGGGGGACTTCATGTCTCCGCGGGCTGGGACCTGCGACGGACTGCTCAGCCGCCTTCACGGTAGAAAGCATCTCATCATCGGCAACAACGACCCGGAGGCGACAAGCGAGGCGCCTGGGTGGAGCAGCGTGCAGCATTACAAAGAGCTGAATTGCGGGAGCCATCATCTAGTGCTGTGTCATTACGCGTTTCGAACCTGGAACCAGATGGGCAAAGGCGCGATTAATCTTCATGGACACTCCCACGGTAGGCTAAAGCCGGCACCGCGGCAGTTCGACGTCGGCGTCGATGCGCGCGAACTTCAGCCAATCACCCTTGACGCTCTGCTTGCCTCAGCCAAGGGAAAATCAAACGAGGCACGCTGAATTGAGCAGCGATGCGATCGCTGCTCCGTCGGTCCTCGGCGTCTGCTCGGCCACATCTCCACGGCCAATGATCCGGCCTTACCATAAAAGAACGGTTCAGCTTGGCGCCGCGACGGCGCCAGCAAGAAGCTGAGGCAGAAGGAACGAAGAGAGGCGAGGAAGCAAGAGGGTCAGCTGGCGTTCGAGTTTTCATCAAGGGAGGCGCCAGCCTATTTCGGCCAGATCCCCAAGGCGGCTGGGCAGCTGAGAGAAACCGATCCCGGCTCGAGCAACTCACCCGTCGGCGCAACCGTTCATGTTTGTCCTGCCAGCATCCTGATCCGGCTGTCGAACTCGCCACGGTCGACATAAAAGCCCTTGAGCAGCCGGTGACCTGTCATCGGATCGAAAGCGGTTCGGCCATGCAGGATCCGCCTGTTGTCGAAGACGACCATCTCTCCAGGCTTCATTCTGAATGTAATGATATTGGCCGGGTCACGCGTCTCCGCCATGAACCTCCGGTAGGCTGCATAATAATCGGCCATCACGGTGTCGGGTATATCGAAGCTGTCCATGAGATGGGCGCTGTAGCGGACATCGAAAACGCGGTCCCGCTCATCGACGCTGACCATCGGTCTATGCACGCGAATATCATATTGGCGATCGTGGAAGCGGTACGGAATTGGAATCGACGTTAGCAGCCGGAACGCCTCGGCGTCCTTACGGCGGACCTTCTCGGCAATCATGTAGGCGTCCGCGAACACGGATTCGCCGCCTTCCGCGCCGTTCCGCACACAGTGAAGGAACTGGTATCCCGGCGGCATTTCCTGGTTCGGAAGGTCGGTGTGAAGGGGCAGGGCGTGCGAGGTGTAAGCAAGATTGTTAGGATCGGGAATGGTCTCGACACGGAAAGTCAGGCCGAAATTCGTGCGCCTCAGAAACCCGATGCGTTCCCCGAGCGCCACGCCTGCTTCCTCGTTATCTTCAAGCCCGGTGACCACCGAAAGACCGTGCCTCTTCGTGTTGCAAAGCCATTCGAAGAAGACGTGGTCGTCCGAGAGATCGCCGACAGACACTTTGGGAATGCGTAAGTCCGTTTCCCAGATCTCGGCGGCTATATCGGCGGGGTCGGCCGCGCGTACACCCGGGCGTGGCCGTGCCCGCAGCAGGCGGCATAGAGAACGTCACCGCCATCGACGAGAGCGTCAGCCGATTAACGGGCGCCAATGTCACCAACGAGGCCGTCGCACTGTTGGTCGGCCTCATCGCTCTCCTTGCGATGGTGTGTTGGGAGAAATTCCGCCCGAAATCACTGTCGCTGGTCCCGGGAGCTCTTGTCGGTGTCGCTGCCGCTACAATCTTGACAACCACGCTTGAACTCCCGATCGCCCGCGTGGACGTGCCCGCCTCTCTAGTAGACAGCATATCCTTTCCGACGGCCGGGAATTTCGCCCAGCTTGTGCAGCCGGGCATTATTTTAATGACGTTGATGATTGCCGTCATTGCAAGCGCCGAAACGCTTCTTTCCGCGGCCGCCGTCGACCGAATGCACGATGGAGAGCGTACCCGCTTCAACAAGGAATTATTCGCCCAAGGCGTCGGTAACGGCCTTTGTGGATTGCTCGGGGCATTGCCGATCACGGGTGTCATTGTTCATTCATCGGCCAATATCCAGGCCGGAGCTCGCACGCGCACCTCGGCAATATTACATGGCGTTTGGATTCTGGCGTTGGTGGCGCTTTTGCCGGGCGTGCTGGGGATGGTGCCGTTGACGGCGCTTGCCGCCGTACTGCTCGTCACTGGCTGGAGGCTGATCAGTCTCCACCATGTGCGTCACTTGTTCGAGCACCATGGTCTCGTACCGGTCGGAATCTGGGCGGTGACGGTGGCCATGGTCGTCCTGCAGGATTTGCTGGTCGGCGTGGCGCTCGGCCTTGCGCTGTCGATTCTGGAAATTCTCCCCTATCTGCGCAGGAAGCTTGTGATCAGGCATGCTGAGGTCGATAACGAAATTCATGTCCGTTTGCGCGGAGCGGTCACCTGCAAAGACGTGCCGGCGCTACTCAGCACGTTCGAAGGGCTACCCGACGGCCGCAAAGTAAATATCATCGGCAAACACCTGTTTTACATGGATCACACCAGCGCTGAGACGATCAGCGAATGGCTCCGGCGCGAGACGAAATCTGGCCGAATCGTCGAGATCCACCCGCCCCGGGCCGCCCGTCATCCCCGCCTCAAGCCGCTGTTTGATCGATTCTCAGCCGAAGCCGCCTGAACCTGCGAGGAGGGCAGCTCCATTGCTCTCCCGCCGCTCGTCCGTAAACGCAGACATCGTCAGGCGGACGAATGGTCGGAGGGCAATTGGACGGTTGCAACCGGCGCTGTACACCGCTTCTGCAGATATCGGTGCTAGGGTGAAAGGCGCGATCGTCCTGCTGGACGCGGCGGCATCCGGACGATGGAAGGTCCGCGAGCGCTGGTTTCCTTCGGCGGACCCTGGCCGGGTCGGTGAAGCAATAGGAGGGGTCAATTCTTCACTTCGCTTGACAAATATTAGGCAGCGATCTGTGATCAGTGACGAACGGTGTCTGCCTTCGGCGTTCACAACGCCTCATTATGGCCTTTTGATTAAAGCTCCTGATCAGTTTGCGCGGCAGCTCGCCGCCCGCGTGTCGTTCAACAAGGCCGGGCAAAGCCGGGCCGTCCAAGTGGCAAGCATATCAACGAAACTACAGTCCAGAGCCGCTGGTTGGCGGCGCTCTTGCTATGACGGTTGGCTGCTGTCGATTAACCATTCACGAACGATAGCCATTGCGACGCCATTAAGCGTTCCTGCTTTATCATATTCAAAATTATAAATGCCGGGGGTCGCATGGGTTGGTTCTTACGGTCGAAGCTATTCCTCTTGGGCCTTCTTCCATTTGTTATTTCAATGATCATCGGGTCGCTCGTCCTTGGAAGCCTGTATTGGTCGGCCGCCCAAATGGACGTGGCCGCCGGCAGACGCCAGCAGGATCTCGTTACTCTGATCGTCTCGAACATGCGGGCGGCGATTGCACACGACCAGGAAAGCGTGACCGTCTGGGACGATGCGGTCGCAAAGACGGCCGAGCGTGACGCCGACTGGCTGGAGACCAACCTGGGCAGCTGGATGCATACCTATTTCCAGCACGACGCGGCGTTCGTCGTCGCTCCGGACGACACCGACATCTACCATTTCGTCGCCACCGAAAGCCATGCGGTGGCACTGGATGAGTTCCGCCAGGCTTATCTCCCACTCGCTACACGATTGCGCGAACGGTTGCTGTCGGGCGACACCACCGGTGTCACCAATCGTGTGCTGTCGATCGGTGAGAGCGACTTGAAGATCGTGGACGGCAGGCCAGCCATTGTCAGCGTCAAGCCAATCGTCTCGGATACCGGAGATTTGGAACAGCAGCCGGGCCAGGAGAACCTGCATGTGGCGGTCCGTTTCCTTGACGGTACCTTCCCGAGCAGCATCGGGAGCCAGTATCAATTCGAAGACATGCATTTCACCCGCCTGGTCAATGATCGCGGCCATGCCGATGTTCCGCTGACCTCGTCAAAGGGCGATACGATCGGCTACTTGTGCTGGACGCCCTTCCGGCCCGGCGCTACCGTCCGGAACGAGACTCTGCCCGCCGTTGGCGTCAGCGTCCTTTGCATCTTCGGCGCTACTAGTGTGCTCGGATCCTTGCTGTTCCGCCGGTCAGTGCGGCTTGTTGCAAGCCGTGCCGAGTTGCAGCACCTTGCTCATCACGACGTACTCACCGGGCTCGCCAACCGCGCCAGTTTCAACCAAGCTCTCGAAAATCAGATGAACGCCGCTTTGGCTGAGGATGTTCATGGCGTGCTGTTCGTCGACCTCGACCGATTCAAGGTGGTGAATGACACCTTTGGCCATCCCACAGGAGATCGCCTGATAACAATGGTTGCAAAGAGGCTGCGGGAGGTGCTGCCTGAGGCAATCATCGGCCGCATTGGTGGCGATGAGTTCACTGCGCTTCTGCGGGGGGGCACAGAGCAGGATCTCGTGAAAGCTGCTGAAGCTGTGGTCCGCGCAATGGAGCAGCCGTTCGACCTCGACGGCGCCATGGCAACGATTGGCGCGAGTGTCGGGGCCGCATCCGCCGCTGGAAACGCGGATCCAACGGAATTAATGCGACAAGCTGATATTGCGCTCTATCACGCGAAGGCGGCGGGCCGGAACCGTTACGCGGTTTTCGGCGAGCACATGGATCAGCTGCTGCGGGTGCGCCGTGAGCTTGAAAACGATCTTCGCCATGCCGTCGAGACGAAGACGCAGATCGAGATCCATTATCAGCCGGTCTATTCGGCAACGACCGGAGAGATGTGCTCTGTGGAGGCGCTTGCGCGGTGGCGGCATCCCATAAAAGGGATGATCGGACCCGATATCTTCATCCCCATCGCAGAAGAAACAGGACTGATCGCGGCGCTGGGAGCTACTGTTCTGGATGACGCGTGTGCAACGATCTCTGCCTGGGATGATCTCCCGGCTTCCGTCAATGCGTCAGCGGCCGAGCTGAAATTAGAGTCCTATCCGCTTCGCGTTCTTTCCACCCTTGCACGGCATAATATTCACCCGAGCAGGCTTGAGATCGAGGTCACCGAGAGCTTGCTGCTGGACGGCTCCGGCCAATGCGAAAAGACGATCGGGACGCTCCGAAAGGCAGGTGTGCGCTTCGCCATCGATGATTTTGGCACCGGCTACTCTTCGTTCGGCCGCGTGCAGGACGTGAGCATCGATCGTATCAAGATCGACAAAGTGTTCGTCGACGAGTTGAGCCGCAGCGGCAACAACGGAATTATCGCCGGCATGATCAGCATGGCGCGTGCAAAAGGGCTCGAAATCACCGCCGAGGGTGTTGAGACGGATGAGCAGCGCAAGATGCTCGGCGACCTCGGCTGTGACCACCTTCAGGGATTCCTCCTCTCGAGACCGCTGACACGCGGGCAACTGAACTCGTTTCAGCGCAAGGCGGCGTCTGTGAAATCGTAGCTTGCTTACGATCGTCATCGGGGCATGTTGTGAATCCGGAAGGTCGAGCGAGTGGTTGATCCCAGGCTTGATGGAGCATCCTTGTCTTCCGAATCCGAGGATGCGCTATGGGCCAGGTTCTTCATGGGAGCGCCACGACGACAGAGGCAGTCCGTCGAGCGATACAACGTGGTCAAGCACAATGTGCTCACCGCTCAATGCCCTTCGATGTGCGGGCCGAGGAGAAGATGCACCACTTGCAAAGGAGCGGCGCATCATCTGGATCGGATCAGACTTGGGTAGCTCCACCATCGACGCAGACTTCGGCGCCCGTGGTGAAGCTGCTTTCATCGCTTGCAAGGAAGAGGGCAGCGGCGGCGACCTCTTCAGGCCTGCCGAGCCGGCCGAGTGGGATCATCCGCGTCAGCGCCTGGCGTACCTCTTCCGTCGTATCGGCCATCATCGCTGTATCTGTCGGGCCGGGGCTGACGACGTTGACGCGGATTCCCTTTGGCGCAAGTTCATTGGCCCAGGTGCGGGTGAACGAGCGAACCGCTGCCTTGCTGGCGCTATAGACGCCATATCCCTTGGTGCCGATGACATCGGCGATCGAGCCAATCAGAACGATAGATCCGCCAGGCCGCATCAGCTTGAGTGCACCCTGGGCTGCAAACAGCAGGGAACGGACATTCAGTCCAAATATGCGGTCAAAAAGATCCTCCGAGATATCTCCGAGCATTGCGAACTCCGAAATGCCGGCATTCAGCACGAGGATGTCGATCCGTCCCTGTTCGGTCCGCAGCAGCTCGAACACTTGCTCCAGTTCTGTGAGAATGCCAGCGTCGGCACGAACAGGCACGATCATCCCTGCGCCTGCGCTTGCAACATCCATGCCTGCCTTCCGGCTGGTGGCGTAAACCCGGGCCCCCTCGACGGCGAAACGCTGCGAAATCGCGCCTCCGATCCCGCCTGCACCGCCGATAACGAGGGCGATTTTATTGGCCAACTTGCTCATTTCTGCTCCTTGCGATGTCTGTTCAAGGAGTAGATATACGGTCTATATCTACGGCGAAATACGCACCATAGGTAAAGCAGGTATCGAGGAGTATATCGATGTCACCATTCGTTCGGCAGGCGGACAAGGAACAGCCGCTGGGACGGTCGGCGAAGCGCATCATCGATGAGGCGCTGATCGACGCAAGGAAGGCAAAGCCGATCCTCGAGCAGATCGGCAATAAGTGGTCGATCTTGATTCTGACGGTCCTCTGTACAAGACCGTCACGGTTCAACGAGATCATGCGCCGCCTCGACGGGATTACTCATAAGGCGCTGGCCGATGCGTTGAAGAGGCTTGAGCGCAACGGTCTCATCAAGCGCCATGTACTTGCCACGGCGCCGGTCGGCGTGGAGTACACGATCACGCCGCTCGGCGAGTCTCTGAGGGAGCCGTTCGAGGCGCTCTACGCTTGGGCATTGGCACATAGCTCCGAAATGGAGGGCGCGCAGACCGCGTACGATTGGCAAAGAGACTGACTTTGGGCCAACCATTCACTCTGCCCATCGACGATTGAGCGCCTGGCAAGTGTAGCCGGCCAATCCGCCAATTGCTGTCGCGCCAAAGAGGTGAAGGAAAGACACGGCTGTCATGTCGAACTCAGCAGCGAACCACGTGACCATGCCCAGGAACCAGGCGAGCATGTTGCCGGTGACGTGTTGCGTCCGCAGACCGACGATCAGGAGGGCGACGAGGAAGACAACCAAAGGCAGGGCGAGATGGCCCAGTGCCGGGATAAGCGCTCCTGTCAGAACTCCGGATGCTGCGCCGATGGCAAGGCCAAGCCACAGGCACAACATGGCGGAAAGACTATTCGTCAGTGAGGTCGGTCGGGTGAACCAGGCGATAAAACCGGCGAACATGACCCAGACTTCCAACGCGAGTGCTGCGCTCAGCCACGCGGCGGCGGCCGCAACGACGGAAGCGATGACAGTCCAGAGAACGAATTTTCCACGCGTCTGACGGTGAACAGCGGTTGACTGATTTTGAACATTGCTCATGCCGATCTTCCTTCTTTCTGTCTTCTTGATCATGTTGGATGGTATGTTGATCATGCCGCGCATGCGGAATGAGCGACATGATTTCGCCTGCCGCCACTCATTTCTCTTGTGTCACATCGCTGCGATGGCGCTCCTAAACCGCGCGGTATGGCCTAAAGCCCATTGAAGAGCCAAAAACGACGCGCGTAGTCGCCATCCCGTTCGGCGAAGCGCTCTCCTCTGACGCGCTCGACCAGGATTTCGCCGTCAGGTGTGTCCGCCGCGGCAAGCAGTTGCATCACCTCAGTGATGAAGGCGGGCAGAGGCATGGCATGAGGATCGGTCAGCTGGTGCGGGCCACTCAGTTCCGTCTGGACATAGGGTGGCGCCAGCTCCAGGACCTCGACCGACGCGCCGCGAAGCTGGACGCGCAGCGATTGCAGCCAGGAATGCAGGAACGCCTTGGTGGCGCAATAGGTGGGAAAGTTGTTGCGCGGGACGAAGGCAAGACCGGAGGTCGTGGTGATGATCGTTGCCTGCGGCTTTGCCCTCAACATCGGGAGGAAGGCCGCAGTTATATGGAGCACGCTCATGATGTTGGTCTCGATAATGTCGCGCGAGACCGCGAGATCAGGCTTGGACGTCAGGCTTTCTGACTGCGAGATGCCTGCATTGTTCACGAGCACATTCAATTCCGGTATTTTCTTGCGGACACGATCCGCGAAGGCGTCGATTGCGGCGGCGTCCTGTACGTCGAGCTGAAAGCCGATCATGCCGGGATTAGCCGCCGTGATCTCGTCGATGCGACTTTGGCGGCGGCCGGCGATGATGACCTGGTTGCCGAGTCTGTGAAAGGCTTCGGCGAGGCCCCGGCCGATGCCGCTGGTGCCGCCAGTGATGAGGATGGTATTCCGTGTCATCTGCATGATGTCGATTTTCCTTGAGGGTCAGCCGAGGAGTGCCGGCCGCAGGACGTCTTCGCACCATTGGCGGAAACTCGTCGGGGTGGTGTTCTCAGGCGTTCTTTCGATGCCGAGGTCGAGGCCTCGGTTCTTGGCATCGGCCATATCGGTCATGCCCTGTGCCATCGCTTCGGAAAAGCCGAATTGCAGGAAGCGAGCCTTATACGCTTCGAAAGGGATCTGCTGAAACCGTACAGGAGTGCCGAGAACCTCCGACATGATCTCCGCCATATCGTTAAAGGAGATGTTCTCAGGCCCCAGAACCGCAATGTCTTCCTGCCCGCTCCAGCTAGGGTCCGTCAGCAAGCGACTTGCCACAGCCGCAATGTCGCGGGTGGCGCAGCTTGGCAGTTTCAGATCACCGGAGATCGGCGAGAAAAATAAACCCTGATTCTTGATCGACGCGGCCTGCATGAGAATATTGTCCATGAAGGACGGCATGGTCAGCGCCCGAAAATCGACGCCGGTGCTGGCGATCAGGTCGTCCATCGCAAGCGAGCCCGTGACATAGCCCGCTTTGCCAGCGAGGGGGGTGGTCCGGCCAAGGGCAGTGATGCCGACGACACGTTTTACGCCCTCGGCCTTAAGCGCGGCCGCGGCGGGACGTGAGAAGTCCACGTAGGCGGCCGTGACGCTTTCCGCTTTCGAATCCGCCGGCACCAGCCAGAACACCGCCTCCGCGCCTTCGAATGCGCGGTGCACGGTATCTGCGTCTGCATGAGAGCCCTGAACAACCTCGAGCTTTTGAAGGACGGCGTCTGGCAGTTTGGAAGGATCGCGCACGATAACGCGGACCGAAGCATCCCGCGCTAACAGGTTTTCGACAACCTGGTGACCGATATCGCCGGCGGGGGCGGTAACTACAATCATGATATGCTCCTTGGCTCCGTGGGGCGATGTAAGTTGTTGGTCCGGCAGTCGTTTAAAGCCTATGCCGCATACGTAAGGCATTGTAGGCGGACGCTCCATGCTCTACAGTCGCTAATATCGTCGCGAGCGTCCGGAAAACGTCATGGATCCTCTCTCGGAGTTCCTCAGCCTTCTCAAGCCAATAAGTACAATCTCGTCAGGCTTCGATGCCGCGGGCGACTGGTCGATCCAGTTCGGCGACCAGCAACGCCAGATCAAATGCTATGTCATCCTGTCGGGCGGGTGCTGGATGGTCGTCGAGGGCGTCACTGATGCGGTGCGTCTCGAACAGGGCGACTGCTTCGTGCTTCCGCGCGGACTGCCTTTCCGGCTTGCAAGCGACCTGACCCTGCCGTCAGTCGCTGCCTCCACGCTCTTTCCCCCCGCCCGCGCAGGCGGGATAGTCACCGTCAATGGAGGAGGTAGTTTTTCCCTCGTGGGTGCACGTTTTGCGGTCGGCGGCAACCACGCCGAGATGCTGCTGGAAATGCTGCCACCCATCGTGCACCTCAGCCAGGAGGCGGAGCGAGAGGCCCTGCGCTGGTCCATCGAACGCATGATGCAGGAGGTCCGTTCGCATCAGCCAGGCGCTCACCTCATGGCGCAATATCTTGCGCATATGATGTTGCTGCAGGCGCTGCGCATTCATCTTGCCAAAGCTCACCAGGGCACCGGATGGTTCTTCGCCTTGTCCGACAAGCATTTGAGCAATGCAATTCGAGCCATCCACGCCGAGCCGGCTAAAAACTGGTCATTGGCCGCACTCGGTGAGATCGCAGGCATGTCGCGGTCGGTATTTGCGGAGCGTTTCAAGGCAGCCGTTGGCGAGACACCAATCGAGTATCTTTCCCGATGGCGCATGCTGCTTGCCTGCGACCGTCTCGAAAAGGGCGACGATCCGATCTCGGTGGTCGCGCCCGCGCTTGGCTACCAGTCCGAGAGCGCGTTCAGCAAGGCGTTTAAGCGGGTGATCGGGTGCTCGCCGAGACACTATCGCGGACAGGCAGAGGCTTCTTCTGAAAGCCGAGCGGTAACCTGAGCCGGTGGGAGCATTTGTCTTGCCTTTGTGGCGCCAATCGAACGTGGCCGCCCCTAACGGGCAGGATGATCCGCTTGCGCGTGCCTCACCTGCGTCCGAGCTCATCCGACATTGGTCCACGAGCTTGAGATCGCAGGTGTTGCTGCTCTTCAGCGAGGGCCAACGGCGAACTTGCGATCGGCGGGCGTGATCGTGCTCGACGGCCAAATCTGGTGTCATACGCGCCTTGCAGAATTGCTGGAATGACCTATAGGCCACCCCAAAGCCTGGAGCGCTCACGATCCCGGACCCAGATTCGAACTTCGGCCCAAGAAACGAGGTGCCGAGGGTTCCGATCCGTTCAAGGTCGTCGTTCGCAGCTAGAATGAAAGCAAAGCAGGCCTGACAAGTCCGAGGTGGTCACGTAGCGTCGAACCACTGTATTCGGTGCGGAACAGACCGCGCTCCTGCAGGATCGGCACCACCAGCTGCGTGAAATCCTCCAGCCCTTGAGGGAAGAAGGGCGGCATGACGTTGAAGCCGTCGGCGGCGCGTCCGTCGAACCATTCCTGCATGCGGTCGGCGATTTCGACCGGCGTACCGAGCACAATGTGGTGGCCACGACCGGCTGCGACGCGCAGGGCCAGCTGACGAATGGTCAGGTTCTCGCGCCGGGCAAGCGCCGTCAGGAGTTCGGCGCGGCTGCGCAGCTGGTCGGAGATCGGCAGGTCCGGCAGCGGGCCATCCGCATCGTAATCGGTAAGGCTGTGGCCAATGCGTTCTTCGAGCAGCGGCATGGCGCTCTTGAGGTCCGTCCACTGGTCCAGCTCGGCGAGCTTGTCGGCCGCTTCCTTGGCCGTACGGCCGATCACCGGCAGGAAGCCAGGCATGACCGCAACATCGTCGGCCTGGCGGCCGAACTTGACGACGCGCTCCTTCAGGCTCTTGTAGAAGGCCTGCGCCTCGGCGAGGCTCTGCTGGGCGGTGAAGACTACGTCGGCGGTCCGGGCGGCGAGATCCTGGCCGGGGCCGGAGGAACCTGCCTGGATCAGGATCGGATGGCCCTGCGGCGAGCGCGGGATGTTCAGCGGTCCCTTGACCGAGAAATACTTGCCCTTGTGTTCGAGCACGTGGACTTTGCTCGGATCGGCATAGACGCCGCTCTCCTTGTCCTTGACGAAGGCATCGTCGTCCCAGCTGTCCCACAGCCCGCGCACCACATCGACGAACTCTTCCGCGACGGCATAACGCTCATCATGCTCTGGATGCGCCTTCGAAAAATTGTTGGCGGTGCGGGCATAGGATGTTGTGACGATGTTCCAGGCGGCGCGGCCATGGCTCAGGTGGTCGATCGAGGAGAAAGCGCGGGCGATATGATAGGGCTCGCCATAGGTCGTCGATGATGTCGCCGCCAGCCCGATCTTGTCCGTCACCAGCGCCAGCGCCGATAGCAGCGTCAGCGGCTCGAAGCGAGCGATCGTCGAGGGATGTGCGTCGATGCCGCTGGTCAGGCCGTCGGCCAGGAAGACCATGTCGAACTTCGCCTTTTCAGCAATCTGCGACACGCGGCGCAAAAGGTCGAAATTCTCGCTGCCTGACTCGGCATGCAGATGCCGCCAGCCGGACACGTGATGACCGGCGCCTTGCAAAAACAGGCCTAGATGGATTTCTCTCTCGACGCTCATGGCGAAGTCCTTCGTCGGTTGGTTTTCAGACGGGGTCCTGGTTGAGCAGTGCCAGCAGCCGGTTCAGATCGGCGGCGCTGCTCATCGTGCGGACAAGCGAGGGAATCTCGGCGAAGGCCGGGTTGCCGGCGGTCGCGTCGCGGAATTTTGTCGTCGGATCGGTTACGCCGGGAAGACCGTCGAAGCGGCGGGTGAGCGTACCGCCATCGCGGAGCGCAATATCGAGGATCACGAAGCGGGTCTTCGGATCGCTGGACATGCGGGGTGCGGTCTCGTCATGGCGACGGCCGGCGCGACCGGCCAACGCCATCAGGTGCGGCTGCACCGGCCGGTCATCGAAATGGTCGAGCCGCAGGGCACCGTCGATCAGCGCTGCCGAGAACACGTATTCCGGGCTGAAGCGAGCCTCGATGCCGTTTGTCGGCTTGCTCACGACCAGCGCAGCATCGGCGCCAGGTGGATAGGTGAAGGTGATGCTTTCGATCGCGTCCACCGCAAGCCCTTCGCGATGCAGATCGATGCCGAGCCAGGCGACGGGATGGCTGGCGGTGCAGCAGGGATAGGCTTTCAGGGTCAGTCCCGGCGCCACGATCTGCCAGGGCCTACCCCAGTTCTCAGTCACGGCGGCGGGGCGCTCGGCATCGAACGCATAGGCCGAGTGGAAACCGACCGGATTGTCGAGGAAATCCGGCGCGCCACCGAAAGCGGCCGCCGCCAAGCGTGCCGACAGCAGGCCGGACCGTGCCGCCATGCCGGCATGATAGGGTTTCGCATCATAACCAAACTGCAGCCGCAGCCCGGAGGACTGGGTTGCAGCGAGGCCGAGCGCAATGGCGGCTTCCTTTGCCGAGGCCCGCGTCAGATGCGCGATCGCGGCTGCGGCGCCAATCGTGCCGAGCGTCGCCGTGGCATGAAAGCCGTTCTCGTAATGCTTAGAGCCGATCGACAGGCCGAGCCGGGCCATAGCCTCGAGTCCGACCACATAGGAGGCGACTAGCGCGTCCGCGCTAAACTCCCGCTCGGCGGCAAGCGCCAGCAGGGCCGGGACGATCACCGTGGTCGGATGGCCGCGCACGCTGGCATGCACGTCGTCATAGTCTAGAACATGACCGGCATAACCGTTAACCACGGCGGCAACCAGCGGATCGGTGCGGCGCTTGGCTCCGATCAGAATCGCTTCGCCCGGCAGATTGGCGCCAACGGCGTCGGCCAGGACGGCGGTGGTGCGATCGGTGGCGCCGGCGATCGTGCAGGCGAGGAAATCGACGATTGCCGTACGTGCCGCTTCCATTGCGGCGGCATCGGTCTTCGGGTCCGAGGCGACGATCGCGTGGGCAAAGGCGCGGGTCAGCGGTGCGGATGTCGTGGTCATGAAAAAATCCTAGATGCCTTCGCCGCCGCGCACCCCGCCACGCCCGGAAAGCCCACTGACGAATTGGCGCACACGGGGATTGTCTGCGCTGTGGAAAATGTGCTCGGGCGAGCCTTGGTCGACGATGCGACCGTTCTCGGTAAAGACGACGGTGTCGCTGATCTCCTCGGCAAAGCGCATTTCATGCGTCACAAGAATGCTGGTCATGCCGTCGCGAATGAGATCGCGGATCACCCACAGCACTTCGCCGACAGTCTCCGGGTCGAGCGCCGATGTCACCTCATCGAACAGGACGAGTTCCGGTTTCATTGCCAGAGCCCGCGCAATCGCCACGCGCTGCTGCTGGCCACCAGACAGCTGGCCGGGGTAGGCATTTGCCTTTTCGGTAAGCCGCACCTTGTCCAGCAGTTCGCGGGCGAGCTTTTCCGCCTCGCGCCTGTCGCTGCCAAGAATGCGGGTCGGCGCCAGCACGATGTTGTCGAGCACCGTCAGATGCGGGAAAAGGTTGTATTGCTGGAACACGATGCCGACGCGCTTGCGAATTGAAATGCGCTCGGTCTCTTTGGTCAGTTGGTCAACGCGGGTGCCGCCGACGGTGATGCGGCCGCTCTGCGGCTGCACCAGCGCGTTGATGCAGCGCAGGATCGTCGACTTGCCCGAGCCGGACGGGCCGATGATGGAGACCGCGTCACCCCTGTTGACGGTAAGGTCTATTCCCTTCAGCACTTGGGTCTGGCCGAAAGACAAACGCACGTCTTCCAGGCGGACGATCGCATTGTCGGCGGATATGTTCATCGTCTCAATTCCTCAGGCCGCGTTGAAGCGACGTTCCAGGCGTCGGGTCAGGCGGGCGATCGGGTAGCAAAGTGTGAAGAAGGCGGCCATCACAACGATATAGGCGATGACCGTGAAATCGAGCCGGCGCACGGCAGTGCTGGCATCGGTCGCCGAATGCAGCAACTCGTGCACGCCGACCAGGGAGGCGAGCGCCGTGCCCATGGTGATCGAGGCGGCGACGTTCATCCAGGGCGGCAGCGAACGGCGCAGGCATTGCGGCAGGATGATCCAGCGCAGCGCCTGATTGCGCGAGAAACCGAGGCCCTTGGCCGCCTCCCATTGGGTGGTCGGGATGGAGAGGATCGCGCCGCGGGTGATTTCGGCGACATAGGCGCTGGCCGGAATGGCAAGCCCGATTACGGCTTTCACCCAGTCGGGAAAGGGCAGGTAGTTGCCGAACACGACGATTTCGAAGGGAAAGATATAGGTCGTAGCGAAGATCAGCACGAGATGCGGCGCGTTGCGGAAAATCTGGACATAGGCGATGACCGGATAGCGCAACAGCCGGTAGGGCACCAGTTCGAGAATGCCGAACAGCGCGCCGACCAGCGTGCCCAGCGCCATGGCGCAAAGGGCGATGAGGATGTTCATCCTGAAGCCGGAAGCAAGATAGGGGATCCATTCGAGCAGTTCGCGGCCGAGCGTCAGGTCGGCGAGCGACCAGACGAGGACGAGGAGCGGCAGCGCCACGAAGCCGATCTTGCGCAGGATCTTGCTGCTCCTGCGCGGTTGGAAGCGCGTGGCGACTGTCATAGGCCGTACCCCGGAACGGCGAGCCTGCGCTCCACCCAGAGCCCGACACGGGCGACGACGATGTTGATGAGGCTGAAGAACAAGAGGATGACGATCATCAGCGAGACGACGTTGTCGCGCTGCGTCCAAACCATGATCGAGGCATAGGTGATTTCGCTCACCGCGATCGCGTTGCCGACCGTGGTGAGCTTCACGAGATTGACGAGGTTGTTGACGATTGCCGGCAGCGATGCCCGCAATGCCAGCGGCACTTCGACGTAACGCAGGATCTGCAACTGGCTGAAGCCAACGCCGCGGGCTGCCTCGACGGTCGAAGCGGGCACTGCCTCGATGCCGGCTCGGATCGCTTCGGCATGGAGGGCCGCGATATGCAGCCCGACCACCGCCACCACCCAGAAGAACGGCGACAGCGGATTGTTCTGGGCGCCGCCGACCAGATCGGACACAAAGGTATTGAGGACGAGGAAGCTGAACATCAGCTGCACCAGCGTCGGCGTGTTGCGGGTGATCTCCACGAAGGCCCGCACCGGCGCCGAAAGCCACGGCCTTCCGGACGTCAGGCAAGTAGCAAACAGCAGGCCGAAGGTCAGACTGACCGGGACGAGCAAAGCGATCAGATAGAGCGTGGTGATGAAGCCATCACGCCAGATCTGCGCCTCGTATCCCGTTGCCAGGAATTCGTAATTCAGGCCGAGCCTGTTCGTCAGGCTGACGAACAGGTCGGTCAGGTTCATGTCCTGCATGTCGTTCTACCGGTCTCTCTCCAGCTCACTTGCTGGCGGAGAGCACTTTGTTCTGCTGCTGCAGATATTCGGTATTGGGGAGGCGATTGGCCCTAGCGAATTCTAGGAGCTTGCCCGACGCGTGTAGCTTCTTAACGCCGGCGTCTAGGACAGCCTGCGTGTCCTTCTCGCCCTTGCGCAACCAGATCACCGAATCCGATGGGATCAGCTCGGTGGGGAAGGGAATGGCATAGTCCTTCCATTCCTCCGGTCGGTCCTGTAGCAAAAGGCTGACTGTCGCGCCGACATGCACTGCCGCAACGCAATTGCCGCCCTGAAGAGCGAGCAGCGATTCCGGCTGGCTCGGCAATGCCTTAACAACTGCACCAAATTCTTCCATGAGAGGCTGCGTGTAGTTGGAGCCCTGCGACACGCAGACCGGCTTGCCCTTGAGATCCGCCCAGTCCTTCAGGCCGCTGTCCTTGCGCACCACAGCCGCGCCACCGCTGCGGTCATAGGGCGTCGGCACGTAGTCGAGCACCTTGGCTCGCTCTTCGGTGTACTGCATGTTGGCGATCAGGATATCGACCTTGCCTTGCTGCAGGAACTGCACGCGGTTCGGCGGCGTCACAGTCACCGTCTCGAGTTTGACGCCGAGGTCCTCGGCCAGCGCCTGGGCAATGTCGAGATTGAAGCCCTTCTGCGCCCGCGTCTTCGGGTCAATAAAGCCGAAGGGCGCGCCGGACAGAATCACGCCGACGGTCAACTTACCGCGTCCCTTGATGCGGTCCAGCGTGGCATCCGCGCACGCCTGCGTCGACGTCAGTGCGCAGATTGAAAGAGCAAGTCCGAAGAATAGCTGGGTGAGTTTGGTAGACGACATTCCGTGCTCCTTTGTTCGACCAAGAACCTATTGGAGCCTCAAAGTTGCCACGAGCAATCACATCCTCTCTTCCAGGTGACACCGAAACGGTTATCCTGTAATAGGCTAATTCCATAGAAAATATGCCGCGGCAGGTTGCCGTTGCGATATCCTATTTCAGCTGATCAATCCGCGACATGATTTGCTAGGCTATGCCCGGGGCGCGCCGCGCACGACCAGCTTTCCGAATTTTTTCCCTTCCAGAAAGCCAAGGAAAGGCTTTCGCAGTCCCTGCTACAGCTGGTATGCCCTTCCTATTTTGGGGGCTTATGCCCAACGACCCCAAGAGCTATCACTGGGAGAATGCGCGATTGTAGACCTTGCTCGCCAAGTTGGCTGAAATCGTACCCTACCAACAAGGTTGATCTGTCGATCGTGCCGTATTTTGAAGGTGGCAAATCGGCGGCGGGGCATGGCAATCCGGAGAAGGTTCCGCGCGACCATGTGCAGAAATCTACCGCCATCCTGACGCCGATCACCAATCAAACGGCTCACTACTTTCGACCGCTTCCGGTTCTGAGGGCTCCTTTAGCCCGCCTCTGAGGGGTCCTACGCTTCGCGCGCATGGCCGACCTAAGGCCTCGTGCCTTATCGATGGGCCGGCAGGAGCCTATAGGTTTTCATCGAAGCGATGCACATCCTCCCGCAGAGCTTCGAATTGAGACGGCCCACTCTTCCTCCCAACGGGCGTCTGTCGGAACAGCGGCACTCCTCCTCCCAGCCGTTGTTCGGTTCTTTTCGGAAAGCCTGCCGCACCCTCCTCCCGCGGCAGGCTTTTTCGTTCTCAGACCCGGCTGCATCAAAGTCCCAGAACGAGCTGCGGTTCTTGCCCGCTCTCTTCGATGATCAGCGACGAAGGGGTGATCCTCGTCACACGATCTTCGTACAAGACGTCCGTCCATCGGCCCGCCCACTCAGTTTCAGATATTGCTTATACCGCCGTCCACGAGCATGTCGGAGCCGGTCATGAACGAACTCTCGTCAGACGCCAGGAAGACCGCTGCTGCGGCTTGTTCTTCGGGATGCCCTAGCCGCAGCATAGGAACGTACGATGCATAGGCCTTTTGCAGAGCTGCGAGCTCTTCAGGTGTGTTTACCTGACCTTCCATGATCGCCGTCGGGATTGGGCCAGGACTCAATAGATTCGCGCGGATACCGCTATCCCTGAATTCCGCCGCCCAGGTGCGAACAAAGGAGCGCAATGCTGCTTTGGCGCCGGCATACGCTGAGTGGTTTGCGAGGCCCATGTAGTGGATTGCCGAGGCCACGAGGATGATCGAACCACCGCCTTCCATCAGAGGCAGCATCTTCTGCGTGAGGAAAAGCGGCCCTTTGGCCATCAGGTCGAATGTCCGATCGTAATGTTCTTCCGTGATTTCGCGCAGGGGCACCTGTTCCGTGAAGCCAGCGTTCGCCACGATGACGTCCGCCTTGCCCTTCACGTTGCGGACGGCATCAACAACACGGTCAAGATCCTCGAGCCTGGATGCGTCCGCCTGGATGGCCGTCACGTTGGATCCGATGAGCTTCACTGCTTCGTCAAGCGCGTCCTGCCTCCGGCCGAAAATAAAGACGTACGCACCCTCTTTCACAAACCGCTCGGCAATTGCGAGGCCGATGCCACTCGTACCCCCACTGATAACTGCAACCTTGCCTTCTAATCTCGACATGACATTTCTTCCAATGTTTGCCCAGGCGCGCCTGGGGATGAGTTGAGTTTTTTACTCTTCCGAATGCCGTGAAAGACGCGCGCTTGCCCGCGTCGTCTTCGATGTGACCGCGTGATACCGGGAAGAGATGCGTTGGGCATTGCGCTTGAAGAGGCAGCCAAACAAGGCGCCTCGCGGCTGTCGCCACTGCGGCTAAGCGATTGAGCGCAAGACGCCGCCATCGACGCGCAGCGCCGCACCTGTCGTTCCGGAGGCTTGTTCCGAACAGACATAGAGGACCATGTTCGCGACCTCTTCGGTGCTGGTGAACCTGTTGAGGAGGGTCGTCGGGCGCATCGTCCTCAGGAACTCCTGCTCGGCTTGGTCTTGCGTGATGCCTTGCGACTGCGCTGTCGCCTTCATCCAATTGGACAAGATTTCGGAATTCGTGGGACCAGGAATGACTGAGTTGACGGTGACGCCCGTTCCGCCGACGTGCTTCGGCCAACCCTCTCGAAATGGCGAGCTGGGCGGTCTTGGTCATGCCGTAGGCGATCATTTCCTTGGGGATCGCCAGCGCGGATTCGCTGCTGATGAACACCACGCGTCCCCAGCCGCGCTCCGTCATTTTCGGCACATAATGACGGGCCGCGCGAACCCCGCTCATAACGTTGAGCTGGAACAGGTCCAGCCAGTCTTCGTCGCCAAGATCGAAGAATGACTTCGGGCGCGCCGTGCCCACGTTGTTTACGAGGATGTCGGCATCGGGAGCCTTTGCCACCAGAGAAGCGGCGCCTTCCGGAGTCGCGAGATCGGCGACAACACCAATAAATTCAGTCTCCGGGAAAAGCGTTCTGATCTCGCGAAGCGCCGTGGCGACCCTTTCCTCGCCGCGGCCGTTGATGACCACCGACGCGCCGGCGCGCGCTAACCCCTCTGCAATTGCCCGGCCAATGCCGGCTGTGGATCCCGTAACGATTGCCTTGCGGCCCTTGAGAACGATATGCATCAACACTTCCTCTGTGGACGTCGAGGTTTGTAACGCATGTCGAAAAAGCTGATAATATCGTATTTTCTCATACGATTGATGCCGGAACGGAATACGTGACTGAGCGGTTCCGGGAGTGCAGGCTCTTGTTTTCCGGCTCAGCGCAGCTCTCCTCTGTCCTGAAAAAGCGCTGAATCGCACACCTTCCTTACAGGCGGCGATCGAACTTGACGAAGTCCTGGAAAATGAAGGTCCCGGCAGGCGCGTTGTCCAGTTGCATGAGCGTGACGCCTTTGGAGAGTTTTCCAAATTGTCAGATCGTAAGCAGGAAACGATTTGCCCCGGTGTCCTTAGAGTCGCTTTTGGATGGCGCTAGCCAGATAATCCGTCACGCGGCGTACACGAGCGGAGACGAACCGGCGTTTCGGCCAGATGAAGGAGACGTCCCGAACGTCTCGAACGTACTCATCGAGCACTGTAATAACATCAGGGTGCGAAAGCTCTTCAACCAGCGAGACCTTGGCGAACAAACCGATGCCTACGCCCGCCAGGACGCCCGCCCGGATGGTTTCGACACTGTTGGAGGAGAGATTTCCATGGACTGCTACGCTAAAGGGGCCCTTTGGCCCGACAAATGGCCAATTTGCCGATTCGCTAACGGCGTACAAGAGACAGTTGTGATCGGCGAGCTCGGCAGGCGTTTGGGGAATGCCGTGTTTCTCGAAATAGGACTTTGATCCGACGCATACCAGCGGACTTCCTGCCACGCGCCTCACAACGGCGTCGGGTTCGTCGACGGGGCCCACTCTGATTGCAAGGTCAATTCGATCTTCCACCATGTCGCGCATAGCGTCCGACAAAACCAAGTCCATCTCAAGCCCCGGAAAAGTAGCCAGAAGATCCGGGATAAGTGGCAGGATGTGAAGGCGGCCAAACGTGGTAGCCGCAGCCACCCGGATAGATCCGGACATATCAAGTGTGCTGCCCATGGCCTCACGGCTGGCGTCTTCAATCTCCTCCAGGAGCGGTTTCATCCTGTCGAAGTATCTCTGGCCCTGATCTGTGAGGGTGACGCGTCGGGTGCTTCGATGAAACAGCGCCACGCCAAGGCGATTCTCAAGCGCGCCAATAGCTTTGCTGACCGCAGGCTGTGATTTGCCAGTTCTCCGCGCCGCGGCCGAAAAGCCGCCCGCATCCACCACCGCAATAAAAGTCTCCAGTTCCTGAAGCCGATCCATTCTGTTCTCCAACGGCATGAATTCCATGGGAAGCTATGCTATTACTCCTTAATCCGATATATGCCGAATGTATCGACCTCAGAGGATGTGGCCGCTTTCCGGCCCCACCGATGCAGCGACAGTTGTGCAGACTGAGATCGGCGTCGGATTTCGATGGATCGCGAACGCGCCGAGGGAATGATGCAATTCAACGTCGGGAAGGGACATGCGGTGGAGGCGCGCAACCCTGTACTACAGGCGGTTTGATAACGCACCACGCTTGTGCAGTTTTCGACACTGATAGTGCTGAACCCAGCACCTTACCTCCAGCCGTAAGCGAGGGGATTGGCGCGGGCCGCAGATTTCCTCTCACTTCGCGCGCGTGAGTGCCATGCCACAACGGAGGTTCCGACGTACGACCAATCCAAATTATCCGAGTTCATCCGCTTTGCACGACTTGGTGCAGGCTCCACCGTCATCGACGTTTATCCTGGCGACGGTGACTGGAGACGCGCCTCTTCTCCGACGTCGTGGGATCCAAAAGACGGGTCTACAGCTTCGTGCCGGCCGAAGTTGCTCATTTAAACAACGACCCCCTGGGCAAGGTCCGGGCGATTGCGAAGGAGCCGGGCCGAGAGAATGTCGAAGCCGTCTCGGCGAACCTCCTGGCGATGGCGGAGATTACGCAGCCAGCGGATGTCGTGTGGCTGCACCTGTTCTACCACGATCTCCACACCGCGCTGATCCGGGCCAGGGGTGCGACAGCGGCCGAGTTCAATCAGGCCGTCTACGAGCGACTGAAGCCGGGTGGGGCCTACATCATCGTAGACCATGTTGCTGGCGCCGGAGCGGGCACCAGCGTCACCCAGTCGCTGCACCGGATTGAGCCTGCATCTGTTCGCGCAGAGGTGGAGGCCGTGGGCTTCGTACCGGACGCGGAAAGCACCATGCTCGCGGACAAGGACGATCAGCACTCGATCAAGGTGTTCGATCCCTCCATCAAGGGCAAGACCGATCGCTTCGCTTACCGGTTTGTGAAGCCGTGACCGGTGAGATTTGCAACGGTGGCACCCGACCGACGCGAGCGGCGCTTGGCCCGCTGGCCCAGCGACGCGGCGTTGCTCAGGGTCGCCATTCCTGGGTTCCTTTTCCGTCCAGTTCGCGATCGAGATAATACGCCGCACTTATCAGCGCCAAATGCGTAAACGCCTGCGGGAAGTTGCCTGCCAGACTTGAGCGGGCATCGAATTCCTCGGCATAAAGCCCAAGATGATTGGCATAGTTGAGAACCGCTTCGAAAACGCGGCGGGATTTTGCAACATTGCCGGCTCGCGCCAAACACTCCGCGTACCAGAAGGAACATGCGGAGAATGCGCCCTCCTGTCCCCTCAACCCATCGTCGCTGCGGTAGCGATAAACAAGGCCATCATCGACCAGAGCCGTGCCAATTGCGTCGAGAGTCGAGAGCCAACGGGGGTCGGTGGCGCTGACGAACCGCACCAACGGCATCAGAAGCAAGGATGCGTCAAGGCTTCCCCCGTGCTTCGTCTGCACGAAATGTCCTTTCTGTTCGTTCCAGAAGTTTGCCCAGATGTCCTCGTAGATCAGGTTTCGGACGTCGATCCATCGACTGAACGGCGCTGCAAGTGACCTTTTATTCGCAAGCCTGATTGCCCTGTCGACCGCGACCCAGCACATCAAGCGCGAGTGTAGGAAATGCTGAGGTTCGCGGCGCATTTCCCATATTCCCGCATCCGGTTCTTCCCAATGATCACACACGTAGTTGATGACGTCACGCACGCCATTCCAGGCGTCGTGGGAAATCGCATGGCCATACTTGTTGCTGAGATAGACCGCGTCCATGAGCTCGCCGTAAATGTCGAGTTGGACCTGTTCCACCGCATCATTTCCAATCCGGACTGGATGAGCACCGCCGTAGCCGCTGAGGTGTTCAAGCGCGACTTCGTCGGGCACCCTTCCTCCGTCGACCGCATAAATGATGTCCAGCTTTCCACTCGCTTGGCATTTCGCCGCCCGCTTGCCGATCCAGGACGTGAAGGCCTGGGCCTCCTGCTGATAGCCAAGGCGCATGAGGGCGTAGACAGTAAAGGACGCGTCCCGAATCCAGGTCGCGCGGTAGTCCCAGTTGCGCGTGCCGCCGGGCGTTTCCGGCAGGCCGAACGTTCCCGCCGCGATGATAGAACCATGCCGGCGCGATGTCATGAGCTTCAGTGTCAACGCCGAGCGCGTGACCATTTCTCTCCATCGGCCTCGGTGAGATGATTGCGCCGCCCAATCCTGCCAATATTTGATTGTCGCTTTCTCAAGGTCCTGAACTTCAGAGAGCTCGATCGGTTCATCATCGATCCCCGCGAGCAGAAAATCAGCCGCTTCCCCAACCGTCAGGCGACCGCTGGCAGCAACGCCGTCGTCGTCGATCGTTAGGGGCACGTTTGATGTCAGTCGGACACCCTGTGCCTTAACTGGCCGCCATACCGCCTCGTTGCCTTCAACATCAGCGGTGACGATTTCCCGCGCGTAATCAAAACGGGGCGCGCAGCGCATTGTGAAGCCAACCTCGCCACGAGTGACCTTCAGCCTTCTGGCAACCGTTGTCGGCGTATCCGCGCTGCCATCTTTGACAGCCATGAAGTCAGTCAGCTCAGCGCTTGCGTGCTTCCCCATCCAGCGGGTGAGCAGCACATTCGTGTCTGGAAGATATCGTTGTACAACCCGTGCGTCGGGAATCTCGGGAGCCAGTTCGAAGACACCGCCGCGCTCTGGATCGAGAAGGGCGGCAAAGATTGTCGGGCTGTCGAAGTTCGGCCAACACATGAAGTCGATGGCCCCGTCCTTGGCAACGAGCGCCAGAGTTGCAAGATCACCGATCACTCCATGGTCTGAAATGGGACGAGGAACTCCACCATCCGTAGCCAAAATACTGGTCGAAGCATCGGCTTCTGTTGGAACACCCATATGATCTCCGTCTGCATGTTTCCGGGAACGTCAGAAGCTGGTAGCCGATCGCCCAGCAAACCTCGGCTTTGCGCTCTTGACGTTCTCGTGCGTGCCCTACCGCATAAAGCTATCCTGGCGGCGGGTTCAGGTCAGACCTCACGCGTTCTCCAGACTGTTTGCGGTTCGTCCTTCGAATTCGGCCGATTGATCCTGGCGAGATACGTTGCCTTCAAGGACCCCAGCGTGGGCACGAAGTCTTTCCGTTATGAACTCTGTGAACAGGCGAACACGCTTTGTCTTTCGCGTTTCGCCTTGTGTCAGCACCCAGAGCGTTCCATGGGGTCCGAGACGTGTGCCAGGAACTCTGACGAACAGCGGTTCAGCATCTCCGACAAAGCTGGGAAGCGCGGATATGCCAAGGCCAAGGCGCATCGCCTCGAGGTGGGCCGCATCTTCCAGGACACGGAACGGCGCGCCGGTAATCTCGACGACATCTCCGTGGGCCCACTCAGGCACGCCTTCGATGTTCTTAGAGATCCACCTGATGTTGCCGGACGTGCCGGCTTTCCAGGCGGCAAGGAGGTCACGAGACATATAGACGCCAACCGAAAGGTTCGGGCCTTTCACGCCGTGAAGGTTCTGCGGCAGGGAGTTGCGGTTAAAGACCACTCTCAAGGCGACGTCAGCTTCGCGATTTGTCAGGTTGGCGTTTTCTAACGAGGAGTGGATGTCCATTTCGATTTCGGGGTGCTGCCGCGCGAAATCGGCAAAGTCAGGCATCAGCAGATGTGTCGCCAGAGTGGGCGCCATTGTGACGCGCAGCGGACCCCGCACGGCCTGATCACGGCCGGATACGCGGCTCACCAGCATATTGGACGAAGCTTCCATCTGTTCAGCCAACTCCTGCACCTGTTCGCCAGCTTCAGTGAGGCGATAGCCTGCAGGCAGTTTCTCGAACAACCGCGAATGCAGCCTGGTTTCCAGCTGCGCGATGCGCCGCAGGATCGTCGTGTGATTGACCTCGAGCTGGACCGCAGCAGCGCGGACGGAACCGTTCCGTGCCACTGCGAGAAAATATCGAACATCGTCCCAGTCGATCGTCATCGTGTATCAGGCTCAATTTTGGTGCTGGTGCTGTGAAGCGGTGCTGTATCACAAATCGCTGATGCACACGCGGTGTTAATATGCACCACCCTTGTGCGAGTTTCGACACTGACAGCGCCGAACGTGGCCGCCTACCTCAGTGGCGCAAACAACGGGGCCGGCGCACTGACCCTGAACATTTCTATCTTCCGCGCAACTCGAATGAAGGATGCAAGACATGACCAGACTGAATGGAAAGACCGCTGTGATTACCGGTGGTGCTACGGGTATCGGCCGCGCTGCTGCAAAGCGCTTCGTCGAGGAGGGCGCCTTCGTCTATATCTACGGCCGTAGGCAGGAGGCGCTCGACGCCGCTGTCGCCGAGCTTGGCCCCAACGCCCGTGCAGTGAAAGGTTCGGTTTCGGATGAGGCTGACCTTGATCGCCTCTACGCAGCGGTGAAGGCAGAGCGCGGAACCCTCGACATCGTCTTCGCCAACGCTGGGGCTGGAAGCCAGCTCCCCCTCGGCCAGATCACCGCCAAGCACATCGACGAGACGTTCGACACCAATGTGAAGGGCACGATCTTCACGGTCCAGAAAGCGCTGCCGCTGATGGGCAGGGGCGGTTCGATCATTCTGACCGGATCGAGCGCCGGCACCACAGGCGCACCGGGCTTTACGGCCTACAGCGCAAGCAAGGCGGCAGTACGCAATCTCGCGCGGACCTGGGCGGAAGACCTCAAAGGCACCGGCATCCGGGTCAACGTGTTGTCGCCCGGCGCGACGGCGACTGAACTTGCAAAGGAAGCGCTGGGTGAGGAGGGCCAGAAGGCCTACGGCGCAATGACCCCCCTCCAGCGCATGGCTGATCCATCGGAGATCGGAGCGGCCGCTGCCTTCCTGGCGTCGGACGACAGCAGCTTCATGACCGCCAGCGAAGTCGCCGTCGACGGCGGCCTGGCACAGCTCTGACTTACTAGTCCAAGCCGGGCGCTCCGTTCAATCGCTCGGAGCGCCTCTGGTCGTCATAAAATCCAAGGAGAACAGATATGAGCTACGCAATTATCGGCTTCGGCAATATCGGCAAGGCATTGGCCAAGGCGTTTGCCCGCAGGGGCATCGAGGTGTCCGTTGCAACCACGCGCGACCCGAAAAGCTTTGCATCCGCAGCGGCCGCGATCGGACCCACGATCATTCCCAAGACACTGGCGGAAGCCGTCAAGGCGGACATCGTCTTTTTGGCCGTTCGTTTCGAGGCGGCGCCGGATGTCGCGAAGGCATTATCCAAATGGGACGGCAAGACCATCGTTGATGTGACCAATGCCTACGGCGTGCCCCCAGAGGAACTGGGAGGACAACCTTCGTCCAAGTTCATCGCACAGGCCTTCTCTGGTGCAAGCCTGGTCAAAGGCTTCAACCATCTAGGCGCTGCCACGCTTGCCCAGGATCCGTCCGTACAGGGTGGCAGGAGAGTTGTGTTTCTGGCAAGCGACGATGACGCTGCCACGGGGGCGATTGGTACGCTTGCGGAAAAACTCGGTTTCGAGCCGATCAAACTTGGCGGGCTTTCGGAGGGTGGGCTGCTTGTGCAGGCGCGCGGAAACAGCTGGGGTCAGCTGATCTTCAAAGACCTCGTCAAGTTCGACTGATCGGTCGGGATCGCAGATTTAAATGCGATCCCGCCTCGGCCCCGAACCGGCTGACTGAAACGGAGAGATACAATGAGCATCGAAAAGAATATCCAGATTGTGAAAGACTTCTTCGCAGCGATAGGCGGCTATGATGAGCACGACCTACTGGCCCTGGTTTCCGACGATATAAAATGGATCATTCCCGGCAGGGATTGGCCGCTGGCCGGAACGCACCATGGGCATGCAGAATTGGCGGCTGTGCTTCAAAAAGCGTCCTCTGAAATAGAAATGACATACCCCAAGCCACCCGAGTTCGTGGCGCAGGGGGATCGGGTCATGGTAATTGGCGTCGCTACAGGGACAATCAAAGCAACGAATAAGCCGTTCAACGACGATTGGGTGTTTGATATCACCGTTCGAGATGGCAAAATTGCAACTATTCGGGAGTATATCGATACGCAAGCACTCGCGCTGGCGTCCGAGATGACTACCAGCCCGCGGGCATGAGTGTCTCGGTGACGCGTGTTGAATTTCAGCAGAAACCAGCGGATCGGCTCAGTAGGGCGTCGGCGATGTCGTCGCCGGCCTCGATCGGTGCCAATCTAATTAAGCCGCTCAAACCACGTAAATGCGTATTGGCAGCATCATGAAAACCGCGCGGCATTAAAAAACCGCCCGCAGCTCTGCTGTAGCTGGAAGCTTATCGCAAAGCCGCTGCAAGCTCTTGTACAGAGGAAGTGTCATCGTCCGAGCTAACCACAGCCGGGTCCCGCTAGCGCAACGCCTCAGCGTTTTCGCCGCGCGTAGAATAAGTGGTCACTTCTCATCGAAGAAAGGCGGTGGATGGTCACAGAAGTTAACAAGTTCCGACTTCGAGTTCGATTCGGGTTGTGCCAACTTCATCATCCAACCAGCGGCCTTATCCGACTTAGCGATCAAGCCGTGTCGAACCAGTCAAAACGGCGATGCCGGGTTTGGTGGTCGTGATAACCTCATAATCGATCTCAGATTGGCTCCACTAGCCTACTCGGAGGCACGCGCCAGTGCTTGCGTGTCAACATACTCGCGGATGTTCGTGAGCTTGCCGTCCCTAACGGTGATGGCGAAGATCCAATCGTCCTTCCACGTCTTGTTCGTCGCCTTGATCTTCCCACTGGCAAAACCGACGACCAGAACCCGATCACCCTGCGCGACGTATTCATGGAACTCCATGACCGACGTTTCCACTTTTTCGGAGGCTGTCTGCAGCAGATCCGCCAATCCCTCGTGTCCGCAGTGCGTGCCGGCTAGCGGCCAATCCCTGCCGGGAATGATCCACTCAATATCGTCTGCGACCAAGGCCAGCAGATCCTGCCGATCACTGCTGCCCATCGCTACGAAGAAGTCTTTCACAATCTGAACGTTCTGTTCGATGCTCATGACATCTCTCCTTGTTTCCGCACTCGTCGGCGATTCAGCCGAGAGCGACGCCGAGTTGTTGCTGCATTACCGAGTCCACTTTGTAGCAATGGAGGATGTTACCTTCCCATTTTCTAGGTGAAAGACATCGCAACACGGGACATGTATGGTCTTACCGTGGGAGCAAGAGTTCCAGATGCCAAAGCCAGATCGCCTTTATGCGTTCCCCGAATTGCGAGCTAGACAACAACGATGTTGTCGGCGACACAGACGCTCAACAAGTCACGGTGGGCATCGGGAACGGCACTTACGAAGCCAGCGATAGATTCACCGATGGCCTGGCCGCGAACTCGACGCCCGAGGTATGTCGCGCATGTATCCCTCGTCGGAAAACATGGCGACGAATTTCTCGACATCCGTTCCTTCTCCCTCCGCCGCGGCGTAGAGTTCTCGGATTATTGTCTCGTTGCTCAGCATCGTTGTTCCCTTTCTCCAGCGCGGACACCGACTGATCGTAATATTGCGGACCAGCCGGTGAGGACATCGTGCAGGCGGTTCAGCCGATATCGACGTGCATGGCGAAGTCCCAGGTACCAGCGCCGTTTTTGGCCAGGCCGATCATCATCAGGCCAAGCGCCTCGAGCGTCTGGGCCATGTGCAGGCCGCCGACATCGAATGGGCGCAGCCCGAGGCTCTCGAGGAAGGTCGAGACACGCTTTTTCGCCTCGGCGTCGTCCGCCGCAATAAACGCGTCGAGGGGTTCGCCCTTGGCAAGAACGTGTCCGAAGATCGTGTTGAACGCCTTGACGATGTGTGCTTCCGCGGGCAAGCCCTTGGCGATCTCTTGTGTGCCAGAGCTGCCGGGAGGGGTGACAAGGCCGGAAAGGTCGGGCGCGACCGGGTTGGCGATGTCAACGACCACCTTGCCGGCCAGCGTTGACCCAAAGTCGGACACGGCCGCCGCCGCACCGGCATACGGCACGGCGAGAATGACGATGTCGCCCGCAGGCGCGGCGCCGTACGTCCCTGTGGTCGCTCCGGCTCCAATTTGGTCGGCGATCGCCTGCGCCTTTGTTGCGTTACGGCCTAGAACCTCGACGGTGTGTCCAGCCTTTGCGATACGGCCGGCGATCGCCGCCGCCATTTTCCCTGAGCCGATGATGCTGATAGTACTCATGTGCAGTCTCCTTGCGGGTTGGTTTATGCTCGTGGTGTCCAAACAGGTCAGCCGGCCGGAAAGTAGTGACCGTTGTCCAGGTCATTGAGCAGGCCGGGCTGAGTAGGTTCCCAGCCGAGGGTCTGGCGGGTGATGGCATTCGACGCGGCGACGTCAAGCTTCACCAGATTCGCGAGGAACCCGAAAAAGCCTGGCAGCATCAGCTCATCCGCGGGAATCGGCACGGCCGGCAGGTTCAAGCGGCTGCCGATGGCTTCGGCGATCTTGCGGAACGGAATAGCCTCGTCGGCAACCGCATGCCAGTTCCTGCCGGCGGGGCTCTTCTCCAGCGCCAGACGGAACACGGCGGCGAGGTCGCGGGCGTGCACGGCCGACCAATTGTTCTTGCCGTCGCCGGGATAGCCGACGACGCCCTTCTCCTTCGCAAGCCCGATCAGTATCGGGAGGAAACCGGCGTTGTCGCTCGTGCTGTGCATGATCGTCGGAATCCGTACGACCGAAGAGCGCACGCCTTGCTCGGCGAGGCCGAGCACAGTCGTTTCGACAATGTTGCGAACTCGCAGGGTGCCCTTGAACTTCTCGCCGCCAGAAAGGGTGGGATCCTCCTCGGTGGCTGGACGGCCGAGATGTTCCCAACCCGGCGAGCCGATGCTCCCCGACGTGACCAGCGGCTTTCCGGTCCCCTTCAGAGCCTCACCGTATGCGAGCATGATCTTTTGCTCCGCGGCAGCCACCGCGTCGAGGCCACCGGCGGGAAGCAGGTCTTGCCGGTGCGCGACGTGGATAACGCCGTCGGAGTCTGCGGCCGCCGCTTTTAGCCCGTCGAGATCATCGAGGTCGCCGCGACGCACCTTGGCACCAAGCGCGGACACCGCCTCAGCAGACTTGTCCGACCGGGCAAGCGCAGTAACCTCGTGACCGGCTGCGATGAGGTCGGAAATGATATACGGACCGGAATGGCCGGTCCCACCAGTGACGAAAACGTGCATGTAAATGCTCCTTTGATTGAGGTGATGTGAGAAGTGGTTCTGCCGGTGGACTCAGCCAGGAAGGCTGACACCGATTGAAAAGTTGCCGTGTTTGACGGAGTGGGTCATGAGGCCCAGCCACAGCATGCAGGCGTGCTCCAGCGTCCGGGCCATGAACAGCTTTCCGACATCCATCGGGCGCAGGCCGAGGCTCTCGATGAATGCCGAGACGCGTGCCTTCGCCTGCGCGTCGTCGCCGGCGATGAACACGTCCAATGGGTGGCCCTCGATTGGACCGGCAGCCAGTACGCTGGCGTTCTGGGTGTTGAACGCCTTGACGATATCCGCATCTGCAGGTGCGACCTTGGCGATCTCCTGCGTCCCGAAACTGTCTTCAGGGGTCAGGAAGCCTGAGAAGTCGGACCTGATGGGGTTGGTGATGTCGACGAGTAGCTTGCCGGCCAGTACTTCGCCGTGTTGCCTCACCACATTGAGAACGGCAGAATAGGGTACCGCGAGGATGACAATGTCGCCGGCCGGGGCGGCGCCGAAAGCCCGTGTCGTCGCGCCGGCTCCGAGCTCATCGGCCAGCGTCCGCGCTTTGGCTCCGTCACGAGCCATCACCTCGACGGTGTGTCCGGCTTTGACGCTAAGGCTTGCAATTGCTGCGGCCATACCGCCTGAGCCGATGATGCTGATAGTGCTCATGTTCTTCTTCCTTGCCAGTTTCGTGGTGACGCTTGTCTTGTTGTGCGGCAAAGGTCTGTTGCCATCGATGCGCATGCATCGTATCTATTGGATCACCGGTCCATTTATTAGTGGACCACTGATCCACATATACGGTTCACTGATCCATTTATCAAGGCGCTTCATGCGATCCGACGCAAAAAAGAACTATGACCATCTCCTCGCAATCGCGCGCGACGTCGTAAGCGAGCACGGTACCGACGTGTCGATGCGCGATATCGCCCGCCGCGCGGGGGTTGGCTTGGCCACGCTGCTCCGTCATTTCCCAACGCGAGAAGCGCTATTCGAAGCGTTGCTTCGGACGAACCTGGACGCCCTGACGCAGAGGGCAGGTGAACTCGAAGCGTCGACTTCACCTGCCGAAGCGCTCCTGACCTGGTTTCGCGAATGGATCGCGTTCGCCCGAAGCCATAGAGGTGTCGTCGCATTGATGGCGGCCGCCCACACGAACCCGGAATCCGCTCTTTATGCATCGTGCGCGGCGCTGCACGCAGCAAGCGCGCGACTGTTGCTCCACGCTCAGGCCGAGGGAACGGCTCGCATAGACATGACTGGAGACGACCTGTTCGGCCTCATGTCGGCGCTCGGCTGGCTCGTCGACCTACCCTCGTTCGCGCCGCGGGCGGGTTATCTCGTTGACATCGTCGCAACCGCAATCCTGACAGATCGGCCTGGCAACGATGTCGAGGATCAACGCGCTGGATAATGCTCCGGTGGGTTGCTCAACCCCCGACGCGATCTCACTGTAACCCGCGCCACCGGGAAAGTTGTCGCCGGCAGCGCGTGGGAGGTTTGGGAGGCTCAAGGCATCCGGCTTGGGCAAATCAAGCGCCGCGATCTTCGCCCTAGAGGGCGACCTGCTCGCGTGCGGCGACGTCCGGCATGCCAACATTCGCCACTTGTTCCAGTGCGGCCGCGGCGCCCTGGACTCATTGACGTTCGACCAGATTCAGGCTCTTCCTTGCCGTCGTCGATCAAGGAAGCTTTTCGAAAGCCGCGAAAAAACTAAATCGCGCGCAGTCGGCTGTGACCTATGGAATTCAGAAACTCGAAGCGCAGGTCGGACTGCCGCTATTCGATCGCACCGCATATCGAAGCGCCCTGACCGAGGCGGGATCGGCGCTGCTGTTGCGGGCCCGCCGGATTGCGGAGGAAACCAATGCCTTCCGTGACGCTGCACGCAGTCTGGCGAGCGGTCTGGAAGCCGAACTGACGATCGTGATGGATTCGATGTTTCCGATGCCGCCGGTGGTGGAGGCGTTGCGTGCCCTCACGAAGCAGTTCCCGACCGTGCCGCCCCGCGTCTATGTACAATCGCTCGGATCTGCAGCCGAACGGGTGCTCGACGGCACCTGCATGATCGGCTTAATGCAGTTGGTGTTCACCGACATGGCTTTGCTCAAGCGTTTCCCGTTGCTCACCGTAGGCCTTGTACCGGTGGCCGCACCCGGTCATCCGCTGGCGATGATCGATGGTCCTATCGACACGCACGTCCTGCACGACCATGTGCAACTCGTACTGACCGACCGCTTAACACTGACGGCAGGGCGCGACTATGGCGTTTTGTCCGTTCATACCTGGCGTCTGGCCGACCTCGGTGCGAAGCACTCGATGCTGCTGGCAGGTCTTGGATGGGGAAACATGCCTCTCCATCTGGTCGAAGCCGACATTGGTTTTCAATGAGTGGAACTTAGAGGGTCGAAGAACAGTTGAGTCGGGACCGAATTGTCATGTCGGGGAGGTGCATTTTTTGATCAAAAGTTCATTACCAGGCACCTCCGCCATCGGCGACAAGAAAGTTCGGGCAGCCCACAATCTTCCGGTGCCCGAATTTGCCGGCGATCGAGGGCGAGGCCCATTTCGAATGGTTTCGACAAGAATTGCGAAGAGACCTCTGCCTTCTTCGAAGAAAGTCTTGTCCACGTTTCTATTCCTATGGCTCGCTTCTTGCGCAAACCAGGATGATCAATTCCAGAAGCGAATGCAAGAAATCCTCTTATGGAGCGCTACTGCCGAGATGATCCTCAATGCCCGTCTTGGCGCACTTGTTCCAAAGGGCTTTACCGATCTTGCAGTGGAGCGGTGTCAAAAACAGATCGTGGATCTTGCATCGCAGCTGCCGCAAACGTCGAAATACGCCGAGGCAAGAGCGAATATCGTTAGACTGGACAGACTGATCGCCGCGGCGGATGACGAGATTGGTCGTGGTCGTTTTGAACAGGCCCATCTGCACCTGATCGAGCTCCACCAGTCCGCAGTGGAATTGCGTAGAACCTCTGGTGCTGACGGATGAAAAAGCTGCTCCAGATATCGCTAGGGATCATAACCAGCGTCGGGGGATTTGTAGAAACCGGTCAGATCGCTACGTCGAGCCAAGCCGGAGCAGCATATGGCTTCAGCCTACTTTGGGCCGTTGTCCTCGGCACGGTCTGCCTTATTTTCCTGATTGAAATGTCCGGGCGATTTGCCATCGCGAGCCATCACACAGTTGCCGATGGGGTGAGGGAGCGCTTCGGATCGAATTATTTCATACTCACTCTGTTGATAATCTCGATCGTCAATCTGCTCGTTCTGGCTTCTGAGATCGGGGGCGTTGCGCTGGCATTGCAATTCGTGAGCGGGGTACGTTTTCAATGGTGGGCCTTGCCGGTTGCTTTCACGGTGTGGCTTCTGCTCTGGAAAGGTACTTTCGGCACCATCGAGAACGGTGTCGCTATTTTGGGGTTGGTGGCGCTCTCTTTCGTGGTGGGAGCGCTGGTCATGGACCCGCCTTGGGCGGAGGTGGTGAAAGGGTTCGTGCCGACGCTACCGAACAAAGATCCGATACACTACGGTTTCATTGCCATCAGTATTCTCGGCGCCATCATATCCCCGTTTCTGTTCCTGTTTTATTCGTCAGGGGCGATTGAAGAAAAATGGGATGGAAGTTTCTTTACCGCCAATCGCGTGATCGCGACGATCGGGATGACGTTCGGCGCCGTCATTTCAATTGCAATCCTAGTTCTGGCTGCAATCATTTATCCGCCGCTGGGCATCAACGACATCGAGGGGTATGACCAGATTGCGATCTTGACCCCCGCATTGGGCAAATGGGGCTTTTATCTTTTCGCAGCTTCGCTCGGGATCACTTGCTTCGGTGCCGCGCTCGAAGCGAGCCTGGCACAGGCTTATATGGTTGCCCAAGGCTTCGGCTGGAATTGGTCTGAAGACGCCAAACCCAGGACCGATCCGGCCTTCGCTCTCGTCTATACGGGCTTCCTCAGCGTCGCAGTCTTGCTGATCGCAATTGGACTCGATCCACTTCATCTGACGATATTTTCAATGGCGATCACGGCCTTGAGCTTGCCGTTCGGCGTCGGTCCATTTTTGTTTTTGATGAACGATCGCAATTTTGTCGGAGTTCATCGAAACGGGTGGATCAGCAATGCCGCAGTGCTGATCATCATAGGCCTGTCATTCGTCGTCGCCCTCATAACGATTCCCCTGCAAATCTTTGGAGGATGACATGAATCTGGTCCGCGATGTTCTTGACAAGCAAGTGGTCGATAAGGAGCAACATCGTATCGGCAAGGTGGACGGTATCGTATTGAAGCTGTCTGACGACGAGCCACCCAAGGTCGCCTTCATCGAAATGGGCAGTTTGACACTATCGCGGCGGATCGGTCTTCGGCCCTATCGTTGGATGCTTTGGATTTGCAATACCACAGGCGCAAAGAGCACAGCGAGGGCTTTCCGCGTGCCGTGGTCAAGCGTGAGAGATGTCGGGGTCGACATCGAGGTGGATGTGGACCGGCGCGAGACGCCGCTGGAACGATGCCAGGATTGGCTCAGGCGCCACGTGATCAACCGGATCCCGGGAGGACTATCATGAGTGAGGTTCAACTCGAATTGCTGCTGGGCAAACAGGTTTATGACCTTGATGGCAAGCCGGTCGGGCGTCTGGAAGAGATCAAGGCGGAAACTCGCGGCACAGATATTTATGTCGTTGAATATCACCTTGGTGCCTACAGTCTTTTTGAAAGGCTTTCCGCCCTTGCCATCGGCCGCGCCATCCTGGCCGCTATGGTTGCAGGAAGGTGTCGCAAGAAATCGGTGCCATGGGACAAGCTCGACATGCGTGATCTTGAGCATCTGCGGGTGAAGTACTCTGAAGCCGATTTGCAATGCTCCGATTGAAGCCGTCTTGGCCGATTGGCACTCGTCGCCTGTGGCCGCTGTTTTGAGCTATCCACGTGCCCGAGCGCGCGCCGCTCGGATATTTCATGCCTTTGAGACTTTGCGTGACGTCCAGATAGACCTCATCGAGCGACAGCGGCTCGATCAGCGGTTTGTATTCGCGAAAAGTGAGGGAAATGCTGGGGTAGGCCGCAGCCCTTGGCATCGACCGAGATGCCGGAGGATGATATGGACGGACGGTCGAGGAAGCCGCAGCATCTGGCTCGATTTCGCGCCTCAACGCTCCGTTAGGTTGGGCGCGTGAGATAGCCTGCCAAGCCGATGACCAGACAGGCTGCGGTGACGAATAGGATGATCTGGAATGTGAGAGAGGGCCCGCCGGCATTCTGAGCGATCCATCCAAATACAGCCGAGGAAATCGCAACACCGAAAAATACGAGGGTGTTCAGGAAACCCAACAAAATGCCTCTTCGCTTAGAGGGCGCGAGTTCCTGCGCCTCGGCCATAACTAAGGGATGAAGGTTGCCGGTCGAGTACAGCAGGCAAATCAGCCCAACGGCAGCGACAATACTGGAGGCGGGCGAAACAGCCATCGCAAAAGTAGCGATCGTCGCGGCGGTCATCCCGCACGTCACGATGATTCGCGGCGACACCCTGGATATGAGTGCCGGTATAGCAAAGGACGTCGCTATGCCGACCGCGCTGACAATCGTCAGCGCGAAGCTTGAAACGGTCTGATCGGCGTAGAAAACCCCGGACAAACAGGGCGTCGCCCAGGCATTGCGAAAAGTCCCTCCCAGTGACAGAGTTAAACATACGGTAACAGGTAGACTAGGCCAAGCGGCCTGCCGCCCGGTGCCTCTTCGCATTGTCCTCCTGGCGGCGGCTGCCCCATCTGGAATGCGACCCCGGCGGCGCAAAGCGCCATCGATGACGCAGCGAGGAGCATCGCTTCGCGCCAGCCAAGGAATTCGGAAAGCCAAAGCATGGGCGAAGCCGAAAGGAGGGCGCCGAGAGAGCCGATAGCAACGACGGCGGCGATCTTCCTCCGCGCGGCCAGTCCGTCGCTGAGACTTCCGAATTGATAAACGACGCCCATGAAGATTGGTGCGCATCCCGCGCCAAGGACGGCTTGGCCGGCGATGAGTTGTTTGGCACTTCCTGCCGTGGCGACGACCGAGGCCCCTAGAGCAATTCCAGCAAAAGTGCGTAGCGGTTTTGCGTCCGGAATTGCGTGAAAACAAAGAGATAGAGCATTTCCGTGATTTGGAGAAAACCGGAAATGCTCTAGGCTCCAGACTCAATCATGCCCACCAAATGACGAGAGCAGCGATGTAGCAAGTTGCCTCGAAGTTGATCATGAGCTTGTCGTATCGTGTTGCGATGCGCCTCCAATCCTTCAGGCGGCAGAAGG
>NZ_LWBS01000316.1 GCF_001652265.1 Rhizobium leguminosarum
GGTATGCTATGCCCGTTGTTTCGCTTGGCGGCTTGATGCCGAAACTGCCCGCTTCCGTCTTCTTTTGGATCGCACCGGATGCAAATATTATAGGCCAGATCGAGCTCGGCGAGAATGTCGGCATCTGGTTCGGCGCCGTGCTGCGCGGTGACAACGAGAAGATTACCGTCGGCGAAGGCACCAACATCCAGGAAGGTGTGATGGCCCATACCGACATGGGCTTCCCGCTGACAACAGGCAAAGGCTGCACCATCGGCAACAACACGCTGATCGGCATGGGCGCGACCATCCTGAATGGTGCGAAGATCGGCACCAACTGCCCCGCCGCCCCAATTCGGCTTGGTCCCTTCGCCGCTGACGGTTCCGACATCCCGCCAAAAAAAAACATTACACTTCCCAGGCAGGGACCCCCTGGCCCGGGGCGCGCCACACATACGTAATAGCCCCCCCC
>NZ_LWBS01000317.1 GCF_001652265.1 Rhizobium leguminosarum
TTTCCTGCTCCGTCGGGTTCTGACGTCTGGGCGTGTGCGGGTGGTGCGTTTTTGGGGCTAGGCCGGCGCACGGAGGTACCGGATCGGCGCCCTTTCGGTCTTCCTGGCGGACGGCACGCTCGAGTTGCTCGGCCGCAGGGACGACCGAGGGAAGTGCGGTGGTTACCGCATAGGGAGGGGCGAGATGGCCGACCGGCTGCTGGAGCCGGGGGTGGTCGGGGATGTGACGGGCGGGCAGCATGCCATAGAGGGGGGCGACCAGCGGCTTGTCGCCTACGTGGTTGTGACAACGACGGACGGTTCGGCTGAAGCCGATGGCCCCCGGCTTGCGGCGTCGATGCGGGCGCACCGTGGTGGCCTGCTGCCGGACTACATGGTTCCGTCGGCACTCGTCCGTCCGATAGGAATACCCCGCACGGTGAAAGGATACATCTACAGCGACAGGCACCAC
>NZ_LWBS01000318.1 GCF_001652265.1 Rhizobium leguminosarum
ATCGGTATCGGCTCGGGCCTGGGCAAGACTGCCGGCCGCGGTCACAAGGGTCAGAAATCGCGTTCGGGCGGCTTCCACAAGGTCGGCTTCGAAGGCGGCCAGATGCCTCTGCAGCGTCGTCTGCCGAAGCGCGGCTTCAAGTCGCTGAACGCCACCTTCAAGGCTGAAGTCCGTCTGTCGGACCTGAACGCCCTGGCCGTCGGCGACATAGACATCCTGGTCCTGAAGCAAGCAGGCATCCTGCTGGTTGTGGCACGCGACGTGCGCGTCAGCCTTTCGGTCGAGATCACCAAGGCGGTTAACCTCAAGGGCCTGAAAGCGACCGCGGGCGCGAAAGCGGCCATCGAAGCAGCTGGCGGTTCGGTCGCGTAAAGCGATCGCTGCCTGATCGGAGCAAAAATTGGCGACTAATTCACAACTTGGTAAAAGCGCCGCCGCCGGCTTCCCCTG
>NZ_LWBS01000319.1 GCF_001652265.1 Rhizobium leguminosarum
CGTCTTCCGCGACTTCCTGTGGTCGACGAAGGACAGCTGGTCACTCCGACGGCGGGTCGTCGCCAAGGCCGAATGGACGCTGGCGGCGTCTAATCCGCGCTCCATCGTCACTTCGCTGCAACCGGAATGGTGGGCGGCACAATCGCGCTAACAGGAACTTTACTGCGCGTGCGGCGACATGAACACCCGCATCAAAGAATGCCCGCTCGAACTCTATGCCGACCGCACCAGCGCGCACACCATGCGCGCCAGTAAGTTGCGGCTCTAGTTCGCGACGTTGGCCCCTGTCTTAATCGCTGCCCTCCGCCCCCTCGGCCTCGCCTATTCCCGGCTTGCCGATCCCGCCTACGGCCCCACCCAAATGAAGCTGTTGAACAACAGCTCGCAGGTCACCCCCGCATACCGCCGTACACAAGTGGGAATGACCCCGTCACGAACTTCAACTCAGA
>NZ_LWBS01000320.1 GCF_001652265.1 Rhizobium leguminosarum
GGAGATTGCTGTCTGAGGAGAAGATGTGGGGTGTGAAAGGGCTAGATCTGCTTTGGTTTGGTTGTTACGTGTGAGGTCCGCTAGCTTTAGAATGTCGATGGTTGTTTCATGTCCCGTGTGATAGCCCGTGAGAAATTGGGCGTGGCTTGCCGAAAGAACCGTGTTGCCGGCGCTCTGGAGATGGTTCGCATCGCGGGCCAGCAGGTCATACGGAAGGAACACATGCGACGCTTCGGTATCGGTCATACGTCCGCGATAGGGGCTGCCGAGAGACATGCAAAACATCTCGCCGACCCCGGTCCCGGTGACACTGCCGTTGACCTCGGACCAGGCTTGGCCGCCGCGCCGAAGCGCGACGTTCCAATGGTCGCTAGGGACCGATCAAAGCATAGCCTTAAACCGGACAAATCTATCACAATGCGCGCACGTCTCACACAACAAAAAATCAT
>NZ_LWBS01000321.1 GCF_001652265.1 Rhizobium leguminosarum
AAAGGTCGTGTCTTGCGGCTGGATGGTTGTAATTGCCATTTCGTGAGCTGCGACGGTGCTCGACGTTGCCAATCTCAGGAACACCTGACGGCCGATGACGCCTGCTGAGAAAGACCAGACCCGCGCCTCGTCCCGCGATCTCGTCCAGAAGTTCTACAAGCGCACAGTGGTCGCGACCGACCAGATATACTCTGGTTAGGCTGCCGGCTCGCGGCGCAACGTCTGCGTGAAAATAAATCTCGTTGCTCTCCCGGCTTTCACCGCTATTCTCCACCCAAAGAAAATCGGGCCAAAGAAAATAGTACCAAAGAAGAACGCGAGGACGACTGATGATCCTGCACTGCGTATTCCTGCGGTTGAATACCGCGATGACGAGCGAAGACAAGCAGCCGCTGTTTGCGGCGATAGTCGCCCTGAAACAGGTTATTCCCGGCATATTGGATATCAAA
>NZ_LWBS01000322.1 GCF_001652265.1 Rhizobium leguminosarum
TTTTGGATTTGTCTTTGCCTTTTTCTTGGGTTTTGCCCCGTTCTGCTTTGTTTCCTTCTCCCGTTGGCTCTCCAATGCGTACTGCACGTTCTTTCGCTGAACGCCTTGGCTCATCCAGCTTTGGCTTATCTACTACGGTCTGGGCTCGTATCTGCCGCATATCCCTGGATTGCGGAGCAGCTTTCTTTGGCCGGTCTTGCGAGGGGGGTTATTTTTTGCGGCGCTGGCCCTGACGCTCAACTTCGCTGCTTACCAGGGGGAGATTCTTCGGGGAGCCATGCTGGCGGTCCCGAAAGGCGAACTGGAAGCTGCACGCGCCGTTGGCATGTCGCCCTGGATGATGCTGCGCCGGATCTGGTTGCCGAGAGCGATCCGGATTGGACTGCCAACATTTGCTGGCGAGGTCGTCCTGCAACTCAAGGCAACGCCGATCGTATTCTCTGTAACT
>NZ_LWBS01000323.1 GCF_001652265.1 Rhizobium leguminosarum
ATTAGTATTTATTCTTTCGTTATCAGAGTCATTGTTTTTCTCTTCTTCGAAGAGGCTAGTCGGGTCTTCTCGGTCTATATAATTGAGTTCGTTTCCATTCAAGATGCGCAATATGGGTCTACACTGACTACATAATGCATTTCAATACCATTCAAGCTTCGCAATGTGGGTCTACACTGACTACATAATGCAGTTCAATGCCATTCAAGCTGCGCAATATGTGTCTACACTGACTACATAATGCAGTTCAATACCATTCAAGCTGCTCAATATGGGTATACACTGACTACATAATGCAGTTACATACCATTCAAGCTGAGCAATTTGGGGCTACACTGACTACACGAGGACTGGCAGGAGGCGCTCCCCACATCTAGGACCACAGGCGGAAATCGTCAGAGCCAACGAAAGAAATCCAACCACAGAAAGCACGACACAACTACGGAAT
>NZ_LWBS01000324.1 GCF_001652265.1 Rhizobium leguminosarum
AACCGCGGCCGCAGTGCTTGGGTTGAGGGTGTCGGCTGGCGAGGGCGGAACTGTGCGCTTGTCTGCCCCCGGAGAAAATTGAGGGGGAGCTCCGGGGTAACCCGGGGTCACTTCTGTCCCTTCCCTGACGTCGTGTGGATGTCAGGGGGAGCCATTTTATGAGTCGCTTGAGTCTTCTGTCCGGCAGCGGCATCGCAGCCTGCATTATTGGCATCGGCGCGCCGGCAAGCGCTTAGGCTGTGCGCGATTTCAATATATCGGCGGGCGCCTTGGGGGACGCGCTCAACCAGTTCGCCTCCCAATCCGACCAACAAATCTTTTACTCCGGGGACATGGTTGCGGGGCGCCGATCGACTGGTCTGCGCGGAACCTACGCCCCGCTCTCGGCCTTGGCGGCCTTGCTGCAAGGCTCTGGCCTGACGTGGTCGGAAACCCGTCCGGGAGTGAT
>NZ_LWBS01000325.1 GCF_001652265.1 Rhizobium leguminosarum
GTGGAGGCGCCGGGTACCGCCCCCGGGTCCAATAGGTTTATTACACCGCTCATTTATCGCCATAGCCGGCCCGAAAGCCGGCAGGGCTGACATAGTGGTTTCCTCAGCCCAAGGAAAGGGCAAACGTCATAAAAGCGTTATGCGACGCATCAAAAACATTGGGAAAATGCCAGCCGGTGATTGGTTTCCCGGTTCCAAAGGCTTAAATTGGCCGAAACGGAATCAGCGCGACATGAAGCAATATCTCGATCTCTTGAATCATGTGTTGGAAAAGGGCTCCGACCGGGGCGCCCGTACCGGCACCGGCCCGCGTTCGGTCATCGGCTATCAGATGCGCTTCGACCTCGAAGCGGGCTTCCCCGTCCTCACCACGAAGAAGCTGCATCTGCGCTCGATCACCCACCAGCTTCTCTGGTTCCTGAAGGGCGAGCCGAACATCCCCACAC
>NZ_LWBS01000326.1 GCF_001652265.1 Rhizobium leguminosarum
TCGAGAAGGCGGGTTTTATATCTCGCGTGCCAGGCGCCGCACGCAGCATCCAACTTCTCATCCCACCAGAAGCCCTACCAATTCTACGATAAGACAAACCGTCATAATCTCTGTGGCGTGGTACTAGGAGGCTCAGTTCTCTCGCCGGATCAGCTTTCCGGCTGGAAGCTCAGAAGCTGCCAGTTGCCGCCGCCGACGAGGCAGGTCTTGCCGTAGAATTTGGCGATGCCGACATAGGAATGGCGGGTCGTGCGAAACTGCCGGCAGACCTGGCCGGACTCATTGTTCTCGACGATCGTTTCGATGACGCCGGCACTGCCGGTCGATGCGTTTGCCCATGGAAGCGGCTGGCCCTCCAGCCTTTGCACGTCGGCCGACGTGACGGCATTGCGCACGGTCATCTCGTCGGAGAGCGTGTCGGTGCTCGGCGGCGTCTGCGGCACGGTGCCGGTTGCCACCGACCGGTCGACCTTGGCATCACTCAGGAAATCCATGCCGCCGCCGACGCAGCCGCAAAGCGACAACATCGCGACGCCGATGACGAAGGATACGCTGCTGCGTCGCAGCAGGCCCTTTGTATAGCGAGATGACTTTGCTATGACTTCCACCCTGCATCCTGTCCAGTTATCAAAAAGCTGGGCGAGTTTTGAATAATCCGGGGCATTTGAACCAATATGTCGGCAAACGAGTTAACAAGCGGTGACTTTACCGAAAGTGGCGAACCCTTCAAGCTCTTTGCCGAATGGCTGAAAGAAGCCGAGGCCTCCGAGCCCAACGACCCGAATGCGGTGGCGCTGGCAACGGTCGATGAGGATGGCCTTCCGAATGTCCGCATGGTTCTCCTGAAGGGATTCGACGACGACGGTTTCGTCTTCTACACCAATTTCGAGAGCCAGAAAGGCCGCGAAATTCTTGGCCAGAAAAAAGCCGCCATGTGCTTTCACTGGAAAAGCCTGCGCCGTCAGGTGCGGCTGCGCGGTCCAGTCGAGATCGTCACCGACGCCGAAGCCGACGCCTATTTCAAGACACGTGCGCGCGGCAGCCGCATCGGCGCCTGGGCCTCTAAACAATCCCGTCCGCTCGAAAGCCGTTTCGCGCTGGAAAAGGCCGTGGCCGAATATACCGCGCGTTATGCCATCGGCGAGATTCCGCGCCCCGCCCACTGGTCGGGCTTCCGCATCCGGCCGACCTCGATCGAATTCTGGAAGGATCAGAAATTCCGCCTGCATGATCGGGTCGAATTTCGCCGGCCATCACCGGAAGGCGAATGGGACAAGGTGCGGATGTATCCGTAACCGGCTTTACCGGCCCATCAGCTTCAGCGGTATGCCGGAGGCAAGCGCCGAGACGTAGCGTCGTTTCTGGTAGAAGCCGTTGAGCGAAATGCGCGGGAGATAGCCGGTGAGCCGCGCTGCCGGCAGCCCGGGCTGCGTGGTGACCGCGAGGGTAAAGCCGAGATTGCGTGCGATGCGCGCCTCGCGGGCGGTCGCAGCCGCCGGCGTGCCGTAGGGATAGGCGATCGTCTCGGGACGGATGCCGGTCACCGCCTCGAGGTAATCCGCCGAAGCCTGCATCTCGATTCGCGCTTCGGCTTCCGGCAGGCGGGCGAGCGCGCGATGGCTGATCGTATGGGCGCCAAGCGCTGCGAGCGGATGGCTGGCCAGCCATTGCAATTCACCAGGCCCCATCACCAGTTCGCGGACGATATCCGTCGGCTCGATGCCGTTTTCCCGCGCCAGCAGATCGATGGCGGCGACGGCGCGCGCCTCGTCGGAGCGGTGGATATACCAGGCGAAGCGGTCGAAGGCATGCCATTGCTGCTGCAGGCTGTCGAGCACCAGGCGCTCCATGCCGCGGCCGAAATCGAAGCGGATTTCCGGCGCCTGGCGCAAGAGGATTGCCAGCGTCTCCCACCAGATACTGTGAGAGCTCTCGGCAAAACCCTTGGCGACGAACACCGTGAACGGCGCCTGATGCCGTTCGAACACCGGCAGCGCATGTTCCAGATTGTTGCTGTATCCGTCGTCGAGCGTGAAGGCCGCAAACGGCTGTGCGCCCTCGGGCTCTGCCAACAGCGCCGGCACCTGATCGAGCGGCACGAAGCGATAGCCCTGCCGCCTCAGCCGCTGCAGCGCCGCGTCGAGAAAACGCGGGGTGATTTCGAGATGCGCATTCGGTTCGAAGGTTTCGGGCACGTGCGGGCGGACATGATGCAGCGTGAAGACGACGCCGCGCCCGCGCGCTTCGCGCATCAGCCCGGCCGAGCCAAGCAGCCAGGAAAGCTCGAGCCCGGCGCCGATCGCAGCGCGTTTTGCCAGTCGCTTGAATTGTCCCGTCATGCGGCGCCCGTCCCTTGCCTTTGCCGGAAACTAGCAAGTGCGACTTAAGCCTTGCTGAATCCCTGTTCGGAACAGGTCTTTGATTTCCTGTTAACCAAGGCGATGAAAAGACTAGAAAAATGATAGGCGTTGCCTCAAAGTCGCGCCAAACTTACGGCTTCTGTCACATTACGGCACAAATGCCGGTCTGACCGAGCGCCCGCATCAAGGGCTGCGCATCAGGGACCAGCGCATCAGGGACCAGGGCATCAGGGACCAGGGTATGAGGGGAAAGTGCATGAGAATGCTTTTGGCGGCTGTGTTGACCGTAACGCTTGCCGTTTCGGCGCCACTTGCGGCCCTTGCCGGAAATGCTTCGCTGATCCTCGATGCCCGGACCGGCAAGGTTCTCGCCGCCGAAAACGCCGATACGCTGAACCATCCGGCCTCGCTGACGAAGATGATGACGCTTTATCTCACCTTCGAGGCGTTGAAGCGCGGCAAGATCGCCTGGGACACTCCGATCAGGATCTCGAAATATGCCGCTGCACGGCCGCCGACCAAGCTTGGCGTCAAGGCGGGCGGCACGATCACCGTGCGCGAGGCGGTCTATGGCATGATCGTCAAATCCGCCAATGACGCCGCCTCCGCCATGGGCGAGAAGCTCGCCGGCTCGGAAAGCGGTTTTGCCCGGATGATGACGGCCAGGGCCCGCCAGCTTGGTATGAGCCGCACCGTCTTTGTCAATGCCTCCGGCCTGCCGGACGGCCGCCAGGTCACGACGGCGCGTGACATGTCGACGCTCGCCGTCGCCTTGATGAAGAACTATCCGAACGAATACCGGCTGTTTTCGACGGCAAGCTTCAATTTCCGCGGCCGAACCGTGCGCGGCCACAACAATCTCATGTACCGCTACCAGGGCATGGACGGCATCAAGACGGGTTATACCAACGCTTCCGGCTTCAACCTCGTCAGTGCGGTCAAGGACGGCAACCGCCGCGTCGTCGGCGTCGTGCTCGGCGGCCGCACCGCCCGCAGCCGCGACGCCAAGATGGCTGGTTTGCTCGACCGTTATCTCGGCCGTGCCTCGTCTTCCGGCGGCGCAAAGCTGGTGGCGAGCGTCGGCGCGAGGGAACCCGTCGAAGTCGCGTCCGCCGCCGACGCCTCCGATGTTCCGGTGCCGCTCAACGCACCGCGGCAAGTCGACGATCTCGCAGCCAAGAGCCTGGCCTATGCCGACGACGCCGTCGTGCCGCTGGATCGTCCGGTCGCGATGGACGAGATCCTGAACGCCGGCAAGACACCGAAGACATCAGCAGGGAAGACCGATGGCGACTGGCAGATCCAGATCTCGGCCGCACCGAGTGCCGATGCGGCGCGTGCGCTTCTGGCCCAGGCGAAGTCGGAAGGCGGCGCACCGCTCGTTTCCGCTTCGCCCTATACCGAGGCGGTCGGGCAGGGGGCTAACAAGATCTATCGCGCCCGCTTCGTCGGCTTCGCCAGCAAGGATGCCGCCGTCTCGGCCTGCGATGCGCTGAAGCAGCGCTCCTATGACTGCATGCTGCTGCCGGATCGCGGCTGATCGCCGCCCGGCACTCTGGGCAATCCCAGTCTGGACAATCATCGGGAATCAGGGTCTCCTCCATAAACAAAAGGAGAACGCCCATGCTGCGCCATCTCGCCGATCAGTTCGAAATTTCTTCCTCCACCCATGTCGCCGCCAACGGCATTGAGCGTGATGCCGATTGGTTCCTTCTGAAACTGCAGGAGGAAATGGGCGAACTGACACAGGCCTGGAACCGGCTGACCGGGCGCGGCCGTGCAAAGGGGCGTTCACCGGAAGATATGCAGCAGGACCTTGCCGACGAGACCGCCGACGTTCTCGGCCACCTCCTGCTCTTCGCCCGACGCAACGATATCGACCTTGCCGCCGCGATCGAACGGAAGTGGCTGTTTCAGCCGGCGCAAACGTCGAAGAGCTGATGCAGGGCGGCCAAAACGTGCGGCGGTTTTCGGACGACGGCGTAGTCGCTTTAGGCGAGGCTGTTCGTGTTCAGCCGCATCACGATCTTCCCGAAGCTTAGGTCAGCCGACCTTATAACGGTAGAATTTGCTGTCCACCGCCATCAGCGGGAAGGAGCGGGGCAGGGCGCTCTTGGCAATCTCGGTAAAGCCGTTCTTCTCATAGAAGCGATGCGCGGCGACGAATTTGTCCGTCGTGCCGAGGAAGATATCGGTGAGGCCGGCATCCCTGGCATGGGCGAGCAGGCGATCGAGGAGCCGCGCCGCCACGCCGTGTTCGTGGCCGCGAACCTCAGCTGAGACGAACATCTTGCGCAGCGCCGCCTGGTTGTTGCCGATATCCTTGAGCCCGACCGTGCCGACGATGACGCCGTCCCTGACGGCGACCCAGAACTGCCCCTTGCCGGACTGGTAGAAATCCGGGATGACCCTGAGATCCGGCTGCGCATCCGCGGTGATGTCGATGCCGAATTCCTCGCGCTGGATCGGCAGGATCACCGAAAGCACGGCATCGGCGTCATCGGCTGTGAAGGTCCTGATTTCAATGTCCGCCATCAGCCGATCCTTTTGCCTCAGGTCTGGGTGCCGCCGACCGTCACCTGATCCATGCGCAGATGCGGCTGGCCGACGCCGACGGGAACCCATTGGCCGGCCTTGCCGCAATTGCCGATGCCGGTATCGAGCTTCATGTCGTTGCCGATCATCGACACCCGCTTCATCGCATCCGGCCCGTTGCCGATCAGCATCGCGCCCTTGATCGGCGCGCCGACCTTGCCGTTCTCGATCAGATAGGCCTCGGTGCAGCCGAAGACGAACTTGCCGGAGGTGATATCAACCTGGCCGCCGCCGAAGGAGACGGCGTAGATGCCCTTCTTCACCGAGGCGATGATCTCCTCAGGCGTCTTGTCGCCGCCGAGCATATAAGTGTTGGTCATGCGCGGCATCGGCACATGGGAATAGCCCTGGCGGCGGCCGTTGCCGGTAGGCGCCATGCCCATCAGCCGGGCATTCTGCCGATCCTGCATATAGCCGACAAGCTTGCCGTTTTCGATCAGCACGTTGTAGGCAGACGGCGTGCCCTCGTCATCGATGGTGATCGAGCCGCGGCGATTGTCGATCGTGCCGTCGTCGACGACGGTGACACCGGGAGCGGCGACCATCTGGCCGAGAAGGCCGGCGAATGCCGACGTCTTCTTGCGGTTGAAATCACCTTCCAGCCCGTGACCAACAGCCTCGTGCAGCATCACGCCCGGCCAGCCCGAACCGAGCACTACATCCATCGTGCCCGCCGGTGCATCGATCGCCTCGAGATTGACGAGCGCCTGGCGCAGCGCCTCGTCGGCGCCGTATTGCCAACTGCCCTCGGCGATGAAGTCGCCGAAGCCGATGCGCCCGCCGTGGCCATAGGAGCCGCTCTCCTGCCGATCGCCTTCGCCGACCATCACCGAAATGTTGATGCGCGTCATCGGCCTGATGTCGCGCACACGATGTCCGTCGGCCCGCAGGATATCGACGACCTGCCAGCTCGCGGCGACCGAGGCCGTCACCTGCCGCACTTTGTCGTTCTTGCCCCTGAGGTAGGCGTCGATGTCCTGCAGGACCTTGACCTTCTCCTCGAAGCTCGGCTGGCCGATCGGGTTCTCGTCGCTGTAGAATTTCTTATTGGTGCCCTGGGGGGCGGCCGCATAGGAGCCGGAATAGCCGCGCGTCACCGCGCCGACGGCATCGGCCGCCCGCTTCAGCGCCGCCACCGAAAGATCGCCGGCATGGGCATAACCCACAGCTTCGCCGGCAACGGCGCGCAGGCCGAAACCCTGTTCGGTGTTGAAGCTGCCGCCCTTGAGCCGGCCATTGTCGAAGGTCAGCGCTTCCGCCTGCGCATGCTCGATGAACAGTTCGCCGTCATCGGCGCCGGACAGGGCCTCGGCGACGTGCTTGCGCATCGTCGCTTCATCGGCATCGAAAAGCGTCAGGAGATCGGTGGTCATGGTATGGCTCCAAGCATGCGTTCAGGAATGCACTTACTCACCTAAATAGGGCTCCACATAATAAGGAGTGAAGCCCCGCCGTCGAATTATTCTTTTTTTAAAGGGATGTGAGCGTTCCCATCGCTTTGCGCTGTGTGGCGACGCGGCTTTTTTACATAATCACTTTGAGAGCTGATTTGTTCGAAATGCCGAGAAAATATCCGCCCCTCACCCTAACCCTCTCCCCGTAAAAACGGGGCGAGGGGACGTGCCCTGCGAGAGATGGGCGGGGAACGGAGAGGTCGCGGCATATCCCCTTCGCCCCGCAAGCGGGGAGAAGGTGGCGGCAGCCGGATGAGGGGCGGACCCACGGCAGCCCGCCATCACGGCAGGGCGTCGAAACCTTCGGCGAAGCCCTTGAGGTCGACGGGGATACCGATGCCTTCTTCCGGGGTCTGGAAGACGATGAAGGTCGCCTGGGCGCCGCTGCGGAAGGTCTTGAGCAACTCGTCCTCGAGCACGACCTCGGCATAGCAGCCATCGGCGAAGCAGCGGACGAAATAGGCGCGGCCGATATCCTTGCCGTCGACATTGAGTCCGAGGCCGTTCGGCAGCAGCACGCCAAGCGGCGCGAGCACACGGAGAATCTTCGACTTGCGGTCGGCCGTCTTCAAGACGACGACGGAAAGCCCGACCTCCGGCCGATCCTCGGCGATGACGTTTTGCATCAGCGCGCATTGTTCGGTCGCAGCCCCGGCCGGCTTGTCGCAGACGACCGACCATGCGCCATGATTGGACTTTACCGTGCCGGGCGCCGGCGGTTGCGTGTGGCCGGGTGTCACCTGTTCGACATTCGGTTTGGCGGCGCTTGGCTGTTGCGGCGCCGGAGCAGGCGCCGGCGCCGGCGCCGAAGCGGGCGGCGTGGCCTGCGACGGAGTGGGTTGCTGCTGTGCGAAAACGGGCGTCGTCGCTGCGGCCGCGATGCTGGCAGTCAGGAGAAGCGACTGCGCGAGGGAACGGAAACCCATGGAAACCTCTGGATATCGAATCATTGCGGCTATTGTTGAAGCTGCCCACCAAAAATGAAAAGCCCCACCCCGTGAAAACCGGGGGACTGCGGCGGAAATTGGACCTTTGCGAAATAATGTGTCGCGCGCGGATTGGCCGGAAAGCCGATTTTTCATATGCTGATGAAAAACTTGGGATGTTTTGCCGTTCTACCCTGCCTATGCTTTGAGCAAAAATGCCGCATAGACAATTGCTCTGACCTGTTGCGGCAAATGCCAAACTGTGGTTTGAAGCGCTGAAGATGGCAAGGATTCTGCGTTCTATTTTGCAGGTCAAGCGCTCGAGGGAGATAATAAGGTGATGAAGAAGGCTTATGCAGCCCTGACCACGCTGGTCTGTCTGCTTTTTGCTTCCGGCACATATGCCGACCAGCCCATGCCGTGGCAGGCGACGCTGCAGCCGGCGGCAACGCCGATCATGCGGGAAATCCACTGGTTCGAACAATATACCCTGTGGTTTATCGTTCCGATCACGCTTTTCGTTCTGGTCCTGCTCATCGTTGTTTGTTTCAAGTTCCGCGCCAGCGCGAACCCGGTTCCCTCGAGGACGAGCCACAACACGATGATCGAGATTGCCTGGACCGTGGGGCCGGTTCTGGTGCTGCTTCTTCTCGCCATTCCTTCGTTCAACCTGCTGACGGCGCAGCTGACGCTGCCGGAAAACCCCGACGTGACGATCAAGGCGACCGCCACCCAGTGGCAGTGGAACTACGAATATGAAGGTTCGGGCGAAAGCCCGCTGGCTTTCGATTCCTACCTACTGAAGGATCAGGACCGCGCGGCCGCCGGCAAGGAAGACAAGTCGATCTATCCCAGACTTCTCGCCGTCGATAACGAACTGGTCCTGCCGGTCAACAAGACGGTCCGCGTTCTCGTGACCTCTGCGCCGACCGACGTCATCCACGCTTTCGCCATGCCTTCCTTCGGCGTCAAGATCGATGCCGTGCCGGGCCGTCTGAACGAGACCTGGTTCAGGGCCGAGCGCGAAGGCCTGTTCTACGGCCAGTGTTCCGAGCTCTGCGGCAAGGACCATGCGTTCATGCCGATCGCCATCCGCGTCGTCTCCGAGGACAAGTACAAGCAGTGGCTGACCGCAGCCGCCAGCGATCTGCCCGGCGCCTACAAGACACTCATGGCCGCAACCGATGGTCCCGCAAAGACCCTCGACGTCGCCGAAGCACAGTAATTAAGGGGATCGGGACAATGGCTGGACCTTCCGCTCACGACGATCATTCTCATGATCACGATCGCACGCATGGCGATCACGCCCACCATGACCACGCGCATGATGATCACCACGGGCACAAGCCGAGCTTTGCCAATCGCTGGCTGTTCTCGACGAACCACAAGGACATCGGCACGCTCTACCTGATCTTCGCGATCATTGCCGGCATCATCGGCGGCGCACTGTCCGTCGCCATGCGCATGGAGCTGCAGGAACCGGGCATCCAGATCTTCCACGGCCTGGCCTCGATGGTCTACGGCTATGAAGGCGATGCCGCGATCGACGGCGCCAAGCAGATGTTCAACATGTTCACGACAGCGCACGCGCTGATCATGATCTTCTTCATGGTCATGCCGGCGATGATCGGCGGTTTCGCCAACTGGATGGTGCCGATCATGATCGGCGCGCCCGACATGGCCTTCCCGCGCCTCAACAACATTTCCTTCTGGCTGATCGTTCCCGCCTTCGCGCTGCTGCTGCTGTCGATGTTCGTCGAAGGCCCGGCAGGCGCCTATGGCACGGGCGGCGGCTGGACGATGTATCCGCCGTTGGCCACAACCGGCACGCCGGGACCGGCGGTCGATCTTGCGATCTTTGCGCTCCACATTGCCGGCGCCTCGTCGATCCTCGGTGCGATCAACTTCATCACCACGATCCTCAACATGCGCGCTCCCGGCATGACGCTGCACAAGATGCCGCTGTTTGCCTGGTCCGTGCTGATCACCGCCTTCCTGCTGCTGCTGTCGCTGCCGGTTCTGGCAGGCGGCATCACCATGCTGCTCACCGACCGTAACTTCGGCACGTCCTTCTTCTCTCCGGAAGGCGGCGGCGACCCGATCCTCTACCAGCACCTGTTCTGGTTCTTCGGTCACCCCGAGGTCTACATCCTCATTCTGCCGGGCTTCGGCATGGTCAGCCACATCATCTCGACCTTCTCGAAGAAGCCGATCTTCGGCTACCTCGGCATGGCCTACGCCATGGTCGCGATCGGCGCCGTCGGCTTCGTCGTCTGGGCCCACCACATGTACACGGTCGGCCTGTCGCTCGACGCGCAGCGCTACTTCGTCTTCGCGACGATGGTCATCGCCGTTCCGACCGGCGTGAAGATCTTCTCCTGGATCGCGACGATGTGGGGCGGCTCGATCTCGTTCCGCACGCCGATGCTCTGGGCGATCGGCTTCATCTTCCTGTTCACGGTTGGCGGCGTCACCGGCGTCCAGCTCGCCAATGCCGGGCTCGACCGCTCGCTGCATGACACTTATTACGTCGTGGCCCACTTCCACTACGTTCTGTCGCTCGGCGCTGTCTTTGCGATTTTCGCCGGCTGGTACTACTGGTTCCCGAAGATGACCGGCTACATGTACAATGAGTTCGTCGGCAAGCTGCATTTCTGGATCATGTTCATCGGCGTCAACCTGGTGTTCTTCCCGCAGCACTTCCTCGGCCTCGCCGGCATGCCGCGCCGCTACATCGATTATCCGGATGCCTTTGCCGGCTGGAACTATGTTTCCTCCGTCGGCTCCTACATCTCGGCCTTCGGCGTGCTGATCTTCCTCTATGGCGTCTTCGAAGCCTTCGCCAGGAAGCGCGTCGCCGGCGACAATCCGTGGGGTGAGGGTGCAACGACGCTCGAATGGCAGCTGCCTTCGCCGCCGCCCTATCACCAGTGGGAACAGCTTCCGCGCATCAAGTAATTTGCGCGGACATCAGGACGCCACCTGCGATACGGCGTCCTGATGGTAAGACATTCAGGACGGAATGATGACGGTCATCGACAATCACGAGGTGCTTGCAAAGGACGGCGAATTGTCGGAAGCGAGTGCGCGCGATTATTTCGAATTGCTGAAGCCGCGAGTGATGTCGCTCGTGGTCTTCACTGCCTTTGCCGGTCTCGTGCTGGCGCCGGGCCACATCCATCCGGTCCTCGGCCTGATCGCCATTCTCTGCATCGCCGTCGGCGCCGGAGCGTCTGGCGCGCTGAACATGTGGTATGACGCCGATATCGACGCCATCATGAGCCGCACCGCCAACCGTCCGATCCCGGCCGGCCGTATCGCACCCTCCGAGGCTCTGGCCTTCGGCCTGGTACTGTCGGGCTTTTCGGTGGTGATCCTCGGCCTGGCGGTCAACTGGCTCTCTGCCGGCATCCTCGCCTTTACCATCTTCTTCTATGCCGTCGTCTACACCATGTGGCTGAAGCGCTCTACGCCGCAAAACATCGTCATCGGCGGTGCTGCCGGCGCCTTCCCGCCGATGATCGGCTGGGCTTGCGTGACCAACAGCGTGACGATCGAGAGCACCGTTCTCTTCCTCATCATCTTCCTGTGGACGCCGGCGCATTTCTGGGCGCTTGCCCTCTTCAAGATGCGCGACTACGAGGCCGTCGGCGTGCCGATGCTGCCGAACGTCGCCGGCGAGCGGGTGACCAAGCATCAGATCGTCGCCTATGCGGTGCTGACCGCGGTCTGTGCGGTCTTGCCGTCCTTCCTCGGCTTTGCGAGCTTCGGTTATGGCCTCGTTGCCGCCGCCCTCGGCGCGATCTTCATATACTGTTCCATCGCCGTCTGGCGCATGCCCGACGGCGATCTGAAGATGATCCCGGCGAAGAAGCTCTTCGGCTTCTCGATCTTCTATCTTTTCGCCGTGTTCTCCGCCTTGATGATCGACCGGCTGGCCTCGCTGCTGGTCTCGCATGCGGGAGGTTGGTTCTGATGGAATTGGTCAAGCTCACCGAAGCGCAGCGCAAGTCGCGCCGCAACCGCAACGTCGCCCTCGGGCTGGTGCTTGCCGGCCTCGTCATTCTCTTCTACGCGATCACCATCGTGAAGATCGGCGGGGGAATGGCTGGATGAGCGAAAACGCCGGTACACCGAAGAAGCAGGGGCGCAACAACGGCGCCGTCGTGATGATGTGCCTGAGCTTCGTCTTCGGCATGGGCGCGATGAGCTATGCCGCCGTGCCGCTCTACCGCATCTTCTGCCAGGTGACCGGCTATAACGGCACGACGCAGCGCGTCGATCAGGTGTCGAGCGTCGTGCTCGACCGCACGATGCGCGTCACCTTCGACGCCAATGTCGCGCCCGGCCTGCAATGGGAATTCAAGCCGGTCCAGCGCGAGGTCAATCCGAAGATCGGCGAAACCATCCAGGTCAATTTCACCGCCGAGAATCGGTCCAACGAGACCCAGCGCGGTCAGGCGGTTTTCAACGTCACCCCGGGCGAAGCGGGCGTCTATTTCAACAAGGTGCAATGTTTCTGCTTTACGGAAACGGACCTGAAGCCGGGCGAAAAGCTCGACATGCCTGTCGTGTTCTACATCGATCCTGAAATCGTCAAGGCCGTGGAATCCAAGGATATCCATACGGTTACGCTGTCATATACGTTCTATCCGAAAGAGGGTCCGAAGCCGGTGGCTTCGAATGAGGGTGGAGCGGAGAAGATTGAAAAGAAACTTTGATCAAGGCTCGTTTCCGGCTATGCCGGGAGCGGAGTGAAGGAAGACATCCGGGGATAGCTACATGGCCGATGCTCACCAGAAGAATCACGACTATCACATCATCGATCCGAGCCCGTGGCCGATTATCGCTTCGCTCGGCGCCTTCATCATGGCGATCGGCGGCGTCTGCTACATGCGCTACCTGAACGGCGGTTCGTTCAAGGTCGCCGGTGCGGAGCTCGCCAATCCCTGGCTCTTTTATATCGGCTTCGCGCTGGTGCTCTACGTGATGTATGGCTGGTGGGCCGATACGGTGAAGGAAGCCCATGAGGGCGCCCATACTCGCGTCGTCTCGCTGCATCTGCGCTACGGCATGATCATGTTCATCGCTTCGGAAGTGATGTTCTTCGTCGCCTGGTTCTGGGCCTATTTCGACGCCAGCCTCTTTCCGAACGAAGCGATCCAGGCCTCGCGCCTGCTCTATACCGGCGGCACCTGGCCGCCGAAGGGCATCGAGGTTCTCGATCCCTGGCACCTGCCGATCTACAACACCGTCATCCTGCTCCTGTCGGGCACGACGGTCACCTGGGCGCACCATGCGCTGCTGCACAACGACCGCAAAGGCCTGATCCAGGGCCTGACGCTGACGGTGCTGCTCGGCGTGTTGTTCTCCTCCGTCCAGGCCTATGAATATGCCCACGCGCCTTTTGCCTTCAAGAATTCGATCTACGGCGCAACCTTCTTCATGGCGACCGGTTTCCACGGTTTCCACGTCCTCGTCGGCACGATCTTCCTGGGTGTCTGCCTGATCCGTGCGCTGCGCGGCGACTTCACCCCGAAGCAGCATTTCGGCTTCGAGGCCGCCGCCTGGTACTGGCATTTCGTCGACGTCGTCTGGCTGTTCCTGTTCTTCTGCATCTACGTCTGGGGCGGCTGGGGCGCACCCGTCGCAGCCGGCTGATCGGAACGATAGTCAAGCAAAAGGCGGGCCTGGTGCCCGCCTTTTTTGTTGGCAAATCTCATTTTGCTTGGCCTCGTGCCACTGATGTCCGGTTTGCGCCGACGGCTGCCCCTCACCCTAACCCTCTCCCCGTAAAACGGGGAGAGGGGACGTGCCATACGAGACGCGAGAGAGGGACGGAGAGGGCACGGCAATGTCCCTTCGCCCCGTTTACGGGGGTCCGAAGGACGGGTCGGTGGCGGCAGCCGGATGAGGGGCGCCATCGGCAATCGGGCCGAGGTAAGGGCTCCGTGCCCGCCTTTATCGCCTCAGCGTATCCCGGCGATCCGTTCGAAGGCCGAAGGCGCGGGAATACCGAGATCCAGCTGGTGGCGGATCGCCTCGGCGCATTCGAGCGGTGTCAGCACTGACGTATCGACCTCCATGTCGTAGATGCCGGGCCGATGCACCGCGTCCTGCCAGCGTTGCACCGGCTCTGGAACGGGCACGTCCTCCGTGGCGCTGAGATAAAGCGTCTCGCGCCCTTCCTGGGCAATCTCGCGCCGCTGCATGATCGTCTCGATCGGACAGCGCACGCCGACGAACAGCACGGGAAAGTCTGCCAGTCGCCGGGCGCAATCGCCGAGGATGCCGAGCGGCTGCGAATAGCTGTCATGGTGGCCGAGATCGGCGATGACATTGAGCCCCAGGCTGGCATGGATGGCGATCGATTCGTAGAGCGCCGCATAAAAGAACGGCACCAGTTCCTCCAGGTCCGGCCGTTCGCCGCCTGGCCGCAGTCCGATGCCCGGAAGGTAGCGTTTCGGTGTCATGGCATTGTAGCTGTCGACGCCGAGGTTGATCCACGGCCCTTCGAATTCGTCTTGGATTGCGCGCGCAATGCTTGATTTGCCGCTCCGCGGCGCGCCGTTCAGGATAATGATCTGTACGGAATGGCTATCGGTCATCAGTTCTCTTCTGTTTGGCGCGAATCGCTTACAGCGCCGCGTGTCTTTTCAGACACGCAAAGGACGCTGTAACACTTTGAATTGCTGTATAATTCCTCACATCGATTCCGAAGTGAGGAATTATACAGCGGGACGAAAACGCGCAGCTATTTCCATTCGGGATGCGAATACTTTATGGGAGAGTTAAGGCAGCATTGAAGAAGCCACGGCCGCCAAGGCTGCCGGAATGGCCAGAAGGAATGCCATGAACGAGGACAGCGCCCATTTTCCGCCCGTCGATCCGGTGAAAACCGGTATCAAGGGCTGCTGCCCGCGCTGCGGCCAGGGCAAGCTCTTCGATGGCCTGCTCGGCGTGAAGCCGCGCTGCGCCGCCTGCGACCTCGATTATTCCTTTGCCGATTCCGGTGACGGCCCGGCCGTCTTCGTCATCCTCATCGTCGGCTTCATCGTCATCGGCATGGTGCTGTGGCTACAGGTGAATTACGGGCCGCCGATCTGGGTGCATATCCTGCTTTTCGCTCCGTTGACAATTATCCTGTCGCTGCTGACGCTGCGCTGGTTCAAGGGCATCCTGATCGCCATGCAATACCGTCATAATGCCCGCGAAGGACGCCTGAGTGACTGAAATGGTGCATGCAACGCCGCGCCGCCGGCTGCCTGTCTTGACCGGCATCCTGGTGTTGATCGCTCTTGCCATCCTGATTTCGCTGGGCACCTGGCAGGTGGAGCGCCTCCACTGGAAGGAAGGACTGATCGCCGATATCGCCGCGCGGCAGGCAGCAAGCCCCGTGCCGCTTGCCGACATAGAGGCGATGGCGGCGACGGGCGGCGACATCGAATACCGCAAGGTCACCGCCACCGGCCGCTACATCAACAACAAGGAGCGGCACTTCTTCGCCACCTGGCGCGGCCAGACCGGCTATTACATCTATACCCCGCTGGAGCTTGCCGACGGGCGCATTCTCTTCGTCAATCGCGGCTTCGTTCCCTATGACAATAAGGAGCCGGAAATGCGCATGCAGGGCCAACTGACGGGAGAGCAGACCGTCACCGGCCTGGCGCGCGAAAAGCTTCCCGGCAAGCCCTCCTGGGTGGTGCCCGACAACGACGTCGCCAAGAACATCTTCTACTGGAAGGATCTCGACGTCATGGCCGAGAGCGTCGGGCTGGAGAAAGCGAGCGTCATTCCCTTTTTCGTCGATGCCGATTCCACCCCCAATCCGGCCGGCCTGCCGATCGGCGGCGTCACCCAGGTGGATCTGCCGAACGACCATCTGCAATATGCTTTCACCTGGTACGGGCTGGCCGCCGTGCTTATCGTCGTGGTGGCGATCTCCTGGTTCCGCAAGGGCGCCAAGACACCTCAGCAATAGTATCACTTCAATTCTCGACCATATTGGGCTAGAGGTCCCTAAATCTCTCAACCCGGAACAGACATGAATATTGCGGCGAAACCTCCTTTGACGATCCGGCTCTGCGGCCCGCGCGGTTTCTGCGCCGGCGTCGACCGCGCCATCCAGATCGTCGTGCTGGCGCTGAAATCCTATGGCGCGCCGGTCTATGTGCGCCACGAGATCGTCCACAATCGCTATGTCGTCGAGGGGCTGGAGGCCAAGGGCGCCGTCTTCGTCGAGGAGCTGGACGAGATCCCGGCCGAACATCGCGCCCAGCCGGTGGTCTTCTCCGCCCATGGCGTGCCGAAATCCGTGCCGGAGGATGCGGCAAGCCGCAACCTCTTCTATCTCGACGCCACCTGCCCACTGGTCTCCAAGGTCCACAAGCAGGCGATGCGCCACAATCGCCTCGGCCGCCATGTCGTCCTCATCGGTCATGCCGGCCACCCCGAGGTGATCGGCACGATGGGTCAGCTGCCGGAGGGGTCCGTCTCACTGATCGAGACGATCGAGGACGCCGACGCCTATGTCCCTGTTGATCCCGATAATCTCGGCTATGTCACCCAGACGACGCTGTCGGTCGACGACACCGCCGGCGTCATCACCCGCCTGCACGAGCGCTTCCCGAACCTGACGGCGCCGGCAGCGGACTCGATCTGTTATGCGACGACCAACCGCCAGGAAGTGGTGAAGCAGGCAGCGCCCGGCTGCGATCTCTTCATCATCGTCGGCGCGCCGAACTCGTCCAATTCCAAGCGCCTCGTCGAAGTGGCGCTCAGGGCAGGGGCGAAGAAATCGATCCTCGTGCAGCGCGCCGCCGAACTCGACTGGGACGAGATCGGCGCGATTTCGACGCTCGGCCTTTCCGCCGGCGCCTCGGCCCCCGAGGTCATCGTCAACGAGATCATCGAGGCTTTCCGCGCCCGCTTCGACGCCCGCGTCGAACTGGCCGAAACGGTGCAGGAAACCGAAAACTTCCTCGTCAACCGCGAACTGCGCAGTATCGAGCTGACGGCAGCCGACATGGCCTTCGTCAACGGTTAGATCGGCCTTCGGCCTGGCGTCCACTCCGGCAAATCCAATATCAACAAGGCATGAAGGGCGAGACCTCACTTGGCAGTCTATACCGATATCGCCGAAGACGATCTGAAATGGTTCCTGACGGAATATGACGCGGGCACGCTGCTCTCCTACAAGGGTATCGCCGAGGGCGTCGAAAACTCCAATTTCCTGCTTCACACCTCCAAGGAACCGCTGATCCTGACGCTCTATGAAAAGCGCGTGGAAAAGAGCGACCTGCCGTTCTTCCTCGGCCTGATGCAGCATCTTTCCGCCCGCGGTCTGTCCTGCCCGCTGCCGCTGCCGCGCCGGGATGGCGCGCTGCTCGGCTCGCTGTCCGGCCGTCCGGCGGCGCTGATCTCCTTCCTCGAAGGCATGTGGCTGAGAAAGCCGGAGGCGAAACACTGCCGTGAAGTCGGCCGGGCGCTGGCCGAGATGCATGTGGCCGGTGATGATTTCCAGTTGAAGCGGGCGAATGCGCTATCGATCGACGGCTGGCGGGGGCTCTGGGAGAAGTCCGAGGCGCGGGCCGGCGAGGTCGAGCCCGGCCTGCAGACCGAGATCCGCAGCGAACTCGATTTCCTCTCTGCCGCCTGGCCGGAGAACCTGCCGGCCGGCGTCATCCACGCCGACCTCTTCCCCGACAACGTCTTCTTCCTCGGCGACCAGCTCTCCGGCCTGATCGATTTCTATTTCGCCTGCAACGACCTGCTCGCCTATGACGTCTCGATCTGCTTGAATGCCTGGTGCTTCGAGAAGGATGGCGCCTATAACATCACCAAGGGCACGGCGATGCTCGAGGGCTACCAGAGCGTCCGGCCGTTGAGCGACGCCGAAATCTCGGCCCTGCCGGTGCTGTCGCGTGGGTCCGCGCTGCGGTTCTTCCTGACCCGGCTCTATGACTGGCTGACGACGCCGGAAGGCGCCATGGTCACCAAGAAGGACCCGCTCGAATATCTCCGCAAGCTGCGGTTCCACCGCCAGATCAAATCGCCGGCCGAATATGGATTGAGCCTATGAAACACGTCGATATTTTTACCGACGGCGCATGCTCCGGCAATCCCGGTCCCGGCGGCTGGGGCGCGGTGCTGCGTTATGGCGACGTCGAAAAGGAGCTTTTCGGCGGCGAGGCGGATACGACCAACAATCGCATGGAGCTGCTGGCGGCGATCTCGGCGCTGTCGGCGCTGAAGAGCCCTTGCGAGGTCGATCTCTATACCGACAGCGCCTATGTCAAGGACGGCATTTCCAAGTGGATTTTCGGCTGGAAGAAAAACGGCTGGAAGACATCGGACAAGAAGCCGGTGAAGAATGCCGAACTCTGGCAGGCGCTGGAGGCGGCCCGTGACCGCCACAAGGTGACGCTGCACTGGGTCAAGGGCCATGCCGGCCACCCGGAAAACGAACGCGCCGACGAACTCGCCCGCCGGGGCATGGAGCCCTTCAAGAAAGGCAAGGCGGTTTCGTTTTAGGACTCTAAGCTCTTCCCTGAAGATGGCGCGCGCCAGTTGACTCGAAGCAAGAGAACCGTGCTGTTCCGATGCCGAGTTCCTGCTGTTCCTTCGGCTCCTGACGGATGAGAAGATACGGCGCTGCCACACCCCCCTTCTCCCCAGCGGGGAGAAGATGCCGGCAGGCAGATGAGGGGGTGAGCGACGACAGGAGCGAATGCGCTGAGCGCAAGCGAAGGGCAATGAATGGTGTGCCGTGCGGCCCCCTCATCCGACCCTTCGGGCCACCGACCGGGGTCGAGCCACGGGTCTCGACCCGTCCTTCGGACCCCCGCTGGGGAGAAGAGGGGCGCGCAGCGCGCCCGAACCTCTTTCAAGCCGCCCGCGGCTGCGGCGCCGTCGCGACGCCCTGGATCAGCCGGTGCAGATATTCGAGTTTTACCACGACCGGCGAAGACAGCACGAAGGGGTAGGAGTCGGGCTGGCCCATGCTGCGCTGGATGGCGTTGATCGCCAGGCTGAGCGGCACCCAGGCGCTGACCAGCTGTTCGGCGCTTCTTGCCCGGTAAGGAATGAAATCCACCTCGCCAGCGATTTCCTCATGGCCGCGCGGATCGATGGCGATGCCGAAGGCGCGCGCGGTTTCGAGCGTATCGACGATATGGAGGTAATGCGCGAAGCATTCGGCGAAATCCTCCCAGGGGTGTGATGCCGCATAGGCGCTGATGAAATTGTCCTGCCATCCCAACGGCGCGCCGCCGGCATAATGGGTCTGCAGGGCTGCCATATAATCCTGCCGTTCGTCGCCGAAGACGGTGCGGAAATCGGCAAGGCCGCCCCGATCGCGCACCAGCTTGTTCCAGATGAAATGGCCGGCCTCGTGGCGGAAATGGCCGAGCAGCGTGCGATAGGGTTCGTTCATCGAGCTGCGCGCCTGTTCGCGCGTCGCATCATCGGCCTCAGCGGCGCGGATGGTGATCAGGCCTTCCTCGTGGCCGGTCATGGCAGGCACGATATAGCCGTTGCTCTCTATCGAATCCTCGAGGAAATCGAAGACCAGGCCGCCTTGCGGATCTTGCGCCCGATCCGGATGCGGCAGCTTCCAGCGCAGCAGCGAATAAAACAGATGACGCTGCGCCTGGCTGATGCGCCGCCAGCGATCGATGCCGTCCTGGGTGTCGGTGTTCGGAACCAGCCGGTTATGGCGGCAGGCAACGCAGAATTCGCTCTCGCCATCATCGTCCACCAGCCAGTTGCAGATGTCGAGGTTGGCATTGGCGCAGAAGCGGACGTCGCGATCGGGATTGGAAACGAGCTGCCAGAGCGTCTCGTCGCGCGGCTCCAGCGCATGCATGGCGAGATCGCCGGGCAGGAAGCCGAGGCGATGGTTGCAACGCACGCATCGACGGTTGTCGAAGTGGACGACCTGATCGCAGTTGTCGCAGGCAAAAAGCTTCATTGGGTCAATCTCGGCAGAGCATGAGGGTGGCAGACTAAAAATGCCTGCCGCGCGAGGGGCGCAGCAGGCATGGTGATAAAGGATGAGCGTCTACTGCGCATTCCTTAAATCGGAATCACAGCGTCCTTTGCGCGTCTTAGTGCTGTCGCTCAGAGCCGGTCGACGGCGCCCTTGAGCTTGTCCTTGACCTTGCCGGTTGCGACTTGTCCCTTGCCCTTGGCTTCCTGGACGGCGCCCTTGGCCTGCATGTCGCGATCGTCCATGGCCTTGCCGGCCGCCTGCTTGGTCTTGCCGGCAATTTCGTTTGCCTTACCGGAAATCTTGTCGCTGGTGCTACCCATCTTGTGATGTCTCCTTGGTCGGCATGGGCCTCTTGTCCATGCTCGCCGAAATGAAACGTCACTCGCGGCTATTCGTTCCCGCTGCCGTCAGGCCAGCCACCTCAAGCATGGCCGGCTTCGGCCGACAGCATGGCAGCGGTCACGCCCATGCCGGCGAGCGCCCGCTCGTACTTGTCGTCGAGGCTGCGGTCGAAGATCAATTCCTCGTTGGCCGGGCAGGTGAGCCAGCCATTGTTGACGACCTCGTTTTCGAGCTGGCCGGCCGACCAGGAGGAATAGCCGAGCAGCATCGTCGCCCGCGCCGGCCCATCGCCCTTGGAGATGGCGCGGACGATATCGAGCGTCGCCGTCAGGCAGATGTCGTCGCTGACGGGGATCGAGGAGTCGCTGGAATAATCGTCCGAATGCAGCACGAAGCCGCGGCCGCTTTCCACTGGGCCGCCGGTCTGGATCGGGAAGTCGCGCGCCCGCTTCGGCAGCACGATCGAATCTTCCTGCTTGATCATGTCGAGATGCAGCAGCACATCGGTGAAGGTGAGGCTCTGTGGCCGGTTGATGACGAAGCCCATGGCGCCGGCATCCGAATGCGCGCAGATGTAGATGACGGTGCGCGCAAAATTGCGGTCTTCCATGCCCGGCATGGCGATGAGGAACTGGCCATCGAAGAAGCCACGTTCCCGTCTGTTCTTCAGCGTCAATAAGGACATCGTTCCTCCTGCTGCTAGACCGCACCAAGGCCTCGATAAGAGAAACATGGGCCAATGTCCCACATCAATCAACTGAAAATGAAGATTTAAATCGCCGCGACTTCTGGCGGCCAAACAGCACATTCGGTAAACCTTTGTTCCATGATGATTATTTCCTCAGGCCCGCGCAGGCTTTTAATCGCGGTTGTGTCGGTGGTCGCAGCCCTTGTGCCGTTTTATTCCGCCCATGCGGAAATGAGCGCCTGGGCGGACAATGAGGGCGGCCGCATGCGCCTCGTGGCGCTCGCGCCCGATGCCGCCGGCAAAATCCGCGCCGCCCTTCAGATCGAGCCGAAGCCCGGCTGGATCACCTATTGGAAAGAGCCCGGCGGCAATGGCATTCCGCCGCAAATCACCATCGCGGCGGCGAGCGGCGTCACGCTCGACGCCATCGCCTATCCCGTTCCGAAACATTTTTTCAAGGGCGGGATCGAGGATATCGCCTATGACGCACCGGTGACGCTGCCGCTGTCGCTGACGGCGGCTGGCAAAGGCCCGGTTGCGATCGACGCTTCCGCCTTCATCGGCATCTGCAAGGATATCTGCATTCCCTTCCAGGCGAATTTTCGGCTGAAGCTTGGCCCCGCCATGCAGTCACACCCGCAAGAGGAGGCGATCCTCCAGGCCGCCGATGCGAGCCTGCCGAAGCCGCCGTCGCCGGATTTCGACGTGACGGCGCATGCGATGTCGCCCGACAGGAAGACGCTGTCGTTGACCCTGGCTCTGCCGGGCGGGGCGGCGGGCGAGGGCAAGGACGCGCCGGATATCATCGTCACCGGCCCGAGCGGCCATGCCTTCACCAAGCAAATCGGCGGCAAACGCGACGGCGCCACCTTCAAGGCCGATGTATCAATCGGCAAGCTGCCGAAGGATTACAACATATCAGGCAAGCGCTGGAGCGTGCTGGTCATCGACGGGGAAAGGGCGATGGAGACCACTCTTGCCTTTCAGTGACGGGCTCCTATAGTCGCCTCCGATCCCCTGCGGCACCCGCCGCCAAGCCGGAATCTCCAAAAGCCAGAACTCCCAAAGCCAGAACTCAAGGAGAAGACCATGACCATCGCGATCGGCGACAAGCTTCCTGCCGCCACCTTCAAGGAAAAGACGGCTGACGGCCCGGTCGAAATCACCACCGATCAGCTCTTCGCCGGCAAGCGCGTCGTGCTCTTTGCCGTGCCGGGCGCGTTTACGCCCACCTGCTCGCTGAACCACCTGCCGGGTTATCTCGAAAACCGCGACACCATCCTTGGCAAGGGCGTCGACGACATCGCCGTCGTCGCCGTCAACGACTGGCACGTGATGGGCGCCTGGGCGCAATCGTCAGGCGGCATGGGCAAGATCCATTTCCTTGCCGATTGGGATGCCGGCTTCACCAAGGCCGTCGGCCTCGACGCCGACCTCTCCGCCGGCGGCCTCGGCCTCCGCTCCAAGCGTTATTCGATGCTGGTGGAAGACGGCGTTGTCAAAGCCCTCAACGTCGAGGAAAGCCCCGGCCAGGCAACCGTCTCGGGTGCTGCGGCGATGCTGGAACAGCTCTGAGCGTTCGTTCCTGATGGATGAAGGGGCGGCCGTTCGGTCGCCCTTTTTATTTGCGTGAGCAGCTCCCGGAGCAGTCCTCGCAGGATTCTACCTGCTAGCCGCGACGCGCTTTAGTCCTTCATCGGCTCGCCGAGCGTATGCATCAGGCGGTTCGCCCAGCCGAAGATCGCTGAGGAGAGGACGAGATCGAGCGCCTCCAGCTCGTCGAGCCCGACGTCCGCCAGTGCCTGCGCGTCGGCCGCGACCGCTTCGGGCGGCGTAGTCGACAGTCGGGCCGAAAAGTTGAAGATTGCCTGGAGGTGCTCGTCGAGCGTCGCTTCGAGACCATCGGCGAACACGGCTTCGATGACATCCGTGCGTTTTGTCAGATTGTTGAACCGGGATGCATGGACGGCGGCGCAGTAGACGCAGCGGTTGACGACGGAGGCAGCGACGGCACCCAGTTCGCGCTCGCTGGCTGCCAGTCCGTCCTTGCCGTACATGATCAAGTTGAACAGGGGCGAGCGGACCGCGAGCGTCTCGGGATCGTGCGCCAGGGTCAGCACATAGGGCGAGATGCCCTTGTTCGACGGCGTCGTCTGCATCGCTGCATGCTGCTCGTCGGTGGCGGTCGCGAAGTCGACCGGAACGACATAGGGCTGCCAGCGCGGCACCGTGGTGGTGAAGGTATGAACGACCTCGCTCATCGCATCTCTCCCAGCAGCTTCAGGCCAGCGAGAACCCGCACCTGGTAATTGACGAACGCGGCAAGCTCCGCGAGTCGGACGATGTCGGCGTCGGTTACGCCGACCTGGCGCAATGCATCCACATCGGCACGCGTGGCATCGCGCGGCGCGACCGTGAGCCGGTCGGCATGACGAACGATCTCGGCGGTGCGCGGGTCTGTCACCTTCGTGTCCGGCTCGGCGAGCAGGGCTGTCGCCGGTTCGTCGGCGCGGGCAACGAGCGTGTCGTAGTGGCTTGCGAGTGCCGGGCTGCGGTTGTGGCGCGCCATGCGGGCGGCAAGCGCAGCCCTCAGGCCGTGGGACAGTCCGCCGGGATCGCGTGGCAGAAGCACTGCGTCGTGGGCTGCTTCACTGAGGCGCAGGATCTCCGCGCGTTTCCCCACGGCTTCCGCGAGCGCGGAGCCCGGCCTCACAGAGGCAAGAGTTTCGATAAGTGTCAAAACAAGCTCCTCAATACGTCAGCGGACATAGGTCCTAGGTAGGCCGGACCTCTCATTATGTCAAACTAGAATGCTAAACAGCCTTTGATGTGAATTTTTTATCTATTGCCAGTCGTCAAATGAGAATTGTCATGCTTTACTGACATGAAGGAGAGTGTTTGATGTCCAGCATGCATTCTAACTCTTTCGATATCCGACAACTTGAAGCCTTCGCAGCGGTGATGTCCGCCGGCAGTGTGACCGGGGCGGCAAGGCTGCTTGGACGATCGCAGCCGGCGGTAACGCGGCTTATTCAGGATCTGGAGGCCGATATCGGCTATGCGCTGCTGCATCGAAGCGGCCCGCGCATCAGCCCGACCGCGCGCGGTCTCCTCTTTCACGCCGAAGTGGAACGCCATCTTGCCAGCCTCGCCCACATCCGCGAGCGGGCGAACGCCATCGGTCTCGATGAGCCGCCGTCGCTGACGATCGCAGCCACGCCTTCACTTGCGGCCGGCGTTCTGCCCCAGGCGATCTCGGCCGTCGCGCCGGACCTGATACCGCGTCATCTCCATGTGCAGGCGCTGGCGGCCGAGAATGTCGTGCAGGCGGTGCTCGCCCGCTCGGCGGATTTCGGGATCTCAAGCCTGCCGCTGGAGCATCCCGGCCTCGACGTGCACTGGATTGCCGAAGCGTCGTGTGTCGTCGCTCTCGCCGCCAACGATCCGCTCGCCAATGATGACGTGGTGCGTCTCTCCGATCTCGCCGAGCGCCGCATCATCACGCTCGCCAATCCTTACCGCCTGCGGCACCGCATCGACGAGGCCCTGGAGCGGGCGGGTGTGGCGCCGCAACGGATGATCGACGTCAACGCCTCGCTGACGGCTCTGACGATGGTCCGGGCCGGATTGGGCGTCGCCATCGTCGAGCCGGCGACGGTCTGCGGCGTTCCGCTCGAGGGGATCGTGATGCGCGTCCTCGACCACACCATCCCCTTCCTGTTCGGCGCCATCTCGCCTGCCGCGATGCCGCTGACCCCGACGGTCGCGGCCGTGATCGATGCGGCGCGCGCCGTGGCGCTCGCGATGCCCGGTTGCCGGCTGCATGACGCAGGTGGCGTCGAAGCATTGGCCGACACCGTCTACGGCGGTAGCCAGATGACTGAGGACGTGCCGTCATGAGCGACCTCTCGATGTTTCCGAACAATCTCGAAGCGCTCGAGGCACGCCTGCGGCAGGACCTTGCCTGGCTGGAGCTGCCGGCCAAGTCCTGGGTTCCTCCCCGCGTCGTCGATGGCCAGGGGGTCGTCGACGTCGTGATCATCGGTGCGGGCATGGCGGGGCTCGTGGCCTCCGCCATGCTGAAGCGGCTCGGCGTCGCCAACCACATCCTTCTCGACAAGGCGCCTGCCGGAAGCGAGGGTCCGTGGGTCACCTTCGCCAGGATGCGAACCCTTCGCTCCCCCAAGCAACTGACCGGGCCGGCAATGGGCCTGCCGGCGCTGACGTTCCGCGCCTATTACGAGGCGCGTCATGGCCGCGATGCCTGGACCGCGCTCGACCGGGCGCCGCGTGAGACATGGATGGACTACCTGGTCTGGTACCGGCGCGTGCTCGACCTGCCGGTACGCAATGGGGTCGCCGTCGATGCCATTCGGCCGCGCGCCGACGGCCTGCTCGATGTCGTCTGCCGTCATGATGGCCGGTCCGAAACGACGATCGCGCGCCATGTGGTGCTGGCAACGGGCCGCGACGGCCTCGGCGGTCCCTTCGTACCGTCGATCGCCCACGCCATCGAGCGCAAGTTCTGGGCTCATACCGCCGACGAAATCGACTTCGCCGCATTGCGCGACAAGCGGGTCGGGGTCGTCGGAGCCGGCGCCTCGGCGATGGACAACGCCGCCACCGCGCTCGAGGCCGGCGCCGCCCGGCTTGACCTGTTCGTGCGCAGGACCGACCTGCCACGGATCAACAAATTCACCGGCATCGGCAGCCAGGGCGTGGTGCACGGTTTCGCCGGTCTGCCGGATGACTGGAAGTGGCGCTTTCTCGACTACGCCATGCGCTCACAGACACCACCTCCGCGCCCGAGCGTCCTGCGTGTCAGCGCATTCCCGCAGGCCCATCTCCATCTGAAAAGCCCGATCGATCGATTGCAGCCGCAAGGCGACCATATCGTTGTGACGACGCCGAAAGGCAGCTATCCCGTCGATTTCCTGATCTTCGGCACCGGCTTCAAGGTCGACCTGACGAGCCGGCCGGAACTCGCCGCCGTCGCATCCCATATCCGCCTCTGGCGCGACCGCTTCCCCGTGCCCGCAGACATGCGAAACGACGAACTGGAAACCTCGCCCGACCTCGGCGATGCGTTCGAGTTCCTCGAGGCCGAGCCCGGCGCCTGTCCGGCGCTGGCCCGCATCCACTGCTTCAACTTCCCGGCGACGCTCAGCCACGGCAAGCTCACGGGCGATATTCCGGCGATCAGCGAAGGCGCCGACCGGCTCGCCCGCGGCATCGTCAGGGCGCTGTTCGTCGCCGACCGCGAGCGTCATTTCGCCGATCTCCAGGCCTTCGACACGCCCGAATTGCTCGGAGACGAGTGGGCCGACGACGAGACCGCGACGCTTTCCGACCTATCTGCCGAAAGGACACCGACCCGAAATGCTTGAGCTCAAAAACCTAAAGCTGTCCTACGGAAGCACGCAGGTCCTCAACGGCGTCGATCTCTCGGTGAACCGCGGCGACGTGGTGTCGATCATCGGCCCCAGCGGCACCGGCAAGACGACGTTGCTGAAGTGCATCAACTATCTGGCCAAGCCGGCCTCCGGCACGATCGCCTTCGATCAGGTCAGGATGGATTACCGGAAACCGGACAACACTGCGGTCCAGGCGATCCGGCTCCGGACGGCGATGGTCTTCCAGCAGTTCAACGTCTTCAAGAACATGACCGTCATTCAGAACGTGATGGATCCGCTCGTGGTCGTGCAGCGCAAGTCGAAGGACGAGGCGCGTTCGATCGCCTTGCAGGAGCTTGAGCGGGTGGGCCTTTCGAACAAGATCGACAGCTACCCGTCGCAGCTTTCCGGCGGTCAGCTGCAGCGGACCGGCATTGCGCGTGCGCTGGCCGTCAAACCGGACGTCATGCTCTTCGACGAACCGACGTCGTCGCTCGACCCCGAACTCGTCGGCGAGGTTTTGAAGGTGATCAGGGACGTCACGTCATCCGGCATCACCTCGCTCCTCGTCACCCACGAGATGCAGTTCGCAAAGAACATCTCGAACCGCATCGTCTTCATGGATCGGGGCGTCGTCGCCGCTCAAGGCAGTCCTGCCGAGATCTTCGACACGCCCTCCAACCCGCGCCTTGCCCAGTTCCTGAATTCCGAACACTCCCTCCAGTAAAGAAAGGATGCCTGACATGTCTTCCATCAAGTCGACTTCCCGCCGCACCTTCGGCCTCGCTGTCGCCGGCGTTGCCTTTGCCCTCGCAACTGCGGGCCTATCGCATGCCGAGGACGTGCGCACCATCAAGATCGCGACGGCTGCCGAATCCAAGCCGCTCTCGTGGGGTGCCATCGGCGTCGAGCCGCAGGGTTATGAGCCCGACGTGCTGAAGGCGATCAACGCCAAGCTGCCCCAGTACAAATTCGTGATGGAGGGTGCTGCCGACATCGCTCAGGAGACCGGCCTTGCGACCGGAAAGTACGACATCGCAACCGGCGGCTACTACCGGGCGCCCGCTCGCGAAAAGCAGTTCCTCATTCCGGAGAGCCCGATCGGCGCCAGCCTGATCAAGATCTACAGCCGCAAGGACAGCGGCATCAACGAGATGAAAGATCTCGTCGGCAAGAAGATCGTGCCCGTGACGGCCGGCGGCGGCATCTACAAGTTCGCCACCGCCTGGCAGGAAAAGAACCCCGACTTTAAAATCGAGATCACCGCGTCGAGCGCCGGCATTCCCTATCCGGATCGCCTGAAAGAGGTCGAGAACGGCAAATACGACGCGCTGGTCCTGCCGTCGAACCTCGGCGAGCAGACGGTCATCGACCAGCAGAAGCTCGACGTCAAGGCGAGCGAGCCGGTCGCGATCAACAACACCTTCGTCCTGATCCATCGCTCCGAGGAGAACAAGGCGCTCTCCGCAGACATCGACAAAGCTCTGAAGGAGCTCAAGGCCGACGGCACGCTGGCAAAGCTCTCGCAGAAATGGTTCGGCGAGGACATCACCACGTACATGAAGTAACGCCCGGCAACGATCGGCGATCAGGCCAAGACTGAAACAAGGAGTGTTCCGAAGTGGACCTATCCATCATGATCCCTGAGCTGCTCTCGGCGCTGCCGCTGACGCTTGCGATCACGTTCACGGCCATGATCGCCGGCTTCCTGCTGGCCCTGATTGCGACGACGTTCCGGGTGCGCAGGATACCGGTTGTCAGCCAACTGGCCGACCTCTACGTGTCCTATGCCCGGAGCGTCCCCGTCGTGCTCCAGTTGTTCGTTGCCTTCTACGGACTGCCGCTGGTCGTCGCCTTGTTCGAGGTCGAGGACTTCGTGTCCCCGAACGTCGCGGCGATCGTCGGCCTCAGCCTCTACCATGGAGGCTATCTTTCCGAGGTTCTGCGGCCAGCCTACCTCGCCGTAGAACGCGGTCAGCACGACGCTGCCGACAGTCTCGGATACACCTTCCTTCAGAAGATCCTTCGGGTCGTCGGACCCCAGGCGGTGCACATCGCGCTGCCAGGCTACGGCAACTCGATCATCTACCTCATCCACAACGTCGCACTCGTGATGTACATCGGCGCCGCGGATGTCATGGCGACCGCCCATCTCGTCATGGAGCGCGACTACAACCAGTACCAGTTCGAGACCTACCTTGTGCTGGCGGTGATCTATTCGCTGCTATGCCTTGTCGCATGGATCGTCGTGCGCTTTTTCGAAACGCAAAACGCAAAGTTCGCGCCCAACACCGCACCGGCCAAGGCCACGATGATGGCAAGCGTCTGATCGAATAGGAGGTCATCACATGTTCGATTCCGAAGTCCTTCTTCCCGATCTCTGGGACATCCTCGGCGCCGTCCCGGTGACGCTCGCCATGGCGCTTGGAATCTTCGTCTTCTCCACGATCGTCGGCAGCCTTTTCGCGATGGTGGAATATCGGCGGGTCCCGCTGCTTCGAGAACTGGTCGTCGCCTATAAGGTCGTCTTCAAGGGCGTTCCGATGGTCATCGTGATCTTCCTCTCCTATTACGGCCTGCCGCCGACGCTGCAGTTCCTGACCTCGCTCGTCGGCATCGACTATAACGGCCACTCGACGCCGAACTGGATCACGCTCATCGTCGCCCTCACCGCCTGCGTCGCAGCCTTCCAGGCGGAAGTCGTCAAGGGTGCACTCAACTCCTTCGACAACGGTCAGGCCGATGCGGCCTATTCCCTGGGCTACAAGCGCAGCCAGGTGTTCCGCCGGGTGATGCTGCCTCAAGTCATCGTCGCCGCGATCCCGGATCTTGCCAACTCGATCATGGTGATCATGAAGGCGCTGTCGCTGGGATTTGCAATCGAGGTCGTCGACATCTTCGCGCAGTCGCAATTGACCGCGGCGCTGAACTTCTACTATCTCGAAGCCTTCCTGATCGCGGTCGTCATCTACATGGTAATCGCCTATATCGTCACCTACGCCGCTGACCGGATGGAGAGGGCTCTGAGGGTATGGGCCTAAGGACACTTCGCTCTTCCTCGGAGCACGCTGCTCGGGATCAGGATTTCCACAATCGTTTCGGTATATAGCGGCCATCGCTTCCGCTGTGCCGGCGGGAAGTTTGGCTGGAACGCGCCCCAAACCTCCGTCATCCCAGGCCCTGAGCCTAGGATCCATGCCCACGCTGATGGAGGCGAGGGTGGAAGGGTGGGGTGGCCTCTGGAGCAAGGATAGCGGGGGCCGCATACGAGCATCTTGACAAATGACGGGCGGCCATTCGGTCGCCCTTTTCAATTGTGTGAGCAACGGCCGGTTCCCGCCTCAATCTCGCCGCAATCGTTATAACATAACAGTAATGTTATTACATTGTAGGATGCGCCATGCCCCCGAACCCCGACCGCCCCTCCGTCAGCCTGCTGGGACAGTCGGCTTTTTCAAGGGTAATCGGCATGGCGCTGGTCATTGCGCTCCTGTGGCTGGCGATCCACTGGGCGGTTCTCTTGCCATGACGCCGCTGATCCGTCTTGATAATCTGACCGTCGCCTATAACAGGCACCCCGCCGTCCACCATGTCTCCGGCGCCTTCGCCTCAGGCAGTCTGACGGCGATTGCCGGGCCGAATGGGGCGGGTAAGTCGACGCTGCTGAAGGCGATCATGGGCGAGCTTCGTCCCGCCGAAGGCAGGGTCGAGCATCGGCTGGGGCGGTCCGAATTCGGCTATCTCCCGCAGGCGGCCGAGATCGACCGGCGCTTTCCGATCTCGGTGATCGATACCGTCATGCTCGGCGCCTGGATGAAAACCGGCGCCTTCGGCCGCATCGCGCCCGCCGAGGTGAAGAGGGCAGGCGAGGCGCTCTCGGCCGTCGGCCTCGAAGGCTTTGGCCGGCGCCATGTCGGCTCGCTCTCGGCCGGCCAGTTCCAGCGTGTGCTCTTTGCCCGCCTGCTGCTGCAGGATGCCGGCATCATCCTGCTCGACGAGCCGTTTACGGCGATCGATGCCCGCACCACCAGGGACCTCATCGATATCGTCACCCGCTGGCATGGCGAAGGCCGCACAGTGATCGCCGTGCTCCATGATTTCGAGCTCGTCCGCACCCATTTCCCGCAAACCCTGCTGCTTGCCCGCGAACTGGTCGGCTGGGGTGCGACCGCAGACGTCATGTCTTCGGTCAATCTCCTCAAGGCTCGCGCCATGGCCGAGCGCTGGGACGAGGATGCGAATGCCTGCGCATCCGAAGAGGCACCGGCGGCATGACGGCTTACGATCTCTTCCTCGCCCCCTTTGCCGATTACGGTTTCATGCGCCGCGCACTCGTCGCCTGCCTCTGCCTTGGGCTCGGCTCCGGCCCGATCGGCGTCTTCCTGATGCTGCGGCGCATGAGCCTGATGGGTGACGCGATGAGCCATGCCGTGCTGCCGGGGGCTGCGATCGGTTACCTCGTCGCCGGCTCCTTGTCGCTGACGGCGATGGGCCTTGGCGGTCTCATCGCCGGCCTGTCGGTGGCGCTGCTGTCCGGCGCCGTCAGCCGGATGACCGTGCTGCAGGAGGATGCGAGCTTTGCGAGCTTCTATCTCGCATCGCTGGCGCTCGGCGTGCTGATCGTCTCGCTGCGCGGCTCGAATATTGATCTCCTGCATGTACTCTTCGGCACCATCCTGGCGATCGATGCTCCGGCCCTTTATCTGATCGGCGCGATCACGTCGCTGACCCTCGTCATCCTCGCCTTCATCTACCGCCCGCTGGTGGCCGAATGTTTTGATCCGGGTTTTCTGCGCGCCGTCGGTGGGCGCGGGCCGGTCTATCACGTGCTCTTCCTGCTGCTCGTGGTGCTGAACCTCGTCGCCAGCTTCCAGGCGCTCGGCACGCTGATGGCGGTCGGCCTGATGATGCTGCCGGCAGCCGTCGCCCAGCTCTGGTCGCGCAGCTTAGCCGTGATGATGGCGATATCAGCCGTCAGTGCCGCCGCCTCCGGCTATCTCGGCCTGATCGCCTCCTACCATCTGGAGCTTGCCTCCGGCCCGACGATCATCATGACGGCGGCGATCCTCTACGGCTTTTCTATTCTTTTCGCGCCCTCCGGCTTGGCCCGGCGCGTCTTCCCCCGCCCGCATTTGAAGGGCTGATCCCAAGGAGACTTCGATGACACCGCACAGACTGCTTCTCTCCGCAGCAATCCCCGCTTTGATGGCGCTGTCGGCCATGCCCGCCTCCGCCGAAACGCTGAAGGTGGTGGCCTCCTTCACCGTGCTTGCCGACGTCGTCAAACAAGTCGGCGGCGAGCACGTCAAGGTGACGAGCCTCGTCGGGCCGAACGGCGACCCCCATGAATTCGAGCCGTCGCCGGCCGACGCGAAGAATTTGAAGGCGGCTGCAGTGACCTTCGTCAGCGGCGAGGGGCTGGAAGGCTGGATGGACCGGCTGATCACCGCCTCGGGCTATAAGGGCAAGCCGGTCACCGTCTCCGAAGGCATCAACACCCGCACCATGGAAGAGGACGGCGCGGAAATCACCGATCCGCATGTCTGGAATAGCCCCGTCAACGTCAAGGTCTGGGTCGCCAATATCGAAAAGGCGCTGTCATCGGCCGATCCTACAGACGCCGCCGCCTTCAAGGCCAATGCCGAGAAGTACACCAGGACGCTGGATGAATTGAATGCCTACGCCCACGCGAAATTCGACAAGGTGGCCGACGATCGCCGCAAGGTGCTGACCAGCCATGACGCCTTCGGCTATTTCGGCCGCGAATATAATGTCAGCTTCCTCGCCCCGCTTGGTCTATCCACGGAAAGCGAGGCCTCGGCCGCCGACGTCGCCAAGCTGATCGAGCAGATCAAGGGCGAGCGCGTGAAGGCCTATTTCTTCGAGAATTCCAACGATCCGCGCCTGGTCAAGCAGGTCGCCAAGGCAACCGGTGCCGAGCCCGGCGGCGAGCTCTATGTCGAATCGCTTTCCGACGCCAAGGGGCCGGCGCCGACTTATGAGAAGATGTTCAAGTACAATGTCGACCAGCTCACCGCCGCCATGGCGAAATCGAGCTGAGGATTAAGGACTGCGGGGTTTGCCCCCGCAGTCCTCACAGATTAAGGTCGAAGACCAGGATGCCGGCAAGGCCCCCATCCGTCGACGAGACGATGCGCTCGCCCACCGTCACATGCTCGGGATGGATCAGATAGGCATCGCGCGCCTCGGCGCTTTCAAAGGTCACGGCAAACCCGTCGACGAAGCCGCCATGCAAACCTTCGGGCGAGACATTCGGCCCATATTTGATATCCAATATGCCGGGAATAACCTGTTTCAGGGCGACGATCGCCGCAAACAGCGACTGCTTGTCTTCGCTCGTCATCGCGGTCTTCAACCGCAGGAATACGCAGTGCAGGATCATCAGTCGTCCTCCCTTTTTTCTTTGGCACTATTTTCTTTGGCCCGATTTTCTTTGGGTGGAGAATAGCGGCGAAAGCCGGGAGAGCAACGAGATTTATTTTCACGCAGACGTTGCGCCGCGAGCCGGCACCCCAACCAGATTACATCTGGTCGGTCGCGACCATTGGGCGCTTGTAGATCTTCTGGACGAGATCGCGGGACGAGGCGCGGGCCTGGTCTTTCTCAGCCGGCGTCATCGGCCGGCAGGTGTTCCTGAGATTGGAAGCGTCGAGCACTGTCGCAGCGCCCGAATTGGCAATGACGAGATGCCAGCTGCAGGACGCGACCTTGTCGATCGCGACGGCGCCATGGCAGCCTGTGGACAGGCAGAAGGCGACCGTCTCCTGCGCGCCGTGGTCGCCTTTATAGGCCAGCTCGACGGCTTTCTTAATATCCTGGACCCATCGCTCGCATTGCGCCTGTTTTGCCCCCGGCTCGCAGCTCTTGGTGACCGGAGTGATCTCAGCGGCCTGAAGCGGCGAGACGCAAAAAACACCCATCGAGAGGGCGAGCAGAATCTTGAGCATGGGATTTTCCTTGTGCAAGCAATGAGTGGCGCACATCGCAGGCCGTTGGTCAATGGCCACTCACAAAAGGGAAGGGCGGCACGCCAGGCAGATGTTGGCGTGCCACCGGGAAATCCGAAATTGTGGTGCCGCTTCTAATCCAGAACGACCACGGCTTCGACCTCGAAGAGCATGGGATCGATGGCAAGCTTGGGCACGGGGATCAGCGTCTGCGCCGGCAGTGCTTCGCCGAACATGTCCCTGACGTTCCTGGTCAGCACCTCAAGCTTGGATATATCTGATGGACCACGAAGACCGTCAGCTCTCGCTGGAACGGATCGTGGTGACCGTGGTGGAACTGCTGCACGCCGAGGGCGTCGACGGATTGAAGATGCGCCGGCTGGCCGATCGCCTCGGCGCAGGCGCGATGAGCCTCTATTGGCATGTCGGCAACAAAGAGGCGGTCTTCGATCTGGCGCTGGATTCGGTGCTCGAATATCGCGCACCGCCTGGTATCGTTGCGTCTGAAGATTGGCGCGAGGACATCGTTCATATCCTCGAAGACTGGCGCGCCGGCATGCTGCGCCATCCCTGGTCGGCATCGCTGCTGCCGCGCCGGGCGCTCGGCCCGAATATCCTCAGTCGCCTGGAACTGCTGAGCAAGACCCTGTCCGGAGCCGGTGTCACTGATGCGGATTTGAACGTCGCGATCTGGTCGCTCTGGAATTATGTGATCGGCGCGACCATCACCCGGGCGAACTTCGACCTCTCGGACGACGACAGGGCGGCCGCGCAGCAGCGCCTGACAGGTCTGAGCCAGCACTACCCGACGATCGAGCGCTCTCGTCTGCTGCTGGACAACGATTGGGACGGCGCCTTCAGGAAGGGCCTCGATTTCCTGCTTGATGGCCTTGCTCCGAGACCGTGAACATTCGTCATTCCTGGACGAGACGGTGCGGGATTCTGCGCGCGTGCGATGGGTGATCGCGGGTACCGCCGCGACACGGTTTCCCCGCTATTTCCGCAGGATTTTCTCCATCGCTTTCCCCTTGGCGAGTTCGTCGATCAATTTGTCCAGATAGCGGATTTCCCGCATCGTCGTTTCCTGGATGTCTTCCACGCGCACGCCGCAGACCACGCCTGTAATCGACGATCGGGAGGGATTCATCTGCGGCGCTTGCGCAAAGAAATCCTCGAAGTTGGTCTTCTCTGCCAACTGATCGTCCAGGCTCTGCTGGCTATGCCCCGTCAGCCAACAGATGATTTCATCGACCTCTGCCTTCGTGCGTCCCTTCTTCTCTGCCTTGGCGACATAGTGGGGATAGACGCTCGCGACGCTGACTGAATAGATGCGATGCTTCGTCATGCCTGCTCCTCAACGTTCCCGATATTTTCCGGCTTGAGATAGCTGACTTCAAGACCTCAACAAGCGGCCGATAATGGGTAAGTTTCCGCGGGCGCGAAGTAGATCAGTGCAAAGGCGGCATCTCTACAGCGCCGCGCGTTTTCGACCGGATTGCACCAACAACGGAGATCGGCTCGGCTTGGGTAGACGACCTTCCTCGGGGACTTTCGTACGCCTGCCGGCGCCCGAAACTCTTCGCGAAAGCCGTCGGTCGGCTTCCGGGCTCCGATTTTCGAAAGCAGACCTTGAGCCTGGCGGGCGCGTGATCTGACGCGAAGTGGACGTTCGGTCGCCCTCGGCCGAACGCACCCGCCGGCGACCCCCTTCGTAAGTCCGAAATCCTTGGTTTCTGTCCCATCATTTCAGCTATAAGGTGGGAGACATCGCCCAAAGGGGATTCAAGGCCAATGCCCCCAGAGAAGAAGGACCGTTCGCCTGTTGCGCTGGAACAGCGCGACATAAGCGCCGACCAGCGCATGTTCTCACCTTCCGTTGCGCGAAATTCGGCGCCGATCGTCGCGGTCCTAAAACGTGTCCTTCCAACACGTGGCGCCGTGCTGGAGATTGGATGCGGGACCGGCGAGCACGCCGTGTGTTTTGCGGGAGCAATGCCCAACCTCACCTGGCAGCCGAGCGATCCGGATGCCGACGCCCGCACCAGCACGTCTAGCTGGATCAAATTCGCAGGGCTGAAGAATGTGCTGGCACCGCGGGATATTGATGTGTGCTCAGGACAATGGGGCGTCGAACAAACGGGGCATTTTGACGCCATCGTGTCGATCAATATGATCCATATCGCGCCGTGGGCGGCAAGCTTAGGATTGTTCGCAGGAGCTGGCCGTTTGCTTCACGCTGGTGGGCTTCTTCTTCTCTACGGCCCATTCATGCGCGACGGGGCACACAACGCCCCCTCGAACGCTGCTTTCGACGCGGCTCTAAAGGAGCGCAACCCATCCTGGGGGGTGCGTGATATCGCTGATCTTGAACAAGTGGGTGGGGCCGCTGGACTTAATCTCCGCGAGACGATCGAGATGCCTACCAACAATACGTTGCTGGTCTTCTCCAGCGGTAGTGCCTGAACGACAAGCGGGCGCGAAAGAGACGTGGGCCCATAGCAGCATTCGGGCCCTTTGCTGCTGTTCGAGGTCGATCCGAGGAACGTGCCGTCTGTGCTAGAATGCGGCCGAAGGCGGAACGCGACAGACGCACTGCGAGGGGCGGTGTGATCGTACCGGAATTCGCGCGACCGAGAGCCGACGTTGTGCTTGAAAGGGGACGAGGACGATGCCGACACCACAGCAACCCAGTCTAATAGTTCGACAGAAATCCCCACAGAACATCGAGTTTCCGTTTGCGTCGCTCTCCGATTGGCTGATCCCAACCGAGCTGTTCTTCGTGCGAAACCATTTCCCGTCGCCGGACCTCGATGCGCGAGACTGGAGATTGCGCGTTGGCGGGGCGGTGGAGCGGCCGATCGAACTTGACCTCGACAGCATCAAGGCGATGCGGAGCACGACTTTCACCGCAGTCGTCGAGTGTGCAGGGAACGGGCGCGTCTACTATGAGCCGCCGAAGGAGGGATTGCAGTGGCAGAACGGAGCCGTCGGCAATGCCGCGTGGACAGGTGTTCTTCTGCGCGAGATTTTGGAAATGGCGGGCGTTAAGCGAACCGCACGTGAGGTTCTGCTCGCAGGCGCCGACAGCGGCGTCGTCGACACAAACAAGAAAACGGCTTCTCCCGGCCCCATCGCTTTTGCGCGCAGTTTACCGCTTGAGAAGGCCATAGCTGACAGCACGATCCTTGCCTATTCGATGAACGAGGAGCCGTTGACGCGCGATCACGGCTACCCGCTACGCGCGGTCGTGGGTGGCTGGTTCGGCATGGCTTGGGTCAAGTGGATCACGCATATCACGGTTGTGGAGCAACCGTTCCTTGGCTACTGGCAGGCGCGCGACTATTTCCGTTGGGAACGCAGCCTCGGGGAACCCACGCTGGTCCCCCTTTCGGAGATGGAGGTCAAAGCGCAGATCGCGCGTCCCGTACAGGGGGCGCATCTCATCGCCGGCCAACCGTACCGGATTTTCGGAGCCGCCTGGAGCGGAGAGGCTGTTATCCGGCAGGTGCAGGTCTGCACCGGAGATGGCAAGGGCTGGCGCGAGGGAAGGCTCCTCGAAACAGAACGTCCCTTTGCATGGCGCTTGTGGGAGTACATGTGGACCCCTGAAGAGGTGGGGCGATATATACTGCGATGTCGCGCGATCGATGGGGCGGGGTGCGTGCAACCCGACCTCCAGCGTTCCGACTGCGAGAGCTACGCGGCCAATTGGATCGTTCCGGTGGAGGTTACGGTCGTTCCCAAGCCACAGACGTATGAGGAGGAATTCGTGATCTAATGGGGCGGAATGGCGGCTTTTGGCGCAACCGCAACCCGCGTTGTCACTGCGCCATGTCCGCTTTGCAGCAACAGCGACGGGTGGCTCGATGACCATTATGAAGGCGCATTGCCGCCCGGCAGCATTGGTCGGTCGGTGGTGTCTCCGACCGCATTTCTGCTAAAACTCGGAAGTAAATCGCCCGCAATGTCACCCACTGCCGAAGTGTGAAGGGCGCAACGGGCTGATGGGCCTCTTGCTCATCAGGCCTCTTGTCTTGAAGGAGGAGTGCTAGGATGAGCACCGACCTGGATACCGTGCGGTCCTATGATGCGGTCGCGGCGGAGTACGCTGCGGAGGCCGCGGCGATGCCCGAATGGGTCGCGACAGAGATCGATGCGTTCGTCACCGAGCTGGGCGGCTCGGGCAGGGTGCTGGAGATCGGAAGCGGTGGCGGGCGAGATGCACTTGAGCTTGAGAAGCGGGGAATTAGCGTCCGACGCTCCGACATTGCAAAGGGTTTCGTCGAACTGCTTCGCGAAAGTGGCTTCGAAGCCGACCTGTTGGACCCGCTGACCGAAGACTTGGCCGACCCGCAGCGTCCCGGCACGCCGTACGACGGGATCTGGGCCTGTGCCTGCCTGATTCATGTCGCGCGCGAGGATTTCGGCACGGTGCTTGGACGGCTTGCCGAGGCGACTCGGACCGGTGGCCGATTGCACGCCTCGGTTAGAGAGGGCGAAGGCGAGGATGTGTCCACACACGGCAGTGCTGCAGCGCCCCGGCGCTACGTCGAGACGTACTGGCGCGAGCCTGCCCTGCGGTCCGCACTCACAGACGCCGGCTGGATCGTCAGCGAGGTACGTCGATACGTCGGAAAGCCCCGTGATCGGTGGCTGAGCGTTCGTGCGAGCCGGGCGTGACGCACACAGAACTTGTGGGAATGGCCGGTTGTGACGCGACTATGGACTCTCGGTATAGGTAGTCACCGCAATGTCCGCCTTGGGCCGAAGCCGGTCTTTTTTTGCTACCGAGGAAACCGCCCAGCCGCTCCGCAGCATTCCCGTATTCCCATGTCCAATATGCAGTTTTGGGAAAACCCAATCGGGAACAGATTTTGCGAAAAGCAGAGCCCGGCAGGGATACGCGGCTCACTTCGCACCGCGCTTCCCCGTTGGACCTTCCCAATCGGGAAGGCCGGGATGCACGATCGCCACTGGACCATAGCCAGTAGATTTGGCATCCTGTGATCATGATCTTCGTATTTCACATCGCCATCGCGAGCAGCGGACGAATTAGCCGCCCGGCCTGATGCGTCGGGCCGGGTCTATCCGCATGTGAATATCACGATGCTACCCGCGTCTGCGAAGGTCTTTGATTATGCTCTTAGAACAACCCACTCTATACCTCGTGTGCGGCAAGATAGCGGCTGGAAAGTCAACACTTACAAGCGCTTTGGAGAAAAGGCCGAATACAGTTTTGGTGAAAGAAGACTATTGGCTGGCCCGGCTCTACCCCGGCGAGCAAAATAGCCTTGCCGACTATGTGCGTAATTCGACGCGCTTACGTGATGCGATGGCCGCACATCTCGTCGATCTGCTGCGATCCGGGCTATCGGTCGTGCTGGATTTCCCTGCAAACACGCCAGCAAGTCGAGCATGGATGCGCACCCTGTTTGAGCAGGCTAGATGCGCCCACCAACTTCACTTTCTTGATGTAGCGGACGAGGTTTGCAAAGCCCGGCTTCGACAGAGGAATGTGGCCGGCACGCACGAGTTTAACGTCAGCGATGAAGACTTTTCCCTCTTCACCAAGCACTTTGTTCCCCCCGCTCCCGACGAAGGGTTCGACGTAGTGTTACATCGTTCATGATGATTGACCGTCCACTACCGCGCCCCGCGCGTCGCTAGCGGAGGCCGGCCGATTGGCCCAATCCACGCGCCATCAGGGGACCGATTCTCCCATTATTCGATCGTTTTTGGGAAGCCGTGAGCATGCGACAACGGCAGCAATCGCGGTCGACCTGACCAAAACCTACCTGTCGGCAGTCCACCCAAACCAAGACGTGATCGGCGGTCGCGGCCAACGTCTTGAAGGAGACAGTCCACTAAGACCTCTTTGTCGCCGTTCGATCGGGCCTGACGACTGGTTTGAGCCGGGCCGAAAGTGGACCGTCAGTTTCGTGGAACAGGTATTCATAAGCGGACTTCGAGCCGGGGTTATTTGACGTGATCTGACTCCAGAGTCGGATACAGCCTAAATGGGCAGGTCTTCGATTGCGCCAGCCAAGAATGGCGATTCCTCCTCCGCTTCCTGCTCTGGCTCGACCATGATCAGACCGACAATGATCAACCCCCGTGCCGCCCAATTCCAAAGGGGATATATTCACCCAAGAGGACGATGCTCCAGCCGATGCCAGCAACGGTCGTTGCGCTTCTGACTCCAAGGGTGCCGTTATGCGGTCATCACGCGGGTCCGAAATGGACTGGAATTTGACCATCTGAACCGGAACGAACAGGCAATGTCTCGGGCCATTGAGGCACTTTCATCACACTCGGGCCTCGATAAGAAACGGCCCATGGCGCGACAAGGCCGCATCAAGCAGCGTACTGAACGTCTCGCAGGTGGTGGCAACTGCTGCCTCGACTCCCAAACCGCGCGCAAGGGAGACCCAATCGATTGGGGGATTATCGAGATCGAGCATCCGTTGAGCATTTGTCCCGATGGAGGCGACCCCAACGTTACGCATCTCGGCGTGGAGGATTGCGTAAGTCCGATTTGAGAAGATGATCGTCGTCACATCGAGATGCTCGCGGGCCTGGGTCCAAAGCCCCTGCACGGTGTACATGGCGCTCCCATCGGCCTGGAGGTTGATTACCTTTCGATCCGGACACCCGACAGCAGCACCCGTTGCCAGAGGGATGCCGTCACCGATGGATCCTCCCGTCGGCGAGATGAAGTCATGTGGAGCCGCGAAGGCGGAGAGTGCGAAGAACCGCCGGCCAGAGGTTATTGCCTCCTCGCATATGATGGCGTTGTCGGGAATTTTGTGCGCGACAATAACCGCAACCGCATCGTCAGTCAGTTGTCCAACTGGATAGCCTTCGTCTCCTTTTGGCGCGATCAGTTGCAGGGACTGCGTTCGCTTCACGCCGAGTTCGTCATGCAGTGCTTCCAGCGCTCCCTTCAAATCCTCGCCGTGCTTGGCCAGCGTCAGGACTGTACAATCATCCCGAACCAACCTACCGGGCTTTCCTGGGTACGCGAAGAACGCCACCGGTTCCGGCGCGCCGACAAGAACTAACAGGTCGACGTCCTTCAAGACATCGCGCGCCAAGTCGATCGGATAAGGAATGCGCACCGGAGCGACTCGCCCGAGGCCACGCTGAGTGTGGGCTACCAACACTTCGTTGAAGAGCCTAACGTCGCACGCAGTCGCGATCCGGCCTGCGATGGCAAGCGCGTCGGCGCGCGCAGCGGTTCCGCCGACAACCACTGCGACGCGCCCCGGATTGGCGCGGATGGCGCTTGCCACCGCTCGCACCGTTTGAGGATCGGGCGAGCGAGGTGTGTCGATCGATATCTTTCGCGAAGGCGAAGGCGTGGCAACTTCCCCCCATGCGGCATCAGCAGGCAGGATCATCGTCGCAACTCCTGGCGGCGACAACGAGGCACGATAGGCCGCCTCAGCCGTAGGGCCGACATCCAGGGGACCGTTGACGCGACGCATCCAATTCGACATCGGCGCTGCCAATCCTTCGATGTCCGTGGTCAACGGCGCGTCGAGCGGAAGGTGATAGGAAGCATGGTCACCCACGATATTTATCATCGGTGTGCGGGCGCGGCGTGCGTTGTGCAAATTGGCCAGCCCATTGGCCAGCCCTGGTCCCGTGTGAAGCAAGGTTGCGGCGGGGTGACCGGTCATTCGTGCGTAGCCGTCGGCAGCGCCGGTGACGACGCCCTCGCTGAGACCGAGCACGCAGCGCAATTCTGGCTTGCGATCCAGCGCCGCGACGAAATGCATTTCAGAGGTTCCCGGATTGGCGAAACATACCGTCACGTCATTCGCCAAAAGCACTTCAGCGAGGACATCCGCCCCGTTCATACGAACAGCTTGACTGTCCGCGTCCATATACGCCCCCCCCCTGGTCTCACCACAGACATCTTTGCATGTCTTCGCAGATCGTCCAAAATAAGTTTTTGCTGATCCGCGAATTCGAGCGCTTCATCGACGGCATCAAATCGGGTTCGGCGTTCCTCGCGGAACTCGGGAAGTTGTCTGCCTTCTGGCGTTGCTGTCCGGCAGTGCCGGGGCCGGAGGCAGACACACAGGTTCGGCCTATTGCCGACGCCAGGCGGCAGTGCCCGCGTCAGACGGGGTCGGCAAATGGCGTTTCGGGGTCGCTGACGTAGAAAAGGACCATCACCGCCGGACTGTCAGAACTGAGATTCCGGCCCGTCATTCTCACGCCCGAGGGTTCGACGAAAACCTCACCCGCGCCGACGGCGATCGCGTCTCGACCGTCGAGTTCGAGGGTGAACACCCCTTCAAGCATGTAAACGGTAACCGGAAAACGATGGGAGTGGTACGGAGTGCGGTCGCCCGGTTCGAGCCTGGCGATGATCACGCGGATTTCCTGTCTGCCCGCGTTCGGCAGTGCGTCCGTCAATTCCTTGTGAAGGACCGTGAGTTTCGCCATGCCCGTGATTCCGGCGGAGGTGGTCACGCCCACCTGTGTTCCGGCAGTTGCTTTGTGAACATCCACAACTTTGTGCATGGCTTGTCTCCCTTGATTGTGAGACAAACCTACGCCTGATCCTGGGCATCCGGGAGCCGCAGACTTGCAAAGGCTCGCTGCAAAGACGCATAAGGAAACATGTTCGACTGGAACGATCTCAAGTATTTCCTTGCTGTGGCCCGTCACGGCAGCACGACTGCCGCTGCCAAGGCAACCGGTGTCAACCAGTCCACGGTGCAGCGCCGAATCGTCGAACTCGAGCGCAGGATAGGGCAATCGCTGATCCACAGGCATGCGAGCGGCTATCAACTCACTGAGTTCGGACAATTGCTGCTGCCGAAGGCGGAAGAACTGCAGCAGGCGGCACTTGCAATCGAGAGGCAGACACGGCTCTATGTCAGCGAATTGAGCGGCGTTGTCCGGCTGACCTGTCCCGAGCCGCTGGTGTCACGCATCAATGGGTCGCAACTGCTGGAGCAGTTTCATCTGAAATACCCCGAAATTCGCATCGAATTCGTGATGAGCGACGGCTACCTCGATCTTTCCAAAGGAGAGGCCGATGTCGCCCTGCGCTCAGGCGAGCCCTCCGATGAAAATCTTGTAGGCAAGAAGATCGCCGATTCCATCTGGGCAGTCTATGCGAGCCGGAGCTACGTCCAGCGTCACGGCACGCCGGGTAACCCAGCGGACATTGACCGACACGCCATTGTCGGGTTCGACGGCGCGCTTGCCAACCATCGGGCCGCGAAATGGTTTGCGTCAGTGGCTCCGACTGCAAAATTCGGCGCGCGCAACAACAGCGTCCTGGGTGTGCTTCATGCGGTCAAGTCGGGATTGGGCCTAGCCCCGCTGCCGACCACAATCGCGGAAATGCATGATGATCTCGTGCAGGTGCTTCCTCCGGTAGAAGAACTGAACCGGGGCTGGTACCTACTGGCACATCCGGACATCAGGAAAACACCGCGGGTTAGAGCCTTCTTCGAGTTCGTGAGCAGTCATAATTCCCTGGTCCGCCCCATACTCATGGGCTAGACTCACGACCTATTTGCGCCACCCGACCTGAAGACTTTGCTGCGATTGCGCCACGCGTTGACGTGATCGAGGTTGCGTCGCCGTTCGGCTTGCAGTGGGTATTCCCTTCCATCATGTCCGCATCAACATTTCCGCCCCGACTTCCACAGCACCGGACGTTCCGACCTGCTGCGAACTGAATTCTCGCGTGGGCGGGGCGATCTCAAGCGAGCGAATTGATTTGCCAGTACACGGAAATCCGCCACGGCCGCTTGGCGCAAAGATGTCGTCGCGTCAAACCAATGCAATGGCTGCTTTCGGGCAGAGGCAATAACTGCCTCCATGACCGAAAAGGGCGCAAAGCAGCCGCATCCTTCAACAGCGAACAGATGGCCGCCTCCGGTCGAAGCCGGCCTTTGGTTGCTACCGGAAAACCGACGAGACCCGCCGGGTCACGCCCGTTTCGTCAGCGGAAAGCGGTCCCGAAGCAGCCGCAGCACCGATTCCGAAGGGATCGGCGGGCCGAAAAGGTAGCTCTGGCCGTAGTTGCAGCCCATCTTGGCGAGTTCGATCGCATCCTCGTTGGATTCGATCCCCTCCGCCACCACCTTCATCTCGAGTTCGCGTGCCATGGATATCACCGATCTCAGCACGATCGCCTTCTTGTCGCTGCTGTCGCGCACCAAAGTCTTGTCGAGCTTGATCGTGTCGAAGGGAAAGCGCGTGAGATAGGCGAGCGACGAATATCCGGTGCCGAAATCGTCGAGCGCGAGCCCGATGCCGGCCTCCTTCAGCTTCTGCAGCACGAGGCGGGCCTGTTCCGGATTTTCCATCACCATGGATTCCGTCAGTTCGAGCTTGAGGCGCGAGGGTTGGCAATGCGTCTTGGCGAGAACCGAACGCACATCGTCATAGAGCTCGTTGTTGAGCAGCTGCACGCTCGACAGGTTGATCGAGACGAAGATCGGCAGTTCGCCGGTCTGGTGCTGCCAGCTCATCAGATCGTTGGTCGCCTGTTCCAGCGCGAACATGCCAAGCGGGCCGATGAGATCGGAGGCCTCGGCGATCGGAATGAATTCGGATGGCGGGATATTGCCGCGCTTGGGATGTTCCCAGCGCATCAGCGCCTCGAAACCGGCGACCTCGACATCCTCCAGCCTTGCGATCGGCTGGTAGACCATCGACAATTCCTTGCGCTCGATGGCGCGGCGCAGATCCGTTTCGAGCTGCAGCCGGTCGGTGCCGAAGTCGCGGAAGGCCGGCTGGAACGGTTCGACGCGGTTGCCGCCGGCCCGTTTTGCCCGGTACATCGCAAGCTCCGCATCGCTGAGCAGGCCGGTGGCACTCTCCTGCCGGTCGACCCAGGAGGCGAGGCCGACCGAGGCGGTCAGGATGATCTCGCGATTGGAAAAGTTGATCGGCACCATGATCGCCTTGCTGATCGCATCGGCAAAATCGGCGACCTTGGCCGGATTGTGCTCGGAAACCAGGATGAGGCCGAACTGGTCGCCGGCAAGCCGCGCCAGCGTGTCCTGCGGTTTCAACAGCCGGCGCAGCCGCCGCGTCAGCGCGATGAGGATGTTGTCGCCGGCGGCAACGCCGAGCGAATCATTGACCAGCTTGTAACGGTCGATGTCGATCACCATCACCGTCGGCCTGAGCGTGTCGCCGCCCGGCGCCAGAGCCAGCACCGACTGCAGCCGGTCGAGGAAGACCTGCCGGTTCGGCAGGCCGGTCAGATTGTCGTGCAGCGCATCGTGCAGCAGCCGTTCGACGGAATTCTTCTGCTCGGTCACATCGACGATCGTGCCGACGCAGCGGATGATCTCGCCGTTGGAGCCGAGCACCGGCCGGGCGCGGATCAATAACCAGTGGAAATGCCCGTCTTCGGCGCGGATGCGGAACTCATGGTTCAGCCGCCCGCGCCGGTGTTCGAGCAGCACATCGAGCGTGGCGCGGAAGCGGTCGCGGTCGTCGGGATGCAGCCGCGGCAGCCAGTTGCGCGCCGCACCATGCATGGCGCCCTGGGAAAGGCCGAGCTTGATCGAGACGTCGGGAATGGTGACGACGCGGTCGCGCGCCACGTCCCAATCCCACACCATGTCGCCGGAGCCGGTCAGCGCCAGCGATTGCCGCTCGAGATCGGAAAACAGCCCCTGCTGGAAAGCGCCGCCGGCGAATGCATGCTGCATGACGGTGAAGCCGATCAGAAGCACGATGAGCACCAGGCCGCCGCCGAGTGCCGGCTGGATGATGTCGTTGTCGAGCCGGCCGGTAACGGTCAGCCACGCCCCGAACAGCCAGACGAGCGTCAGCGCCCAGGCCGGCACCAGCAGAATGGCGCGGTCGTAGCGGTTGAAGCCGAGATAGATGATCAAGAGCAGCCCCGTGGCGGCCGTCAGCGCGAAGGAAAGCCGGGCGATGCCGGCGGCGATCGACGGGTCGTAGATCGCCACGCCGAAGAGCAGGGCAAGGCCGAGCACCCAGGCAAGCGTGGCGTAGCCGAGATGCGCATGCCAGCGGTTGAGGTTGAGATAGGTGAAGAGGAAGATGACGAAACTCGACGCCAGCGCCACCTCGGCGCAGGCGCGCCATATTCGCTGGTCGGCCGAGGCGACGCTGATCAGCTTGCCGAGAAAACCGAAGTCGACGCAGATATAACCGAGCACCGCCCAGGCGAGTGCTGCCGTCGCCGGCAGCATCGAGGTGCCCTTGACGACGAACAGGATGGTCAGGAACACGGCGAGTAGGCCGGCAATGCCGAGCACGATGCCGCGATAGAGCGTGAAGGCGTTGATCGTATCCTTGTAGGCGTTCGGTTCCCAGAGATAGATCTGCGGCAGCTCCGGCGTCGACAGTTCGGCGACGAAGGTGATGACGGCGCCGGGGTTCAGCGTGATGCGGAAGACGTCGGCTTCGTCGCTCGGCTGCCGGTCGAGCGCGAAGCCTTCGCTCGGCGTAATCGCGCTGATGCGCTGCGAGCCGAGATCCGGCCAGAAGAGCTTGGAATTGACCAGACGGAAATGCGGCGCGACGATGACGCGCTCGAGCTGTTCTTCCGAAACGTTGGCAAGCGCAAACACTGCCCAGTCGCCCTGATGGTTCTCCGAGCTTGCCCGGACCTCGATGCGGCGGCGGATGCCGACGGCGCCGGCCGCCGTCGAAACCTGGAAGGCCTCGCCCTGGTTGGCGTAGATCTCGGTCGTCACCGTCAGGTCGAGCGCGGTATCGTCACGGGAAATTTTTACCGGTTCGGCCGCCTGGGCAACGCCCGCCGCGAAGGCGAAGGCCGCCAGGAAAAGGGCTGCGATCACCGCGATCATTCGTCCGGACGGTGACTTGGGCAGCATGCGGTCTCTTGTCATCGGCTGTCGGTTTTCCTGCCTTTATCCGTATCGGTGGCGAGACGTGAAAACATCACGTGGTCGTGCCACTGACCGTTGATCTTCAAATATCCGCGCAGATAGCCTTCCTGTTGAAACCCGGCTTTTTCAAGCAGACGGATGCTGCGCGCGTTATCTGGAATACAGGCTGCTTCGATACGGTGCAACTCAAGCCCGGTGAAGATGTAAGGAATAACCATTTGAAGAGCGGCGAACATATGCCCCTGGCCGGCATGACGTTCGCCCATCCAGTAGCCGATCATGCAGCTTTGTGCCGCACCCCTTCTGATGTAGCCGATGGTGACGCCGCCGACGAGCGTCATGTCGCCTTTGAGGAAAATGAACAGCGGCACCGCCTGGCCCGAGGCATATTCCTGTTTGCCGCGGACGACGCGAGCGCGGTATGCGCCCTCCGTCAGCTCGTCGCGCCGCCAGGTCGGCTCCCAGGGTTCCAGGAATTTGCGGCTGTCGGCGCGCAACCGGTGCCACTGGTTGAAATCCTGGTAGCGCGGCAGGCGCAGGAGATATCTGTCGTTCTCCAGCTGCACCGCTTCCGGCTGCCGCTGCAGGAACCGAAAAACCGATTTTGGCATCGATCACTCCCGGCAGGACGGACGTCGGCTCAGCGGCTTGCCTGCAGCGTCTTCGACGCCGGGACCGAAAGCGAGGCAGTGATGTCTTCCATCGGCGCGAGCTGTTCCAGTGGACCGATCGCCGAAAGCGTCGGCACCGTATCATAGAACAGCCGACCGGCGAGGTCGGTCAGCCGCTCGATGGTGATGCCTTCCAGCCGCTCCATCATCTCCGGATTGGAAATCGGCCGGCCGTAAAGCATCATCTGCCTGGCAATCTGGCCGGCGCGGGCAGCCGGGCTTTCCGCACCCATCAACAGCTGGGCGCGGATCTGGGCGCGGGCGCGCTCGATTTCCTTCTGGTGGATCGCATCGGCCGATTTGTGCAGCTCGTCGATGATGACGGGCACGAGCTCCGGCAGGTTTTCGCCGCCGGTCGCGGCATGAATGCCGAAGATGCCGGTGTCGGAAAAGCCCCAGTGGAAGGCATAGACCGAATAACAGAGGCCGCGGAACTCGCGCACCTCCTGGAAGAGCCTGGAGGACATGCCGCCGCCAAGGATATTGGCGAGGATCTGCGAACAGTAGAAATCGCGGGCGTGATAGGGCTTGCCTTCGAAGCCGAGCAGGATTTGCGCGTCCATCAGGTCGCGCGGTTCGCGCACGCTGCCGCCGATATAACGCGCCGGTTCCATGACCGGCGGGGCGGAAGGGGTCGTCGGCAGGCTGGCGAAGCGATCTTCGACCATGCGCAGGAATTCTTCATGTTCGACGGCGCCGGTGGCGACCACGAACATGCGGTCGGTCGTGTAGTTGCGGCCGAGATAGCCACGGATCTGATGCGGCGTGAAGGAGACGACGGTCTCCGGCGTGCCGAGGATCGCCCGGCCGAGCGTCTGGTCGCGATAGGCGGCCTCGGAGAACCGGTCGAACACCACGTCGTCGGGCGTGTCGTTGGCAGCGTTGATTTCCTGCAGGATCACCTGCTTCTCACGCTCCAGCTCTTCTTCCTCGAAGGCCGACTCCGTCAGGATGTCGGCGAGGATATCGACGGCGAGCGGCACGTAGTCCTTGAGCACACGGGCATAATAGGAGGTCGTCTCGGTCGAGGTTGCGGCATTGACTTCGCCGCCGACATCCTCGATCTCCTCGGCAATCTGGCGGGCCGTGCGGCGCGCCGTGCCCTTGAAGGCCATGTGTTCGAGCAGATGAGCGATGCCGTGCTCGTTGTCCGTCTCGTTACGCGATCCCGATTTGATCCAGACTCCGAGCGCAACGCTTTCAAGATGCGGCATGGTCTCTGTGACTACTGTCAGCCCGGATTTCAGCCGGGTGCACTCAACTGTCATTGGCTATCTTTCTGCGCCTGCTGTCGTCTCGCCGCGGGCATGCTGGCCGATAAAAGTCTCAACGGCTTTCAGCTCCGGTTTGATGATCTGGAAACGCTCCTCCCTGTGCATCAGATCAGCAAGCCACGTCGGAAGCGCCGGGTCAATACCGCAGGCGGATTTTACGGCGGCGGGGAATTTCGCCGGATGCGCGGTCGAAAGCGTCACCATCGGCGTATTCGGCTTTTCTTTCTTGGCGGCGACGAAGACGCCGATCGCCGAGTGCGGATCCAGCAGATAGCCGGTCTCGGCATGGGTCTTGCGGATCGTCTCGGCCACTTGGCTCTCGTTGGCGCGCCCGGCGCGGAAGTCGCGGCGGATCGCCTTCAGCGCTTGCTCGCCGATCTCGAAGCCATTGGATTGCTTGAGGCTTTCCATCGCCGCGCGCACCTTCGAGGCGTCGCGGTCATAGGCTTCGAACAGCAGCCGTTCGAAGTTCGAGGAGATCTGGATGTCCATCGACGGCGAACTCGTCGCCTTGACCGCCTTCATGTCGTAGCGCCCGGTTTTCAGCATCCGCGTCAGGATGTCGTTTTCGTTGGTGGCGATCACCAGCCGGTCGATCGGCAGGCCCATGCGCTTGGCGCAGTAGCCGGCGAAGATATCGCCGAAATTGCCGGTGGGCACCGTGAACGAGATCTTCCGGTCGGGGCCGCCGAGCGCCACGGCCGCCGTGAAATAATAGACGATCTGGGCCATGATGCGCGCCCAGTTGATCGAGTTGACGCCGGAAAGTCGGACCTTGTCGCGGAAGGCCACGTCGTTGAACATCGCCTTCACCAGGTTCTGGCAATCGTCGAAATTGCCCTCGACGGCAAGCGCATGCACGTTTGGTGACGACGAGGTCGTCATCTGCCGCTGCTGCACCGGCGAGACCTTGCCGTGCGGGAAGAGGATGAAGATGTCGGTGCGCTCGCGCCCCGCAAAGGCGTCGATCGCAGCTCCCCCAGTATCTCCCGAGGTGGCGCCGACGATCGTCGCCCGCTCGCCGCGCTTCTCGAGCGCATAGTCCATCAGCCGGGCGAGCAATTGCATCGCCACGTCCTTGAAGGCGAGTGTCGTGCCGTGGAAGAGCTCCATGACGAAGCTGTTCGGCCCGGTCTGGACGAGCGGCGCGATCGCCGGATGGCGGAAGGTGCCGTAGGCCTCGTCGATCATCGCCCGGAAGGTGTCGTCGGGGATCTCGCCATTGGTGAAGGGCGACAGGATGGTGAAGGCGATCTCCTGATAGGTCTTGCCGCGCAGCGCGCGGATCTCCTTCTTCGAAAAGCTCGGCCATTTGCGCGGAACGTAGAGCCCGCCATCGCGCGCCAGCCCCGTCAGCAGGGCGTCGCAAAAGCCGAGGGAAGGGGCCTCGCCGCGGGTCGAGATATAGTCCACGTTCGTCATCCTTGATCTATCGCTGAAGGAAATCCGGCTCACCGCAGCCGTGGCTCGGTCCGCTGGAAATCGAAAAGGCGCCGCCCTGCAGGCATGGCATCGCGGGCATGCTGTTGACGTTGCCCGCATCCGGCGGCGAAAAGTGCATCAAAACGGCGCTTACCCAATCGATTTTTGTTTACGCCGCTGATATAGACCATCGCAAACCGTCATGAAAGGCCCCGCGAAAAAGACATGGGGCCTCCAAGAAACGCTTGCACAAGGGATGGAATATGGTGCTCGGCAAGGTCTCGCGTCTCATCGTCTCCGCATCTTTTCTTGCCTTGCTCACTGGTTGCAACTCGCTCGGCATAGGTGGCGACAGCAAGTCGTCGGCGCCGGCGACGCAGTCGAACGGCACCGCCCAGATCATGCCGCTGGCGCCGGCCAACCCGTCCTCGACCAATCCCTCGATCGGCACCGCGACGACGGCGCAGGGCACGGTCGCTCCAGTCGTCCAGGGCGCCTGCCCGCAGATCTTCATGCGTGACCAGGATGCGATCTTCCGCACCTATGCCAAGGGCAAGAAGGACGATCCGCAGCAGATCGTCTTCCAGGCCTCCTTCGGCGATTACACCCGCCAGTGCACGCTGAACGACACGAACCTGACGATGACGGTCGTTGCCCAGCTGCGCCTCATCACCGGCCCGGCCGGCACGCCGGGCCCCGTGACGCTGCCGATCCGCATCTCCGTCCTCGACGGCGAGACCGTGCTCTATTCCGAGGTCACCAAATTCCCGACTGAAATCCCGCCGGGTGCGCCGGGCACGCAGGTGATCTTCCGCAAGGACGGCATCAAGATGCCGGTCGGCTCCGGCGCCCTGGTGCGCATCAATATCGGCTTCGACACCCAGCCGGCGAAGACCAAGAAGAGCAGCTAAAGCTATTTTCAGGAAAAGTGGGAAGCGGTTTTCGGACGATATCCTGGTCTAGGGCTCGATCCGCTCCGGGGGATCGGTGAACGGATTGAGCAGCCGCGTACCGCGGCCCTCGAAATCTTTGATGTTACGCGTGACAAGCACGAGGCGGTGAACGCGCGCGGTCGCCGCAAGCGCCAGGTCCCAGCGGTCCTTGTTCTTGGCTCCGAGCAGGCGTGTCCATTCTTCCACAACCGTGGCATCCACCGGCAAAATCCGATCTGCAAACGCCTTCTCCAGGTTGGCAATTCCTCGAATGATAGCAGCGGCGCGTTCCGGGTCGCGCCGCTTGAGCATTTCAGCACCTCGGCGCTTCTCGAATAGCGTCGCTACGCTGAGGCGCAGTTCCGCGTCATCGACGCCGGCGATCCACTTGCGGACGTTGGCGTTCCCTCGCGGGCTGAACTCACGCAAGACATTCTCGTCCAGCAAGTAGCCGGTCACGGAATTATTCGCGGGCCTGCAACATCCGCTGCTTCGTCGACTTCATCGAAGGCCCCAAGTTCGGCGAGGTCGGCGAGCGATCGCTTGAGACTGCGGGATGGATAGGGTCGCCCCCGCTTCGGATATGCTTTCGCGTATTCGATGGCGGCCTCGACCTGCTCGTGGCTGAGAGAAGGAAAATCCTCGACGATCTCCGCGACTGTCTGTCCTCGGGCAAGTGCTGCCACCATATGGACCGGAACGCGGGTAGCCTTTATCAGCGGTTCTCCACGCTCTACGTCTACCCACTCTCGCAAAGCTTCCAGGCGCTGAAGTCGAGTTTCGAGATCTGCATCTATCTTCCCCAGGTCGAGCTCGATTTCCCCGAGACTGACACGATGAGCGTCGAAAGAGAGTTGACGGATCGCATCGTATAGTCTGCGACGGCCGGCAGGAGTCAGGTCCTTATCGAGGCCGTCGGCGACGAGCAAAAAACGCATTTCTGCGGGGCCCAAAAGCCGCTGAACAGCGCTACCGACCTTGCGCTGGCGCGCGCGGATAACACCTGTATCGACAGCCTTGTTGAGAGCGGTCGCGGACCGGTTCAGGACGTAACCGGCCTCAGTCAAAGTGAGAGCGTGGGTAGCAGGCATAAGCATTTCCTTGCTAATTGATCTCCAACATAGGGATGATTTAAGCGCCTAGCAAGGAAAGATCGGACGACAGCTTCATTGCCGTCCTCAATTCCGCGCCGATTGGCGCAGAGGTGCGAAACCCACTTCTCAGCTTCGGTTTATTCAGGTTCTAGAACACCGATGTCAGCGGGGCTTGAAGCTGCCGCTGTCCCGATCAGAATCGTCGGCATAGTCACCGATCGCGGCCTCAGAACCTAAAGCGTCTCAGAGAACGTTGTCCCAGGCCGCCAATGCGGCGACGACGCCAGGCAGGTCGTTCATGCGGGAGATTGCGGTTTCGGCGCCGGCATCCGTCAATTTGTCGGCATGGGCGGGATAGCTGTGCGAGGCGCCGGTAAAGCCGATGACGCGCATGCCGGCGGCGCGCGCCGCATGCACGCCGTGGACGGAATCCTCGACCACCACAACCCGGTCGGGCGCCACACCCATCTGGCTTGCGCCGTGCAGGAAGATGTCGGGCTTCGGCTTGACGCGGTCGGGGCCAAGATCCTTGGCGGAAAAGATGTTCGGAGCAAACAGCGGCTTGAGGCCCACCTTGGTGAGCATCATGTCAAGCCGCTTGGTGCTCGAATTCGAGCAGATGCAGCGCTTGATCGGCAGCCTGGAGATGGCGAATTCGACACCTGGAATGGCCTGGACGTCCTGCGCCAGTCTGAGGTCGAGCATATGCTCCGACTTTTCGAGCAGGGAGGCCGAAAACGGGATGCTTGCCTCGCGCTCGATCTGCAGCAGGATGTTGCGCCACGTCATGCCGGCGAAGCGCTCGCCCATTTCCTCGGCACCGATCGGATACCCGGCCTCTGTCAGAAGCGCGGATTCGACTTCCGCCGCGATGATTTCCGAATCGACGAGAACGCCGTCGCAATCGAAGATGATGAGGTCGAAGCCGTCCATAATGTTCACGCCTTGCTGAAAGTCTGGGCCGTGTCTGGGAATGCTGCGGCTTTACACGATGCCCGGCCAAAGCTCAACCTGATCTCAAGCATGGCTGCGATGCGGCAGCCGCCCGGCTCGGTGGCGGTTGCCGGATCGGTCGTGTCGGATTGACTTGGGACCGAACAATGGCGAGCAGATAGCAGCCGTCAGGCCGCCAGCTGCCCACCCCGACGTCCAGCTGCAGATTGCGTCGGCGCAGTCGCCCGAAGCTTGAACCGGGAAACGAGTTCGCGCAGCGTGGCAGCTTCCTGGGCAAGCTGGCCGGATGCCGCGGTGGATTGCTCCACCATCGCCGCGTTCTGCTGGGTCACCTGGTCCATGGAATTGACGGCGGTATTGACTTCGGCAAGGCCGGTCGACTGCTCTCTGGCCGATACGGCGATTGCATCCATGTGCTGATTGATGCGGGCAATCTGTTCGCTGATCGCCTTCAGTACCTGGCTGGTGTCGAGAACCAGTTTGACGCCGCTTTCCACTTCCACCGAGGATTTCTGGATGTGGCCTTTGATTTCCTTTGCCGCCTGGGCCGATCGCTGGGCGAGCTCGCGAACTTCCTGGGCCACCACCGCAAAGCCCTTGCCGGCGTCTCCGGCGCGTGCAGCTTCGACGCCGGCGTTCAGCGCCAGCAGATTGGTCTGGAAAGCGATCTCGTCGATCACGCCGATAATGCTGGAGATCTGCTGGGACGAGGTCTCGATGCGGCGCATGGCCTCTTCGGCATGCGACACGACCTCCGAAGACTTGACGGCATTGCGGTTTGCATCGGTCGCTTCAGTGCGTGCCTCGTCGGTGCGCTTACTCGAGTTCGAGACATTGGCGGTGATCTGGTCGAGCGCTGCGGCGGTTTCTTCGAGCGAGGCTGCCTGCTGTTCGGTTCGTTTTGACAGATCGCCGGCCCCGGACGCGATTTCCCTGGTGCCTTCGTCGATCGCGGCAATGGCGGTCGCAATCGCGCCGAGCGTCTGATCGAGCTGCCGGATCGACATGTTGAAATCATGGCGGAGGTTTTCAAAGTCCGGAGCGAAGGGCTCGTCGATCTGGAAGGCGAGATCGCCGGATGCAAGTCTCTTCAGGCCTGCGGCGAGGCCTGATGTCGCCGCCCGCAGCCGAACGGCTGCATCTTCGTCAGCCTGCTTTCGGGCCGTGATCCGCTCGGCTTCGCCCTGCAATCGGGCTGCCTCGGCGTCCTGCTCGAATTGCTTGTTGGCAATCGCCGCCTGGCGGAAGACTTCGACGGCCGATGCCATCGTTCCGATTTCATCGGTGCGGCCGATCCCGGCGCAGGCAATGGCTGTGTCACCGCAGGCGAGCCTTTGCATATCGTTGGAAAGGGCGAGGATCGGCTTGGTGACGGTCTTGCGGGTCAGGAAATAAAGGCCAAAGGCGAAGAGCGCGGCCAAGCCCAGAAGTGCTTTCAGAACGATGTCGACCGAAGCTTTTATCTCGGAGCTGTGCTTGGAAATATCGTCCGACGCCGCCGTGATCTGGTCCCCGGCCTGTTCCATGGCCGTTTCCAGCGTCGAGAACTGCGCCATGAAATCCGGCAATGCATTCAACGCCGCGGTGGGATCCTTGCTGGAAAGATCGACCATCGCAGTGGCGCTTTCCATATAGGCAAGGAGGGGACGTTCGACGCCGGTAAGGATCGTTTTGGTCTTTTCGTCAGAGGCAAGCGCCTTGTTGGCGTCGATCATCTCGCGGAACGACGCCTCGTGTTCCGCCAGATCCGCCTTCACCGCGTCGGCGCCGATGCCTGCTGCCGGGTTGGACGCCAGCATCGATGCGAGCACGTCGGCGCGCAACGCGTCGTGCATCATGTCGGCCTGCATGTGGTTGCGCAGAATTTGCGCTGACTGGCTGACATCGGCGCTGTTTGCGGTAAGAATGGAGGCCGACCAGATACCGACCCCCGTGGCGCCGCCCGCCAACCCGAAAATCGCGATGCTCGCAATGATGATCTTATGCTGGATCGACGCCATGACAGGGCTCTCTCGTTAATTTAGAACGTGAGAGTAGCCGAACATGCTTAATTATTTTCTCATCACTACGTCGCTTAGCGGCGCAAAAACAACAGGTTGTGGTTGATATTTCATTCTCGACAAATGGTTGAGCTCCTTGTGCGTCGAACGGAAGCGCGCTGCCGATAGAACGACGGACCTGAGCGAGTGCCGGCGGATCGTCGAGGCTCATTGCTGCTTCCCCGGCTGGGGCGTACGATGCATGTGCAATGGGAGAGGGACCATGAGGCTTTCAGCTTTCGTCCGACCGGCGGCAGCCGTAGCGCTGCTGTTTGCCTTCACATCCACCGACGTCATCGCCAAGGGCAAGCACCGAAGCTGTGCGCAGCTGCAGGCGATGATGGATCATGGGCTGACCGGCGGAAAGCATGCCGGGGATGGGCCTGACAAGAGAGCCAAGATCGAAAAGAAGATGAGGAAGAAGGGCTGCTAAGCGCTGGGTGGCGACGGGTGCGCAGCTACGCGAAATCAAGGAGGATGAAAGCATCCTCGGTGAAGCCGAGAGCAATCACGCGGCGCTGGTGCTCACGCTGGCGGCGCTGCGGGCGCATGTGCGGCAGGAAGATGAAAAGAGGAAAGGTGCGTGAGGGCTCGGGGAGGTCGAGCGGCGCGCTTGAGAGCGTAATGAGACGGCAAGATCCCGCGCATTTTCATCGGAACAAATCGAAGGAATCCCGATTCGCCCACCATCCCTGGTGAAGCAAAAAGGAGATTCCAATGCTTCTGAGACTGCTCGCAGTAACAGCGCTTTCACTTGGCCTGACAACGGCCGCCATCGCATAATCCGGCGGCAGCGGTGGTTCCGGATCTGGTTCCGGCAGCAGCAGCGGTGCGTCCGGCTCCGGTAGTGGCAGCGGTTCGGATTCCGGTTCCGGCGGCACGGGTTCCGGCAATTCGGGCGCGAATTCGACAGACGGCGGCGGCGCAGGAGGGATAAACGGTGCGAACAATTCCGGTGGCGACCCGGATGACTGCCGACGCCAGCAAGCAGGCCAACCCGGCAATTCGGCCCCCTCCGGCACGACGACAAACAAGCCGGATTCTGCGACTGCCTGCTAGTAGAACATGTACCTCGCTGCGGCCCAGCCCCTGAGGCGCCTAGTGCTCTTTTGGGGGCGGCCGAGCAATGAACCCTGAACGAATGATTTCGATGCGATCACATCCCTGGGTGGCCCCGCTGAAGTTGCAATCTTGTAACTTTAGTTGGACCGACGAGAAATTTTCAACCTTATAAGCTATTTATCTGTATCTCTAAGTTGTCTCCATTCTGCGGCTCACCTACCGTATTGTTCACTTCATTGATTCCGGGGACGATCATGGGCAATGCATTGCGAGCCTGCAGCCAGGTGCGCAGGCTCTCCTTCAATCTGCGCGGGCTGCTCGCGGTGGCCTTAGTGGCAGCGCTGGTGGCGCTCTTTGCTGGAGCGGCATCGGCCCAAACCGCAGTTTGGACCGGCGCGACAAGCAATGACTGGATGGACGGCAGCAATTGGTCGACGGGAACCGCTCCAGTCGCCGGTCAAACCATCAACATTTTTGGGACATCCCCGTCCATTCTGGGCGTTGGTAGCCCTGCGACCGCGTCCACTGGTGCTGCGTCTATTGGCACCACCGTTGGATCAGTTGGCAATCTGATAATCCAGAACGGCAGCCGTTTGACCAGCACGGGCATCTCCCGGCTTGCGATCGCAGCCGGAAGCACCGGGACCGTCACCGTAACCGGCTCCGGATCGCAGTGGAACGTACCGCTCTCCACTTTTCAGGTCGGTTTTCAAGGCACTGGCACCCTCAATATTGAGAATGGCGGGCAAGTTACGACGGGTTCAAATACAGTTCTTGGCGGTGGTATTGCAGCTTCGGGCACCCTCAACATCAGCAGCGGCGGCACGTTGCAAACACTATCACTTCGGGGCGGCAACGGCACCAGCCAAGCCAATTTCGACAACGGCATTCTGGGCGCGACGGCAGCTAACGCAGCCTTCGTAAGCCTATTTTCCGGCACTGAACTCAACCTGCTCGCCGGCGGGCTGACGATCGACACCGCAGGCTTTGCCGTAGGAACCGACGCAACGTCCGCGTTTTCAGGCGTCGGTGGCCTGACCGTCACCGGCGGCGGCGTCTTCAGCCTTCTGGCAAACAGCATCTATACCGGCGAGACGCAGATCGACTTCGGCAGCAGCCTCGCGCTATCCGGCGCCGGCGCGGTTGCCAATTCCAGCCGGGTTGTCGCGGATGGTATCTTCAACGTTTCGGCCGCCACGACGCCGACCATCCAGAGCCTGGCCGGCAGCGGCAGCGTCCTACTCGGCGCCCAAACTCTGACCATCGCCAATGCCAACGACACCTTCGGCGGCGTCATCGGTGGTACGGGCGGGTTGACCGTCACCGGAGGCAATCAGACGCTGTCGGGCGTCAACACCTATACCGGCGCGACGACCGTGACCGGCGGCCGGCTTGCCGTCAACGGTTCGATCACCAGCCCGGTCACGACATCGGGAACCGGCATTCTCGGCGGCACCGGCACGATCTTCGGCGATGTGACCAATGCCGGCGTGGTGGCACCCGGCAATTCGATCGGCACGCTGACAATCGCAGGCAACTATACCGGGACTGGCGGCACCCTCGAGATCGAAACAATCCTCGGCGGCGATGCCTCGCCATCCGACCGTCTCGTGGTGACGGGCAATACGGCAGGCACGACGAACGTCACCGTCATCAATCTCGGTGGCGGCGGCGCCCAAACGATCGAGGGCATCAAGATCGTCGATGTCGGCGGCATATCCGCCGGCAACTTCTCGCTGCTCGGCGACTATGTCTTCGAAGGTGATCAGGCCGTGGTCGGCGGGGCGTATGCCTATCGCCTCTACCAGGGCGGCGTCAGCACCCCTGCCGATGGCGACTGGTATCTGCGTTCGACCGAGCTCGATGCCGCGGGCGCCGTGATCGGGCCGATTTATGCGCCGGGCGTGCCGGTCTACGAGGCCTATGCCGGCGTGCTGCAAAGCCTCAACCAGTTCGGCACGCTACGCCAGCGCACCGGTGGGTGGATGCTTGACGAAGGTCGATCCGCCGACCAGGACGCCAACACCGCCGCCACCGGGATCTGGACCCGCGTCGACGGCACCCATTCGCACTTCGAGCCGGAACGTTCGGCGACCGGCACCGAGTACGAGGTGAATAGCTGGTCGCTGCAGGCGGGTGTCGACGGAATGCTGCGTGAAAGCGGGGCAGGCGCCCTGATTGGCGGGGTCAGCTTCCGTGTAAACACCGCTTCGGCCGACATCTCCTCGCGTTTCGGCAAGGGCGACATCGACACCACAGCTTATGGCATTGACGGCACCTTGACCTGGTACGGCAAGAGCGGCTTCTACGTCGATACGCAGACTGCGGTCACCTGGTATGATAGCGATCTCAAATCCTCGACACTTCAAACTTCGCTTGCGAACGGCAATGACGGCTTTGGTTATGGGCTCAGCGTCGAAGCCGGACAGAAGATTGCTCTGACAAGCCAATGGTCGCTGACGCCGCAGGCGCAGCTCGCCTATTCCTCGGTGCGCTTCGACAGCTTCACCGATGCCTTTGGAGCCGATGTATCGCTCGATGATGGTGACAGCCTGACCGGCCGCCTCGGCATTTCGGCCGATTTTGACAGTGAGTGGCAGGATGCCGCCGGAAAGACCAGCCGCTCGAAGCTCTACGGCATCGCCAATCTTTATTACGACTTCCTCGACGGCTCGAATGCCGACGTCTCAGGGACCAGCGTCGTCAGCGAAAACCAGGCCCTCTGGGGCGGTCTTGGCCTGGGCGGCTCGCTCAGTTGGCTTGACGACCGTTATGCGGCCCACAGTGAAGCCTTTGCCAGCACCAGCCTCCAGGACTTCGGCGACAGCAACGCTTACGGCGCCAAGATCGGATTCAGCGTAAAGTGGTAGTGATCAGCCATCAATCGGAAAAAGCCTCAGAAACTGCCGATCGCCCTCCGGGGAGAACAGGATAGAGCGGCTTTCCGCCGTGCGCCGCGCCCAGCCCTTGTCGAGGAAGCTTGAGAGCAGGGCCTTGCCGAGACTACCGGCGAGGTGGGCGCGTCTTTCGCTCCAGTCGAGGCAAGAGCGGCAGAGCGGGCGGCGCGAGGATCTGAGGTCGCTAACATCAATGCCGATACATTTGAGATCGCTTTCGCCCTTTTCCGTCAGCGCCAGGCCGTCTCCGACCGCGTCGATCGAGCCGGAGGCGATCAGGCTGTCGAGCATGCGCACGCCATAATCGCCGGCAAGATGGTCGTAGCAGATGCGCGCCTTGCGCAGCGCCGGCTCCTTCGGTCCCGGCTGGTGGCGGAGATGGCCGCGCCCGGCGGCAAAGCCCATCATGCTTTCGATCAACCGGGCGGCGGCTTCGTCGGCCAGCGTGAAATAACGGTGGCGCCCCTGCTTGCGCTGGGCAAGCAGCCCGCCGGCTTCGAGCTTGGCAAGATGCGTGCTCGCCGTCTGCACGGTGATGCCGCCGACGCCGGCAAGCTCGGTCGCCGTCAGCGCCCGGCCGCCGGTGAGTGCTGCCAGCATGTTGGCGCGGGCGGGATCGCCGATGAGCGCGCCGATCTGCGCAATGTCAGGACCTTCCTTCATAGTTCGATCGTAACCGAAGCATCGCCGTCAGGCAATGTGCGAAAAAGGGGAAGAGCCAAAGGAGAAAACCATGATCACGTGCTTCATCCGTTATGAGATCGACCCCTTCAAGAAGGACGCGTTTGCCGACTATGCCCGCAACTGGGGCCAGGCAATTCCGCGAAACGGCGCCGACCTGATCGGCTATTACGGCCCGCACGAGGGATCGGCAACGACGGCCTATGGCGTCTACAATATCGAGAGCCTCGCCGCTTACGAAGCCTATCGCACTCGGTTGGCGTCCGACCCGCTCGGCCGTGAGAATTATGAATTTGCCAGACGCGAAGGCTTCATCCTGAAGGAAGATCGCATCTTTCTCAAAAATGTCTCCGCCCCTCACGCAAAGCTGGTGCTGCCATGATCGCCGTCATCTTCGAAGTCGTGCCCTATATGGGCGAACGCCACAAATATCTGGATCTCGCCGGCGAACTGCGCAGCGAGCTCGAAAAGATCGACGGCTTCATTTCGATCGAGCGTTTCGAGAGCCTGACGACCCGCGGCAAGCTGCTGTCGCTCTCGTTTTTCCGCGACGAGGCGGCGGTCAAGGAATGGCGTAATCTCGAGGCTCACCGGGCAGCCCAGCAGGCCGGACGCGGCGGCATCTTCGCCGATTATCGCCTGCGGATTGCCAGTGTCGTTCGCGATTACGGCATGTTCGAACGCGACGAGGCGCCGGCCGACAGCCGCAGCGTCCACGATGCGGCGTGACGCATGGCGTCCAATCCACGCTGTCCACGGGCGCCCTGAAAGCTGCTTGTTGATCTTGAAAATATGGAGAAGAACCTAACACCCTTCGTTGGCATTCTCGCGGTCACGCAACTGGCGCAACCGGTTTGAACTATGGGCGTGACAACGAATTTATTTCATCTATCAAATTGAAGGAAATGCTATCTACGGTCTAAATCTCAAACTGGACGGGAAATTCAAATCGTGTGGGCTTCAAGGATGATCAAATTTACTTGGGCCGCCATATTTTCTTTTATTTTCATTGTCTTAGCGCTCCTGATAATTTCGACGATTATCATGTTCATCCAGAATCCTGATCGCATTGGAGTTACATTCCCAGAACGGGCAATCTCGGATGCTGCGCGCTTGACCCACCGCAGTCAAAACGAAATCGATGGAGAATGCAGCATAAAGGGCAGCTATTTTGAGAAGAGCGTTAGCTGCGAGATGACAAGAACTCAGGATGGTAAAATAACAGACACTATATTGTTGGAATATACGCTGATGTTTGACTCGATAACGAGTATTGCCGATACCCGGGAAAATCTTGAATAGAAAGATGGCTGACGCCGTCGAACCTCAATTCAGCCGCGACGGGCTCAGGCCATTTCAGCCCGGTTGCCCGACTGCCAGCCGAATAAATTCCCGAAATCGGCCACCGCTTCAGGCTTTGGTAACTAAGTTGCGTAACCATAACGGACAGTTAAGCGTAGAGCGTATGAGTGAGTATCAGAATGGCATCAGTTTTTCCGCTTGCCGACCTCAAGGCTTCCGTCAAGTCGGATTCCCGGCCGGATTCCTGGGTTGACACGATCATCAAGGGCGATTGCGTCAGCGCCCTTGAAGCTTTGCCCAGCCACTCCGTCGATATCATCTTTGCCGACCCGCCGTATAATCTCCAGCTCGGCGGAACGCTGCATCGTCCCGATCAGTCGCTGGTCGATGCGGTCGACGACGAATGGGATCAGTTTGCCTCCTTCGAGGCCTATGACGCTTTTACCCGCGCCTGGCTGCTGGCTTGCCGCCGCGTGCTGAAGCCGACCGGCTCGATCTGGGTGATCGGCTCCTACCACAATATCTTCCGTGTCGGCGCCACGCTGCAGGATCTGAATTTCTGGATCCTCAACGACATCATCTGGCGCAAGACCAACCCGATGCCGAATTTCAAGGGCCGCCGTTTCCAGAACGCCCATGAGACGATGATCTGGGCAAGCCCCAGCGCCAAGGCCAAGGGCTATACCTTCAATTACGATGCACTGAAGGCCGCCAATGACGACGTGCAGATGCGTTCCGACTGGCTCTTCCCGATCTGCAACGGCAGCGAGCGGCTGAAGGGCGAGGACGGCAAGAAGGCGCATCCGACGCAGAAGCCGGAGGCGCTGCTTGCCCGCGTCATCATGGCCTCGACCAAGCCCGGGGATATCGTGCTCGATCCCTTCTTCGGCTCGGGAACGACGGGCGCCGTCGCCAAGCGCCTCGGCCGCCACTTCGTCGGCATCGAGCGCGAACAGGATTATATCGATGCGGCCTCGGCCCGCATCGCCGCCGTCGAGCCGCTCGGCAAGGCGGAACTGACCGTCATGACCGGCAAGAAGGCCGAAGTCCGCGTCGCCTTCAACGTGCTGGTTGAAAGCGGCCTGATCAAGCCCGGCCAGGTGCTGACCGACGCCAAGCGCCGCTATAGCGCGATTGTCCGCGCCGACGGCACGGTAGCTTCCGGCGGCGAGGCCGGCTCCATTCATCGTCTCGGCGCCAAGGTGCAGGGTCTCGATGCATGCAACGGATGGACCTTCTGGCATTTCGACGACGGGCAGTCCCTGCGCCCGATCGACGATCTCAGGTCCGTCATCCGCAGTGATCTGGCAAAGGCGGAGTGAGCAGCGCCTCTACGGATCGAGATACCTTCTTCCGATTTCCCTCCAGTTGCGGAAGAAGACCAAGGCGCCCGGGGTCAAACCCGGGCGTCCTCTTTTTGTTTTTGCGCAATTCCGGACGCAAAACCGCTCTACACTTTTGCTGGAATTGCTCCAGTCAGAACTCCTGGTAATCGGTGACGTCGACCCGTGTGACGCGCCCTTCCGCATTGAAGGTGATCGTCTCCTCACCCTCGCGGATCAGCGGCTTGCCCGTCTTGCTGTGGGTGGCGCGCACCGACCAGACCGATCGGCCGGAGAGCGGCGTCAACGTTTCCACCAGCGAATTTTCCGCCGTCTGATCGGGATAGTCGTCGAAATATTTTCGGAAGGCGGCCATGATCTCGGCGCGTCCGGCAAGGCTGCCGACGCCGTTCGAGACATAGGTCGCGTCCTCGGCGAAATAGGCCTCGATTGCGGGAAAATCGAGGGCGTTGATGGCGGCGTGAAAACGTTCGATTTCTTCTGCGGGGTCGAATGCCATGGGTTCAGACCTTCACTCCGTAAGCCGTGAGATCGCTGCCCAGCTTCTCGGGTCCCGAAAACAGCAGTGCATTCCAGCCATAGGCCTTGGCCCCTTCGACATTGACCGGTGCGTCGTCGATGAAGATCGTGGCAGCGGGATCGAGGCCGAAACTTTTCGTATGCGTCTCGTAGATGGCGATATCCGGCTTGATCAGGCCGACATCGCCGGAAACGGTAACGCCGCGCGGTAGGTTGAGGAAGGGGAAGCGCGCCTGCGCTTCGCGGAAGGTGTCGGAGGCGAAGTTGGTGAGCATCGTCACGTCACGCCCCTCGGCAATCAGCCCTTCCATGATCGCGACGCTGTCGTCATAGGCGTGCGGCACCATCTCGTGCCAATATTTGCGGAAGGCGCGGATATGCTCTTCCCGGGCAGGGTGCTGTTCGATCAGCAGCGCTTCGGCCTCCGCCCAGGTGCGGCCGCGGTCCTGCTCGATGTTCCAGTCATGGGTGCAGACATTGGCGAAGAACCAGTTGCGCTCCGTTTCATCAGGGATGAGGCGGCTGAAGGGAAGATGCGGATCGTAATGAATAAGGACTTTGCCGATATCGAAAACGATATGTCTTATGTCGGTGGTCATGGTCATCCCTTGGATGTTTTAAACGCGAGAGGAATAGCCACTGCGATCGCTTTTTTCATGATGGTCGGCAAGGCCTGGGCTTCAAGATTTGTAACCGGCTCCCACCATCCGTCATTCCGGCCGTCATCCATGCCGACCTTGGCAGCGATTGCCGCACGCCAGATCGAAAGCCTGAGCTCGAAATGGGTGAAGACATGGATGACGGTGCCAGAGGATTGCCATGCCGCATCGAAGGGCGCGGCGGCAGCCGAGGTCTCGCCGTCGATGCGCGCCGTCCAGGCGGTCGTCGGCACCTCGGTCATGCCGCCGAGCAGGCCACTGTCGATGCGCCGCCGCAACAGGATCTTGCCATCACCGGTCACCGCGATGAAGGCCGCGCCATATCTGACCGGCTTCTCCTTCTTCGCCGCCTTGACCGGAAAGAGCTCGGGATCGGAAAGTTTGAGCGCCGCGCAGGCACCCCGGAACGGACAGAGCGAACAGGCCGGCCGCTTCGGCGTGCAGATCGTGGCACCCAGATCCATCATCGCCTGGGCAAAATCGCCGGGCCGTGTCTCAGGCGTCAGCTGCGCCACCTTCTCCTTCATCGCCGGCTTTGCGGCTGGCAGCGGCGTGGCGATCGCATAGAGCCTGGAGATCACCCGCTCGACATTGCCGTCCATGACGGCCGCCTGCCGGTTGAAGGCGATGGCCGCGACGGCGGCTGCCGTATAGTCGCCGATGCCGGGCAAGGACTTCAGCCCCTCTTCGGTATCGGGAAAGATACCGCCATGCGCTGTCGCCACCGCTTCGGCGCATTTCTTCAGGTTGCGAGCGCGCGCATAATAGCCAAGCCCTGCCCAGGCGGCCATGACAGCATCGTTTTCGGCTGCGGCAAGATCGGTCACATCAGGCCAGCGCTGCAGAAACCGCTCGAAATAGGGTTTGACCGCCTGCACCGTCGTCTGCTGCAGCATCACCTCGGACAGCCAGACGCGATAGGGATCGGCCTTGACGCCGCGGGCCGCCATGCCGGGCGAAACGCGCCAGGGCAGGTCGCGGTGGTGGCGATCGTACCAGTCGAGCAGGGGCTTTGCTAAGGGCGTGTCGAGTGTGGTGATCGTCATGATTTGCCGCGATGGGGGGAAGTGCCTATACTTGGCGAAGCAATGCCGCGCGATCAAGTCGCCTGTGCGAATTGGCATGCGAATTGGCGGCGTCGCTGAAGGGTTTCGATGAGTTATCCACGCAAAGGTGCAAAGCAGATCTCCGAGCTGGCGAACGGGCTGATCGATCCCGTGCTCGCCCGGCGCGCCGGCATCAACACGGCTCTGCTCGGCTCGTGGAGCGAAATCGCCGGCGAGGATTTCGCCGATTGCACCCGGCCGGAAAAGATCGCCTGGGCGCGCGGTGGCAATGAGACCGGCGGCTTCCGCCCGGGCGTGCTGACGATTGCCTGCGAGGGCGCACGCGCGCTCTTCCTCACCCATGCCCAGGGCGAACTCATCCAGCGCATCAACAGCTTCTTCGGTTTCGCCGCCGTCCACCAGATCCGCATCGTCCAGAAGCCGGTCTCACAAGCCATCCGCCGCTCCCGCACCCCGCCGCCGCTGAAGGGCGAAGCCGCCCGCAAGCTCGAAGGCATGATGGAGGGGATAGAGAACGACAAGCTGCGCCAGGCGATCCAGCGCTTAGGGACCGCGGTGATGGGGAAGCGGGGGAATCAACGCTGATGAGCGAAACGCCCAAGTTTACCGGCAACGCCAAGGCCGGCGGCCTGAGTCACGCCAGCGCCGAAAAGATCACTGCGGTTGACGGCCTGGTCCTTAGCCCGCGCATGCGCAAGCTCCTCGCCGAGACCAAGGATCAGCCGGCCGAAGAACGTCGCCAGGCGATCCGCGCGCAGTTTGCACGCAAGCCCGCATGAGCGGTGGCTCCAGCTAGTGGGTAAGCGACAAGCTGAGGCCGTTCAGGCTGTGTAGCTCCACGGCATGAGTGCATCGATTTCGCTGCTGGGCCAACCGTTGGCTATGCGCTCAAGGGTCTGGGTAAGCCAGGCCTGCGGATCAACGTT
>NZ_LWBS01000327.1 GCF_001652265.1 Rhizobium leguminosarum
GCAGTCGCAGCCTGATGTAAAGACCAACAGCGAGAAGAACGGCTATGTGCGACGTGCTCGCGGTCCGGGACGGCGGAAGGATTTCATGAACGATCCCGCCGTCATTGCCCGACGGCGACAAGCGCTCTCTGACCTCGATGCGGCGGAATGACTGGCTGCTCCAACTGTCAAAGCTAAAGCCGAAGGGGAGCATCTCACCCGCCCCCTCCCTTCCCTTGCAACCCGGTCCAGCCGGTCCGGTCGGGGGCTCGCCTCAGCGCAAGTGGACATGCCGAGTGTCGCATTTCTAAATAGCTGAAGACGCGCCCAAAGTGACACTTCTACTTTGCACACAAACGGACATTCCAACCTTGCCGCCACATGACATCGCATGAAGCCGGGCGGGTTGAAGGATGAAGTGAGATTTGCACAATAAACCAATGGGTTATCGTTCACATGGAAAACGCACGGATATTCTAGTTGACGCCGAGAAACTGCTTCAGCTCCGCAGTCTGAGGATTGGCGAAGACTTCCTCCGGCAGGCCTATTTCGTGAACGCGGCCCTGGTGCATGAAGACGACGCGGCTGCAGACATCGCGGGCGAACTTCATCTCGTGGGTTACCATCAGGAGCGTCATTCCCTCGGCCGCAAGCTCGCGCACGACGGCGAGAACTTCGGTGACCAGTTCCGGATCGAGCGCCGAGGTGATCTCGTCGCAGAGAAGTGCTGTCGGCTGCATGGCCAGCGCGCGGGCGATAGCGACGCGCTGCTGCTGGCCACCCGAGAGCTCGTCGGGATAGGCGTCGAACCTGTGGCCCAGCCCTACCCGCTCCAGCATCTTTCGGGCGGTGGCCTCGGCTTCGGCTTTCGGGGTCTTTTTGACCACGGTCTGCGACAGCATGACGTTGCCGCCGACGGTCAGGTGCGGGAAGAGGTTGAACTGCTGAAAGATCATGCCGACCTTGAGGCGCAGTGCCTTCAGATGCACTTCGTCATCAAGGAGCTGCGCGCCGGCCACGGAGATGGAGCCATCGGTGATGGTCTCCAGGCCGTTAATGCAGCGAAGCAGGGTCGATTTGCCTGAACCGCTCTTGCCGATAATAGCGATGACTTCACCAGCCTCCACGTCGAGATTGATGCCTTTCAGCACCTCGGTGGTGCCGAAGCTCTTGCGGACTTCAGTGATTTCGATGAGCGACATTGAGCTTGCTTTCCAGGATCTGGCTGCTTTTCGACAAAGGCCAGCAAAGGGCGAAGTAGATGAGGGCGACGAGCCCGTAGACGGTGAAGGGCTGGAAGGTGGCATTGGTGACCACCGTGCCGGCTTTCGACAATTCAACGAAACCGATGATCGAGGTCAGCGCCGTTCCCTTGACGATTTGAACGGAGAAGCCGACCGTGGGCGGTATGGCGACCCTCAGCGCCTGCGGAAGGATGACATAGCGCATCTGCTGCAACCGCCCCATGCCGAGGCTGGCGGAGGCTTCCCATTGACCTCTCACGACCGCTTCGACGCAGCCTCGCCATATTTCGGCGAGGAAGGCGGCGCTCCAAAGGGTGAGCGCCAATCCCGCAGCAAGCCAGGCCGGCACATCTATCCCGAAGAGGCCGAGACCGAAAAACGCGATGAAGAGCTGCATCAGCAGCGGCGTGCCTTGGAAGAGCTCGATATAGTATTTTGCAAGTACCCTAAATGCCTTGCGCTTGCTGATGCGAAAGAAGAGCAACCCCAGTCCGACCGCGCCGCCGCCGATGAATGAGACGAGCGAAAGAAGGATCGTCCAGCGGGTGGCGAGCAGCAGGTTGCGTACAATGTCCCAGGGTGTGAACTCGATCATTTCGCCGCCCTCCTCGGGAAAATGAAGCCGCCGGCCACCGCCAGCAACTGCCGGAGCAGGATCGCCAGGCTGAGATAGATGGCTGTCGAGACGATGTAGGCCTCGAAGGCGCGGAAGGTTCGCGATTGTATGAAGTTCGCGGCAAAGGTCAGATCCTCGGCGGCGATCTGTGACACCACCGATGAGCCGAGCATGACGATCACCACCTGCGACGACAGCGCCGGCCAGATGCGCTGCAGCGATGGCACGAGAACGACATGCCGGAAGGTTTCGAAGCGCGTCATGGCAAGGCTCTCGCCTGCCTCGAACTGGCCCTTCGGGGTTGCCTGGATGCCGGCGCGAATAATCTCGCAGCTATAGGCGCCAAGGTTGACGACCATCGCGAGGTTGGCGGCCGTCAGTTCGGAAAGTTTGAAACCGAGCGACGGCAGTCCGAAAAAGATGAAAAAGAGCTGGATCAGGAACGGCGTGTTGCGGATCAGCTCGACATAAGTCGCAACGACTGGCTTCAGCCAGGCCGGGCCGAGTGCGCGCACCCAGGCGCAGAATATGCCGAGCGAAATGCCGAGCACTCCGCCGATCGCGATAAGCTCCAGGGTGATCAGTATGCCCTTGACGATCTCAGGATAATATTCAAGCAGCCAGCCGAATTCGAAATGATAGCTCAAGGAATTGTCCCCCCTCTTGCGGTGACGGAGCGTCATGTCATCCCGCGCGGGCGCGGGATGACATCCGTATTAGAGATCCGACGGGAGACCGGCGCCGAGCCACTTCTGTGATATGGCGTTCAGCGCGCCATCGGTTTTGGCCGCAGCGATAATGCCGTTCACCTTCTCCAGAAGAGCTGCCTGTTCCTTGTTGAGACCGATATAGCAGGGCGAGTTCTTGATAAGGAACTTCATCTCAGGGCGCTTGGGGGGATTTTTGGCGAGGATCGCAGCAGCCACGACGTTGCCGGTCGCGATCGTGTCGACCTGGCCGGACAGGAAGGCCGAGATGGTGCCGTTGTTGTCCTCGTAACGCTTGATCGTCGCGTCGGCCGGCGCGATCTTCGTCAGCTCGAGATCTTCGACAGCGCCACGCGTGACGCCGATGCTCTTGCCCGCGAGATCTTCCACCTTGGCGATCGAAAGATCGGCCGGCGCGAACACACCGTTGAAGAAGGGTGCGTAGGCTACAGAGAAATCGATCACCTTTTCGCGCTCGGCATTCTTGCCGAGGCTTGATATGACCAGATCGACCTTATTCGTCTGCAGATAGGGAACGCGGTTGGCGCTGGTGACCGGCACGAGTTCGGTTTTGACACCCAGCTTCTCGGCAATGAGATTGGCCACATCGATATCGTAGCCCATCGGCGCCATGTCAGTGCCGACGCTGCCAAAGGGCGGGAAATCCTGCGGGACGGCGACACGCAGCGTACCGCGCGCCGTGATGTCGGCGAGAGCATCGGCGTAAGATGCGGAGCCGAAGCCGAGGGTTGCAGCCAGGGTCGCCATTGCGAAGAAGACTCGTCTTGTCAGCATGTTTTAATTGCTCCTTTGAAGTTGTGGTTTTTGGGTCCGGGAGTTGGTGACACAGTCTTGGGAGGAAGTGACAGGGAACTGCGCAGTTCCGAGAGCGGGTCCGGGCGTGTGGTGAGATCGAGCCCCATTTCCACTTCGTCCAGATGTTCGACAGAGAGTTCCGCAGCTCTGACGAAATCGCCCGCTTGCATGGCCTCGAAGATGCGGCAGTGCCCGTCATGCGACTGTGCGGCATGAAATTCAGACTGATAGAGCATCGAGATGAGGATCGTCCGCGCGGTTAGATCGCGGAGGATATCGACGATGATGGCGTTCCCGCTCAATTCTCCGATGCGGATGTGGAAATCACCCATCAAATAGGTCAGGCGCTGGCGATCGCCCGCAGCCATTGCGCTTTTTTCCTCGTTCAAATGCGCGTCGAGAGCTTTGCGCCCCTCGTCTGTCAGGGCGCGCATGCTGCGCAGCAATCCGGCCTCGATGACGCGCCGTGCCTCATAGACCGCGATCGCCTCTTCAGCGGACGGCTCGACAACAAACCAGCCTCGTCTCGGACTTACGTGCACGATGCCGCGTGTTTCCAGGCGCATCATGGCTTCACGAACGCGGGTTCGAGACACGCTGAAGAGCGTGGCAAGCTGGTTTTCGCTGAGACGCGTCCCAGGCCGAATTTTGGCTGAAAGAATCCCGGAGACGATCGTCTCCTCGATGGTCTTCTGCGTGCTCTCAGATGTCTGGCTATCTTGCATACAAGACAGGAAAGCAAAGCTCGTGCCAAAATTCTGCGTTCAGGATTTCCAATACGTCTCGGATCCCTCCCTTGGAATTTGCACGCTGGGAATGCAGACTGAGCGTAATTTGAGCGCGCGCCCGCAATTCCTTGCGAGCCCCGATCAGCGCACGCCGCGCAAAACAGACGAAGCCCGTTCCCTATCGAAAAGTTGCTTGCGGTAAGACCGGCTCGACCTATATAGTCATGTTAGTCACTATAGTCAGGATCTAGCGAATGCAGCCATCACGACCAGAGGATAAAAGTTGGACTGTCGCCAGTGCGAAGGCCAAGCTGTCTGAGGTTATCGAACGCGCGCAAGCAACGCCGCAAACGATCATGCGCAACGGTAAACCGAGTGTCGTTGTCGTTTCGGCCGAGGAATGGCAGCGAAAGACCGCGCGCAAGGGCACACTTGCAGAGTTTCTGATGCAATCGCCGCTGCGTGGCGCCGATCTGGACCTCGAACGGGAGCGCGACGAACCGCGTGATGTCCAGCTGTGAGACTTCTGCTGGACACCAATGTGCTTTCCGAGGTGATAAAGCCGCGGCCCGATGCACATGTCCTACAATGGCTGGACAGTCTCGACGAGGATCGCTCATTCATCAGCGTCGTATCGATTGCGGAGATCCGGCGTGGTGTTGCACTGATGGAAAGCGGCCGGAAGCGCGACGCGCTGGCTGAATGGCTTGCCCGGGACCTGCCGCAGCGCTTCGAGCAGCGTGTCATCCCTGTGGATCAGCCGATTGCGATAGCCTGGGGCGACGTGATGGGGCTCGCAAAGCGAAGCGGACGCGGCGTGTCGTCAATGGACGGCCTGATTGCCGCCACCGCGATTGCTCACGATCTCACCCTCGCCACCCGTAATAGAAAGGATTTCGAAGCCTTTGGGATCGAGCTTGTCGATCCTTGGATCGAGCGCCCGTGACGATCCGCAGAGCGGACGGTCACGGGAACTTTCTTTAAGTTTTTGTTTGTGCAAATCGTTATCCCAAAACCGCTACGCACTTTTGGGCGATATGCATTAGTTGAAACTCGAGGTTTTGAGGAATTCCGCCAGTCTTTCGGTCTTCGGATGCACGAACATGTCCTTCGGATCGCCCTCCTCGCAGATGACGCCCTGGTTCATGAAGATGACCCGTGACGAAACGTCGTAGGCAAAGCGCATCTCGTGCGTGACGAGCAGCATGGTCATGCCGTCGGCGGCAAGCCCCTTGATGACCTGGAGCACTTCGCCTACCAGTTCCGGGTCGAGCGCGGAGGTCACTTCGTCGAACAGCATCAGCCTCGGCGACATGGCGATGGCGCGGGCGATTGCGACGCGCTGCTGCTGGCCGCCGGAAAGCTGTCCAGGATAATGGTTCGAGCGGGCGGAAAGGCCGACACGATCGAGCCATTTTTCCGCGATGGCGCGGGCATCCGGCTTCGTCATTTTCTTCACCTTGACGAGGCCGAGCATGACGTTTTCAGCGGCACTCATATGCGGGAAAAGATTGAACTGCTGAAACGCCATGCCGGTCAACGCGCGTTGGCGTGCAATCTCTTTCTCGCTCTTGCGGCGCCGCGTCGCGCCTTCGGCGCGGTAGCCGATCTCCTCGCCGTCGAGGCTGATCGTGCCGCCCTGGAATTCCTCGAGCATGTTGATGCAACGTAGCAAGGTGGTCTTTCCGGAGCCGGACGAGCCGATGATGGAAATGACTTCGCCTTCCTGCACGGCGCAATCGACGCCCTTGAGGACTTCGTGGATGCCGTAAGTCTTGCGCAGACCCTGGATGTCGAGAATGGTCTTGGCCATCGGGGGAACTCCTCAGGACGGCAGGGCGGTCTTGCGCTCGACATATTTGCCGAAGTGCTCGATGCCGTAGTTGATGATGAAATAGAGACCGCCGGCCAGGAAATAGAACTGGAGGCTCATGAAATTGCGGGAGATGATCTCCTGCGTGCGCAGGAGAAGTTCCGCGACGCCGATGACGGAGAGCAGCGTCGAGGCTTTCACCATCTCGGCCGCGGTATTCACCCAGGCCGGCAGGCACTGGCGCATGGCCTGCGGCCACAGCACCGAGGTGAAGGTCTGGGTAAAGGTCAGGCCGATCGCCTTGGCGGCTTCGGTCTGACCCTTCGGGATCGCCTGAAGCGCTCCGCGAACGATTTCGCCGACATGGGAGGAGCAGAAGATGGCAAGGGCGAGCACACCGGCCGAGAACGGCCCGAGATCGAGACCGACGGCGGCGGAGACATAGTAGCTCGCCAGCACCAGCACGAGCACCGGCGTGCCACGGATAATATCCGTATAGGCGCGCACGGCCAGACGCAAAACAGCGCCGCCATAGACGAGCGCCAAACCAACGAAAACGCCGAGAACGGAACCGGCGAGGATGGCCAGCAGAGAGATCGACACGGTCACGCCGATGCCGTTCATGATGACGTAGCGGGCGATCCAGAGTTGTTCGAGAAAAGTGTGGGACATCAGGGCTTATCTCGGCAGGGCCAGACGACGCTCGACGAAGCGCATCACGGCGGCGATGAGGAAACAGGTCGCGACATAGAGCGCTGACGTGACCATCCAAGTCTCTATGACGCGGAAGCTTTCGACATTGATCTTGCGGGCGGCGAAGGTCAGTTCCGGCACCGCGATGGCGGCGGCGAGCGAGGTGTCCTTGAAGAGCGAAATGATCGTCGAAGACAGCGACGGCAGCACGTTGCGCAGCATCAGCGGAGCGATGATGGAGCTGCGGATCTGCATCCCCGTCAGGCCGATGGCAAGACCCGCTTCCGTCAGCCCTCTCGGAATCGACAGCAGCCCGGCGCGGAACACCTCGGCCAGATAGGCGCCGGAATAAAGGGACAGAACCAGGACGAAGCTTTTTATCTTGTCGAGGCGCAAGCCCATCTGCGGCAGCGCGAAAAAGGCGAAAAGCACCAGGACGAGAATTGGCAGGTTGCGAATGACAGTGACATAGACACGCGCCGGCACGATCGCAACGCGGCTTTTCGACGTCAGCGCAAAGGCCACGAAAAGGCCGATCGCGGCCCCGATCAGGATCGAGATCACTGCAAGGCCGAGGCTGAGCGCGAGCCCGCTCAAAAGAAAATCGAAATTGCGCCAGACTGCAGCGAAATTCAACGTGTAACCCATACAGGCCGCCCTTTCAGACCAGAGCATGATGCCGAAAAGTATGAGCGGTTTCCGGACGGCATTATGCTCTCACTCTTTAATTGAAAACAGGATTCAGATTTTGGCCTACCCGGCCTGAAATCATCCTGTTCTACAGCGCCGCGCGTCTTTTCAGACGCGCAAAGGACGCTGTAGCACTTTGAATTGCTGCATAATTTTGTCCTTAAATCGATTCCGATTTAAGGAATTATGCAGTAGCGGAGCGGGAGAAAAATCCCGCTCAGCATGGCTGTTACTTGAACTCGACCGGGAAGCCGATCTGCGGCGGCGTCAGATCTTTGCCGAACCAGGTTTTGAAGGACTTGGCGTAAAAGTCGAACTCAACGCCGGTCATGGCCTCGTGCAGAGCGGTGTTGACGAAGTTCAGCCAATCCTGATCGCCGCGCTTGACGGCGCAGGCGTAGGTCTGCGGATTCCAACCATAGCCGGCGTCTTTGTAACGGCCCGGATTCTGCGTCATGTACCAGGCGAGCGACGACTGGTCCGTGGCAACTGCATCGGCCCGTCCCGATTCCAGCGCCTGATAGATCAGGTCGACGGAATCGTACTGGTCGACGGTGGCCTCCGGCAATGCCGCATGCACCATCGCCTCGGCATAGACGTTCTGGAGAACCGAGATGGTGACGGAGGAACCGGCCGCCTTGAGGGCGGCGTAGTCGGCATGTTTTCCGTCCGCCTTGAGCATCAAGCCGACACCCTCGCGATAATAAGGAATAGTGAAGGCGACCTGCTGGGCGCGCTCGCCTGTAACGGTCATGAACTGGCAGGTGATGTCGACTTTATCGGTGGTAATGTTCGGGATGCGGGCATCGGAGGACTGGTTCACATATTCGATCTTCTCAGGGTCGCCGAAGAGCGCCTTGGCGATGATATGGCCCATGTCGACGTCGAATCCCTGAAGCTTGTCGTCGGCGCTCTTGAAGTGCCAAGGCGCATTGGTGCTGCCCGTGCCGAGAACGAGATGGCCGCGGGCCAGCACTTCATCGAGCTTGCTGCCTTCGGCCAGCACAGGCGTGGACAACAGAGCGGCGGCGACCAGCGACATCACGCCGGTGCGAAAGGAAATGGTCATGGCGTTCCCCTTATGGATGATTCCTATGTTCCAGTATAATGGACGCATGTCTGTTTTACTGGAATAACGTTATCAAGTGCCATCAAGGATGAATTGTCAATGGGGCATGCCGAAAAAACGCGCAGTGGCGCGCGTGGCGATTTTTTTGGCAGCGCAGCATTTTCCTCCCACTTCCGGACCGCCCGTCTGCGCTAGTCTTGGTAAATGGAATATGGAAGCGAGGCGTTAGCGCAGGCGGCGAACTATGGGATCTCGGGAAACTGCTTACCTCAAGCCAACGGCCAACTTTCGCCAACAGGAAGCTTCCCGCATCGTCCAGAGCATTTCAGCAAAAATGCGCGGTGGATTTGCAGGGAATGTGTGAAAACAAAGATACAGCGCATTTCGGTGAGAGAAACCAGGGAATGCGCTGGGGAAGGCTTGTAAGACGTTCACGGATTCTAATGAACTTCCCGCTGCACGTCCGATTGCGCCGTCTTCGTCTCGCCGGCGAATTTGAAGGCGGCAGCGAACTCTGCATAGCGGTGTCGCTCAAGCTGTTGGCGAAGCTCGATGAATCGCTGAGGTCTTCATGAAGGCCTTGGCATATGTCATGTCTTTAAGCCCGCAGGCCTTCATGGCATAAGATTAGAGCTTGTAATCGCTCATGAACGTCAAAAGTCGAGGGATCGCCGCCTTACCGGGTCAAGCGGCGCCGACGCCTGCGGCAAAGATTGCAATGCAGCGCTGGAGATGGGCAAGCAGTGTTGCCCGGTCAGGCCAAGCCTTTGCTCGTCCTTCCGGCGGACCCATGCCGCCAAAGATCATATCCATCAGCATCCGGGCCCCGCTGTCCGGATCATCAAGCGACAACTTGCCTTCCACCCTGCGGTCCCTCAGCCAGTCTGCCAGGTGCTGCCGGCTGGCAAGCATGCCTTCACGCTGCAGTATGTCGATAAGTTCGGGAAACTGCCCCGCTTCGCGAAAGACGAGCTGCAGGAAACCGGCACGATCCGCGTCCTTGTCGTCATCCATATCGATCATGAAGATGCGTTCGAGGCTCTCGGCGATCGAGAGATCTTCAGCAGGCCGCGGAAGGTCGAGCATCAGGCGCCGATGCGCGCCGACCACCGCGGCAAACAGCTCTTCCTTGCTCTGAAACAGCTTGTAAAGCGTCTGTTTTGAAACACCCGCCTCGGTGGCGACGACTGCGGTCGTGCTACCGGCATAACCGTATTTTACAAAAACGCGGCGGGCAATTTCAACGATATGCGCCCGCTTGTCATCGTCACTGGAGACTTTGGGCCGGCCGCGCTTGCGCGGCTCATCTGCGGGCTCGTCGACAACATCCATGATGGTCTAAACCCCCATCGAGGCACAAGCCGAAGGCCGCAGAAAGGAGACGACGATTGCTGAGGGGCGATTTTTCGGCTGTGGCATTGGCAATTTCAATTTATAGAACTCATCAGTTCTGAAATGCTTTGCATCTCTCACCGTCTACCGATGGAGCGCTTATGACGGCCATTTCCGCCGCAACCTCTATCTCTTCCTATTCGTATCCCTATTCCTATTCCTATTCCAATTCCTATGGCAAGAGTTCGACCGCAGCATCCCAGGGCATCCCATCCTCTAATACGGTTTCGGCAACAAAATCAACCGCAAGCCGGCAGCTTGACGACGACACGTCCAGCGCTCAAAAGTTGATGTCCCAATTGACGGCTATGGCGATGAACCGCTTCGCCCAAGAGGAATCGGGAATTGTTTTTGCTGGAACGAGAAGCGGACATGTCGGTGGAGATGGACGAACCGACCATCGTTGCAACCTGGAAAACTGCGCCAAGCCGATGTGCAAGATCGCGTGACTTCGCACTGCGCACGGAAAGTCGGTCTCCTTTCATCCACATGTAGCAACAGTCCGCCAGCCATCAAGATGGCAGATGATGGCAGGATACCACAAGTATTCCCGGCCCTGATTTTGTTCCGATTTCAAAAAGAATTAACCATATTTCAGTGTTCTTGCGACATAATACTTCATGAGGGATCAGGCATCTCAAACAGAGAAGCCATATCATGTGGGAGACAGTCCTTGGCATTCACCATTGCCCGCAGTTTGGTTGCGTTCGGTGTCGCCGTTTCGGCAGGCCTTTTCATGTCGATCGGGTTGCAGCAATCGGCGCTCGAACGGCTGAAAGTCAACGGGCCGGTTTATGAGCAGGTCGTCTACGGCAAGGATTTGATCGCCGATATTCTGCCGCCGCAGCTGTTTGTGGTCGAATCCTACATGCTCTCCTTCGAGGCGAGCAAATTTCCCGAACTCACCGAAATCAATCTCGCGAAGATCGCAAATCTCAAAGCCGCTTACGACGACCGCCGTGCCTACTGGAAAACCACCCGGCTGCCGCAGGCGTTGAAGGACGAGCTTGAAAACGATGTCATCGCCAAGGGCGATGCATTCTGGGGGGTGATGAACCGTGAGATCATCCCGGCCCTGAATGCCAGGGATGAAGACAAGGCACATGGTGCGATCGAGCAGCTGCGCGTCGCCTTTCATTCGCATCAGGACGCGGTCGAGAAACTCGTTGCCAATTCCGACGCTTTCCTGAAGGGCGAGGAACGCAATGCGGCCTCGGAGATCGTGACCTGGACGGTTTATGCCGGCGCTGCTGGCTTCGGATCGTTCGGGCTGTTGCTGGTAGGGCTCTATCTCCTGCGACGCCGGGCGATCGTGCCGCTCGATGGCATGAAGGCCTATATGGGCAATCTTGCCGAAGGCGATTTTTCGACTGACGTTCCCTATGCCAACCGTTCCGACGAGATCGGCGCCATGTCCAAGGCCGTGGCGGTATTCCGCCGCAACGCGCTTGAGCGGCAGGACGCACAGAAGCGCGAGACCGCACTTCGCGATGCGGAATTCGAGCGCGAACGCAGCCAGCTGGCCGAAAGAGCCGTCGAGGAGCAGATCCGCGAAACGGTGATCGATCGGCTGACATACGGACTGGAGCAACTGTCGACTGGCAATCTCGATTGCCGGATCAACACGCCGTTCGCCGCCGCCTACGAGACTTTGCGTGCGAAGTTCAACGGCAGTATGGACGCGCTTTGCGCCTCGATGGCCGAGATTGCCCAGACCTCCAAGCAAGTGGGTAGTTCCTCGGTCGGCATCACCGATGCGGCCGATAGTCTTGCGTCGCGTACGGAACAGCAGGCGGCGATGCTCGAAGAGGCCACAGCTGCGCTCGATGAGATGAATATCAAAGCCAAAGACGCCTCCGACCATGCCGGCAGAGCGACCGGCATGATGGCCGAGACCCGCACCAGCGCCGAACATTCGGCAGCCGTCGTTCGCGAAGCAATTGCCGCCATGGAAAGGATCGAAGGCTCGTCCTCCCAGATCGGCGACATCGTCAATGTCATCGATGAAATCGCCTTCCAGACCAATCTTCTGGCCCTCAATGCCGGGGTAGAAGCAGCGCGCGCGGGCGAAGCAGGCAAGGGTTTTGCCGTCGTGGCGCAGGAAGTGCGTGAACTCGCCATGCGCTCGGCCAACGCCGCCAAGGAGATCAGATCTCTGATCTCAACCTCCTCGGCCCAGGTCTCCACCGGTGTGGAGCTCGTCAACCGAACCGGCAAGGCGCTCCTGGAAATCGAAGGGCAGGTCGAGCAGGTTGCCGGCCTGATCGCCCGCATCGTGTCGGTGTCATCCGAACAGGCGGTGGCGATCAGCGAGATCAACGCCTCCGTCAACGCGCTCGATCAGGTAACCCAACGCAACGCAGCCATGGCCGTCGAAACTGCCTCGGCCTGCCGGGCGCTTGGCAGCCAAACGCAGACGCTGGAGGGGGTGGTCAACCGCTTTCAGATCGACGCGACAGCCAGCGGGTCAAGACCGCAGAAAGCGGCTTGACGTCTGACCGTCGAAGCTCGTCCTGCCTCGACCTGTCCGATCACCTAGAGCATGATGCCGAAAAGTGTGCGCGGTTTTCGGACGACATCATGCTCTAACCATTTAATTTAGAACAGGATTCAGATTTTAGGCCGACCCGGCCTAAAATCATCCTGTTCTAGCCGTCAACGATCGCTACCACGGCAACGCAGTCACCAGCCTTGACCAGCCCTGGGAAATGCCGGGCACAGAGAATGCCGTTCATGCCGGCGCGGATCTCGCGGGGGGCCATCCCGGTCCGCCCGATCGGATAGATGCGAGCGATGACGGCATCGTCAGTGACGGCTTCACCGAGATCGATGACAGGTTCGATCAGCCCACCCTCTTCCGCGAAGGAGAAGCAGCGGTCGTCCGGCATATCGAGCCAGGTCGTCGGACCGGGATCGACGGCACCCTCGACGATCCCGGCGTGGCGCAGCACGTCCATGGTGCCGCGCTTGGCAATCGCCGTACTTTTGGCCGTGGCGGTGCCGCCGCCGCCGAGTTCCGTGGTGATGAAGATCTTGCCCATCTCCTCGGCCGCGGTGTCGTACATGCCGACCGCATCGATCTCCAGCATCTTCATCGAATAGGGAGCGGCAAACGCCGTCACGAATTCGAAGGCTTTTTCCTGCTGTTGCTTGTTCGGCAGGATGTGGGCGGCGCAGAACGGCAGAAAATCGAGCGTCTTGCCGCCGGAATGGAAGTCGAGGACGAGATCCGCCATCGGCAGAAGCACACGGCTGAAATAGTCGGCGATCTTTTCGGTCACCGTACCGTCCGGCCGGCCCGGGAAGCTGCGGTTCATGTTGCCTCTGTCGATCGGCGAGGTCCTGGTTCCCGCTTGGAATGCCGGATAATTCATGGCCGGCACGATGATGACAGTGCCCCTCACCTCTTCGGCTTTCAGCGAGCGGGCAAGATCGAAAAGCGCGATCGGTCCTTCATACTCGTCGCCGTGATTGCCGCCGGTCAGCAGGGCCGTTGGCCCCTTGCCGTTCCGGACGATCGTTATCGGCACCATCACCGACCCCCAGGCGGAATCGTCGCGGCTGTAAGGCAGACGCAGGAAGCCGTGCTGGATGCCCTCGGCGGCAAAATTGACCGTCGCGCTGATCGGCGACGGCCGCAAGCCAATCTCTGTCATGATAGCCTCAATCCTTGACCATCAGCCTGCGCGGCACGTTGGCGAAGCACTCGACACCGCTGTCGGTGATGAGGATGCTCTCGGTCGTCTCGAAACCCATATCGTCGAGCCAGAGACCGGTCATGAAATGGAAGGTCATGCCGGGCTTCAGTTCCGTCCGGTCGCCGGGACGCAGGCTCATGGTGCGCTCGCCCCAGTCCGGCGGATAAGAGAGGCCGATCGGGTAACCGGTGCGGTTGTCCTTGACGATCCCGTATTTCTTCAGCACGGCGAAGAATGCGTTGGCGATATCCTCGCAGGTATTGCCGGGTCTGGCGACCGCAAGACCGGCTTCCATGCCTTCCAACGTCGCCTTTTCGGCGTCGAGAAAAGCCTGCGTCGGCTTGCCGAGGAAGACGGTGCGCGACAGCGGCAGGTGGTAACGGTTATAGCAGCCGGCGATCTCGAAGAACGTGCCCTCGCCCTTCTTCATCGGCCGGTCGTCCCAGGTCAGATGTGGTGCGGATGCTTCGACGCCGGACGGCAGCAGTGGCACGATCGCCGGATAATCGCCGCCGATGCCGTCGACGCCGCGGGTGCCGGCATCATAGATTTCCGCAACCAGATCGCACTTGCGCATACCGACCTCGATCTTGTCGAAGATACGGGCGTGCATCGCCTCGACGATGCGGGCGGCATTGCGCATGTACTTGATTTCGGTCTCGCTCTTGACCGCGCGCTGCCAGTTGACGAGCGCGGTGGCGTCGACGAAGCGGGCGTTCGGCAGGTGCTTCTGCAGCGCCGCAAAGGCCGCCGCAGAAAACCAGTAATTGTCCATTTCGACACCGATCGTCATCTTGCCGAAGCCGCGCTCGGTCAGGATGCCCGAGAGGTAGTCCATCGGGTGGCGCTCGGTCGACTGCACATAGTGATCGGGATAGCCGACGATGTTGTCGTGTTTCAGATAGGCGGTAAACTTGGCGCCGTTGGCATCCTGGCCGCGGCCGAACCAGATCGGTTCGCCCTGCGGCGGCACGATCACTGCCTGATGCACGTAGAAGGACCAGCCGTCATAGCCGGTCAGCCAGGCCATGTTCGACGGGTCGCTGACAACAAGCAGGTCGACGCCCTTCGCCTCCATGGCACGCCGTGTCTTTTCCAGCCGCGCGGCATATTCGCCGAGCGAGAATTTGAGATTGGGCTGGGTCATGTCTCTTCCCTTCTTTTCCGGCGCCGCGCCGGTCAGCTTTCGAATGCGGTCCCGGCCTTTGCCGCACCGGCGCGGGCAAAGGCGAGCGTGGCGATGGCGGTGTCCTGGATGCCGGTTCCGGTCAGGTCCGCGATGGTGATCTGGTCGTTGCGCGTCCGTCCCGGCGCCCGGCCGGCGACGATCTGGCCGAGCTCGGCAAAGACCGCATCGCCTGCGACCAGGCCGGCATCGATTGCGTGATGCAATTCGCCGAGACGCCGCGTCTGCTTCAAGCTGTCGGCGACATAGAGGCCGGCACCCGCGATGGCGGCCGGATCGATCTCATTCTTGTGCTCAGCATCCGAGCCCATGGCCGTCAGATGCTGTCCGGGTTCCAGCCAGCCGGCCTCGATGATCGGCATTTCCGACGGCGTGGTGGTGATGATGAGATCAGCGCCGGTCGCCGCACCTCTGGCGTCCGGTGTCGCAGTGACGGGAAACCCGAGCTTTCCGGCCAATTCCATTGCCGTGGCTTTCGCCTTGGCGGCATCGCGCGCCCATATCCTCGCTTCGCGGATCGGCCGGACCAGCGTCAGTGCTTCGAGCTGCAGCCGCGCCTGCATGCCGGCGCCGAAGATCGCGGCCACGGACGCATTTTCCCGCGATAGATGTTTTGCCGCGACGGCGCCGGCTGCTGCGGTGCGCACGTCGGTGAGATAGCCGTTGTCCAGCAGCAGTGCCTGCACCAGTCCGGTTCGGCTCGACAGCAGCACCATCATACCGTTGGTGCTCGGCAGGCCGATCCTGGGGTTGTCGAAGAAACCGGGGCTGATCTTGATCGCGAAGCCCTCGATGCCAGGCACATAGGCCGTCTTCACATCGACTTCGCCGCGATATTCCGGAATGTCGAGCCGCAGGATCGGCGGCATGGCGACAGCCTTGGTCGCAAGCGCTGCGAAAGCCTCCTCGATGCAGGCGACCGTATCTCGGTCGAGCCCGATGACTTTCCTCAGTTCCGCTTCCGTCAGAATGATCATCCGGCTCATGGCCCCTCCTCGCCGTAGAGCGGCTGTGTCCCGTTGATCACCCGAAGATGCTGTTCCATGTCGACATTCTGCCCGGACAGGATCGCGACGATGGGACCGTTCCCCACAGTTTTCCCGGCAAGAAGCGCTGCAATGCCGACCGCGCCAGCACCTTCGACAACCTGGCGTTCGCAGGCATAGGCATGGCGCATGCCCACGGCGATTTCCGCCTCGGTCAGCAGGATGACGTCGTCGAGAAGTTCGCGGCACATGGCAAAGGTCACGCGATTGTCGAGACCAATGCCGCCGCCGAGCGAGTCGGCAAGGCTCGGCACTTCCTCGACCTGTACCGGCCGCCCCGCATCGAGGCTTGCCTTCATTGCAGCGCCCTTCTCCATCGTCAGGCCGATCACCTTGGTCTTCGGATTGATGCCTTTGACCGCAGCTGCGACGCCGGCTGCAAGGCCGCCGCCCGAGAGCGGCACCAGCACGATTGCCGCCTCCGGCAAGGCGTCGATGATTTCGAGCCCCAGCGTCGCCTGCCCGGCCACGACATCAGGATGGTCGAAGGGCGGTACCATCACCAAACCCTCCTCGCGAACCAGCCGGTCGACTTCCAGCTGCGCCTCGTCTTGCGATAATCCGACGATGCGGACATCGGCACCGAGGCGACGGATTTCCGAAACCTTGTTGTCCGGCACCAGCCGCGACATGCAGATGGTCGCAACCGCCCCTTCCGCCTTTGCCGCATAGGCAAGCGCACGGCCGTGATTTCCGGTCGAGGCCGCGACGACGCCACGCGAGCGCTCTGCCGGCGACAAGGAGAGCACCGCATTGGTCGCGCCGCGCAGCTTGAAGCTGCCAGTCGTCTGGTAATGCTCGAGCTTGAGATGGACAGGTACGCCGGCCAATTCGCCAAGGGAAGCGGACTGCACCATCGGCGTACCGATCACGCGGCCGGCGATCCGGCGCGCCGCAGCGCGGATATCCTCCAGCGAAACGGGCAAGGTGTTCACCATGATCTCAGCCTTCCCGGTAGGGCTTGGTCATCAATTGACCGAGTTCGGGCCGCGCCCGATCGTCGCCGCAAAGCCTCAGGCAGGCCCAGGCCGTCGCAAGATTGCTGGTGACCACCGGCTTACCGATTTCAGCCTCGATCCGGGCCGCAACCTCGGCTGCCCGCACGGCCGTACAGGAGATAAACAGTGCGTCCGACTGCGGCGCCAGCGCCTCGCACGCGAATGCAAGGATCTCGTCCGGCGCGATCCGCGCCATCTCGCGGTCATCGGTCAGGCCGAGACAGGTGAAGCGATCGATCGCAAAGCCGAGATCCGAAAAATAGTCGGCCATCGGCCGGCTGGTCTCGATCGTATAGGGCGTCAGCACCGAAATCCGTCTGGCGCCCAGTGCCTTCAGGCCGGTCACGGCGGCCGCCGTCGGCGTCACGACGGGAACGCCGGGCTTTGCCGCATGGATCGCCGCCTCGATGTTCCGGTCGCCGATCACCACAGAGGCGGAGGTGCAGGAATAGACGATGGCATCGAGCGCCTCGTCCGGCAGGATCAGTGCCGCGCCTTCCGTCAGCGACGGCTGCATCCTCAACAGGTTTTCCGGTGTGACCGGATTGGCATAGTGGATGCGGCTGACATAGACGCCGAGGCGATCGCCGGCGACCATGCGCTGGAAGTCGACTTCCGTCGTGTGGTCGGTCGCGAGAATGATCAGGCCGACGCGCTTTTCCAGCGGCCGATCTTCTAGCCGCGGCACCCGGCTGGCAGGGATGATCTCGATCTCCACAGTCATGATCAGTCGTCCATCCTGGCGTAGCGTTCCTCGAGCCAGCGCAAACCCACCACCGAAATCAGGCTGATGACGAGGAAGAAGACGCCGACCAGCGTCATCGGCTCGATGTAGCGGTAATTGCTGTTGGCGATGCTCTTTGCCTGGTTCATGAGTTCGAGCACGGTGATCGCCGAAAGCAGCGGCGTCTCCTTGAACATGGCGATGAAATAATTGGCGAGCGCCGGGATCATCGGCGGGATCGCCTGCGGCAGGATCACGTGGATCCAGGCCTGGCGCGTCGACAGATTGGTGGCCTTGGCCGCCTCCCATTGTCCGCGCGGCACATTCTCGATGCCGGCGCGATAGACCTCGGCGGTATAGGTCGCATAATGAATGCCCATGCCGATGACGCCGGCGACCAGCGGCGCCAGCCGGATGCCGATATCCGGCAGCACATAGAAGATGAAGTAGAGCTGCACCAGCAATGGCGTGCCGCGGATGAATTCCGAGGCGAAAGCGACCGTGCGTGACACGACAGCGACCGGTGATCGTCGTGCAATGGCGAGAGCCAGGCCGACGATCATCGCGACGGCAGCGCCGAGGATGGTCGCGAGAAGAGTGATCTTGAACCCTTCGAGAAGGGTCGGCATGATCTGCCAGACGAAGTCCCAATCCCATTCCATCTGATCAGGTCCTTATGCCGTCGAGGCTGCGCGCCATCCGCCGCTCCAGCCAGCGCATCGTCGCGGAGATCGCCGAGGCCATGAGAAAATAGAGGATGAGGATCGTCGCGAAGGGCACCAGCGTACTGCCAGTCTGCGCCCGCACCACCTGCGCCTGGAACGTCATATCCGTCAGCGAGATCAGCGAAACGACGGCCGTGCCCTTCAAGAGTTCGATCGCATTGTTGCAGAAGGTCGGCAGCATCAGCGGCAGCGCCTGCGGCAGGATGACGTGGCGCATGCGCTGGTATCGCGAAAGGTTGAGCGCGATGCAGGCTTCCGACTGTTCGCGCCCGACAGCCTTGACGGCGCCGCGCACCACTTCCGCCGCATAGGCGCCGACGTTCAGCCCGAGCGCTAGCACGCCTGCCTGCAGCGGCGTCAGGGTCAAGCCCGCAAAGGGCAGCACGAAATAGACCCAGAAGAGCTGGACGAAGATCGAGGTGCCGCGGAAGAACTCGATATAGGCCGTCGCCAGAGCCCGCACGGCGAAGAAGCGCGACAACCGGCCGAGGCCCGCCAGGAAGGCCATGACCAGCGCCAGCGCAGACCCCATGATCGTCAGTTCGAGCGTCACTAGGGCCCCCTCAAGGATCAGTGTCAGATAGCCGGACCATACCGACATCGGCAACTCACTTCCTAGAGCATGTCGCGCAAAACTGTGTAGCGGTTTTGCGATAACGACATGCGTAAAAACAAGGACCTAAAGCGCGAAGAGTGCATCTGAAAGATCGCGACGCGCTTTAGGAGATCGTTCGAGGGCGATCCGGCCATGCCTAGGGCATGGCCGGCTGCTTGCCTTTCGTTACTTCGCCGCGGCGCAGAGCTTTTCGCGGCTCGTCGACATCGCCGCCTTCGCGGAGAAACCGTAGGGCTCGATGATCTTGGCGAATTCGCCGGATTCCTTCAGCTTCTTCAGCTCGACGTCGAAGGCGTCGCGGAGCGCAACGTCCTGCTTGCGGAAGGCAGCGCCATCGCAATAGACCGGGGCATTGACGACGGGAGCGACGGTTTCGAGGTTCGGATCGTTTGCCTTGGCCATCAGATCGTGAATCGACAGAACCGGCAGCGAGTAGACGTCGATGCGGCCATCCTGCAGCATCTTGATGCCGCTCTGGCCATCCGGAACGACGATGACGCGGTCACGCGGCACGCCGGCCTCGAGCGCCAGCTTCTCCTCGGTGCCGCCGCCCGGCGCGCCGATCTTGGCGTCCGGATTGTCGGCGATGTCCTTGTAGCTCGTCAGCTTCAGCGGATTGCCCTTCTTGAGAGCGAAAGCTTCGGCGTCGCAAAGGATCGGTTCGGAATATGCAACGGCGTTGCAGCGCTCGGGCTTCATGAAGAGGCCAGCGGTGATCGCGTCGTGGCGACCGGCCTGCAGGCCGGGGATCATCGCGCCATATTCCGAGATCGAGGCGACCACTTCCTTGACGCCCAGCTTTTCGAAGATTGCGCGCGCCACATCGGGTGCGGCGCCGGACACCTTGCCGTCGGCGCCGACAGCGGTGAACGGTGGCTCGTTGGCGATGGCGATACGCGCAAAGCCCTGCTCCTTCAGCTGCTCGAGCTTGTCATCGGCGGCGGAGGCCGGGGCGGCCGCTGTGATCAGAAGCACCGACAGGCTGGCGGCGCTCAAAAGATATCCTGCTTTCATCGTTCCCAACTCCTCTGATTTTCCTTGAGTTTTGTTCTTGCGGGCAATGTCTGAGGTCAGACGCGGTGCCCCGCCGCAATGATCTTGCGCAGGAAAGTCTGCGTCCTCTCCTGCGTCGGATTGCGAAAGATGTCGCTCGGCTTGCCTTCCTCGACGATCTTGCCGCGATCGAAGAACAGCACACGGTCGGCGAAATCATGGGCGAAGCCCATCTCATGCGTGACGAGAAGCATGGTCATGTCGGTCTCGGAGGCGAGCCGCCGCATGACGTTCAGCACCTCCTCGACCAGTTCCGGGTCGAGCGCCGACGTCACCTCGTCGAACAGCATGATCTTCGGCGACAGCGCCAGCGCCCTGGCAATGGCGACGCGCTGCTTCTGCCCGCCGGAAAGCTGCGCCGGAACGCTCTTTGCCTTGTCGGCTAGGCCGACCATATCGAGAAGCTCCATCGCCCGCTTTTCCGCCGCGGGCCGCTTGATGCCCTTGGTCAGCATCGGCGCCAGCGTCACGTTGTCGAGCACGCATTTATGCGGGAACAGATTGAAATGCTGAAAGACCATGCCGATCTTTTCGCGCATCCGATGCAGATGCCGTTCATCGGCCGGCACCAGCCCGTTGCTATCAGGCATATGATAGAGCTGTTCGCCGTCGACCTCGATATGGCCGCCGCTGATCGTCTCCAACGTCATCAGAATGCGCAGAATCGTCGTCTTGCCGGAGCCGGATGGCCCGATCAGCGCCAGCTTCTCGCCCGGCATGACATTCATCGACAGGCCGTCGAGCACGGTCAGCGGGCCGTATTTCTTGACGATGTTGTCGATGCGGATGATGGGCGGAAGCATTCATGTCTCTCCCTGTTGAGACAAGCAATGTCCTAACGATGACGGCCCATCAAAATCATGTCAATTCGTAAAATAATATCATGACAATTATTCTGCGCGCGCTCAAATACAAGGCATCGGCATCAGATCGCAAGCAGCAGCTCTTCCGGATTGCCTTGCGCCAATGAGGCGACGATGCCGAGCCCGGTCCGCAACTCGCTTTCCGTCGTCGAACCAAGCGAAATGCGCACGGCCGGCGTCCAGCCCTGATCGGCGGTGTGAAACGCTTTGCCAGGCGCGATCGCCACGCCGCGCAGCCTTGCCTGCGAAACAAACCCATCCTCGGTATGGTTGCCGGAGAGCGGCAGCCAGACGTGCAGGCTCTGCGGATGCGCCCGATAGCTGAGGCCGGCCAGCATCTCCGCCGCGATCGCGTGCCGGCTCAAAAGCGCACGGCGCTGCCAGTTGACCAGTTCCATCGCAGTGCCGTCGCTAACCCAGCGGGTGGCGATCTCCGCCATGGCAGGCGTCGCCATCCAGTTGGAGACGAGATGCCGGTTGGCGACGGCCGCGACATAGCGGTCGGGCGCGGTGAGATAGCCGATCCGCAGGCCCGGAACGGTAATTTTGGTGAAGCTCGTGACGTAGAGTGTCCGCTCCGGCGCAAACGCGGCCATCGGCGGCGCACGGTTTTCAACCATCGGGCCGAGAATATCGTTTTCAATGATGGCGATATCATGCTTGCCGGCGACAGTGGCGAGCGCCTGTCTGCGCTCCGCGCTCATCAGCGCCGCCATCGGATTGATCACCGAGGGCTGCAGGAAAATGGCCCGGATCGGTCCTTTCCGACAGGCTTCGTCCAGCGCTTCGGGGATCATGCCCTCCTCGTCGATCGCCAACCCTTCGAGGTGCAGACCGAGATAGGTGGAGAGCGGAACGAGCGTGTGATGGCTGATCGCTTCGGTCGCAACCGTCGAGCCGGGCGGGGCAACGCTCATCAGCGCCACCGTCATGCCCGATGTCGCACCGTTCGTCACGCTGACGTTCAGCGGCGATACCTCCAGCCCGCAGCGCGCCAGCCATTCCGTGGCGACCGCGCGGTGGCGTGGAAACACCATGTTCGGCCTGAACGAAAGGGCCGAGCTGGAGGGCAGGTTTTCCGAAAGCCAGCCGAAGGCCTGCCGCAGCCTTTCCAAATGGATCTGCTCGCAGACCGGCTTCAGGATCGACAGATCGATCACCTCGCCCAGCCGTTCCGGCAGATAGGGCGGCTCCGGCTCACGAGGCCTGGTCTGGACGAAGCTGCCACGTCCGATCTCGCCTGATATCAGCCCCCGGCGGATCAGCTCGTCATAGGCACGGCTGACCGTCTGCACGGAAAGATGCAGATCATCCGCCATCTTGCGATGCGGCGGCAATTGCACGCCATCGGAGAGCTTGCCGTCCGTGATCGCGTTTGCGATCTGCTCGGCAAGCGAGAGATAGGCCGGCCGGCGGAGTTGCGAGGGATCGGGGCGCCACTTTGTCATGATTTTAACACTGCTGAAAATCAGTTCAATTGACAATGCAAAAATGCGCTCCCATTGTCTTTTCCCTGCGTTTGAAATGATTTCTTCTTAAGAAGGCACCATGAAGCTCGACGCCATCGACCTGCGCATTCTCGACGCCGTCCAGCGCGACGGCCGCATCACCAAGCTGGCGCTGGCCGAAAAGGCCGGACTGTCGCCGACGCCGTGCTGGATGCGGCTGCGCAAGCTCGAAAAGGCCGGTGTTATCACTGGCTATCACGCGCGCATCGCGCCGCGGCGCATCGCTCCGGTCGCCAGCGTGATGATGGAAGTGACGCTCGCCAACCATCGCCAGGCAGATTTCGAGCGCTTCGAGCGCGCCGTGATCGCAATCCCGGAGATCGTCGCCTGCTGGTCGGTCGGCGGCGGAGTCGATTACATCCTGAAGATCATCGCGCCCGATATCGATGCCTATCAGCGGCTGGTCGACGGGCTTCTCGACCGCGAACTCGGCATCGACCGCTACTTCACCTATATCGTCACCAAGACGGTGAAGGAGGACACAGTCCTTCCGGTCTCTTCCTTCACTGCCGCCGGCGAAGACGAGACCGCGCCGTAGACAATCTCTCTGCCAGGGTGCCGTCCTTTAGACCATCTCTCTCTTTTCGCCTTCACCAACAGACAATCTCTCGCCCGCTCCCGTGGAAGACTTGCGTCAACCGCCACGAGGAGACTTGATATGACCGCCGTTTTTGCCCGCCCCGCCCATCATGAGGCGCTGTCGCGGCTTGGCGACCGTCATCTCCTGCGCGATCTGGCCTATGTCGGCGGCCGGTGGATCGCTGGCAAATCAGGGAAAAGTTTCGAGGTCACCGATCCCGCCTCTTCGACGACGCTGGCCTGGGTTGCAAGCCTTGGCGCCGATGAGACGGAGGTGGCGATCAATGCGGCGTCGGAGGCTTTCGCCGCCTGGCGCGCGATGCTGCCACAGGGCCGCGCGGCGATCCTGCGCAAATGGTTTGAGCTGATGCTCGCGGCCAAGGAGGATCTGGCGCTGATCATGACGCTCGAACAGGGCAAGCCGCTGGCGGAATCGCGTGGCGAGATCGATTATGCCGCCTCCTTCGTCGAATGGTACGCCGAGGAAGGCAAGCGGCTGAACGCCGAAAGCGTCACCAGCCATCTGCCCGGCGCGGAAATGATCGTCCGGCGCGAGGCGCTCGGCGTCGTCGGTATCGTCACGCCCTGGAATTTCCCCTCTGCCATGCTCACCCGAAAGGTTGCCGCAGCGCTGGCCGCCGGCTGCACGGTCGTCGCCCACCCCTCCTCCGAGACGCCGCTTTCGGCACTTACCCTTGCCGAGCTCGGCGAGCGTGCCGGCATTCCCGCCGGCGTCTTCAACGTTGTCACCGGCAATGCCGCAACGATCGTCGGACGGATGTGCGCCGATGTCCGCGTGCGCGCCATGAGCTTTACCGGCTCCACCGGGATCGGACGGCTGATCGCCGCCCAATGCGCGCCGACCCTGAAGCGGCTGGTGATGGAACTCGGCGGCCACGCTCCGCTGATCATCTTCGACGACGCCGATATCGAAAAGGCGGTCGAGATCGCCGTCAACGCCAAGTTTGCAACCTCCGGCCAGGATTGCCTCGCCGCCAATCGCATTTTCGTCCAGCGGCGCATCGCCGATGCCTTTACCAAAGCCTTCGCAGACCGCATTGCCGAACTGAAAGTTGGTCCGGGGCTCGAAGATGGCGCCGAGATCGGACCGCTGATGCATGAACGCGCCGTCGCCAAGGTCGAGGAACAGGTCGCCGACGCGCTGGGACATGGCGCACGGCTCATCACCGGCGGCAAGCGTCACAAGGCCGGCCGGCTTTTCTACGAGCCGACGCTGCTGACCGATGTGCCGGCGGATGCGCGGATCATGCGCGAGGAGACTTTTGGCCCTGTAGCGGCCATTACCGCCTTCGACACGGAAGACGAGGTTATCACCCGCGCCAACGATACCGAATATGGCCTTGTCGCCTATATCGTCACAGAAAACGGCGCCCGCCAGATGCGGCTTGGCCGTGCGCTGGAATACGGCATGGTGGCCGTCAACCGCGTGAAGATCACCGGCGGGCCTATTCCCTTCGGCGGCTGGAAGCAGTCCGGCCTCGGCCGCGAGGGTTCACGCCATGGGCTCGAGGCCTTCACCGAGCTCAAATATCTCTGCATCGACACGGCCGCCTAACCCCATTTCAAGCGAGCCACCATTTCAAGAAAGAGGCTAGACATGCTCGACAGAAGCAACGAACTCACCGCCTGGGACCGCGATCACTTCTTCCATCCCTCGACCCATATGGGTGCGCATGCTCGTGGCGAGACACCGACCCGCGTCGTTGCTGGCGGCGAAGGCGTCTACATCACCGACACGACAGGACGCAAAAGCCTCGACGCCTTTGCCGGCCTCTACTGCGTCAATGTCGGCTACGGCCGCCAGAAGATCGCCGATGCGATCGCCGAACAGGCGAAGAACCTCGCCTATTACCACGCCTATGTCGGCCACGGCACGGAAGCTTCGATAACGCTTTCGAAGATGATAATCGACCGTGCGCCGGCCGGCATGAGCCGCGTCTATTTCGGTCTCTCCGGCTCGGATGCCAACGAGACCAACATCAAGCTCATCTGGTACTACAACAACATCCTCGGCCGTCCGGAGAAGAAGAAGATCATTTCGCGCTGGCGCGGTTATCACGGCTCCGGCGTCATGACCGGCAGCCTCACCGGCCTTGCGCTTTTTCACAACGCTTTCGATCTGCCGCGGGCGCCGGTGCTGCACACCGAAGCACCCTATTATTTCCGCCGCCCGGACCGGTCGATGAGCGAGGAGCAGTTCTCGCAATATTGCGCCGACAAGCTCGAGGAGATGATCATCGCCGAAGGCCCGGAAACGGTTGCCGCCTTCATCGGCGAACCCATCCTCGGCACCGGCGGTATCGTGCCGCCGCCGAAAAGCTACTGGCAGAAGATCCAGGCCGTGCTCGACAAATATGACATCCTGCTCGTTGCCGATGAAGTCGTCACCGGCTTCGGCCGCCTCGGAACGATGTTCGGCTCGGATCATTACGGCATGAAGCCGGACCTGATCACCATCGCCAAGGGCCTGACCTCGGCCTACGCTCCCCTTTCCGGCACAATCGTTTCGAACAAGATGTGGCAAGTCCTGGTGCAGGGTTCCGATCAGATGGGAGCGATCGGTCACGGCTGGACCTATTCCGCCCACCCGATCTGTGCTGCCGCAGGCATTGCCAATCTCGAACTGATCGACGAACTCCGAATCGTCGAGAATGCCGGGGCGACCGGCGCCTATTTCCGCTCGGAACTCGCAAAGGCCGTCGGCGGCCACCGAAACGTCGGCGAAGTCCGCGGCGACGGGCTGATGGCGGCCGTCGAATTCGTCGAGGACAAGGACGACCGCACGTTCTTCGATGCCGGCCGCAAGATCGGCCCGCAGGTCGCCTCCGCCCTCCTCGAACGCGGCGTCATCGGCCGCGCGATGCCGCAGGGCGATATCCTCGGCTTCGCCCCGCCGCTCTGCCTGACACGCGAGGAGGCCGACATCGTGGTCAAGGCCGCGGCGGACACGATCGAAACCGTCTTCAAGAACATCTGAGGGAGAAGATCGACATGACGATCCCGGAAAAGATGGCGGCCGTATTGCTCACCGGCCATGGCGGTTTGGACAAGCTCGTCTATAACGGGGACGTGCCCGTCCCGAGACCCGCGGACGGCGAGGTTCTGATCCGCGTCACGGCCTGCGGCATGAACAATACCGACGTCTGGGTCCGCCAAGGCGCCTATGGCACCGAGGACGATCCGTCGGCCGTCTCCACATGGCGCAGGCAAGGCAATACGCTGACATTCCCGCGCATCCAGGGTACCGATACGGTCGGCCATATCGTCAGCGTCGGCGCCGGCGTTAATCCGGCGCGCATCGGCGAACGCGTCATGGTCGACTTCTCGATCTACAACCGCGACGACGACAGCCTCGCCGACATCGATTACATGGGCCATGGCCGCGACGGCGGTTATGCCGAATACATGGCACTGCCGGCCGAGAACGCCCATGTCGTCGCAACCGATCTGACCGATGTCGAACTCGCCACCTTCTGCTGCGCCTATCTGACCGGCGAGCGCATGCTGGAACGGGCAAGGCTTGTCGCCGGCGAACGCGTCCTCGTGACCGGCGCCTCGGGCGGCGTCGGCTCGGCGATCATCCAGCTCGCGCGCGCCCGCGGCGCCATCCCGATCGCGGTCGCAGGCCTCGGCAAGGAGGCGGCGATGCTCGATATCGGCGCCGAGGCGGTCGTGACCCGCGGCAAGGGCGATCTGGTCCAAGCCATCCATTCCGCCAGCCGTGGGCAGCCGATCGATGTCGTCGCCGATCTCGTCGGCGGAGCGCTGTTCAACGATCTTCTGAAGATCCTGCGCCCCGAAGGCCGCTACACGACGGCCGGCGCCATCGCCGGTCCGGTCGTCCAGCTCGATTTGCGGACCATGTATCTGAAGCAGTTGGAACTGCACGGCTCGAGCCAGGGAAGCCGCGCGGACTTCAATCGGATCGTCGGCTATATCGAAAGCCGGAAAATCCGGCCTCTCGTCGGCGGCGTCTATCCGCTGTCGGAATTCCACCGCGCGCAGACCGACTTCATGGCGAAGAACTTCGTCGGCAAATTGGTCGTGGTTCCCGACCAACGATAAGACCCGATCGCTGATCACGCCGCAGGCGAACTTTATTGGCCTTGCGGCGTTTCACGGCCATGGAAAATCATTGCAATGACATCAAGCGTTCGCTGCTGCGGAAAATCCAAGGCTTCCTTCAATCCATGAAGGCGACCGAACTGTCGTTCGCGCCACGCGGCCGCTGATGCCAACCGGCAGCACGACATACCTCACCCCTGCCGAACTCGCAAGAATTCGTCGCGCCGTCGGCATAGCGCGCCTGATGGATACCGCGGTCAGATTGCCCGTCATCGGCGTGCGTATCGGCGCGGACTCGGTTCTCGGCCTTATCCCGGCGGTCGGCGACATTGCCGGATCCCTCATCGGTCTTTTCATCATCGATGAGGCAAGACGTCTCGGCATTCCCACCCACAAGCTCGCACGCATGGCCGTCAATCTCGGGATCGACGCCGCCGGCGGAACGGTTCCCCTCCTCGGCGATCTTTTCGACGTCTATTTCAAATCTCATCGCCGGAACGTCGGCATCATCCTCGACCACTTTGGGATCAGCGAAGACGAGCTGAACCGGCGCATTTGACGAAGCCGATCGTTTCGCTCAGCGATCACAATCCTTTGCAGTTCTTCCTCATCAGGAACCTATGCGGGGTTTTGGCGTTCGCCCTTTTTCAATCACCAAGTGCGAGACCGGCCCGTTGGATCAGAGCTCTCCTCCCAAAAGCGACGAAATGGAACGCCTGCAGGATCAATCCGCGGAAGATAATGCACGGCAGAATGACGGTAAGGAGGAAGAGCGCCCTTCGCTGCTTCGCCGTCATCCATTCATGGTCCTCTCCGGCATCGCTGCCCTGTTGCTGCTGGCCGTCGCCGGCTATTTCATCTGGCTCGTCTATTTCCACCCCTACGAGACGACGGACGATGCCTTCGTCGATTCCCGCAGCTTCTCGGTTACCGCAAAGGTTTCGGGTTATGTGTCGGACGTATCCGTGACGGATAATCAGCATGTGACCTCAGGCGATCCGATCCTGAGGATCGATCCTCGCGACTACCAGATCGCGCTCGACGCGGCGAAAGGCCAGGTTGGCGTCGCCGAGGCGGCCATTTCAAGCACCGAGGCGCAGATCGCAGCCGGCGATGCCGCTATCGACGAAGCCAAGGCGCAGCAGAATTCGGCAGCGGCCGCACTTCAGTACGCGCAGGACGAGGCCGATCGCCAGCAGCAGCTGGTCAAATCGGGCGCCGGTTCCGAACAGGCTGCGCAGCTGGCGACCTCCACCCTCAGGCAAAGCCGGGCAAGCCTGGCGCAGGCGCAGGCAAGCGTCACCTCGTCGCTGAAGAACAAGACAGCCGCCGAAGCGCAGAAGGCGAGCGCGATTGCCAGCCTCCGTCAGGCCCAAGCCCAGGTCGAGGCCGCCGAACAGAACCTCGCCGACACGACCATCACCGCAGCGCAGCCCGGTCGCATCGTCCGCCTTTCCGGTTCCAGGGGGCAATATATCCAAGCCGGCCAAGCCGTGTCGATGTTCGTTCCCGACGAGATCTGGGTGACAGCCAATTTCAAGGAGACGCAATTGACGGATATGCGCCCCGGCCAGCCGGTCGAGCTGACGATCGACGCCTATCCGAACAGACCGCTGAAGGGCCACGTCGATTCGGTCCAGCCGGGATCCGGCACCGCCTTTTCGCTGCTTCCTGCCGAGAACGCGACCGGCAACTACGTGAAGGTCATCCAGCGCGTTCCCGTCAAGATCGCCGTCGACGACTGGCCTCAGGACGTGGCGATCGGACCTGGAATGTCGGTGGTTCCGACGGTCACGGTCCGCCCGAGGGATTGACGTGAGCGGCGCTGCGACCACCGCTGGCAGCGAGGCATCGCCGACACAGGCGGCAAACCCGTGGCTGATTGCTCTCATCGTCTCGCTCGCCACCTTCATGGAGGTGCTCGACACGACGATCGCCAACGTTGCTCTTCGCTATATATCCGGCGGCCTCGCCGTCAGCGCCGACGAAGCCTCATGGGTCGTCACCACCTATCTCGTCTCGAATGCCATCATCCTCGTCGCCAGCAGCTTCATCGCCAAACGCTATGGCCGGCGCCGCTTCTATCTGCTTTGTCTTGCGACCTTCACCATTGCCTCGATCCTTTGCGGCATGGCCTGGAACCTGGAATCGCTGCTGATCTTCCGGATGATCCAGGGGTTTGCCGGCGGCGGCATGGTGCCGATCTCGCAATCGATCCTCGCCGATTCATTCCCGCCGGAAAAACGCGGGCAGGGATTTGCGCTGTTCGGCGTTGCCGTCGTCGTTGCGCCGGTGATCGGCCCGACGCTCGGCGGTTATCTCTCCGACAATTTCTCATGGCACTGGTGCTTCCTGATCAACGGCCCTGTCGGGCTCTTCGCCTTCGCGCTCGTCCATCTGCTGGTGAAGGAGCCGGACTCGCTGAAGCGGGAGCGGGCGGAAATGCGCCGGACCGGTATTCGCTTCGACATCGTCGGGTTCCTGCTCGTCGCCACCTTTCTCGGCGCGCTGGAAGTGGCGCTCGACCGGGGACAGATCGAGGATTGGCTCGATTCCAGCTTAATCATCGTCACGATCGCAATCTGCATCCTCGCGCTTGCGGCCGCCATTCCCTGGCTGATGACGAAATCCAATCCGATCATCGACGTCCACCTGCTGGCAAGCCGGCAGTTCGGATCCTGCTTCATCGTCATGCTGGCAACGGGCGCGATCCTGATCGCAACGACACAATTCGTCCCTGAGGTATTGCAGCAGAACTTTGGTTATACTGCCACCTGGGCCGGTCTCGCGCTATCGCCCGGCGGGCTCATGGCGATGATCATGATGTTCGTGTCGGGCCGGCTCTCCTCCCGCATCCAGCCGAAATATCTGATCGCCATCGGCACGGCGATCATCGCCGCGGCCATGTGGGATATGACGAGGATCCACGCCGATCTCAACTTCGGCTTCTTCGTCTGGTCGCGCATCTATCTCGGCCTCGGCCTGCCGCTGATCTTCATTCCCATCACCTCGGCATCCTATGACGGCCTGCGCCCCGACCAGACCGACCAGGCATCGGCGCTGATCAATGCCGCCCGCAACACCGGGGGCTCGATCGGCGTGTCGATCGCCTCGAACGTTCTTGCCCATCGCGAGCAATGGCACCAGAGCCGGCTCGTCGAAAGCGTGGTGCCGTCCGATCCCGCCTACCAGCAGACGCTTCAAACCGCCGCGCAGCATTTCATGGACAGGGGTTCGACGATGGCGGACGCCCAAACGCAGGCAACCGCCTGGATCGGAGAGCAGGTTCAAACACAGGCGAGCTATCTTGCCTATATCGACGTCTTCCACACGCTCATGCTGATCTCCCTCTGCCTCATCCCTCTTGCCCTGATCCTGCGAAATATCGATCTGAAACAAGGCGGTGGCGGCTCGGGTCATGGCTGATGGCCAGATCGAGCATCTGTTCCATCAGCCGACATGGGCACCCCCGATTTTATTGATGATCGACCGCAGGGATCTTTCCCGTCAAAAACGCCAGAGCCGCTGCGCCGACGAGGCCCGAGTTCTGATCCAATGCCGCCAGCATCACTCTGACATCCTTGAATGCCGGCATCGCCCATTGCGTGATGTAGCCTTGAATGCCCGGTTGCAGCCGGTCGAACTCGTGGGAAAGCCCGCCCCCCATCACGATTATATCGGGACTGAAGATATGGATCAGGCTAGTGAAACCGCGACCGAGAATTTCCGCTTCCTCGTCAACCAGTTGATTTGCGAGGCGATCGCCATCTCTTGCGGCGGCGAAAACGCTGCGGCTGTCGATGGCGCCGCCGTCGCTGCCTATCGTCGTCCCGGTGGATTCCATCGCCCTGATTTGGGCGCGGCGCGCAAAAGCCGTTCCGGATCCGTAGGCCTCGAAACAGCCTCTGTTGCCGCACGGGCAAAGCTCTCCATTCGGCACGACTGACATGTGGCCGACATGGGCTGCCATGCCCTTGCGGCCGCGCACGACGCGACCATCTGACACAACGCCACCGCCAATGCCGGTGCTCACCGTGACATAGACCAGATTATCGAGCCCCTTGCCGACTCCGAACTGCCACTCGCCGATGGCAGCGGCAATCGCATCATTCTCAAGGTTGACCGGAAACGGAAACCGTTTCTGCAACTCCGTCTTCAGCGGAAAATCGACAAAGCCGGAGAGGGTCGGGATATGCGAGGCGACACCGGCGACCGTATCGAGTGGGCCCGGAGCGGATACACCGACGCCAACCACCGAAGCAGGGTTCGATGCTGCAAGCAGCCCATCGGTCAGGCCGCAGATTTGGGCGAGCACGCGGTCGGGGCCTGCCAGCGCATCCGTAGGTTCGGCGGAGCGCGCCAGGATACTGCCCTGCTCGTCGACGAGGGCAGCGCGCACCTGCGTCCCGCCGAGGTCGATTCCAATGGCAATCTGCTGCATGTGAAGACCACGAGTTAGAGTGCGCGCACCCATGCCATCCGCTCGTCGAGCGACGGCGCATTGAAAGCCAGGGAACCAAGAACGATGGTCTCCGCACCCGACTGGCGCAGGAGAGGCACGGTGTGCTCGCGAATACCGCCATCGGCCGCAAGCACGATCCGATGCGCCGCCCCACAGTCCGCGATGATCTGCTTGGCCTGCCGCAGCCGGGCGCCGGCCTTTTCGTCTAGGCCCTGGCCCTTCACGCCGATCGCCGTGCCGAGCAGCGTCACGAAGCTCAGCCGGGAAACGTATCTTTCGACTCGCTCTACAGGGGTATCGACCTTGAGGACCATGCCGGCGGCGACACCGCGGCGGTCGAGAAGATCGAGAGCCTGGTCGGCGACGCTTTGATTTTCAACATGAAGACTGATCAGGTCGCTGCCCGCATCGGCGAACTGCTCGATCTGCGACAGGATGATGCTGTCGGCGACCATCAGGTGAACATGGATCGGGCGCGCGGAAACTTTGCGCACCCCGGCAACGAGATCGGGAAAAAACAACATTGCCGGCGCGAAATGGCCATCGGCGACATCGATGTGGAGGACGTCGACGTGAGGATCGACGCGTGCCAGATCGTCCGCCAGATGCACGAGATCGGCCGACCAGACCGAGAATTCGGCAATCAGACGATCCTTCGGAAGATCGGCGATCCAGGTCTTGGAGGGGGTCGTCATTGCTTTCAGAGCTCCTTCAGAAAATTGCCCATGGCAAGCCGGAAGTCGGCGACGTATTGCGGGCGGCTCTCGGTCTTCGATGTGATCTGCACCAAACACGCGCCGGCAATCCGCTCAGCAAGAGCACGCGCATGGCTGAGAGGATGAATACTGTCCCGATCATGGCCGATGATGAGCGTCGGTACGGTGAGATTGCCGACCTCCTTCTCGGTCACATCAGGACCGTCATTGGAAATCCTGGTGAGCAGCTCGGCGGTCACATCCAAAGGCGTGCGGCAGAAAAAGCCGGCAAGCGAGGCCAGATTGTCCGGCGCCTCGGCGGCGAGCCGCACGCCCACCGGACCGGCAAGGAATGCGGTCTTTGCCTCGCCCAGTGGCAGAGCCTTCAGAAGCCGCCCGACTTCGGCGTTGGGTGCCATATTCTCAGGCGCGGATGCCGTCAGCCAGGCCGGCCTTGCAATGATCAGCGCCTTGACAAGATCGGGCCGCCTGACCGCGAGACGCAAGGCGATCGCCGCACCCATCGAGATGCCGCCGATCACGATCGGCAATGCCAGGTTTTTCTCGATATAGGCGGCGATATCATCGCAGAAGGTCGCGATCGACAACCGCTCCGGATTGCCGGCTCGGGAATGGCCGTGGCCGCGCGCTTCGATCGTTTCCCGGCGAAAACCCGCGTCGCGAGGAAAGACTTCGTCGGTCTGCGCCGCGTCGCCGCATAAGCCATGCTGGAATATGACGGACGGGCCCTCGCCCGCCATATCGACATTGAGAATGGTCCCGTCACTGGTTTCGAACGGTTGTGCCCGTCTCATCTTCCTGCCCCCACAGAATTACCGTCGAGGCTATTCTTCAGGAAGGTTGCCACACCAGCCGCCTCCGAGGCCGAAAGACCATACGTGACGAGACTGCCTTCGAAACCAATCGCTTTGAGACGGCCGAGATAATGCGCGTAGTCGAGAACACCCTTGCCGGCGGTCGCGAAACTGCCGTCCGGATTGCGATCTTTCGCATGCGCCATGACGATCCGATCGGCCAGAAGGTCGATGGCGGAAGAGACAATGCTCCGCTGCTCATCCAGCGTCGCGACCTCGAAGAGATTGGCCGGATCGAGTACGATCTTGATGCGGGGGCTCTTCAGTGCCGCGATCAGCCGGTAGGCTTTCTCAGCCGAGTTGACCACATTGGCAAGCTCGGGCTCGATGCCGAGATCAACCTCGTAACGCTCGGCGATCTCGATGGCCGCGCCCATGGCTTCGAGGAGGTCCCGCCAGGCCTCCGGCCTGTCGTTGTCGGCATGCGCCTTCCACTGGTCGATGGGGTCGCGTGTGCCGGTGCAAAGCGTGATCAGCGTCGTCGACATGCCGGCGCAGCCCTCCGCCAGTGTCGCCAAACTGCGAAGGCCGGCCTCGCGCACGGCGGGATCCGGATGGATCATGTTGAAGGTGCCCGAAACGGCAACGATTTCGACGCCGCTGCCAAGCGCCGCTTCGCCGACCGCGCGGGTCTGGGCTTCCGTGATGATCTCCGGCATCGGCGCAAGGCCCGAGCAGGCCATATTGTATTGCGCGCAGGTGAACCCGGCGCCAGCGACCGAGTTGAGAACGGTTGCGGGTTCCGTTCCCTTGAAGGTCTTTGCGAAGATGCCGAGCTTCATCACACGCCACCCGTGACGTCGGCCAGCGCAACCGCCTTGCCGCTTTCGACGGAGCGCGCAACGGCGACCATGGCCCGTACGGATGCCAGGCCATCATCGACATCGGCGCCTTCCATCACCGCGCCATCCAGAATGGTGCGGGCGAAGCCTTCGACCTGACGGCGATAGAAATGGCCGTCGGCACCGAGAACTCGGTGGGTGGCGCCGTCCGCTTCCCGGAAAATGTCCACCTCGCTGCTCTTGTAGTACCACGGGTTATAGGTCTTACCCAAAATGCTGCCGTTCTTGCCATAGATCTGGAAGCCTTCGTGCCAGTCCATGCGCACCTGGACGGTAAGATCGAGATGGCCGAGCGTGCCGGAGGCAAATTCCACGTCCACGAACCAGCACCAGATACCGACGCGCTCGGACAGGCGAGCGTTGACCGAAACGATCTCGCCGGCGAAATACCGTGCCGTGTCGATCAGATGGCAGCCATGCGCAAGCATATAGTAGCGCCGCAGGTCGGCTTTCGGATTGGTGGAGGGTTTCTTCGCATTGGCGCTGGTGACGATCAGCGGCTGGACCGCATCGGTCATCGGATAGCGGTGCGTGCTGTCGCAATACCATGCTTTGAGAGCGACCATCTCGCCCATTTCATCGCGGATGAACGATTTGGCGGCCTGGAGCCCCGCGTCGAAACGCTTCATATGCCCGACCTGAAACACCTTACCCGACTTGTCGACCGCGGCCTTCAGTTCGAGGCATTCCTCGATGGTGACGCCGACGGGTTTTTCGCACAGGACATGTTTTCCTGCCTGAAGGGCGCGAATAGAAGCCGGGACGTGAAAGGCATCGGCGGTCGCGATGACCACGGCATCGAGGTCGGGATCGGCCAGCATCTTGTCGTAGTCGTCATAGATTTTTTCCGCCCCGTGGGTGATGGCCATGCGTTCGCGAAGATCTTCGGCAACGTCGCAAATTGCATAGAGATCGGCATTGGCTGCCTTGGTGCAGCTCTCGAAATGCGCGGCCTGGGCAATCTGGCCCGCTCCCAACACGCCGATGCGGAGACGTCGTTCCTGTTTTGCTGCCATCGATAAGCCCTTTAGGTCGGATACTGAAGTTGAACGCTGGTCTCGGCGTCGGATCGAATGCTTTCAAGACATCGAACGTCGCCGACCTCTTCTGGCCGGACCTCCACCGGCGTGTCGGGTCTCCCTCGTCACTTCACAGCGCCATATGTGTTTGAGGATTGAAAAAGTGAAGTTTCGCCGGGTCGATGGCCAGATCGATCGATTGGCCCGTTTCGACCGCGCTGACCGCTTCGAACCGCGCGACGGCGTTGGCGGCCCCGCTCAGGTCCTCGACGGCATCGGGATCGCCCGAGTCGATCCGGACCGCGTCGATCTTCAAATGGACGATCAGCTCGGAGCCGAGCTCTTCGATCGACTTCACGACAACCGGAATCGTCGGATGGGAGGCTCCGGACGGCAACCGGCTGTCGTAGAGGTCCTCGGGCCGGACCCCAAAGATCACGTCCTTTCCGTCAAAGGCGGCAAGACCGGGAGCGCGCTCGAAGGCGCCGCCGGACAAGGGAATGGAGAAGCCCGGCAGATGAATCCGCCCGCCCGCCAGACGCCCTTCGAAAAGGTTCATCGACGGCGAACCGATAAAGCCGGCGACAAACGCATTGACCGGGCGATGATATAAAGCCTTGGGCGTATCCACCTGTTGAAGCACGCCGCCCTTCAGCACCGCGACCCGATCGCCCATGGTCAGCGCTTCGGTCTGGTCGTGCGTCACATAGATCGTCGTCACGCCCAGCTGTCTCTGCAGGCTGGCGATCTCTGCCCGCATCTGAACGCGCAGCTTCGCATCGAGATTCGAGAGCGGTTCGTCCATGAGGAATGCCGCAGGCTCGCGGACCATGGCGCGGCCCATCGCAACACGCTGGCGCTGACCGCCGGAAAGCTGTGCGGGCTTGTTGCCCAGCAGGGATTCCAGTTGCAGGATTTTGGCAATCTCGTGCACCCGCTTGGTGCGTTCGGCCTTGTTCTTTCCGGCCAGCTTCATCGAAAAGGCAATGTTGTCGAAGACGGTCATGTGCGGATAAAGCGCATAGCTCTGAAAGACCATGGCAATGTCCCGGTCCTTGGGCGCGAGATCCACGACGTCCTGACCGCCGATGCTCAAGGTCCCGCTGCTGATTTCCTCAAGCCCGGCAATCATCCGCAGAGCGGTCGATTTTCCGCATCCGGACGGCCCGACCAGAATCAGAAACTCGCCATCATGGATCGTCAGGCTCAGATCCTTGATCGCATGGTAGCTGTTTCCATAAGTCTTGCAGATTTTGTCGAGTACAACCACAGCCACGTCTCGTCCTCCCGTACCAGTCCGGATCACATCTTCAGACGGCGCTCCCCGCCGTCTCCGATCCTTTCGACAAGAAAGCTCAGGCCTGAGCTTCAAAGTCAACCAAAGAATCGACGACAGTTCGCCGTAAACGGTCAGACGATCTTCATATCTATTTGAAATAAATATATATTTTACAATAAATTGAAAATTATTTGCGAAACTATATTTTTTATCGCGCGTAACTTTTATGATTGGCGCATCGGGAGCGGCGCGGGCGCATTCTCCGCCGCCATCCATGCCAGACACGTCTGGTGATCCGGCAGGCCTCTGCGCCCTCCCCGTGCGGTCACGGAAATGGCGGCCGCCGCCGTGGCATAGGCAACGCAATCAAGCGGGCTCTTACCCCTAGCGAGGGCAAGGGCGTAGGCACCGTGAAAACAATCACCGGCGCCGGTCGTGTCGACCGCCTGAACTTGATAGGCCGGCACATGCCACCGGGTGGCATCGCCTTTCTGGCGGAGGTAAGTCCCTCGTTCGCCATCAGTCAGGACAACAGCGGACCGATCCCCGGACCAGAGCTTGTCCAGGATCATTGTGGGGTCACCCTCGCCGGTGTACTCCCGCCCGAAGGCGAGCGGCAGCACCAGATGGTTGGCGAAAGCCAGGATCCGGTCGGTCGCGGCACCGACCGTCCATTCGATGTCGGCTATCACGGCAAGGCCCAAGGCGCGTGCGCGCGCGACGACACTTTCCGAGTGCGTGGCATAGCCATCGATTAGCAGGACCGGGGCCTGCATCAAAACATCGTCGGACAGCGCATCCGACGTGCCGTGCAGTACATCGTCATTATAAGCGATGAACCGGTCGCCGTCGGGACCGACCGTGATCACGGAGCGAATCGGCGCAGCATCCGCGTGGCGGGGGGCCAGCGATATGTCGACGCCGTCCCTCTCGAGTTCGCTGCCCGCCACGTCGGCCGCCCGCTCATCGCCGAGCCAGCCGATGAAGCCGGCGCGCCCGCCGAGCCGGGCGACGGCAACAAGGGCCGTCGCCACGTTGCCGCCGTGGTCGGTGGCGCGCTTCGTCACCTTCCCCTTGCCAGCCGTCAGTTCCCGATCGACATAGATGATGTCATCGATTGCCAGGGCGCCGAAGCCCAGAACCTGGATAGGGCGCGACACGGTCTCAAGCACCGGCCGCCGCCAGCGCATCCTCCGGCGTCATCCCCTTATGAATGACGAACTTGAAAGCGCGTGCGGCCATGGTCGTATCGCCGTGACCCCAGAGGTTGCGGCCAACGACCGCGCCTTTGGCCCCAGCGCGCAGTGCTTCCGACGTCTGGGCGAGCGCCCCGAGCAGCGTATCGGTCTTCGGGCCGCCGGCGATCACGACCGGAATCGGGCAAGTCGCAACGGTCTCACGGAAGGACTCGAAATCGCCGGTGTAGCCGACCTTGATCACGTCGACGCCGGCCTCGAAGCCGATGCGCACGGCGTAAGCGATTTCATCCGGGGTGAACACGATCTTGCCGCCGTCGGAGAAATCGCGGGGATAGACGTGCGCAACGACCGGCATCTCGAAGCGGGCAGCGGCGTTGACCGTATCGGTGAGCCAGCGGATATACTCTCCTTCGGTGGCGCCGCGCACGGGAATGGCGACAGCCAGAGCGTCCGCACCATAACGCACCGCGTCCTCCGGGGTCGCAATGAGCTGGCGAATACGGTCGTCGGCGGTGAAGCAACCGCCCTGAATGACGAGCGCTGCCTTTCCGGCATATTCCGACCAGAGGTGGCGCGCCGCGCCAGGCTGGATGCTGATGTAGTCGGGACCTCCCGCCATGACGCGTCTGAGCGCACCCGGCAGGTCGGCAAGCCCGCCCTCACGCACATTGCCATAACCGACAAAATGATCGACGGCACCTCCGAACAAATGACCCGATGGGTTCGAGAACAGGCGTGCGAGGCGGATTTTGGTTCCGAGACCCATGGCGAGACTTCCTTTGTGATTGCCGGCTTTGTGATTGCAGACTTGCGATTGCCGGCACCGATGCTGGAAAAACCCTAACTCGAAAACAAACAAACATTCAATATTTCGATTTCTTTCGTTTTTACATGAATGATGAATTTTTGACGTGCATTTTCGTCGTTGAACGGCTATTTCTGCAGCAGAAGCCGTAGGATGAGACAGCGAGCTTTCGTTTTTCAAAAGTCTCAGTGTCGCAAATAACAGCAGTCGGGATCACATATGCTTGCAGAGCAGAGGCGGCAGCAGATCATGCTGGAACTTCAACGGGTCGGTCAGGCACGCACCCGCCAGCTCGCGGAATTCTTCGAGGTCTCGGAAGTGACGATCCGCTCCGACCTCGAAATCATGGACGCGAAGAAGCAACTGATTAAAACACATGGCGGGGCAATCGCCCTGCCGTCGGACTCGCCGGCAGCGGCCTTCGAGGAACGCATGCAGCGCAATTTCGATGCGAAGCGACGCATCGCCCAGATGGCAGCGCGACAGATCATCGACAATCAGTCGATCGTCTTCGACAGCGGTTCGACGCTGCTGCAGGTGGCCATGCAGATGCCCCCGGTCAACAACGTCGTGGTTGCGACAACGGCAATGAACATCGCCCAGCATCTGATGTACCGGCCCGGACTCGACGTGCACATGATCGGCGGCCGCGTGTTTCCCAGCACCGTGAGCACGATCGTACAGGACTCCGACAAGGCGGTCGGCGGCCTCGTCGCCCACCAGGCTTTTGTCGGCGCCCACGCGATCGATCAGGCCTTCGATGTCGTCGATGTCTCCGAGGACGTGGCTCGGACCAAGCGTAACCTGGTTCGCATGGCCCGGCGTGTCGTCCTCGTGGCGGATTCGAGCAAATTTGACATCGGCGCCTCCTCCAAAGCCTTCTCGCTGTCGCGCGTCGATCTGATCATCACCGACAGCAACATGCCGCACAGCATTCGCCACAGGCTCGACAAGCTGGGCGTGGAGGTTCGCTACGCGTGACCTGCAGTCCACCTCTCCAATTTACAAGAGAGACAGGAGAGGCTTTGGCGTCGACGGATAGTTTTGGCCGACGCCACGGAATACGAAATGGGCTAAAACCCCAGACGTCGAAGCGTCTCGCGGTTCGCTCGAACGGCCGCGGCAGGATCGGTTCCGGCATGGTCCGATTCTTCTTCCACCACGATCCAGCCGATAAAGTTCGGCGCATCCCGAACGGCCGAAATGACGGCAGGCACGTCGCAGACGCCTTCGCCCAGCATCGCCCAGGTCCCACCGGCGTCGACATCCTTCAGATGCACGTAACGGATCCGGTCCCGGTAGGCCGCCAGCGTGTCGCCGATCTGCTGGCCGCCACGCAGGATATGGCCGGTATCCGGCACCCAACCCACTCCTGGATCCAAGAGAGCAAACAGGCGATCATAGTCGTTCCGGGTGAAGAGCAGTGTATTGTGGTGCGAGGAAGGATGGACAGCTACAGTGACGCCAGCCGACTGTCCGATCTCAGTCGCACGATTGTAGCACTCGGCCGCAATGGCGAATTTCTCATCGCGCGGACCATCCGAGACCACCGTCGCCGATCCCATCGATACCAGCGCACCGGGAAAGTTCGCGGCGAAATCGACCCATCGCCGCGCCATGTCGAGATCGGAGGCAATCTTTTCCGGCACCGTGAAACCGCTGGCGGAGCCGAAGGCAAAGGAAACCAGCGCCAAACCGGCATCCGTCAGCGTGCGGGCAAAGTCGGCAGGCTTGAGCGCGTAGTGACCAATCATCGTATCGGTGATTTCGATACCGGCATATCCGCCGTCGGCAATGGCGCGCACCAGATCGTCCGGACCGCCGCTCCAACCGGTACCCAGCATCTCCCAGGTGAATGTTTGGCAGCCGATCTGCAGCTCAGCATTTTTCATATCTCGGTCCTGACCTATCCTCGGAGGCTTCGCCAGCTTTGCCGAAAGCCCCTTCCGCCGGGAGAGGCGGCTGAACACCGGAACGACGGGCTCTTCAACGGGGGATTGCGACGCCAGCGTCTTGCCATTACGTACGGTCAAATGTTACCGTGCGTCAATATATTTTATTCCTTGCGATTAAAATGTAATGCGCCTCTCAATCCTTCGCACTCGCAACGGCAAAATCAGGTTCTTCGATGACACAGACCAATGGTATGAAACTCAGGATCGGCGTGGTGGGATGCGGCAATATTTCGCTCGCCTATATGCGCAACGCGCCGCTGTTTTGCGGCGTCGAAATCACCTCCTGTGCAGATCTCAACGCCGACGCCGCCAGGCGCCGCGCGGCGGAGTTCGATCTGCGGACGGCTGATGTCGATAGCCTCATTGACGACAAGAATATCGACCTCATCCTCAACCTGACGATCCCGGCTGCGCATTTTGACGTTTCGATGCGGGCGCTGTCGGCAGGCAAGCACGTCTTCACGGAGAAGCCGCTCGGCGTCACGGCCGCCGAAGGACGCCGGCTGGTGGATGCCGCCGCCGTAAAGGGCCTCATGCTCGGCTCGGCGCCAGACACGTTCCTCGGCGCGGCCGGACGCCATGCCCGGCGGCAGATGGAAGCCGGCGCCATCGGCAAGCCGGTGACCGGGACAGCCTTCATGATGGGGCGCGGCATGGAGCACTGGCATCCGGATCCCAGTTTTTATTACCAGGCCGGCGCAGGCCCGGTCATGGATATGGGGCCTTATTATCTGACGATGATGGTCAATCTGATGGGGCCGATCCGCCGTGTGCAGGCCGTCGCCACAAGCGGGCAGGAAGAGCGGCTCATCACGGCGGAGGGACCGAAGCAGGGCACGACGTTCAAGGTCGGCACGCCGACCAGCGTGCTGTCGCTGCTGGAATTCGAGTGCGGTGCGACAGTCACCTTCGGCACCTCCTGGGACGTATTCCGCCATTCCAACCACCCCATCGAACTCCACGGAACCGAAGGCTCACTGCGCCTGCCCGACCCCGACAATTTCGGCGGCTCCGTCGCGCTTTCCAGCCGTGGCGCGCCCTGGCAGGAAACGGATACATCAGGCGAACTCTTCGGCGCCGTCAATTGGCCGATCGCAGCGCCTGATCGTGCCAACTACCGCATGCTTGGTCTTGCCGATCTCGCGCGCGCAATCATCGAAGGCCGTGCGCCGCGTGCTTCGGGCGATCTCGCTCTGCATGTGCTCGAAGTCATGGAAGCGATCCTGCGTGCCGGTGAAACCGGTGTCGCGCAGACCATTGCGGGTGTCGTCGCGCAGCCAAAAGAATTGCGGGAAGACGAAGCGAGGAGTTTGCTGGCATGACGCAACTCGACGAATCCGCCAGACGCGCGCTTGCATGGCCGGGCGATCCGCAAACGCCGGTCGAAAGCTGCACGCCGGCGCTGGCGCGGCAGCAATATCTGGATAGTTTCGCAGACATCCAGCGGCCGCTCGAAGACGTGGCCGAGATCCTGGAAAGGCATGTGGGCGCCATCCGGTTGAAGATATGGCGCGGACGAACCGCGCCGCGCCAGGGCGCACCGGCCTTGCTTTATCTCCATGGCGGCGGTTTTGTGATCGGCGCGCCGGAAACCCATGAGGATATCTGCCGGACGCTTGCCAATATGGCAGGCGCCGTCGTCGTTTCGCCCGACTATCGCCTGGCCCCGGAACACCCCTTTCCGGCAGCGATTGACGATTGCGCCGCCACACTCGTCTGGATGACGGAGCAGGCGGATGCGCTCGGTATCGATCCCTTGCGAATTCTCGTCGCCGGCGATAGCGCCGGCGGCAATCTGGCCGCCGTCGTCGCCCTGCTGGCACGGGACGGACAGGTGCCGGCTGTCATCGGACAGGTGTTGATCTATCCGGTGACCGACCAATTGCAGGCAAGCGACAGCTACTTGCGTTATGCGGAGGGTTACGGCCTGACGGCCGCAGCGATGCAATGGTTCCGAGACCACTATCTGCCGGAAGCCGCGAGCAGGCCGGATTGGCGCGCCTCGCCGCTGCGCGTGGCGTCGCTAGCAGGCGTGGCGCCGGCCCTCGTGATCCTTGCCGGATACGACGTGCTGTTCGACGAAGCGGCCGCTTATGCCGAGCGGCTCAGCTTGGAAGCGCAGGCCACAAGCCGGACCTGGGCCGGACAGATCCATGGCTTCGTATCGAAGCGACGGGCCATTCCGGAGGCGCAAGAGGCCCTTGAAGCCATTGCTATGGCCTGGCGCACCATGGACCCTGGGCTTGCCCGTTGAAGCGCAACCGCGACTGACTCAAGCCGAGTCGCGCATGACCAGCGTCGCTTCGAGGATCACCCTGTTCGTCACAGGGGTCGTTCCATCATCCTCGCTTTCGATATGCGCCAGCAAAAGCTCCACGGACTTCGCGGCGATCTCCGGCGCGTTCTGGGCCATCGTCGTCAGCGACGGACAGGTATATCGGCTAAGCGGGTGATCGTCATGCCCGGCAATGCGCACGTCGCAATCGTCATTCCGGCCGATTTTCAGTCCCGAGGCGAATACGGCTGCCATCGCGCCGAAAGCGAAGCGGTCGTTGGCGCATAGCAGCGTTTTGCCCGGAAGACCGCCATTGGCAAGAATTCTCTGCATCTGCTCGTATCCGAGACGCTCGAATTCCCAGGAAGGTGGCGCGTCGCAATCGATGACGAGCGGGGAATGCCCTTCCCTCGCCATGGTCGCGCGGTAGCCCGCCTGCCGCTCGCCGGCATTTTCGGTCATATGCGGAATTTCCAGAAAGATCGGCGGCTCGCCGGACCGGCAGAGATACTGCACGATGGCTGCCATGCTTTGCGCGTTGTCGTTGCCGACATACGGAAGGTCGGCGTCGGCAGGATTGTCGAAGCAGACGACGGGTATGGCATCCCTTAGTCTTCCCAACGCTGAACGGCGCGAACCGGCTCCGAGCGGCGCCACGATCGCACCCGCGACCTTCAGCGAGAGCAAGGTCCGAACGGCCTCCGCCTCCAGCTCCGGCCGCGTGTGCGAAGAGATCTGGACAGGCCAGAATCCCTTTTCGCGCAACTCCAGCTCGATCAGCGACACGACCTGTACATAAAAGGGATCCGACATGGTCGGGACCAGAATCCCGATATTCCTGGTCCGTTTGCGATTGAGATGCCGCGCGAAAAGGTTCGGCTCGAAATGCGACTTCTTGAGAGCCGCCTCGATACGCTTGCGGGTCACCTCCTTGATCTGCGAGGGGTCATCGAAATATTTCGACAAGGTCGGACGCGATACGCCGGCGGCGCTCGCGAAGTCGTCCATCGATTTATAATTTTTCTTGGCCATTCAATTCCTTACTGGCGGGACGACGACAACTGATCGGGAATGATTTCACGTACCGGCCGATCCTCTGACGCGCCAAATCACGCATTCGACGATTTGTACAGGGTGATCTTCGTATCCTGAATCGTCGAAAATCACCGCGTAAGCCGGCGTGATCTGTCATTTTTGGTGCGACCCTCCATTCCCTTTCGAAAATCGAAATATTCCCTTCACTGCGACTTGCGCCGGCAGCGGCGCGTGGTTGCCAAAGGTGCTTGTTTCAGCACCCCAAATACGAAAATTTGCAGTGAAGACGCCGCGATCCACGCTTTTCATTTTATTGGGTAAACTTTCATTTGTTTACGAAAGTAAATAAAAAATACGTCACAAGCAACACAAATGCTGCGGAAAAATACTGATGATGTCAATCACTTTTATCATTTTCTATCAATGATTTAACTCAACGCGCCCTGTCGATGCCGGCCTCCCATCTTTTCCCGATCGCAGTTCTTCATTGACAGATAGGGGCTTCAGGGAACCTACTTTGCCTACGATCTTGAGGAGGATCGAATAACTGATCTTTGGGAGGCACAGATGAATATCAGAAAATTCGGCGTGACGATGCGGGCTGCCGTAGCGGTATGGGCGCTCTGCGCCACATCGGCGTTTGCCGACACCACCATCGAGTTCATTCAATGGTGGGAACCCGAAATGCCGTCGGGCGCTCTGCGCGGCATCATGAACGATTTCGAAGCCAAAAACCCCGGCATAAAGGTGACGCTGGTCAGCGGCCCCTATGCCACAACGCGTGACCAGATCGTCGTCGGCGCCGCCTCGGGAACGCTGAGCGACGTGGTGGGCCTCGATGGTGCCTGGGTAAACGGGCTCTCCAAGCAGGGCGCGATCGCCTCCATGGACGAACTGATGGAAAAGGCGAAATACGACAAGAGCCAGATCACCGATATCGTCAAGGTCGATGGCAAGAGCGTGATGTTCCCGCTGGCCTCCTTCGTCTACCCGGTTTTCGTCAACCTGGATATCTCCAAGGCCGCCGGCGTCGACAAGCTGCCGACCACGCGCACGGAATTTGCCGAAGCCGCGAAGAAAATGACCGACGCCTCGAAGAACCAGTACGGCTGGGTCCTGCCGCTATCGCTGCAGTCTCCGAGCGGAATCCAGAACGACGTCATGTCCTGGGTCTGGGCCTCCGGCGCCTCGATGCTGAAGGACGGCAAGCCTGACCTCGAAAATGACGCCGTCGTCGGCACGCTCGACTATATCGCCTCCCTCAACAAGGAAGGCGTTATTTCTCCCGGCATTTTTGCCAAGAAGGAACAGGACAAGGTCGAGGAATTTGTCAACGGCCGCGTCGGTATGATGGTCGACTCCCTCGCACATGTGAACCTTATCCGCGAACGCAATCCGAAGCTCAATTTCGGCATCTCCGCCCTGCCGGCCACTGACGGCTACACCGGCAAGCGCGGCATGCCCTATGCGTCCTGGGGCATCGGCATCAGCGAAGGCAGCCAGCACAAGGAAGAAGCCTGGAAACTCGTCGAATACCTGATGAGCCCTGATGTCAACGGCCGTCTGGTCTCGATTGCCAACGCCTTCCCCGGCAACGTCCATGCCAAGCCGGACTTCGTGGCCTCGGACCCGATCTTCGCAGAAGCCTTCAAAATATTCCAGAGCGGTTATCCTGCGAACGAATTCGTCGGCCTTCCGGTTGCCGAAGAGCTGATGCGCGACATGAACGTCGAAGTTCAGAAGATGTTCGACGGCGGGCAGTCAGCCAAGGAGGCAGCTGCCAATACTGAGAAGGCTTGGCTGGCGAAGTTCTAAGCACGTCGCTTTCACGTATCACCGGCAGCGCGACCTGGCGCTGCCGGTGCAAGTCGTCAAATCTCGGCAGAACGGGAAGTCACAGCTCATGAATCATTCGGCTACGGCTCTGGTCGCTGCGCACGCCAAAGCGCGAAGAAAGGGATGGCTTCGTTACAGCACCTTGAGGAAGCTGGTGCCGTATTTCTACGTATCGCCGGCAACCCTGCTGCTTGTGCTGTTGATGCTGTTCCCCATGGTGATGGTCTTCAAATATTCTCTGATGGACGGCGCCATCATGAAAAAGGGCACTGCCTTCGCAGGCGTCCAGAACTATGTGACCATCTTCGAGAACCCTGTCTTCTGGCAGTCGGTCGTACAGACGCTTTATTTCACGATCATGAGCGTCGTCTTCCACTTCATCATCGGCCTGGCCTTTGCGCTGCTGTTGAATACCAACCGCGTCGATCCGCTCATTCGCAGCATCCTGCGTGTACTCTTCATCCTGCCCTGGCTGTTCACTGCCGTCATCATCGCCATCATCTGGCGCCTGCTGCTCGACCCGAACGGTGTCGTCAACAGCGTGCTGATGGCGCTCCATATCATCAATTTCAAGGTCGAGTGGTTTTCGTCGACGCGCACCGCCATTCACGCTTTGACCTTCGCAAACATCTGGGCGGGTTATCCGCTCTACATGGTCAGCCTGCTCGCCGGTCTGCAAAGCATTTCGAAGGAGCTTTACGAGGCAGCCGGTATCGACGGCGCCAACGGACTCCAAAAGTTCTGGTACATCACCATTCCGCAGCTGATGCCGATCATCATCAGCATCGCGCTTCTCGATTTCATCTGGACGATGCAGGTTTTTCCGCTGGTATGGATGACGACGGGCGGCGGCCCGATCTACTCGACGGAAGTGCTCTCCACCTTCACCTACAAGCTCGCCTTCTCGCAGTATGAATTCTCGCTGGCTTCGGCGAGCGCGATGATCATCCTCATCATCTCGATGAGCGTCACTTATTTCTACATCAAACACCAGCAGCGCAGGTAACCGCCATGGCAAAGCGTTCCTTCAAAAGCTCGGTATTGCCGACCATCCTGACCTATCTCGGCCTGGCGATCGGCCTCGTCTTTTCGGCCTTTCCGATCGTGTGGATGTTTTTCAGTTCACTGAAATCGAATACGGAAATCTTCGCCCTTCCGCCGCGGCTGTTGCCGGATGATTTTACGGTGGCCGCCTATCTGACGATTTTCAACGATCCGGTGAAAGTGCGGTTCTTCATCAACAGCTACTTTGTCGCCGGCGTCGTCACCATTCTGACCCTCTTGGTCGCGATCGTGACCGCCTACGGCTTCAGCCGCTATCAGTTCCGGTTCAAGAACACCTTGAACATCTTCATCATCAGCACCCAGACCGTTCCGCCGATTACCCTTCTCATCCCCTATTTCGGAATGGTGGTCGCCTTCAGGATCTTCGATACCTATCTGGCACTGATCCTGACCTACATGGTCTTCACGCTGCCTTACGCCGTCCTGCTGATGACAGGCTATCTCAACACCTTGCCGAAAGAGCTGGACGAGGCCGTCCTTGTCGACGGAGGCTCGAGCTGGACGGCGCTCTGGCGCGTCATCGTTCCCGTCTCCATCCCCGGGATCGTCGCCACGGCGGTTTACACGTTTCTGCTGGCCTGGAACGAATTCCTCTTCGCGCTGACGCTGACGAAATCGATGAATCTCAGAACCGTTCCGATCGGTATCCAGCTTCTGATGGGCCAGCACGCCTTCGAATGGAACGAGATGATGGCGATGAGCGTGCTCGGTTCGCTACCCCTCCTGGTCCTTTACCTGGTTGCTCAACGCTACTTCCTGGCAGGCATGACCGCCGGCTCAGTCAAAAGCTGATGGAGCGCTGATCGCCGTTTCGAAACTCATAGCGAGAGCAGAGCGCTGCGGCTAACGCCAACATCCCAATCCCGCAGGGCATCGCCGACCTCGGCTCTGGTGGGCGCGCCGGTACGACCGCCGAACACTTGGCATTTGAGCGCCGCCGCCATGGACGACCAGCGCATCGTCTCTTCGATCGGCAAGCCTTCCGCAGTGGCCAGCGCAAAAGCGCCATGGAAAATATCGCCGGCTGCGAGCGTATCGACGGCCCTCACCTTCGGAGCAGCAAGATGGACGATTTCGCCGGTTCGGTCATCGAACCAGAAAGAGCCGCTTTCGCCAGCCGTGACGCTGATGAAGGCATGCTCGAACTTTCGCTTCAGAAGACAGACGACCTTCACCAGTTCCGCTGCTCCGGCAAGCCGCTCGGCGGCCGGCTGCGAGAACACGATGTGGCTGGCCGACGGTGCCAGCATCTCGATCACGCCATCGCCTGCGACGTCGCCGTCGAGAATGGCCGGCTTGCACGCCTCTCGGGCGGCCAATAGCGTCCGCAATGCAAGCTTTGGCCACCGGACGTCGACCAGCACCGCATCGAAAGCAGAAACATCCTGTTGCGTGACCGGCTTGACCGTTTCGTGCAAGCCCGCATCGTAGAAAGGCACGATCAAGCGCTCGCCCTGATCATCGACAAGGATGGTCGAGACGGCCGAGCGGGCGGCTTCGATGCGCACCACGCCGCTCGTGTCTATGCCGCTATTGCTGAGGTCGGCAATGATGCGTTCGCCGGTGGCGTCATTGCCGACCGCACCCCAGAGGCTGGCATGGCCGCCCAGTCGGGTGACCGCAAAGGCGGCACTCGATGCCATGCCCTCGGCGATCTGCAGCATATCGTAGGGCAGAATTTTGCCCTGGCCGGTGGGTAACGAGCGCACGCGAAACAGGGTGTCCATAACCGCCGCGCCGACACACAAAACGCGGCGCGCCCGACCGGGAGGCTGCTCGAAGGCAGAAGAAGTCGTCAAAACCGTTGTCTCACCCGCTCACTTGACGGCTCCGGCCGTCAGGCCCGCCACGATCTGCCGTTGCGCAAACACCGTCAATATCAGCACAGGCAAGGTGACAATCAACGCCGCCGCCGCCAACGGACCCCAACTGACCTGCTCGAAGGAGAGCATGTTGTAGACCGCAACGGGCAGCGTGCGCGTCTCGCGGCTGGCAAGCACGATGCCGAAGACGAAGTTGTTCCACGAGAAGATGACCGACAGGATGAAGGCGACCACGATGCCCGGCCTTGCGATCGGCAAGGCGACCAGGCGGAAAACCTGCCAGGGTGTTGCGCCGTCGATGCTTGCAGCCTCCTCCAGCTCCATCGGCGTCGTCTCGAAATAACCGATCATGATCCACACGACGATCGGCACAGTGACGACGAGATGGATGATGATCTGCGGCATGAGTGTGCCGAGCAGGTTCAGCCACTGGAACAGCAGGAAGAGCGGGATCAGGAAGGAAAGGCCGGGCGTCATGCGCGCTATCATGATGACCATCGCGGACTTCTCCGCCTTCAGCCGTGCGATGCCATATCCGGCCGGCACGCCGATCAGCAGCGCCAGAAGTGTGGCCGCACCCGTCACCAGCACCGAATTCCAGAGATAGAGGAAGAAGTTGTTCTCTTCGAAGACCTTCAGATAGTTCGACCAGGCCAAGCGCTCCGGGATGAAGATCGGCGGATAGGCGCCGTTGTCGATCTCATACTTCAGCGACAGCGAGATCATCCAGAGGAAGAACAGGACGACCGGCGAGATCATCACCAGGGCAACAAACAGCAGTCCGATGCGATCGAGCGTCTTGCGCTTCATCAGCGTGCCTCCCCGTCGGACCAGTTCACGCGCTGCCGGAGCATCATAAGGACGAAGGAGAGCAGGACGATGAGGATGAAGAAAACGACCGCCATGGCCGAGCCATAGCCGATATCGTAGTAGGCGAAAGCGGTGTTGTAGAGATAGATGTTGATCGTCTCCGACGCCGTGCCGGGACCGCCTTGGGTCATGGCATAGATGATGTCGAAACTTTTCACCGCATCGATGCTGCGGATGATCACGGCAATCATCAGGAACGGCGCGATCATCGGCAGCGTCAGATAGCGGAATTTCTGCCAGACATTGGCTCCGTCGATTTCAGCACTTTCATAGGGCTCGCGCGGAACCGCCGCCAGACCGCCGAGCACGATCAGCATGATAAGCGGCGTCCACTGCCAGGTCTCGACCAGCACCAGCGACGGGATGACGCTGCTCTGATTATATATCCACTCCTGCGGGCCGATGCCGACGAAGGAGAGGAGATAGTTGAGGACGCCGAGCTGGGGATGGAACATCATCGTCCAGACGAGCGCGATGGCGACGGGTGTGGCCATCATCGGCATCACGAATATGCCGCGTATAAGACCGCGCAACGGAAATTGAGCATCGAAGATCAGCGCGGCGAGCGTCCCCAGAAATAGGGGAACCACCACGGAGAGCGTCGTATAGAGCACCGTATGCCACAGCGACTCCCAAAAGCGCATGTCGGCGGCGAGGCGCACGTAATTGTCCAGCCCCGCAAAGACCTGGGACTGGCCGAGCGTCCAGCTGTTGACGCTCATCCATACCGTAAACACCCACGGAAAGACGATGACGGCAGCTATGACGATGAGCGCCGGGATGACGAAGGGCCAGTAGTTGGGAGCAAACCGATCCGGTTTGCTCCTTCCTTTCGACGTCTTGGCCACGGCAGCCGTTTCGATGCTTGTCGAGGCCATTATCCCTCGCTTTTTGCCAGGACGGGTTCGAACTGTGCCGTCGCCGCCTTCAGTTCGGTTTCGGGATCGGCGCCGCCGATCATGTTGGTGAGACCGACGCCATAGACGTCGCGGAACTCGGTGACCGGAATGATGACCGGCAGCGCGAGCTGCGAGATCTTGCCGGAACCGACGACGGCATCAAGCCATGCGCCCGGCATTTTGACGCCTTCGCGGACCTTCGCGTCCTCGAGGACGGACTGGCGGAAAGGAACGCCGGCGCCGGCCTGCAGCAGACGTGCGCCCATTTCTTGCGAAATCGCCCATTGGCAGAAGAGGTACCCGGCCTCTTTTTTCTGGCTTGCCGCGACGACGCCAAGCCCGTCGCCGAATGTGCCCGCGGCCTGTGCCTTCGGACCTTTCGGCATGATGCCGTAACCGACCTGGCCGACGACGCGCGACTTTTCCGGATTCTCGATCGGCGGCGCAAAACCAACGCCGTCCAGCCACATGCCGATCTTGCCCTGCAGGAAGGCCGACTGCGCCTCGGCCCAGTTGAAGCCGGAGACCCCGGGAGGGGCTGTCTTGGTCATCAGTCTTTGATAAAGCTTGGCCGCATCGATCGCTTCTTGCGAAGTCGTGCGCAGCTTGCCATCAGGGCCGAGCGGGCTCGAACCATATCCGAGCAGCAGCGTCGTCCAGACCGGCGTATTGGCATTCTTCAGGCCGCGGGCGACGAAGCCGTAGGTGTTGCTCGAAGGATCGGTAAGCGCCTCCGCAGCACTGGCGAGTTCTTCGAACGTCGTCGGGTAGGTAAGCCCCTTCTTCTCGAACAGCGCCTTGTTCCAATAAATGATCCAATAGTCGACCGAGAATGGAAGCGAACGCAGAACACCGTCCGGGTCTTTGGCAAAAGTCAGGCCGGCTTCGGCGAAGTCGGTTTCAACCAGAGACGGGTCGGTCAGAGAGGGGTCCTTGAGAAAACCGCCGATATCGGCAAGCCAGCCGCCCTTTTCGAACTGCCGCTTCTGGACATGATAGCTCATGTGCACGACGTCGAAGCTCGGCTTGCCGGAGCTCAGCTCGATGGTCGTCTTCTGACGCTGCTGTTGTTCGGGCGTCGCTTCAGCATTGACCTTGATGCCGGTGAGCTCCTCGAATTCGGACAGGTACTTCAGAAGTATTTCGCTGCGCGGGCTCTTGACCAGGTTGACTTCGAGCGTCGTGCCGGCAAAGCGCTTCCAATCGACGGCAGCCGACGCCAACCGCACGCCGAGCATGCTGCTGGCCCCAAAAGCGGCCGTACCCGCCAGAAAGCCGCGCCTCGTCGGATTCAAAAACGATGACATGTAATTCCTCCTCCTTTTGCCGGCGATCTCCTCACCCCCGGCTGTTTATTTCCGATTATATCCTGAGCGCACGATCTCTTGCATGATTGATGTGTGCGACAAGACTGTTGACGGCGTCCTCGGCCGATCGTCGTTCGATCGCCTCGAGCACTTTCAGATGCTCGCCCATGACAGGTCCGACGTGACCATCGATGCGAAAACGATCCTGACTGATCAGGCGCATCTTGATCGAGTTCACCCGGTAGGCATTCGAGATAATGGTATTTCCAAGGGCATCGATAAAGGCGTCGTGCATGCCCCAATCGACAGCTTGCGCGTGCACTTCCAATTCGTGCGATCCATCGCCGTTTCGAATGGCATCGGCGACATCCCGATGCTGCTTCAGGAGCCCGGCGATCGTCTCGTCAGACGCAGAGCGGGTGAAAAGAGCGACTGCTTCCTTCTCCAGGAATACGCGCAGCTGGAACGCCTCGCGAATGAGATTAAGGTCGATATGAGCAATCTGCAAACCCCGCTGGGGTACCGTCTTGATCAGCCCTTCGGCTTCGAGCCTCGGGATGAGTTCGCGGATAGCGCCAAGCGTCAGCCCCGTCAGTTCGACGAGGCGACGCTGCGAAACGAACTGGCCGGGGCGCACGTCACGCGCAAGAAGGTGGCGTGTGAAACTCTCATACGCCTTTTCCCGCAGTGTCGGCTGCTCGTCCGTTCCGTCCATCGCCTCTCCCAGAAACATGTCCGTCCTATGCCGCTTTCGAGCGGAAAAGAGTGTCGAACGCAAGAGCGAGTTGCGCCTGCCCTTCGCCGGATATTGAAACGAGTGGTGGGCGAACCGCAAGCCAGATTTCATCCGACGTCAAGTGAGCCACCATGGCCTTCACGGCAGCGGTCACCGGAAATTTCAGCAGTTCGTCCACGAAATCCTCGATGCGGGAATCGTCCTTGCCTTCCTCTGCCATCAGCTTGACTTCGTGGGGTACGAAATTCGCCATGCCGGAGATTGCGCCCTGGCCGCCAAGCCGCACGCCCTTCGCCAGATGACGTTCGTCCCCCACCAGGATGACAAGATCGCCATGCGCCTTCAACAGCGCTTCCGTGAAAGGCCAGTCGCCGGAAGAATCCTTGACGCCCGTGACGATATTGGGAAAGGCGGTCCGCAGTCGGCCGATCAGCGATACGCTCAGCGGGACCATGGTGACCGAGGGAATGTTGTAGACGATAATGTCTCGCGCCTTGTCGCCCAGGATGGCGAAAACAGCCGAAAACCACTGGAAGACGCCGTCGTCACTGACGTTTTTGAAGTAGGAAGGGGGAGCAAGAAGGACATTGCGGGCTCCCCGGGAAAGCGCATGCCCGGCCTGCATCGCCGCATCCTCGGCCGCGTCGACCAGTACGCCGACGATGATTTGCTTTGCTGCTATCCCATTATCAAGCATGAAAGTGAAGACACGTTCACGTTCCTTGGTTCCGATGGAAGAACCTTCACCGGTCGTCCCGAACAGCGTCACGCTCGTACATCCGGCAGCGAGGCTTCGCCGTGCCTGCTCGATCATCGCCTCGATCATGATATCGCCATGGCTGTCGAATGGTGTGGCGAGAGCGACTGAGAGCCCGAATTTCTGTGTCAAATATGCCTCCTCCCAATTACCGGTTCAGATGTAGCAGACTAACATGTTACATGTAAATAGGTGATTGCATACCGCCTCGTTACACGATTGTCGCGGTCGTGGCTTCCCTCCGGTCAACTGGCATGCCTTGCTGTTGGCCCATTCGCCCGCACGAGCGCCATCAGCATCGGGCCGATCGCAAACTCGCCCCTCTCGGTCCTTCGGGTCAGATCTCTGAGATAGCCGCCGGGCGAGTTGATGTGCCCTCCCCTTTCCAGAATGCAGGCAATCACGGTGGCGGCATTTTCCGGGCCCATGCCGGAGCAGGCTTCCTCATAGGCCGAGCGACTGACGCCGAGCATCGAGCGCACGACGACCGCGGCCGACATCAGGTCTCGCCAGTTGCCGATGGTTCCGCCGGGTCCGTAGTCGAGAATACCGGGGCAGGCTTGGAGGACGAGGCCGAGCGGGAAGGATTTCAGGCCATGCCCGGCCCCTGGATCGGCGGCGTCCCCCGCCTTGTTGCTCATCCCGCCGGAAGGCTTCGGTTGTTTCAGTCTTTGCTCGTCCGGCGGTCCGGCATTCGGTTCAAGATCGGCAACTGCCCTTTCGCCCTGCTTCGTTTCGAAGCCTGGTTCAAGTTCATAGGTGGACTTGGGATTTGAATTCTGTTTGTGATGCTCAATCTGAGACTCATTGGCGTCTATTTTTTGTGTTTTTATCTGTCTTTCCAGCAAGTTGACGATTTCAGCCCGCAGCAACCCCATCTCATCGAGCAGCGGTGCCAATTCTTCAGCGGTCGCCACGCGTGGAATCCGGGCAAGGAGCGCTCGAAACATCCCCGAAATGCCTCCCCAATCCCCGGAAACCCCTTCTTCGAGCGCCGTCGTGATCAACTTGGAAATGTCCCGCCGGCAGATGGTCAACCGTTCCCTGGTCACCCTTAACAGCTCCCGGTCGGCAACCGCCTGGGCGGCCAGGGTTTCAATTTCGACAGCACGCGCCAGAAGCGGTGCTACGCTAAACCCGAAGGCCTCGCCGACGGACCCTGCCGTGTCGCGGCGCGCATAGCGCTTTCCATTCGGGCTGTCCTTGCGCAGGATCAGGCCGGCCTCGACCAGAACGGCAAGATGCCGCCTGAGCGTCGCTGGCGTCATGCCGCGGGCGCGAAGCGAAAGCTGCGCATTCGACGGGAAGACAATCAGGCCCTTCTCCTCGGAAATCTCGTCGTCTGGGTAGAAGGTCAGAAGCGCGTCGAGCACCGTCAGCGCCCGATCGGTGACGCCAAGCGCCGGCCGCGCTTCGCAGATCGCCCTGAACAGCTTCCATTTGCTGCGCTTCATCCCCGGCTCGATGGTCTCGGCCAGTTGCTGGTTTGCCAGCATGCCAAGCGACATCGGCCGCCGCCCAAAGGGCGTCGTCACATATCCACTCTCCATTTGCCTTCACCTTCGTTCAGGCAAAAGAAAACCATCCACCAATTTGATGCCTAAGACGCTTGACTGTGATTCGTGGAAATGCGATTCTCGATGTGCTTAAGATCTGAGAAGGGCTTCCACGACGGCGTCGTTGGGGGCCTTTTTCTTTTGCGCGCTACGCTCCTCTGTCCTTGTTGAACTCCTGGAACAGGCCCTTCAGCCTTTCCTGGACGAATTGATCGAAACCGGGTGCGGTCTTGCCGTCGAAGACAAAGGTTGCACCGGACGCTGTCTTTTTGATTATGACAGGCACCCCACTAATTTGTGTTTTGGCCACCGCTGGCTTCGGCGCAGCCGTCTTCTGCGTTGCCAGAACGAGTGCCCGCTGAAACCGCTCGTCGCTCGAAATTTTGCGCGCGTCGTCCGCGGACAACTCGACGATGATCTTCTCGACGTCGACTTTCTCAAGCCGCTCGCCCAATTCCAACCATCGCCGGCGGCCGATATCGGGCGCGGCGCCGATGGCGTTGACGAGCGTAAGGGGGACCTGTCGTATGACGATCAGCATTCTCGACAGCGCCGCCTTGTCGACGCCGAGAGCCGCCATAATGACATCGCGGCCAAAGCTGCGTTCCTCAAGCCTCGATGCAAAGAGCGCGCGTTCGATGTAGGAGAGATTGGTTCGAGCGCTGTTTTCCTGTCCCTGGCTGACGACCAGTTGACCGTCGGTGAGATCGCGGACAACGGCGCGCACCCTGATCCCGATTTCTCGGGCGGCAGCCAGGCGTCGATGGCCGTAGGCAACCTGATAGCGTCCTCTGGTTTCGGGATGCGGACGGACAAGGATCGGAACCTGCTGGCCATGCTCGCGGATCTGCTCGACAAGCTGCGCAAGTTCGGCCGCGTCGATTGCCAATCGATCGCTGACAAAGGAAGCATCAATCAGTCTGGGATCGAGTTCGACGATGGTCTGGCCGGCAGCAAGTTGCCGTTCCAGCTCGCTCGCCCGCTCCATCTTCTCGGTAATGTTGCCGAGCGTCTTGGTAATGCCGCCGACCGGAGCCGCACTGCGCTCCTGCGGCACGAATCCCGCGATCGGACGATTGTCGCGCGGTGCGACTGCGTCCATCCTTTCCGGGTTCGGAGCGGAAATTTCGATGAGGTTCTTGCGCGCCATCTGCTATTTCCTTCCCCAGGTCGAGCGAATATGCGCCTCGATCTCGCCGTTCACGAGGTTGAGGGAGTCCAGAGCCCGATCGTAGGTTCCGCGTGTGAACTGCGAACGCTCGACCTCGTAGAGTGTCTGCTTGGTGACGCCGGCGTCGGCGACCGCCGTCGACTTCACCATGGCGTTGTGGAGCATTCGATTGCCGAAGATCGCCCGCATGAAGCCGGTCATCTGGCTTTGCGGTCCGTCGTTCGGCTCGAACCGCGTCACGAGATAGCGCATCCAGTCATAGCTGGTACGCCCGCCGGCCTTTTCCACGACCGACATCAGCTCACTCGTCATCGTCAGAAACTGCGACATCGACATGACATCCAGCATCTGCGGGTGGACCGTGATCAAGACCGAGGTGGCCGCGCAGAGCGCCGACATCGTCAGGAACCCCAGCTGCGGCGGGCAGTCGATCACCACGACGTCGTAAAGGCTTTCGATCTCCGTCAGGACTTCGCCAATGCGGGCAAAGAACATCGTCTCCGCCGTACCCGACGCCATCGCCTTCGGCGTCTCATGCTCGAATTCCATCAGCTCGAGATTGCCCGGAATGAGATGCAGATTGGGCGTGTAGGTGGCGCGCACGATGTCGGCGATGGGGCGTGGCTCCTCGTATCGGATCGCACCGTAGATCGTTTCGCCCTCTCCGACGTCGAACTCCGGCTGATGGCCGAACAAGGCGGACAAGGAGGCCTGCGGATCGAGGTCGACGGCGAGCACGCGGTAGCCCCTGAGCGCCATGAACTGCGCCAGATGGGCCGCAGTGGTGGTCTTGCCCGAGCCACCCTTGAAATTCATGACGGAGATGATCTGGAGCTTTTCCCCTGGCCGGCGGGCCGGTACATATTTCGGCGTTCCGTTTCGCTCGTCGAGGACCCGGCGAATCCGGTCCATGTCCGTTGCACTGTAAAGCCGCCGTCCGTTTGCGAGCGGATCGGGCCCATGGCCGTCGGCGGCTACCTGGCGGAGATAACCTTCGCCGATGCCGATAAAGGCCGCAGCTTCCGCCGGCGAAAATGTTCTGATGGTCTTTTGCGAGAGCGGGGGAAAGATTTTTGCCTGATGCTGCTGAAGTTGATAGGATAACTCCTTCGCATCTGTTGCCAGAAGCGACGGGAGATGCTCTTGATCGTCCTGAAGCGCAAGGCTCGGCTGCATGATCTTTTTCCCAGGTAACTGCGCAATTTTGAACGAAAGCGCTTCAGTTGCGCAGTTACTATATGCCTCGATTCGTTACCAATTTACAAATGCTTAACCAAACCGTCCGTTTCAGCCCATCGAGACGGCTGGCGACATGAGCCAGATTTCAAGTAATTCGCGCATTGCCGATGACTCGAAGTGACTGATAACCACGGTGGCTTTCCAGCCGACCGGGCGGTCAATCATGTCGCCATATAAGCCCGATTATCAATAGCTTGGGCGCTGCCTCTCTATTTCCCATCGTCCTTCAGGTAGTTGTTGCCGTTGATCACCAGAAGCCCGTCGGAACCTTTGTCCGGCTCGAATATGCTCATGGTCTCCGTCCTACCACTCACGTCGGTCAGGTCGAGACGATAGCCGGAAAGCTTGTAGCGTCCGCTTGCACCCGGCCGGTTGCTTGACGTGGTGACGCCCGATTGCGATCCGCCGATTTCATTCGTCATCGAGGCGCCCGACCAACCTGTGCGTTCGAAAGTACCGTTTCGATGAAGCCTCAGCGTATGGCTGGACGCCACCGATCCCGATGAGGTCGCGGTCATCCCGCTCGAGGCGAAGGTGGATACCCATTCGCCGTCGAGCTTCGTGCCCTCATCAAACGGCGGCATGGCGCGGTGGTCTGCGTCGGCAATCACCAAGTCCTGACCTTTTTTTTCGAGAATGGCTTCGCCTCGATCTCGATCGTGCCGTAGGCAGAGGTGACACTACGCGTTTGGATCGCCCCGGCGGAGGAGAAAAAACCGCCGCCGGTAAGCTTGTAGAGGCCGCAATCGGTCGGGGTGTCCCTGCAATGTTCGCCAATGCTCCGGCCGCCCCTCGGCAGTTCCGTGCTGAACAGCCCCTTCGGGTCGAACATGGTGATCGTGCTGTCCGAATAAAAATCCATGCCGCCAAAGACATTCGGCCGGAGACCGGTATCGAGATGGGTGAAGACGCCGTCCAGCCCGCCGTCTTCGCTCGCCGGCACGAGATCGAAATCCTTGTCGGAAGGATCAAGCTTCACTGAGCGCACGAGGGTTGCGAAATCGGCCTCGGCACTTCTGCTTCTGTCACCGTTCACATTCAGCAGCACGAGCTGCAGATAGGCCTGCTGCTTGTCGCCGGCGATGCCGACGACGATCCGGCTAATGCTGACAGCGTTCTTCCACGCGGATATCGTAGCCGTTCACAGTGATCCCGTAATGTTTGACCAGGATATCTTCCTTCGCCATGTCGGGCAGCGTCGCGACGAAGGTCTTCATGCCGGCCTGCAGAGAACTGCGCGCTGCCGGGAGCGGCTTGGTGATCTGAATCAGAGCATTGCCGCGCTTGTCGTCCTCCGTTTCCGGAAAATCTTTCTGCAGCATAAACAGATTGCCCTTGCCGGCCTTCCTCCAGCCGGTAGCAGCATCGGGCAGGGTCACCGTTAGGCCGCCGATTTCGGCGGGCGCCGCCAATGCCTGGGAGCAGGACAGGAGGCAAGAAAGACTGAGAATGACGCTCAGGGCTAATCTACCACGGCCAATCCAATGAAATTGCGCGCTTCCCATTACCCCTCCCCGGCTTCGATGACCGCCGACGGGATTTGGAGCCGGGTGTGTGCTTTTCAACCCTGGGGTTTGATGAAGGTTTCTTGAACGCTTAGCCAACGCTCCACTAAACGGATTACTCACGACGCCACGCCACACCTCCTATTAGGCGAATGGCGGGGGGCCGGCAAAAGTGGGAGAACTGTCGACCGGAAATTCTCCGCACTTGAAGGTTCCTACGACGCCTGGAGGTGTGCCATGAGAACCATGTGCTCTGCATTGACGCTGTGTATCGCGATTGCCCTTTGCACGGCAAATGCCAGATATGTCACCCTGCCAGGATACGCCTTCAAGACCAATCCGAAATGTCAGCGCCACGAACCGAAGACGAGGTTTGACACAAGGTGCGACTGGCCGAGACTGGGCTTCAAGGACTTTACGCCCCCGCTCGTGACCGTGCTTGGAATCTAAAGATCCTGCCCAGCTTCAGGTGGGCCGGATGGTAGATTGGGGAACGTATTGCTATTGCGGAAAAGAGCGGCCCCCCGCATCGACGAGAGATACCTCGTTTCGACATGCCGCAATTCACGGATCGCCCTCCAGTAAACGCTGCTGCCATGCCGTCTCGTTGACCGACGGGTGCCCTTCTAAAGCATGTCGCGCAAAAGTGTGCAGCGGTTTTGCGACAACGGCATGCGTAAAAACAAAGACTTAAAGCGCGACAAAGCGAATCTGAAAGATCGCGACGCGCTTTAGAGGTAACCGCAGGCGGAAATCATCGTTCGGACAGTTGCCCGACCCGCCCGGGAGGTTCTACTCCCAGGACCGGGCCAGCACGAAATCGTGCTCCACCAGCCAAAACTTGTCCGCGAATCCAAGGTCGCTAGCCCGCACTGGATCTTCTACGGGCTGAAACTTGGCAAGCAAGCTCTCCTTCACGCCGAAGACGGCGTCCGAGTGGATGTACGGGTCGTCCGGATCGAAGATGTGTGTTGTCAGCGCCTCGAAGCCGTCGGCCTTTATGATGTAATGCAGGTGAGCCGGCCTATAGGGATGACGTCCAAGCGCGCCGAGCAGCTTGCCGACCGGCCCGTCGTCCGGGATCGGGTAATATTTGGGCTTGACCGCCCGGAACCAATAGCGGCCGTCCGCGCCCGTGCGAAAGACGCCGCGAAGGTTGAAGTCGGGTTGTATCCCCTTCTGTTGCACGTCGTAGAAGCCTTCGTCGTTGGCCTGCCAAACGTCGATGACAGCATTGGAAATCGGCCCGCCATCCGTGTCGAGTATCCGCCCTCCGATCACCATATCCTCGCCTTTCTGGTCGAGGCAGATGTTGGCGCCCATCGGCAGTTCCGGCGCGTCGGCAACGTGAAACGGACCGAGCACCGTGCTTTCAGAAGCCCCAGAGGGCTTGCGATTATTGATGGCATCGACCAGCATCGACACGCCGAACACGTCTGACAACAGGATAAACTCCTGTCGCCATTCATTGCACGTCTGCCCGGTACGGGTGAGAAAGAAGATTGCCTCCATCCACTCGTCCTGCGTCGGCTCAAGCTCCTTTACCGCCTCATGTAGCTTGCGTGTGACAACCTCCATCACCCGCTTCAGGCGCTCGTCCCTGGCTTGAGCGTTGCGGCTCGTGACCACCTCCACGGAATTTTCTTCGGTGAAATAGCCCTTTTCTTCGGAGCTCATAGTGCACCTCATCGAGAAAGAATTGTTTTCAAAACCCGGCGGAGTTCCGCTTCCGGATCAGCCGTCACGGCGTCCGCGCGCCACGCGACATGATGGTCGGGCCGCACGAGCAACACGCCTGAATCCCGGATTTCGCGGGCCTGCGCCCAGTCACCGTTCAGATCCTGCCACGTCTGTCGCGGTCCGATCCGATGCGTGGCGATCGGCAGCCCTAGCTCCTTCGAAAGCGTCTTTGCCGCTGCAATCCAGCCGTCGCCCCCGATGCCCGTCAGCACCGTGAAAACGCCGTGGCCCGTCAGATCAAGGCTGGACACCTTTTTTCCGTCGGCGCCGAAGAGCCAGGCGTGGGGAAGCCGCGCACCCGGCCAAGTCGTCGGCTGGAAGTGCAGCTCAGGGTCCCTCTCGAAGGCGGGTTCCGGCTGCCCCTCCTTCACCACGGCGTTCGAGGCGTATCGGTGGTTCATCTCGACGCCGTGCGCGTCGAATTCGTAGACCTTGTTTGCAATCGCGGTCCGGATTGCCGCGCGCTGCGCTTCGGACTCTGCCGTGTCATTGCAGCGCGCGTCCATGTTCTGCTGCATCTTCACCGGATCAACGGAGTCAAGCAGGCCGAGCGCCTTGAAAATAGGGCCGAATTCTTCGATCGACTTGTTGGCGCGGGTGACGATTTGCTTGGCGACTGGCGCGCGCTCGGCCTGGTAGCTGTCGAGGAGCTCAGGACCAGCTTGACCTTTCAGCACCATCGCAAGCTTCCATGAAAGATTGAACGCGTCCTGAATCGAGGTGTTGGAGCCCAGGCCGTTTGACGGCGGATGTCGATGCGTTGCGTCGCCCATGCAGAAGACGCGGCCGTTCGATATCGTCGTCGCGTACATATTGTTGACGGTCCACGTCGAGACCGACTTTATCTTCGGCTCGATGTCCTCGACGCCCACGAGCTCGCGCACGACCTTCGTGGCGAAGGAGTCGTCGACCTGCGGTGCGGGCTGGTTGATATCGTATCCCCAGACGATCAGCCACTCGTTCCACGGGCGAACCATGCGCACGAGACCCATGCCGATGCCCCCGACGTCGGCGCCTGGCTGCAATACCCAATAGAGCACGGAAGGGCGATGGGCGACGTAGCGCGACAGATCGGCCTCGAACAGGATGTTCATCGATCCGGCCACGCCCATCTTGCCTTCGAATCTCAGGCCGGCATCTTCGGCGACCTTGGAGTTCCCGCCATCCGCGCCGATCAGGAATTTGGAGTGAATGGTCAGCTCCCTGCCTGTCAGCTTATCGAGGCAGGTCGTCGTGACCCCATCCGCGTCTTGAACATGGCTTTTATATTCGGTCGACATTCGCGGCTGCGCGCCGCGAGAACAAGCGGTCTTGAACAGCAACGGTTCCATGTATGTCTGAGGCAGGTCGTTCATCCGGCTCGGCGAGGAGAGGAGATGTTCGGCGCGGGATAGTGGGTGGTTGCCCCAGCTTTTCATGCGGCCGATCTCCTCCCCGGTCAGCGAGGTGCAAAAGACGTTCTCGCCCATCAGATCCTGCTCGGCGGCGAACATGTAAGCTTCGTTCTCGACGTCGCGGCCAAGATCGCGTAGCACCTCCATCGTGCGCTGGTTGGTGATGTGCGCGCGCGGCGTGTTCGCCAGCCAGCGATAGCGGTTGATCACCAGCGGTTCGAGGCCGTGTGTCGCGAGCAACGCGGCTGCCGCCGAACCGGCCGGGCCTGTGCCAATGATCAATACGTCGGTTTTGATTTCAGCCATGTGGCCCTCCCATTTCATATTCTGAAGATCCGTCCTTGAGGCGACGGCGGACCGGAAAAAGTTCCCAACCAGTGCGGTCGGATATCAATCCCCAGACGCCGCGAGGCGCAAAGAGCATGGTAACGATGGCCAGTGCGCCGAGCGCCAGAAGATACCAGGAGCCGAAGCTCGAAAACGCGTTCTGCAATACGAAGAAGACAAGCACACCCAGGATCGGACCCTCAATTGTGCCGATGCCGCCGATGACGACGATGAAGATGACGTAGGCCGTCCAGTCGGTGAGCGAGAAGGCCGCGTCGGGCGATATCCGAGCGTTCTGCAGGTAGATGAGCGCGCCGACCACGCCCGTGATGAAGGCCGTCAGGAGATAGATCAGTGTCTTCAGCCGCTGTGCGTCGACGCCAAGGGCACGTGCCGCCGTCTCGTTGTCGCGGACGGCCGCAAGCCCCAGCCCATGCTTGCTGCAAAGCAGTCTGTAGACGAAGATGATCGTCGCCGACGCCAGCACGAGCGCCATCCAGTAGGCCAATGCATCGGCTGCGACGGACGAGCGCATGCCGAACCAATCGCTGAGTGCGGCGGCGCCCAGCATGTCGCGCGTCGCATCTCGCGGCATGGACGTCCCTGTTCCGCCCCCGAGGGTCTTCCATTGCGCAAGGAGCAGCCGCCCGACGTCGGCAATCACCCAGGTACCGATCGCAAAGTACGGCCCATAGAGGCGGAAGGCGAAGAAGGCTGTCGGCACCGCGACGGCGGCTGCGAGGAGGCCGGCAAGCAGGACCGCCAGAACTGGATCCATTCCAGTCAGGATAACCAAGCCGAATAAGGCGTAGGCACCACATCCGACGAAAAGTTGCTGTCCGACCGAGATGAGGCCGGCATAACCAGCGAGAAGATTCCAGCTTTGGGCCAGCGTTAGCATGGTCAGGATGAAAAAGAGATCCTGCACGACGCCACGCGAGACGACGAACGGAGCGAAGACCATGAGGGCCGCCGCCAGGAAGAGGAACATTGTGAAGATTCGGGAAACAGTCGTCCTCGTCTCGATGCGCCAGCGAGCCGTTCGTTCATTGGTCATGGTTTGAAAACCCGTGGTCATGGCGCGCCTCAGTCGACGGCCCGCGGAAAAAGACCGCGCGGACGAAAAAGCAGCACGAGAAGAAAGGCGACGTGCCCGGCAAGAATTTGCCATTCGGGATTGACCGCAGCCCCGATCGTCTGCGCAAGGCCCAGGATCACACCGCCCGCGAGCGTGCCCCAAAGCGAGCCGAGGCCGCCGATGATCACTGCTTCGAAGGCATAGATCAATCGGGCGGGTCCGGCGGTCGGATCGAAGTTCGCTCTCATGCCGAGGTAGAGCGCAGCAACGGTCACGATCATCATCGCCAGTCCGGTAGCGACGGCGAAGATCGAGTTTGGCCGAATCCCCATCAGGCTTGCGGTCACCACGTCGTCAGACGTGGCGCGAAATGCCCGGCCAAGAGAGGTCCGGTAGATGAGCTGATTCAAGGCCAAGATAACGAGCACGGCCGAGGCGAAGGTCAGCAACGGCATCAGTCCGGCGTTGACACTTCCGATCTGCACCGAGGCCGTTTCAAGCGAGCCCGTCGAAACTCGCCTGCTGTCGGCCGTGAACGCTTCCAAAAGACCATTCTGGATCACGATCGAAAGGCCGAACGTCACCAGCAGCGGTGGCAGGACGTCTTTGCCGAGCGTGCGATTGAGAAGATAATATTGGAGCACCCAGCCTAGCCCGAACATCAATGGCGCCGCTATCAATGCCGCGACAAACGGATTGAGCCCAAAAGATGACACGATGAGCATTATCAGGAACGCGGCAAGGACGATCAGGTCGCCGTGGGCCAGATTGACGAGCCGCATGATGCCGAAGACAAGGCTCAAGCCAGCCGCGAATAGGGCATATAGTCCGCCGAGCAGTATTCCCTGGAGAAGCGTATCAAGCCAGTTCATGGGTCCCCGCTCCAAAATAGGCTGCATGGATGTCCGCACGATCGAGTTCGGAGGGACGACCGGTCAGGGTGATGCGGCCTTCCATCATGCAATAAATCCGGTCGGCGACCTTTAGAGCCTGCACGATGTCCTGTTCGACGATGATGATCGCGGCGCCCGATGCCTTGATCTTGGCGAAGGCGGCGTAGATATCCTTGATCACCACCGGCGCCAGACCGAGGCTGAGTTCGTCGCAGAGCAGGACGTCTGGGTTCGACATGAGGGCCCGACCGATCGCGACCATCTGCTGCTGGCCGCCAGAGAGGGCCGTCGCCGGATTGCGTCGCCGCTCTTTCAGAATGGGGAAAAGCACGTAGATGCTTTCCAGGGTCCACGGTCCGGCCGCCACCCGGCGGCCGTAGCTGCCGATCAGCAGGTTCTCCTCTACGGTCAATGACGGAAACAGCCTGCGGCCCTCCGGCACCAGCGCGATCCCGCGGCGCACCACATCCGGTGCTCCCAGCGCACCGATCGGCTCGCCGCGATGGAGGACCATCTCCGCGCTGTTGGCAATCACACCGGCGAGGGAGCGCATCAAGGTCGATTTGCCCGCGCCGTTGGCGCCGATCACGGCGATGGTCTCGCCGACCTCGAGCCGGATATCGACCCCGAAGACGGCCTGGAAGTCGCCGTAGAAGGCCGTAAGACCTCGTGTTTCGACAAGGCTTGCCATCAGACCTCCATCCCGAGATAGATTTCGCGGACGTCGCTCGACGCCATGATCGCATCGGCTGCGCCGATGCCGATCACGCGACCGAAGTTCAAGACCAGCAATCGCTCGGCGACGGCGGTCAGGGCGTGCAGCACATGCTCGATCCAGATGATCGCGACGCCGCGCTGGTGGACGCGTTTGATCGTCGCCACCAGCTGCCGACACTCTCCCTCCGTCAGTCCTCCAGCGATTTCGTCAAGAAGCAGAAGCTTGGGTTGCGTGGCGAGCGCGCGCGCAAGCTCCAGTCGTTTGCGCTCAAGAAGGGAAAGGGAGCCTGCGGGGACATTCGCCTTTGCGATTAGGCCTGTCTCCACCAGGATGTCGGCACAGAGATCGACGACATGGGCTTCCGCCTGGCGCGTTCCGAAAGCGCCTGCGACCAATAGATTTTCATAGGCGGTCAGGCGCTCGAAAGGCTGCGGTATCTGAAAGGTGCGTCCCATGCCCGCAAGGCAGCGCTGCATCGGGGGCGTATGGGTCACATCGCGGCCGTCGAATTGGATCGAACCACCGGCCACCTTGAGGTTGCCGTTGATGAGATTGAACAGTGTCGATTTTCCAGCACCGTTCGGTCCGATGACGCCGAGCGCCTCTCCCGGCTCCACCGAAAAGGAAACCCCTTCGGCGACGATAAGCGCGCCGAAGGACTTCGATACACTTTTAAGTTCGAGAATGGGCATCGGTCCTCCTCCGATCAGTTCCGCCCGGCTCGGGCGCCGGGCAGACCTTTTGCCTTAGGCCAAAACTTCGAGCTTACCGCCCAGCGGCACATTGGGCGCCAGCCCGTTTTCGACGACGACGAGATCGTAGCCGCCGCCCGACTTCAGGCGCCACTGGCCGCCGACGAGAGGCGTCTTGGCAACATTCTTCTGCGCAAATGGCGGAAGCTTCTCGTTGCCCCACGCGATCGGCCCGACAAGTGTATCGAGCTTGGTCTCCCCTATGGCCTTGGCAACAGCGTCTCCGTCGCCAACCTCTCCCGCTCGCTTCATCACGTCGACGGCGATCTCGAACAACGCGTGGGCGAAGCCGATAGGTTGTGTCCATGGGCGGCCGGTCGACTTGGTGAATGCGTTGGCGACGGTGACTGCCGTCTCGCCTGTCAGTGACGATGTGAAGGGGTGGCTGGGCGTCCACCAGACTTCCGTGGACAGGTTATGACCGGCATCGCCCAACGCTTCGACCGTCTGCGGAAAGAGCAACGCCTTGCCGATCGAGGCGATTTTCGGTTTCAATCCCTGCTGTTTCGCCTGGTTCCAGAAAGTGGTGAGATCCGGCGGGATCATCACGCCGGTAAGGATGTCGGTACCCGCCTGCTTGAAGGCGTTGATCTGCGCGGAAAAGTCGTCCGTCAGGTTCTGGTAGCGGCCGGTGTCAGTCAGTCCGTAACCCAGTTTTTCCAGGACTGGCGGAAACCCCACCACCTTATCGCCCCACGCGTTGCCGTCGCCGTCGTTGGGGAAGAGCCCGCCGACCTTCTTATTGGTGTCGATCTGACCCCACATGCCCGTGAAGACGGCAATGATATCCTCGAGCCCCCAGAAGAAGTGGTAGGCGTAGTCAAATGGCTTCCATGATGAGGGATCGCCGGGATTGCCCTGCTGGCCGATGAACCACGGCTGCCAAGGAGCCACCGTGGAAATGCAAGGCATTTGCTCGCCTTCGCAGGTGGTCGAAACCGGGTTGGTCGTTTCCGGCGTGGAAGAAACCAGCATCAGATTGACCTGGTCGTCGACGATAAGCTCCTTTGCGACCTCGGCCGCGCGGTTAGGATTGGACTGGCTATCCTTGACCACAACCTCATAGGTCAGGCCGAGCTTCTTTGTCGTCGCCAGGAACGAATCGATGACGAATTTGTCGGCCTCGCCAAAGGCGGCAAGCGGGCCGGTTTGCGGGCTGACGTAGCCAAGCTTGATGGCCGCGTTCTGGGCGATCGCCGGAGCGGCAAGGCTGGACGCCGCTATGATGGCCCCGCCGGTCGCCGTTGTTTTCAGAAAATCGCGTCTCGTGAACATGCTTCCTCCCATTGTCCCTCTCCTCCCAAAGAGCGCGCCGTCCGGCGTGCCAAGTCTCAGTCTTCCGGACGTCGTCCCTCCCAGGCGTCCTGAAGAAGCTTCCTGATCGATTGAGTGTCTATCGGCCGAGGGTTCCAGTACGGATTTTCGACAGCGATCGACGCGGCGCGGTCTAGATCGGCCTCCGTCATTCCGAAATCCTTGAGTGACATCGGCGCACCGATCTGCTTGGAAAAATCCCAAAGACCGCCACCGATCGAGCCGCCGAATATCGCCGCTGCCTCGGAAAGCTCCGCAGCTGCCGCCCCTGCATTGAAAGCCGCGGTATGCGGCAGCATGACAGCATGTGTTTCTGCATGCGGCGTATCGAAAGAACCGCCGAGCGTGTGGCAGATCTTGTGATGCAGCGCCATCCCGACGGCACCAAGGACCGTGCCGCAAAGCCAGGCGCCGTAGAGCGCGTCGCTGCGGGCGTCCATGTCGTTCGGTGACTTCACGATCTTCGGCAAGCTAAGTTTGAACGCCCGCAGGCCTTCAAGCGCCATGAGCGTCGAGATCGGATTGCGATCGCGGGCATAGAGACCTTCCAATGCATGAGCCATTGCGTTCAGCCCGCTTGTCGCGCTCATCGCGACAGGCAACCCCAGGGTAAGAGACGGATCGTAGATCACGATCTCCGGCAAGATCTTCGCGTCGCGCACCGTCGTCTTCCGACCGCCTTCGGTTTGGCCAAGAATTGGCGTCACCTCCGACCCGGCATAGGTCGTCGGCACGACGATCTGAAAGATGTCGTTGCGATAGGCGATCGCCTTGCCAAGCCCGGTGGTCGATCCCCCACCGAGCGAGACGACGCAGTCGGCAGCCGTATCGAGCACCACCTTCATGGCAGCCTCGGTCACCTCCACGGGCGTGTGCATGACCGCCCCCGAGAAGACGCCGCAGGCCAGTTCGCCAATCTTATTGGCCAGCTCTTCCGCGTCCGCCTTCTGGTGCGGGGTCGAGAGCACAAGCGCGCGCTTGCGCCCAGCCTTTGCGATCCATGCACCGACACTGCCAATGCTGTCGTTGCCGAAAACGATCTGGGCGGGACTGCCTGCGTAGCAGAACGGCCGCGTCATCCCTGCCTCCCCGGTCTTGCGCGAACCATCACAAAGGTCAGGTCGACCGACCTGCCCCGCCGACCGTCGACCTGTGCATGTTCGAACCGCGCGACGAGGTCCGGTCGGACACCGAAAAGGGCATCCTCCGCAAGACGCGGATCGTTTGAATCGTAGATGTGCGTCGTAATCGTTTCGAACCCTTTCGCTCTGACAACGAACTGAAGATGAGCCGGACGATGCAGCGGATAGCCGGCGCCTTTCAGCAGACGGCCAACGGGCCCGTCGTCCGGCACGCCGTAGCCGGCGGGCATCACCGAGCGATACATGACGCAGCCTTCCGCGTCGGTCCTGAACAGTCCGCGTAGATTGTGCTCTGGTTGGAGATCCGGTTGCTGGTTTTCGTAGAAGCCCTCGGCGTTGGCCTGCCACGTCACAACCTCGGCGCCCCCGATGGGAAGCCCGTCGAGATCCTGCACGCGCACGGAGACGCGTAGGGGCTCCCCCTTTCCATCGACCGAGATCGAGGCTCCGGATGAACGCTCAGGGGCGTCGTCCCGATAGAAGGGTCCGCGGATTGTATTCGGCGTCGCGCCCTTCTGTCGACGTGAGTTGATTTCTTCCACCAGCGCGGAAGCGCCGATGAGGTCCGAAAGCAGCACCCATTCCTGACGGCGCTCGTCAGAGGCGTGCCCGACTTCGGTCAGAAACTGGATGACCTTGCGCCACTCGTCCGGGCTCGGGCGGAACTCCTTGATGAGGTCATGAACATGCGTCACGGCCGCAGCGATCAGGTGGGCCAATTTGCCGTTCCGGTTCGCGCTGAAGCGTTCGGCAAAGGCTTCGGATGACGTGGCCTCGTCAAATGTGAGCGCGCTGGCACTCCCGGTCATCATCGTCTCCTCCCGATCGACATATGAGAAGCCTAGCACGATGAAAGTCGAGCGTTGATGATTTTGCAGAGGATCAGTATAACAGATTGTTATGAAGATCGACGAACGTCACCTCATACAGCTTGCGGCCGTGGTCAAAGCTGGCGGCGTCACGGAAGGTGCGGCTTTGCTGGGTCTGGCCCAGCCGGCAATGTCCCGAGCGCTCTCGATGCTGGAAAAGCGGGTGGGCGAACCTCTTTTCGTTAAAGGGCGCAGGCCACTGCAGGCGACGCCGTTCGGGCTGTCGCTGGCGGAGCACGGCCTGGTCATGCTCGCCGCGTCTCGAAAAGCCTCCGACCTCGTCGACAGTTTCCGAATGGGGAGGAGCGGCGGCGTCCGCGTCGGTGGCACGCCCTTTTTCATGGACGCTCTGATCGCGCAGTTCTGCGCCGAGTTCCAACAGACACATCCCGACGTGCGGGTCGAACAGAGCTACGGCTATCTTCCCGATCTCCGCGCAGCCCTCAAGGCCGACCAGATCGACCTGGCCGTCTGCCCGATCGACATCCTCGAAGAAGGCTCCGGCCTAGAGTTCCAGCAGATACTGCCAGGTCGGAATGTCATCGCCTGCCGCTCGACGCACCCCCTCCTCATGAAACGGCGCCCGCGGCCGGGCGAGCTTCTCGACTACCCCTGGGTGGCGCCCCCGCCAGGCAGTCCCCTGCTCGCCGATCTTCGGGCGCTTCTACTGTCCTTCGGAGCGACCGAAATTAAGATACGCTACTCCGGCGGCTCGCTTATGGGCGTCATCAACTACCTCAAAGCGGCCGACGCCTTGACCATTATGCCGCACAGCGTCGTCTTCGCGTTGAGAAAGGAGAAGGCGATCACCGCTCTTCCTGTCAACATTCCGCATCCTGAACGAGCTCTTGCCATCCTGACGCGAACTGATGCTCCTCGCGCTCCAGCGGTCGATCATTTCGCCGAGTTTGTCAGGTCGGGCTTCGAGAGCTTGCGCCACCTGATCAAGCGTCATGAGGAAGCCGTCGTCTGGGGCAACTAGCGGGCAGCAGCCTGCGATGAAGACGCGCTTCGCTAACGACCGAAATATGGGATGCACGGGGCGCTACGCGGCACTTCACATTCTCGAACGTTCCCACCGCCGTCCGCAGCACCATGGTGCTGGTAACATAACTGGCGCTTTTCCCTCGACGAACACTTAGTCCGGCTCGTCGAGGGAGATTTGTTCGCCTAGAAGCGACGTGGTCCTTCGGGCTTGTTTCCGACGATCGTGTCGATCCGGTCCAAAACGTCAGACGTCATCTTCTCTCGGTGTGAGAGGGCCGCGAGATTGTCCTGCAGCTGGCTGGCGCGCGAGGCTCCAAGAATGACGGTCGAGACGTTCCGATTGGCAAGGCACCACAAGAGGGCGAGATGCGTGATCGACATGCCGATCTCGTCGGCGAGCTTTGCGAGCTCGCCAACTTGTTTGAGCTGGGCGCGGCCGGCATCACTGGACCACTTTTCCTTCAGCCATTCGTAGCCCGGCAGGTTCATACGGCTGTCGGCGGGAACTCCGTTGTTATATTTGCCGGTCAGGACGCCCGAGGCGAGCGGCGACCAGATCGTGGTGCCAAGGCCCATCAGGTCATAGAGCGGCAAGTAGTCGGACTCGACCTTCTGGCGTTCGAAGATGTTGTATTGCGGCTGCTCCATGGTCGGCGGGGTGATGCGCAGGTCCCGGGCAACGGCGTAGGCTTCCGTCAATTGCTGCGCGGACCATTCCGACGTGCCCCAATAGAGCACCTTGCCCTGGGCGACGAGATCATGCATCGCCCGGACCGTTTCCTCGATCGGCGTGTCGATATCCGGGCGGTGGCAGAAGTAAAGGTCGAGGTAATCGACCTGAAGCCGCTTGAGCGCTGCGTGGCAGGCGTCGGTCACATGTTTGCGCGACAGGCCGCGCTGCGTCGGCTTCTGGCCTCCCCAGAAGACTTTGCTGGAGACGACGAAGCTGTCACGGCTCCAGCCAAGCCGGTTGAGCGCCTCGCCCATCACGATCTCGGACTTGCCGCTCTCGTATCCTTCAGCATTGTCGAAGAAGTTCACCCCGTTGTCGTAGGCAAGCTTCATGAGGTCGACGGCGTCACCTCCGTTGACCTGCTTGCCGAACGTGACCCATGAGCCGAAGGAGAACTCGCTCACTTTCAGGCCCGACTTTCCCAAACGTCGATATTCCATCATGCAACCCCCGCAAGTTATGAATAGGTACCGGCCGGTCACCGGGGTCGGTGTCGCCCGATTGATCAACGACCGATTGGCGTAATCTATGGCATGAGCAACGATATGCGAGGCTCAGCTATCGGTTCTCATACCCTCTTTTGTGACGAGACGCCGAATCCAAAGAAAAGGGCGCTCCACGACATCAGTCGGAGCGCCCGTGGCATGCGATCGACGACGTTTGCGGCGGAGGTCGACAGCAGCAACGGCAGAATGATGAGATTCGGAACGGATAGGCAACATGCGATTGGCATCTGCGACGTTATCGCCCGCTGATTGATCGTGTCGTCCACCGGATATCCACAGCCTATCCACAGGCACGGCGGCGGCGACCGCAACAACTTCAATGACATTCGCCTGGCGGCAAAACACTCCTCACAAATGCTTATGTGACTGTGGGATGACACCGCATTTTTGTTTGTCTCTTCGGATACAAACCGTGGCCTGGCTCAGATAGGCTCAGCGCTCCTCCCGACCGTGGCGGCGGACGCCGGGAGGGGTGGGCGGTGGGCAACATGAGGGCCCGCCGCCTTCTTTCAACAGCGCCCCCGGCCCGGCCAGTTCACACGTATAGTTTGACAATTCCCTTGGCTTCCAGGGCCTCGACCGACCTCCGGCGAGATACGCCCTGGCGATGTCATCGACGTCGACCTTCCCGAGGCGCCTCACCGAAAACTCGAGGCGGTCTAACATCCACTAGTTCTGTGGGCCACTCTCACGGACAACCAAGTCGTTGAAAGGCAATTCGCGCGTCCTCCAACCGCCAGCCCTTTACCACTCGCATTGCTAGCCTGACGGCGTGGCGGCCGGTGTTGCCGATGAACTCCTGCGTGCTGTCAACTCATTGCTGCAGGTGCGCCGACGATCCGTGCGGCGGCCTGGAAGCCCGCGTAATCCGATGCCAATCCTTTGGACCTTCCGGCGCCACTTCAACGCGTTAGCCGCCAGAATCCGGCCCAACGTTGACTTACCCGGCAAATGAATGTTTGCCATTTCTTGTTTTGCAGTGCACAATATTTGCTGCTAACAGGACTTGAGCTGTGAGAATTTGTATCTACAAATCAGATGAAGCTCCTGAAGTAACGCTGTTTTTGCGAGAAGGCGTACCGGTGCCTGCACATCCGAAGGGCCAAAAGTGGCGGCACTTAAAAGCGGTTGTTGGCGAAGAGGTAAGGGCGGACCTTCTGACACAAATAGAGATCGGCAATGGATGTCTTTTTGTCAATCTTGGGGCATCCCCGAAGCACTGATCTAGGATGCCGCGGTGAACGCTGTTCACCCGACATGGAAATATACTCGCTCATTATCGTACCCGCCACCAAATCACCAATCGGCTGTCTTTCCAGCAGAATGCCGTTAGCGGCGCCCGTCGATAGGCGATCACCTCCTCATGCTCATCGTCTCCCACTGCTTCGCTGATCGGCGGCTCGCGCATCCCGCACTCCATACCTCAGCTTTCAGATTGGCAGCCGCGCCGCCGATGTTCTTATTATGTTCGAATGAGGCAATAATCAATCTGGGTAAATTGCTTTTTAAGGCTTTGCTGATGAACTGCCATCATGAGAAAGCCGCCCCGCAAGCCTTCCAAGACGCTGCTCGGTGAAGCCTCCGAGCCGCTCCGCAGCCGACCGCACCGGCGGCGAGATCCCGCTCAGCCTAATCTTCCTCTCGATCCAATGCCGGCGCATATCGCGCCGCGTCGGGCGGAAGGGAGACACGGTTTCATATGACGCACGACCCGGAATTGAATCAGGGCGAAGGTCAGCAACACCCGCAGCAGAGGACCGACCGGGACATGGCTGCTCGCAACTACCTGAACCTCGACACCGCGATCTTGCTGGGGATCCTGTTTATTGCGATCGTCTTCAGATTCCACAAGATCACCTTGCCGCTAGTCGACGGCTTCAGCTGGCGCGAGATAAGCACTGCAATGATGGCAGATAATTTCCAGCAACGCAGCTGGAACATCTTCTTTCCGGAGGTCAGCTGGACCGGACCCGGGCCAAGCTATCAGGGTCGCGAGTTCCAGATCGTCAGCTATCTCACAGCCCTGCTCTACCAGCTCTTCGGCTGGCACGACTGGTTCGGCCGCATGGTTGCGGCCTTCTTCGGTCTGGTGACGGTGTTTTCGCTGCACCGGTTAACGGCGCTCTGCTGGGACGAGATGCACGCCCACGCGACCGCACTTGCCTACGCGCTGATGCCGGCGGCGATCATGATCGACAGCTCGTTTCTTCCCGATCCCGCGATGCTGGCCTTGGTGACTCTTGGCGTCTGGCTGTTCGCCAAATACTGGGCCGGCGGCAGCGGCTGGCTCTTGCCGCTCGCCACGGTCTGCTTCTCGCTCGGCGTGCTATCAAAGCCACCCGGCATCGCTGCCGGCGCCGTCATCTTCTATCTGATGGTCTGCTGGATTCTGGAGAAGAAGCGAAAGCAGGCGGCCAGGGTTTTCCTGTCGGGGCTTTTGAGCCTGGCCATCATTGGCGCTTATTTCAGCTGGGCGATTTATCTCGGCCGCAGCTATCCGCCGTTTCATGTCGCCGGTAGCGGCGGCTATATCTGGGATTACGGCTTCTGGACATATGTCAGGGACAGGTTCTACTTCGAATCCTTATCGAACACCTCCGTCTTGTGGTTCTACGGCTATCCGTTCCTGGTGCTGCTCGCGGTCGGCTTGTGGATGCCGCCCAGCCCTGCCAAAGACCCGAAACAACGCACCCTTTCGGCCATTCCCTATGTGTGGCTGGCTGCGGCCATGATCGTCTACCTGGCGGCCGCGGGTGAGATAACCAGTAATGTGTGGAACTTCCACATCTTCCATGTACCTGTCGCGATGTTCTGCGGCCACGGCGCGCTTCTTCTGGCAACGCTTGCATCGCGGAGTATTCTAACGCCGGCGGTGGTGCTTCGCTCGATCTGCATCGTGGCCGTCGCGCTTGCCTGGTCGACCTTGCCCCTCGTCAGGACGATGAAGAAGCCAATCGCCATGAAGGGCAAGCTGCTTGGCGAGGAACTGGCGCGGTTGGCGCAACCGGGCGATCTCGTCGTCGCCATCGCCCCCGAGGTCGGCGATCCCGTCGCAGTCTACTACAGCAGGGCGCGCGGCTGGGTGTTCCCGCCTGGCGGAGGCGATGTCGAATGGTCGAAATTCGTCGCGGATGACGCCACCGCGATCGCACAGCTCGAGGAATTGCGCGCGCAGGGCGCGGATTTGTTCGGCGCGGCCAAGAACGCCGTCGACAAGCAGGACCGGCTATTCGTCGAGCATCATGATGGGGTCATCGACTATCTGGACAAGACCGCAACCAAGCTTGTGGATTCGGATGATTTGCTGGTCTATAGGATCACCCGCCCATGAGATCGCGACAGTCCAGGGCCATCGGCCTGGGACAGGATATGGCCTCGACTGTTCGAGAGAAAAGAGAGTTCGGTATCTCGCATTGCGTATTGCCTTACCACGACCGGATCAATGCTGATCCGGTCGCAGAACCACAGTGCGCCGTTTATTTGTTGGACGCAGCGTCTTCGATGACCTTCGCGACTTTATCGGGATGAGAGACCATCACGACGTGAGACGCGCCTTTAACCACAACCGTCTCTTTAGAACCCGCTCGTTCCGCCATCCATCCTAGCGCCTTTGGCGGTATGTTTTTATCCGCGTCACCATAGACGAACCAAGACGGGATCTTCTTCCAGCTCGCCACAGTCGAGGCCTCGCCAAGAGCCTTATCGGTGATTGGGCGCTGTGTTGCGGCCATCAGCTTGCCCTCCGCCTTGGATACATCTGCAGCGAATTGATCGTGAAACGCGCTCTGCTTGATGTACAGGTCCTTTACTCCACCATCCAACGGGACGGGTTCCGCAAGGGTCGGTGCGAGCGTGCTTCCGGGAAACTTGCCCGAAAGCACGAGGGCCGTTTCCCCAGCATCGGGCGCGAACGCCGCGACGAAGACGAGCGATTTGACATTGGCGCTGCCTGCTGCTGCCTCGTTGATCACTGCGCCACCGTAGGAATGGCCGACGAGAACGACGTCAGTCTTCAATCCTGCAACCACTTTGCCTAAGTAATCGCCATCGGACGTTACACTTCGAAGCGGATTAGCGACCGCCACCACCGGATAACCATCTTTTTCGAGACGTGTGATCACGCCATTCCAACTGGAGGCGTCGGCAAATGCGCCATGCACAAGGACGACCGTCGGCTTTTCGGCCGCGTGGGCGTTCAAAAGGCCACCTGCGGTGATTGCGGCAGCGGCGACAAATATCTTCAACATAGTCAAACTCCTTTTGTATCGCACACGATTACTTAGTGCACAATCTTTCAGAAAACAAGTCCTGGAATTCCCGTTCACCTCGATTTGACGATTGCGGTGAGCCATTGAGGCCGCACACATTGCTCAGACCAGACCCGGCAACGGTGCCGGTCCATCGCCGCGTCCGGCTCTGACTCTAGGAAACCGTTGCGATTCCACTGGGCCGCGCCATTAGGCACATTCAAAAGGCGCCAGGGCTCCAATCGAAGTGGGGTGAAAGTTCAGCGGCAAGTCAATTTTAAATCCCTTAGCTGCCGGCAAAAAGCCGTACGGCCTACTCCCCCATCGATTGATAGAGCCAGTCGGAGAGCTTCTCGGTCCCCACTCGCGCGCCGGCGCCCGGAAGCAGCGCGTCGTCGGTCAATTCAACGCCGAAATACGAGGCGGATGGATCCGTTACCACCTGCCGTTCATCTTCATTCGCGGCGAGATAGATCCGAGCGATTTCATCAATACCGAATTGTTCCGGGCCGCTGATTTCGGCGATATCGTCCAACGGCGCTGCCATTGCCAATTCCGCCAGCAACGCGGCGACGTCCCCGGCTGCGACCGGTTTCATGAACGCCGGCGGCAATCGAAACACATCACCATCGGCACCGGTGTCGATCAATCCGCCGATGAACTCGTAAAACTGTGTGGAGCGGAGAATAGTATAGGGTTGCTTTGACGCCCTGATGAGATTCTCCTGCACCATTTTCGCGCGGAAGTAATCGCTTTCAACGAGACGCGGCGTGCCGACGACGGAAAGTGCAAGATAGTGGCTGACGCCGGCCTCAGCCGCGGCAGCAAGCAAATTTCTGGTCGAAGCCCTGAAAAAATCCAGCGCTGCGCTGTCGCCGAAGGACGCCGCGTTGGTGACATCAATAATGACCTCAGTCCCTGCCAAGGCCGCATCAAGGCCTTTTCCGGTGATGGTGTCGACGCCGAGCGATAACGACACGGCCGCAACTCGATGGCCGGACTGACGCATGTTTTCACTGAGCCGTGTTCCGATAACACCGGTTGCTCCCGCCACAGTGATTTTCATCTCAACACCCCTTTGTTGCATTGCGCGGCGCAAATGAGGACGAAATCGCCGACGGGCTCCCTATCGTCTTCAATGTCTGGCGATCGATTGGATCGACAATGACTGGAAAGCCAGGCGCCCTCTATCATGCATGGGGTTCGGTCGCTTTAGCCGTAGGTCTAGGAAAGCCAGCCTAACGGTTAGCATGCCCCACCAGGAAGGCAGAACAGGTCCCCAATTCCTCGTTCGCGCAAAAGTGCCGATCCCAGCACGGCGGCTACATCCCCGCGCAATGCATGGGTTTCCATGAGTTGCGGTTGTAATGTGGCAGGGTTACGGTTTGAACATGAGCTCGCCAGCCCCGAAATCGAGAAGAACTACGGTACGAAACGCCGACGATCCGCTGGCTTTGTCTGTCCGGCAGGAGCAACTGATGATGAGCGTCTGGTCGCACCGCCCCCGCCCCCTGCATCTGGGGCTTTTCATCGTGGCCTATGTGCTGGCCTGCGGATTCGCGCAGTCGCTCGCAATTGTCCCTGGAACCGGTATTTCCATCTGGCCTGCGGCGGGGCTTTTCATCGCGACACTTGTCCTCGCCTCCCGCTACAGCTGGCCTTGGTGGGTACTGGGGGGCTGCCTGGCTGAATTGTTCAGCAATTACTTGTGGTTCCACAGCCCCCTGCCTGCGGCCGTCCTGATCTACATCGGCAACGCTCTTGAAGCGGTGGCCGGGGCATGGCTCGTCAACCAGACTTTGAAGCGGCCAGTTCGGTTTGAAACCTTGCAGGACGTTTTCGCATTTGTTGTACTGGGCGCAGGCATTGCGCCCATCGTCAGCGCGACTGTGGGAAGTGCGACCCTGGCATGGTTTGGCATGCAATCGCAATCCTTCGCAACGGCTTGGCCTCTATGGTGGATCGGAGACGCCACCGGCGTCTTGATCGTAGCGCCGCTGGCGCTGGTTGTATTTCATAGCTGGCGCGGCAAGACCCAGCTCTCAGCCGCGCAATGGGTGGAAGCTGGCGTCCTGGGGTTAATCTTTCTCGGCGTTGCCGCTCTTTCTCTGAGCGGCTACCTCCCCTTCGCATACATCATCATGCCGCCCCTTCTTTGGGCTGCCGTTCGCTTCGAGTTCAAAGGTGCTGCCGTATCCTTGGCTCTCCTCGCCCTGATCACGGCGCTGTTTACGATAACGGGGACCAGCCAGTTCGCCGGCGATCCCGAGTCCCAGAAGCACAAGCAGGTCATGCTGCAGCTTTTTCTCGCCATCTCGGCATTTTCGGCGCTCATCGTGGCCGCCATTTCCCGACAGCACCAGTCGGCAGTGCTCAGTTTGCGCCAAAGCATAGAAACATTGCGGGAACGGGAGGAGGAGCTTTCGCATCTCGTGGATATGGTTCCGAGCCATGTGTGGCGCCTGACGCCCGATGGCGAGCCGACATTCTTCAATAGGCGGATGGTCGATTTCCTCGGCCTGGATGTCGTGGATTTCGATAAGCCGGGCATGAGTCGGCTGGAGGCGCTCCTGGACGCCACTGTTCATCCCGAGGATGCGGTGGGGTTCGGTGATGCTCTTCGGAGGTGTCTTCTCACGGGCGAGAATTTCGCCATCCGCTATCGCTTGCGCCGCGCCGACGGAATTTATCGCTGGATGTCGAGCCGGGCCGAGCCAATGCGGGATCAGGCGGGGCGCATCGTCCAGTGGTACGGCCTTTGCCACGACATCGACGATCAGGTCCATGCCGAGGACGCTGTGCGTCGGAGCCAACAACAGCTTCAGCAGATCATAGACGCCGTGCCGGTCCGCATCTGGAGTGTAGAGCCTAACGGCGGGTCGTTCTATTTCAATAAGCGGTATCAGGACCATTTCCGCTCGGTTATCGCCGATTTCGACGCTCTCGGTGAACCGCGCATCGACGATCTGCTGCAGCAGCTGGTTCATCCCGAAGACGCTCCCGATATCCAGCGTAGGCTCCGGAACTGCTTCGAAACCGGCGACGGCTCCGCGATGCGATTTCGCTGGCGCGAAAAGGATGACGTCTACCGCTGGGCGGAGTGCCGGGTGGAGCCTCGGCGCGACGAAAACGGAACGGTCGCGGAATGGTATGGCGTTTCTCTCGACATCGACGATGAGGTACGCGCACTGGAGGCGTTGCGCAACCGAGAGCGCGAACTCTCGCAGCTCGTCGACATGGTCCCGGCTCAGATCAGGCGCCTGACGCCGGAAGGCGAGCCGGTCTTCTTCAACAAACGCCTGATCGACTTTTTCGGTCTCGACGTAGGCGATATGGACAGGCCCGACATGAGCCGTCTCTCGTCGGTCATTCACACCCTCGTCCATCCCGATGACGCATCGAGGTTGCTGGAGACGGTTCACCATTCCCTCGCCAGCGGCGATCCCTTCTCGATAAAATACCGCATGCGCCGTTTCGACGGTGCCTATCGCTGGGTCGACGGCCGCGCGGAACCGCTGCGGGATCAAAGCGGCGCAATCATGCAATGGTATGTGATCTCAGTCGACATCGACGACGAGATGCGTGCGCAGGAAGCGCTGCGCGACCGCGAGCGAGAGCTTTCGCAACTGGTGGATATGGTTCCCAGCCTGCTCTGGCGGCTCAACTCGGAAGGCACCCCGACCTTCTTCAACCAGCGCCTGATCGATTTTCTCGGTCTCGGCATCGCCGATATGGAAAAGCCCGGCTTGAGCCGGCTGGCAGCCCTCATCGAAGCCGCCGTCCATCCCGATGATGCCGCCAGCCTCGCCGAAGCGCTCAACCATTCCCTCGTCACCGGCGAGGGCTTTTCGAAGCAGTATCGCCTGCGGCGCGCCGACGGCGTCTACCGATGGGTGAAAGGCAGCGCGGAGCCGTTGCGGGATGAAAGCGGCGGGATCATCCAATGGTATGGTCTCTCGCATGACATCGACGATCAACTGCGCGTCGAGGAGGCGTTGCGGGAGAGAGAACGCTCGCTTTGGCAGCTCGTTGAAACATTGCCGGCGATGATCGATTGCGCCGCACCGAATGGCGAGCCGATCTATCGCAGCCAGCAACTGCGCGACTTCCTCGGTTATAATCTCGAAGAGTTGGATGGAACGGGCAAAACCCGGCTGGACGGCACACTCGATGCCGGTGTTCATCCCGACGATGTGGCAGGGGTCAAAGAAAACTATGCCCATTCATTGTCCACTGGCGAGCCCTATGCGCGTAGGCACCGTCTGCGGCGCCATGATGGTGAATATCGCTGGGTCGAGACGCGTGCCGCACCGATGCGCAATGCCGAAGGCGTCATCGTCCAGTGGAATGTCATCTGCCTTGATATCGACGGTGAGGTTCACGCGGAGGAAGATCTGCGTCGGGCGCGAGAGGGTCTTGCACGGGCGAGCCAGGTGGCGAGCCTGGCCGAGCTTTCGGCCTCCATCGCGCATGAGGTGAACCAGCCGCTTGCGGCCGTCGTGGCCAACTCACACGCCTGCCAGCGCTGGCTCATGGCCGAGCCGCCGAATATGGAGCGGGCACAGAGGACGGTCGAGCGCATCATCCGGGATTCAAACTCGGCGGCGGATGTCGTCAGCCGCATTCGCGCCTTGTTCAAACAATCCGTTGACAGGAGGATCCAGACGACACTCTCCAGCATCATCGACGAAGCGCGCAACCTCATGGCCGACGAAGCGTCGCGGCGTCGCGTTCGGATGGACATGAACGTCGACGGCAACCTTCCGCTCATCGCAGTCGACCGCATCCAGATCCAGCAGGTTCTGATCAATCTGATCCGCAACGGCATTGAGGCGATGGAAGCCATTGCAGGAGACAGGGTGATCGAGCTGCGCGTGCGCCACATCGGCAATGTCGTCCAGACCGAAATCAGCGATCGCGGCCACGGTATCGAGTTCCCCGAGAAGATGTTCGACCCGTTCTTCACGACAAAAGAAAATGGCATGGGCATGGGGCTGGCGATCTGCCGCTCGATCGTCGAGCAGCACGGCGGTCGATTGTGGGCCGAGAAGAACGAACCCCGCGGAGCGACGTTGGTCTTCACCTTGCCCATAGAAATGAAGGCGGCGTCATGACGGTTGACGACCATATTGTCTTCATCGTCGATGACGACGGACGTATTCGAGAAGCGCTCCGCGAGCTGCTAGACTCGCATGGCATGCGCGCCATCGCCTTCGAATCGGCCGGCGACTACGTGAGAGCAGACAAGCCGGATGTGCCCGCCTGCCTCATCCTCGATATCGAGCTGCCTGACATCAACGGCCTCGATCTGCAGACACAGATCGCGGGAAGGGATCATCCGCCGATCGTCTTCATCACAGGACATGGCGACATTCCCTCCTCCGTGCGTGCGATCAAGCATGGCGCGGTGGATTTCCTGACCAAACCCTTCAGCGATGCAGACCTCATGGCGGCAATCCACGCGGCGATCGCCGAGGATCGAGAAAAGAGATCGGAACGCGCCGAGCTCGATATGCTCAGACGGCACTATCTCGACCTGACGCCGCGAGAGCGCGAGGTGCTGCCGCTCGTCGTCAGCGGCCTTCTCAACAAGCAGGCGGCAGCCGAATTGGGGATCAGCGAAGTGACGCTGCAAATCCACAGAAGAAATGTGATGCAGAAAATGGCGGCGGCGTCGCTCGCCGATCTGGTGCGGATCGCGGAGAGATTGGAAATACCAATAACCCACTCGCGACGGGTGGGAGGGAATTGAACATGAACGAGACAAGACACGTTGTGGCAATTGTCGATGACGATCCAAGGTTGCTGGAATCGATGGGCGACCTTCTGGAATCTGCGGGTTATGTGGCCCGCAGCTTCTCGTCGGCGGGTTCGCTGCTCGTCAACGGGCTGTCGGACCTTGATGTGCTCATCACCGATATCGGAATGCCTGGCATCGACGGCTTCGAACTTCGTGACCTCGTAAGGAAATCACGTCCGGAGCTGCCGGTGTTCCTGATCACGGGCCGCCACGAGATAGCCGATCAGGGGCGTGCTCAAGGCGCGGGTGGATTTTTCCGCAAGCCCTTCGATGCCCAGGCCCTGCTGGCGGCCATCGCCAACGCTTTGCATAAATCGAGAGATGGAGGGTGACATGAGAGTTGACCAGCCGTTGCAGCGGAGATCGGTGCCGTTATCACTGCAGTGCACTTATGAAGAGAATCAGCCGCTTGTCATAATCGTCGATGACGACGCCTCGGTGCGCGAGGCACTGTCTGAGCTGATCTTCTCGGCGGGTTTCCAGTCGACCAGTTTTGCTTCGACCCGCGAATTGCTTGACGCCGATATCTTGGATAGTCCCGGCTGCCTGATCCTTGATGTACGCATGCCGGGAGCAAGTGGCCTCCACCTGCAGAGTCATCTGGCCGAAAACGGCATTTCCAAACCGATCATCTTCCTGACCGGACATGGCGACATCCCGATGACCGTCCAGGCGATGAAGGCCGGCGCTGTGGACTTTCTCACCAAACCGGCGCGGGACCAGACGCTGCTCGACGCCATCAGTGCGGCCATTGCGATGGATGCCGAGCGACGGGCGGAAGCCGCTATCGCCAAGCGCAATATCAAGCGCTTGGAGACGCTGACGCAGCGCGAGCGCGAGGTGTTGCATGAAGTGGCGCGCGGACGCCTCAACAAGCAGATCGCCTTCGATCTCGGCATCAGCGAAGTAACGGTAAAGCTGCACCGCAGCAATGTCATGCACAAGATGGAGGCCGCCTCCATCGGCGAACTGATCCGTGCCTGGGAAACACTGCCCGCACAAATGCGCCAGGTCGGCCCGCGCTAGCTTACAGGCGAAGGATGCCGGCCCCGAACATGATCTGCCGCCGCTGTCCATTTGATGCGCGCCGTATCCGATTCGCGCCGGAAAAGACGATGCGGCGCCGATAATGGGTTTCGGCCCCGCACCCATGCGTTATCTCTAAATTAAAGCTCGGAGATATGACCCGGCTTTGGTTCCCCAAAGGAGATCTCGCCTTGAACAATCAATCGTCAGCCGCGCCTTCCCCTGAAACCAACGCCTTCGACAACGAAGCAAACTTCCTGTCGGCCATGGGGAATGCCAAACGGCTTCACATCCTGCATCTGTTGGCCGAAGGAGAAATGTCCGTGGGCGTTCTGGCCGACGAGGTGGGATTGAGCCAATCTTCGACTTCCCAGCATTTGGCAATTCTTCGAGAGCAGGAACTCGTGCAGCCGCGAAGGGCTGCCCAGACGATCTACTATTCACTTCAATCCGACGCGGCCAAGGCGATACTCGATACGCTCGCTGAGATCTTCGGATGGTACCGCCGCACCGACGTAGAATGTGTCCGAACCGTAGCCACCTGACAAAATGACGAAGCGTTGCTCTTGCGGCTCATGATTGGCGTCCAATTCTACTGCGGATGATCTTGTAGGCAACTAGATCAGCGCTGCGGCAACGAAGAGCAGCGCAGCGGGGAAGAACGCGGTTTCGAAGGAGATGATTGCGGCTTGAGCGTAAGCGCCAAGCTGAAGTCGGGGCGTAATTCCAGGCCGGGATGCAGTTGCGCGGGAGTCCCGCGATCCTTCGCCCACATCCCCTCGAACGCATCGATCCCTGATGTGTACGTTTGATGTACGCCTCCTAGACCACGGGGTGATTACGCCTCCATTGCGAATGGAGATAATGAATCACATCAGGAACGGAACAGTCAGGAGGAGCCGATCATGAGAATGGACGTAACGAACGGCCGGCGGCATGGGGGCGATGATGGACGTATATGAGGCGGTCAAAAGTCGACGGTCGGTGCGCGGATTTAAAGGCGAGCCTGTGAAGAGGGAGGTGCTTGAGCGTGTACTGGCCGCCGCAGCTTGGTCGCCGTCAGGGTCGAACATCCAGCCGTGGAACACCTACGTAATGACCGGTGCACCGCTGGCAGAGCTCAAGACGTCCGCCGTCGAGCGCGTGGCCCATGGCGACGCCTGGGACAAGCGGCAGTACGAGATGTACCCTCCCGGGCTGAAGCCCCCCTACGGGGAGCGCCGGTCCGCCTTCGGCAAGGAGCGCTACAGCGCGCTCGGCATTGCGCGCGAGGACTGGGAGGCGCGCCAGCGGGCAGCAATCGCCAACTGGAACTGTTTCGGCGCGCCCGCCGCCCTGTTCTGCTACATCGACCGTGACCTGGGCCTACCCCAATGGGCCGACGTCGGCATGTATCTGCAGACCGTCATGCTGCTGCTCCGCGCCGAAGGTCTGCACAGTTGCCCGCAGATGGCGTGGTCGCAGGTTCGCGAGACGGTCGCGGAGGTCCTGTCACCCCCGGATGGGCTGATCCTCTTCTGCGGCATGTCGATCGGGTACGAGGACCCCACGGTCAGTTACGCCCGTACAGGCCGCGCCCCGCTCGACGAGACGGTCACATTCCTCGGCGATCGGTGACTTGCGATCATCATGCGAGATATTGGAAAACGCCATGACCACACATAAAGTAGGCTATCTCATCGGCAGCCTCGCCAAGGGCTCGATCAACCGCAAGCTCGCCAAGGCGTTGGTGCGGCTCGCCCCGCCGGAACTTGAAATGTCGGAGATATCCTTCAAGGACCTGCCGCTCTACAGCTACGACTATGACGCCGACTACCCTCCGGCTGGCAAGGCCTTCAAGGTGGCAATCGCGGCCGTCGACGCCGTGCTGTTCGTCACGCCCGAATACAATCGGTCGATACCCGGCGGGCTGAAAAACGCAATCGACTGGGCGAGCCGCCCCTACGGCACCAACTCGTTCACACGTAAGCCGTCAGCAGTGATCGGCACGTCGCCGGGCGCGATAGGCACAGCAGTCGCCCAGCAGAATTTGCGCAGCGTGCTCAGTTTCTGCAACTCTCCCCAGATGAATGCCCCGGAAGCCTACATCCAGTTCACACCGGGGCTGATCACCGATGACGGCGAGGTCACGAACGGCGCCACCGCCGATTTCCTTCGCACTTTCATGCAGGACTTTCATGTCTTCATCGCAAGGGTTCGCTCAGTGCTGCCGAAAGATGCCTAGAACAGGATGATTTTAGGCCGGTCGGCCTAAAATCTGAATCCTGTTCTAAATTAAATAGTTAGAGCATGATGTCACCCGAAAACCGCTCACACTTTTCGGCATCATGCTCTAGAAGCGTCGCCCTGCGGGCGCTGGCCGCGTCCATCCGGGCGGCCAGCTCCTGTTATGAAAGCGCGCAATGCCCTCAGGCGAAGGCGTAGGAGCCGTCCGGCCGCTTCGGTACACGCCGCTGCCAGTGGATGTAACCTTCCTCTTCCATCGCCTTCTCGTCCATTTCGACGCCCCAGCCCGGCCGATCGGGACGCAATTCGAGATAACCGTCCTTCGGCAGATAGGGATCGACGACGTAGCGGGTTTCTCCCTGCCGCTTCTCGACATCGATGCCGCCGTAGACGTAGGCCTGTCCCTTTGGCAGCCGGTATTCGAGGATGCGGAAATTCTGCGCCGCGGCCGAAAAATGAACGTTGACCGCAGTGGCAAGCGGTCCCATCGGGTTATGCGGCGCCACACCGACGAAGAAGGCTTCGGCGAGCGTGGCAATGCGGCGCATTTCGCTGATGCCGCCGACAACACAGATATCCGGCTGGATGAGGTCGGCGCCCTTGACCTGAAGCAGCCGCAGGAACTCGTTTCTGTTATAGAGCGACTCGCCGGTTGCCAGCACGCAATTGAGCCCCTGTTTCAGATCGCCCCAGGCCTCGATGTTCTCAGGACGCAGCGGCTCCTCGTAAAACAGCGGATCGTAGGGGGCCAGCGCGTTGCCGAGTTGCCTTGCGGCGATCGGCTCGAAAATCTTCGCATGGGCATCGAAGGCGATCTCGTATTCGTCATTGACAGTTTCGCGCAGCGAGCGGAAATAATCCGCCGAGGCTTTGACGACGTTGCCCCAGCGATGGGCGTGCATGTCGAGACGCCAGGGGCTGAGCTTGAAGGCGGTAAAACCCCACCCCTCCTTCAGACGATCGAACTCGTCGCGGGCCGCCGGTGCATCCGGTGCGGTGTATACTCCGGCATAGACCTTGATGCGGTCGCGCACTTCGCCGCCCAGCAGCTTGTAGACCGGGACGTTCGCCGCCTTTGCGGCAAGGTCCCACAGGCAGTGATCGAGCGCGGAGATCGCGGCAAGGCCAAGCGCGCCCGGTGGGAACCGGCTTTGCTGGATCAGCAGATTAACGAGATAGTCGACGCGTGTCGGATCCTGGCCGGACAGAAATTCGTAGAGATAATCCAGCAGCGGCGGAAGCGCCTTGTCGGGGCCGTGATTGTAGCATTCGCCCCAGCCCGTCAGCCCATCATCGGTGTCGAGCGCGACGATCACGCGGGGACGGTCCTTGTCGCGGGTCATGAAAACCCGCATGCGGTCGATCTTCATCTTTCTGTCCTTCTAACGATTGAAATAGCTGCGGCGCGACTGGCGCGTCTGCACGTAGAGATGCTGGTTGTCGGTTCCGAGATTGTAGGCGCCGGCACTTTGCGGCACCGAGACATTGCCGTCGCTGGGGAAGCGCGCCACGAAGGCCTCGTCGATATCGCAGCCAAGTCCCCGGCCATTGGGAACGGTGATCAAGCCGTCGACCTGCTCGGGATGCGGCAAGATCGGCTGGCGGCGGCCATCCCAGTCATCATCGAGGCGCTCGAGGATGAGGGCGTTCGGGATCGCCGCAAGCAGATGCAAAGCCGCATATTCCGCCACCGGCCCGAGCGAGCCCGAATGCGGCGCCATCTGGATATGATGAGCTTCGGCCATGGCGGCGATCTTCTTCATCTGGGTGATGCCGCCGGCGCGGCCGGTATCCGGCTGGATCACGTCGACCAGTTCCTTTTCGATGAGCTCGCGCTCGCCAAAGATGGTTGCAAAGCGCTCGCCGGCCGCCAGCGGCACATGCGCTGCGTCGCGAATCCGTCGGTAGCCGTCGATATTCTCCGGCGCGATCGGATCTTCTACCCACATCAATTCATAGGGTTCAAGCGCCCGGACCAGCCGGCAGGCATCCGACGGTGTCAGCCACGGCGGTCCATGCAGATCGATGGCAATATCCATGTCGTCGCCGACGGCGTCACGCAGGGCGGCGACCTTGCGGACCGGGTCGGCGACACCGCCGCATTTGATTGCCTTTATGCCGCGTGCTTTGATGGCTAGCGCGCGCTCGGGCGTATTCGCATGCGAATAGATCGGGATGCGGTCGCGCACCTTGCCGCCGAGCAGCATCCAGACAGGCACGCCGAGCGCCTTGCCCTTGATGTCCCATAGCGCCATGTCGATGCCGGTCATCGCACCGCCTCCGACCGTCCCGAGCATGCCGTGGCCCATCATGGCGATATGCATCTTCTGCCATAACCGCTCGGTATGAGCCGGATCTTCGCCGATGAGGAGTGGGGCGAGATCATGGATCGCCGTCTCGACGACGCGCGGCCAGCCTGAGCATTCACCGATACCGGTGATGCCCTCGTCGGTATCGATCTTCAGAAAGAGCCAGTTTCTGGTGCCGCCGAACTGCTTGGAGGCGCCACCACCGGAACGTTGGTCGGAAGCCCATTTGGCGGGATCGGGCTGACCGACATGCATGAGAAAAGTGCGGATCCCGGTGATTTTCATGTCTGAAAAGTTCCATTCTTCAGAATGTCCGGCGCGACATAGCGGAAGCGCCGCGAATGATCGCGATCACGCGGATCGGGGCGCGGGATCGCTGATATGAGCGCCTGCGTATAGGCGTGCTCGGGCGTGCGGCAGACCTTCTCCGCATCGCCGATTTCCACGAGCTGGCCTTTGTACATGACGCCGACACGGTCGCACATGTAGCGGATAACGCCGATGTCATGGCTGATGAAGATATAGGCGAGGCCAAGTTCGTCCTGCAGGCGCATCAACAGATCGAGCACCTGCGAGCGCACGGAGACGTCGAGCGCCGAGGTTGCCTCATCGGCAACGATGACACGCGGATTGAGCGTGATGGCGCGGGCAATGCCGATGCGCTGACGCTGGCCGCCGGAGAATGCGTGCGGGTAGCGTTCGCGCGCCCTCGGGTCGAGGCCAACCTGCTCCATCAGGTGGCAAACACGCTCTTCCAGAGCCCGCCCCTTTGCGACGCCATTGACAAGCAGCGGCTCGCCGATGATCTGGGAGACGGTCATGCGCGGGTTGAGGGAGCCGAAAGGATCTTGAAACACCATTCGCAATTCCCGCCTTGCGGCGGCAAGCGTCTGACCTTTTGCCGTTGCCAGATCGATGATGTCGCCGTCGGCACGGCGATAGAGAATTTCGCCTGCAGTCGGATCGATCAGCCGCATGATCGAGCGGCCCATCGTCGTTTTGCCGGATCCGCTCTCGCCGACGATGCCGAGCGTTTCGCCCGGCAGAAGCGAAATGGAAACATCGTCCAGCGCTTTCACCTCGCCGAAATCCATCGATACATTGCGCAGTTCGAGGATCGGTGGCGCCGTTGTGTCGAGCGGCGGGCGCGCCAGCCGGATTTCGGCCTTCGCTTCCAGCTTCAGCACCGAGCCGATCAGCATCCGGGTATAGTCGTCTTTCGGCGCATGAAAAATCTGCTCGACCGGCGCATATTCCTTGGCGACGCCATTGTGCATGACGAGCACATCGTCGGCGATCTGCGCCACGACGCCCATGTCATGCGTGATGAACAGAACGGCCATGCCCTTGGCCTTCTGCAGCCGGGCGATCAGGTCGAGAATTTCAGCCTGGGTCGTCACGTCGAGTGCCGTGGTCGGCTCGTCGGCGATCAGGAGCTGCGGTTTGCAGGCGAGCGCCATGGCAATCATCGCGCGCTGACGCATCCCGCCGGAATATTGAAAGGCATATCGGTCCAGCGCTTTATCAGGCGAGGGAATCTCGACCTGCTTAAGCAGCGATATGGCTTCAGCACGCGCCTCTGCCTTGCTCATCCTGGTGTGAAGGCGAAGCGCCTCGACGATCTGGTTGCCGACCGTGTGGATCGGCGACAGCGACGACATCGGCTCCTGGAAGATCATGGCGATGTCGCGGCCGCGGATCGCTCGGATCTGACGCCCGCGCGGATTGAGGCTGGTCAGATCGATCGAGCCGCCGTTCTGATCGTTCAGTGTGATCGATCCGACGGATATGCGGCCGGGCGCATCGACGATCTGAAGGATCGAACGCGCCGTCACCGACTTGCCGGATCCGCTTTCGCCGACGACACAGAGCGTCTTGCCCGGCTCGATCGAGAAAGACAGATCGCTGACGGCGCGAAAGACGCCGGTGCGCAGAGGGAACTCGACCGTCAGATTTTTCACCTGGAGCAGCGGCCTGCCGGCAATGGGAAGGATATCGGTCATGCCGGCCTCATTTGTTGTAGGGGTCGGCCGCATCGCGCAGGCCGTCGCCGAGAAGGTTGAGCGCCATCACGGCGACCACGACGGCACAGCCCGGCATGAAGAGCCATGGCGCGGTGGCGATCGAGCGAATGTTCTGGGCCTCGCGCAGAAGCACGCCCCAGGAGATGGTCGGCGGCTGCAGCCCGAGCCCCAGGAAGGAGAGAGAGGTTTCGGCAAGGATCATCGCCGGCACTGCAAGCGTGATCGACGCAATGATATGGCTGGCGAAACTCGGCAGCATATGGCGAAAGATGATGCGCCTTTCGCGAACACCGTCGAGCCTCGCGGCGGCGACGAATTCCTCGGTGCGCAAAGACAGGAAGCGGCCGCGAACGACGCGGGCGAGCTGCGCCCAACCGGTCAGCGACAGGATGATCGTAATCATCATATATTGCAGCGTCGCAGGCCAGTCCTGCGGCAGGGCCGCGGCCATTGCGAGCCAGATCGGGATCGTCGGCAGCGACAGCACGAAATCGATCACCCGCTGCAGGAAGAAATCGATGCGGCCGCCGTAATATCCCGAGATGCCGCCGAGCACGATGCCGAGCATGAGCGAGAAGAAGACACCGACGAGGCCGATCGACAACGAGATCTGCGAGCCCTGCACCGTTCGGCTGAAAACATCGCGCCCAAGCCTGTCGGCGCCGAACAGAAGCAGCGGCGTCGTCTTGTCGGGCGAGGCGATCAGATGGATGTTGGTCCTAAACAGGCCGAACACCGAATATTCATAGCCGCGCCCGAAGAACTGGACGTCGACACGTTTTGTCGTGTCTTCCTTGAAAATGGCGGCCAGCGTTTCCGGATCGCGGGTCAGCTTCATCGGATAATAATGCGGGCCAAAAGAGAACCCATTCTGCGTATCGATCAGATGCAATCTCTGCGGCGGGTGAAAAGTCGCCCGCGCATTTTGCAGATTCGGATCGTTGATGGCGAAAAAGCCGGGAAGCAGGGCGACGATATACATCAGCACGGTGACGACGAGCGCGACCATGGCCAGCCGATGCCGGCGGAAAGCCCACCAGATGAGCTGCCACTGCGATGCGACGGCGGCGCGATCCGGCGGAATGTTCGTAACGGTGATGTCGGCCATATGAGGCTCCTATTCCAACCGGATGCGGGGATCGACCAGCGCAAGCAGGATGTCACTGATCAGAGAGCCTATCAGCGTCAGCGCGCAGATCAGCAGAACGAAGGCGCCGGCGAGATACATGTCCTGGGCCATCAGCGCCTGCAGCAGCAAAGGTGCCGCCGTCGGCAGATTGAGGACGATGGCAACGACGACCGAGCCGGAAATGAGGTTGGGAAGCAGCCAGGCAATCGTCGAGATGAACGGATTGAGCGCGATCATCAGAGGATATTTCACCAGCAGCCGGAACTCGGAGAGACCTTTTGCCCGTGCCGTGGTCACGTAAGGCTTCGGCAGTTCATCGAGCATGTTGGCGCGCATCACGCGGATGAGGCTCGCCGTCGAGGAGACGGCAAGGATGATGACGGGAAGCCAGAGATGCGAGAAGAGGTCGACCATCTTGGCGAAGCTCCAGGGCGCGTTCTCGTATTCCGGCGAAAAGAGCCCGCCGACATCCTGTCCGAATTCGACTGCCGCGACATACATCAGTACCAGCGCCAGCAGGAAGGACGGAACGGCCAAGCCGAAGAAGGTGAAGGCAGTGAAGAAATAGTCGCCGATCGAATATTTGCGCACGGCGGAAAAGACGCCGATCGGCAGCGCGATCGCCCAGGTGGCGATCAATGTCGACAGAGCCAGAACGAGCGTCAGCGCCATGCGCTCCCAGATCAGGTCAGAGACCGGCTGCTGCCATTCGAAGGAAATGCCGAAGTCGCCGCGTGTGAGAATGCCCCATATCCACTTGAAATATTGGACGAGCATCGGGTCGCCGAGGCCAAAGCGCTCGCGCAATTGCGCCGCCGTGTTCTGATCGACGATCTCGTTGGAGGCTGCCAGCGTCGCAATATAGGTCGTGACATAATCGCCCGGCGGCAGCTGGATCAGCACGAAAGCGAGGAAACTGACGGCAAACAGCGATGGAATCATCCACAGGAAGCGTTTGGCGATAAAGACCAGCATGAGGCGCCTCTTGCATTGAACGCCGCCCTCCGAGCCTTGTCGGCCGTCAGGACCGGCAAGGCATCTCGGAGGGCGAACTGAAAGAAAGCGCCGTACCGTCGGGCACGGCGCTTAAGACGAAAATCAGCTCGTGAAGGTGAACTGCTGCGGCATTGCCGGCCCCGGATTGGGCCAGGACCAGCTATCCGGCTGCTTTTCGGGAACATTGCGCAGATTGTTGCGGATGATGCCGAAGCCGCCAACGGCAAGGCAAAGCCCGACGGTCTCGAATTCTTCCGCCGCGATATCGAAGATCTGCTTCATGATCGCACCGCGCTTGTCGAGATCGGCCGTCGAACGCGCCTCGTCGAACAGCTTCATACGCTTCTTCTGGCTTTCCGGCGGCTCTTCGCCGCGTGCACCGTTAGAAGTGTACCAAAGCGTCCACGGAATGGCGTAACGCGAACCCTGCGGATGGAAGGCGAAGAAATCACGTGGATCGAGCATCGGATCGAGGCCGCCAGGCCCCGGCCATACCTGCGCATCATGGGCATTGTCGTCGCCGCGGGTATAATAAAGCGCCCGCTCGATCGTGTTGACCTTCATGTCGATACCGATCTGGGCCCAATGCGTCTTGACTAGTTCCAGGGCATCGACGAGGTCGGGATTGAGGGTGGGAATGACGTCGATCGAGAAGAACACCTTCTGGCCGTCGGGCCGCAGCCGGAAGCCGTCGCCGCCTTTCTTGTAGCCGGCCTCATCGAGCATCGCGCCCGCCTTGTCGGCGTCATATTCGGTGAATTGCCGCGCGTACTTCTCGTGATACCAGGGATGGGTCGGACGCGGCCCGGCCTGGTAGGGCTCGCTTTGTCCGAAATAGACGATGTCGATGAGCTCCGGGCGATTGATGCCGATCGAGAGCGCTTGCCGGAACGACTTGTCGGCAAACATCTTGCGCATCGCCGGATCTTTGTGGGTGATGTTGAAGTAGATCTGGCACTGCTGCGACGCCGAAGGCACGAGCGTCAGCAAGCGATAATCGCCTTTCTCCATGTTCTTCGACAGCGTCGGCTTGTTGGCGAGCACGCTGATATGGCGTTCCTGGATGTCGATCTTTCCCGAGATGACATTCAGCATCAGCGATTCGACGTCCTGCGAGATGCTGAAGTCGATTTCATCGATGTAGGGAAGCTGGTTGCCCTCGGTATCGACCTGCCAGAAATATGGATTGCGGGTCATGACGACACGCGTCGCACCCCCGGCATAAGGCTCCTTGACCACCCATGGATCGAGCGTCGGCTTGTCGACATTGCCCCATCGCGACGGGATCTCGATGTCGCCGCAACGGCTGCGGAACAGCTCCGTCCAACTGGTGACGCCGGCCTTCTTCGCATCGGCCTCGATATTGGGATTATATTTCGGCAGGAACTGGCTGCAATAATGCTTCGGGAACAGCGTCGGATGCTGGCCAAGCGGTGTGGCGAGGTTCTCCAGATAAAGCGCGTTGGCCGCAGCAAAGGTGAACTTCACTGTGTAATCGTCGATCTTCTCGACGGTGACCGGCTTGCCGGCGACAGCAAGCTGCGCCGGTGTCGAGCTGTAGAGCTCGGTGTTCTTGACGCAGTCTTCGATCGCGAAAACGACGTCATCGGCCGTAAAGGGATGACCGTCCGACCAGCGCACGCCTTCGATCAAATGGAAGGTGAATTGGGTCGCGTCGTCGCTGACTTCCCAGCGCTCGGCAAGATTCGGCTGCACAGCGGTAAATTCGAGGTTCCAGCGCACAAGGCTCTGGTTGCCGACCATGCGCAGGATGCCGTTATGGTCGGATGAACCGCGAAGGCCGCGGCGGAGCGAGCCGCCATAGGTGCCGACTTTTTCGAACGGCTTGACGACCATCGGCTTTTTCGGCAGGCGCTCGGCGAGCGGCGGCAGCTTTCCATCCTTGGCGAGTTGCGCAAGGGCCGGCGCTTCGCCACCTGCGGCAGAGACGCGACCGGCGATAGACAGCGCCGCAACACCAGCCATGCCACCAAGCACGGCGCGGCGGGTGACGCCACGCGACAGTATTTCTTTGGCCATCGAATTCCTCCCTTTTGTGCCGGCGCAGCCTTTGCACCGGCTGATGCGGCGGGCTCCCGACCCGACGCTGACGCCCTCCTCGGCGCGACGACCGAAACCATAGACACGTTCCCAAATGATTACAAGAGTTGACAGATAATTACAAATTTCGTAGCGATGCAGCATCGATATGCGATGTTGCGCCGCCGAAATGCGGCCAACAGGACGAAAAACGTTGAATCTGTCAGAAGTTGTGCGCCGCCCCGAACATCATGGCCGGCAACAGTCTAGGTGCGGCCGCCAACCACGGCGAACGCGGCGTTGAGAGAAAAGGACCATGGTGACATTCGCGGTCGATGCCGTTTCGAACAGGGGCGCAACGCGCTTCAGCGACATCATCTACGAGAAGATCGTGGGGATGATCGCCGACGGCAATTTTCCGGTGAACGAACGGCTGCCGTCGGAGACGAAGCTCGCCGCCGATTTCGGCGCATCGAGACCCGTCGTGCGCGAAGCGCTCGAACGCTTGAGAGCCGATGGTCTGGTCGTTTCGCGTAAAGGGTCCGGTTCCTATGTCAGGCAAAGGCCGGATTCGTCGATGCTGAAAATGGTGCCGGTCGGCTCGCTCGCCGATGTACAGCGGTTCTTCGAATTCCGCGCCGGCCTCGAAGCCGAGGCGGCGGAGCTTGCCGCGCGAAACTGGCAACCGGTCGACAAGGAGCGGATAACGGCAGCGCTTCTTTCGATCGAGCAATGTTTGCGCAACGGGGAGCTCGGTGCCGAAGAGGACCAGGCTCTGCACGATGCCATCGCCATGGCGACCGGTAACCAGTTCCACATCACCCTGCGCGAGTGGTTCAAGCCACATTTCGCCATCGGGCATTCCGTTACGCGAAGCTTGAGCTTGAAGCGGACGCCGGAACAGATTCGCAGCGTCCAGGATGAGCATGCGGTGATCGTCGAGGCCATCTTCGCACGGCGGGAAACCGAAGCGCACGATGCGATGAAGAAACACATACTGAACGCCCGCGCCCGCATGTTTCAGGGGGTTGAGCGATAATGGAAGGAAGAATGATGAAACGGATCGCTGTGACGGGTGCTGCCGGCCGTGTCGGAACGCTGCTGCGCCCTCACCTTAGCGCGCATTTTGGGCACGTCCACCTGATCGACCTGCAGGAACCGGCTGAGCTTGGCGAAAACGAGACATTCGTAAGAGCAGACCTTACTAAGCTCGATGAGGCGACGGCTGCGCTCAAGGATATCGATGGCGTCGTTCATCTCGCCGGTATTGCAAGCGGCATCGACATGAACGCCATTCTACATGCGAACGTGCTTGGAACATACAATCTCTACGAAGCGGCACGGACCAACAAGGTCCAGCGGGTCGTCTATGCATCGAGCAACCATGCCACGGGCTTTTATCCGCGCGGCCTGCTCGTGTCGCCGCTCGACCCGATGCGCCCCGACAGCCCGTATGGGCTTTCCAAATGCTGGGGCGAACTTGTGGCGGGGCTGTATTACGACACATCAGGCATTCGCTCTTTGTCCATCCGCATCGGCAATGCGGGCACCTATCCCAACAGCGAGCGATCCATTGCGATCTGGATCAGCGCGCGAGACCTGGCGCAATTGGTCAGGATCGGCCTTTCGCACCCGTTGATCGCAGCAACAGTGGTCTACGGCGTTTCTGACACCGAGGAGATCTGGTGGGACAACGAGCTGGCAGCACGATTGGGCTACCGGCCGCAGGACCGGCCGCGTGATCACGCCCTGATCGAAGAGGGATCCGAAGGGCCGGTCGCGCTGGCGTTCCAGGGCGGCGGGTTCTGTGAGATCAATCACGACGGCACCATCCGCATGCGCGACGCCGAGGGCCTGGAGACGGTTGAATGACGGCGCCTCGGATCATCCGCCCGGATGTACGTTCCGTGATCCAACAACCGCTGACGGTTGCTGAATCACCGGTATGGGACGAAGAGACCGGCACTTTGTGGTTCGTCGATATTCTGGCGCCGGCGCTCGTCCGGCTTTCGGCTTCAGGAAAGATCGACCGCTTCGATATGCCGGCCGCCATCGGCGCGCTCGGGCTTTGCCGCGATCAAAGGATCGTCGCGGCGCTTCAGACGGGCGTCCATCTCTTCGATCCGGTCTCCGGAGATTTCGAGTTCGTTTCCGATCCGGTCGGACGTGACATCAGTTGCCGCCTTAACGATGGAAAGGTCGGTCCCGACGGGCACTTCTGGATCGGCTCGTTCAGCGAAGCCAAGCCGCAGACCGATGAGGCCGCACTTTACCGCGTGGGCGCCGATGGCCACACGCGGACCGTTGCAACCGGACTGACGAGTTCCAACGGCCTTGCCTGGTCGCCGGACGGCCGGCGGATGTATCACTCCGACAGCCGGCAATGCTTCCTGCAGGCATTCGACTTCGATCCGGATACGGGCGTCCTCGGCGATGGGCGCCGGCTTCGCAGCTTCACGGAAGACGAGGGTCGGCCCGACGGCGCGACAACCGATCGTGACGGGTTCTACTGGAGTGCCGGCGTTTCCGCCGGTCGCCTCAACCGAATATCGCCCGAAGGCGAAATCGTCGAAATCTACATTCTGCCGGTCGCGGCACCGACAATGCCATGTTTCGGAGGGCCGGATCTCCGCACCCTCTTTGTCACGAGCCTGTCGACGGACCGCACCGGACGTTTCGAGGCGGGGACGGTCATCGCCTTCGACGTGGATGCAGAGGGCCTACCGCCCTTCCGCTTCGGGCCCGGCCACCCTCCGGGATGACAGCGAGCCGATCATCCCTTTGAAATGACAGCGAATAGATGGAAAGATAACGGGGAAGAAAGATGAGCATCGCAACCATGCGCAAGGCGCTTACAGGCGTATCGGGTGTTCCCGTCACCGCCTATGACGGCAAGGGTGAAGTCGAACCCCGGATCACGGCGAAAGTCTATGAGCGGGTCGCGGCAGCCGGCATTCACAACATCGTCGCTGCCGGCAATACCGGGGAATTCTATGCTCTGACGCCGCAGGAAATCAGGATCGTCCATGAGGCGGCGGTTTCAGGCGTCAATGGCAAGGCGCCGGTGACGGCGGCAATCGGCCGGTCGCTGCGCGAGGCAATCGGCATGGCGAAAGATGCGGCGACGATCGGCGCATCCGCCGTCATGTCGCATCAGCCCGTCGATCCTTTCGCAGCACCTGCGGCCCAGATCGACTATTTCTGCAATCTTGCGGATGCTTCCGCCCTGCCGCTCATCGCCTATGTCAGGGCGGATGGTTTCGCCGTCGCCGATATCGTCCGCCTCGCAAATCACGGCAATGTTGTCGGCATCAAATTCGCCACGACCGATCTGATGCTGCTGTCCAGAGCGATCCCGGCGGCGGATCCCGGCGGCGCGATGTTCGTCTGCGGCCTGGCGGAGAGCTGGGCGCCGACATTTACCGCAGCCGGCGCCCGCGGCTTCACGTCCGGCCTCGTCAACGTCGCGCCGAAGCTCTCGCTTGCCGTCCACGCTGCGCTCGAAAAAGGCGAATTCGCCGCGGCCAGGGCGATTGTCAACAAGCTCGAACCATTCGAGCGGATGCGGACCAAATTCCGCAATGGCGCGAACGTGACCGTCGTCAAGGAAGCCGTCATCTATGCCGGTCTCGATGTCGGTCCCGTGCGTGTGCCGGGATTACCGCAGCTCGACCAGCATGAACGCGAGGAGCTTCATCGGCTGCTTCAAGGCTGGGAGGCCGAAGGCGACATTCAAACTCATTCAGACCAGCCGGTCGTAAAGGCGGCCGGCTGATTTCGACACTATCCACAAACAACAGGATTGGGAGGTCTTGAGATGCTGAGACAAGTACTGACAACGATCGCAATTGCCGGCGCCCTGACGACGGCGCAGCCCAGCTTCGCGGCGTCGCCGCCCAACATGCTGGTGATCGGCACCAATCTCACCGGCATAAGGACGCTCGATCCGGCCCAGAACAATGCCCGCACGGTTTCCGAACTGATCTCGAACCTCTACGACAACCTCGTGCAGCTGTCGCCAGACGATCTTAAAACGCTGAAGCCGATGCTCGCGAAGCAATGGAGTGTCTCGGCGGAGGGCAAGATCATCACATTGACATTGCGCGACGACGCGGTCTTCCAGAGCGGCAACAAGGTGACCGCCGAAGATGCGGCCTGGTCGATCCAGCGCGTCATCAAGATGGGCCAGGTCGGCTCCACTGACATCGCGCTCTGGGGCTTCACGCCTGAAAACGTCGAAAAGCTCGTTCGCGCAAAAGACGAACACACGCTCGAGATCGAGCTGCCACAGGCGGTCAATACCGATCTGGTGCTCTATTCGCTGGCGGGCTCGTCGATCGGCATCGTCGACAAGAAGACGGTGCTGTCGCACGAGGCGAACGGCGATTTCGGCGGCGCCTGGCTTTCCGCCAATTCCGCCGGCAGCGGCCCATTTAGTCTGGCGCAGTGGCGGCCGAACGATGTCGCGATCTTCAATGCGCAGCCGAAATATTGGGACGGCAAGCCGGCCATGGCGCGCGTCGTCGCTCGTCATATCCCGGAATCCGGCAATCTCCGGCTTCAGCTTGAAGCCGGCGACGTCGATGTCGGGCAGTATGTAGCAAGTGGCGACCTCGATGCGCTCGCCACCAAGAAGGACATGGTCATCGGGAATGTCCCGGGTCTCGGCTTCTACTATATCGCCCTCAATCAGAAAGACCCGGATCTGCAGAAGCCAAAGGTTCGCGAGGCCTTCCAGCATGCCTTCGATTGGAAAGCGATCTCCGGCAACATCATGCGCCATACCGGCTTTCCCTGGCAGTCGATGATCCCGCGCGGCATGATCGGCGCTCCCGGTGAAGCGGCGGTCCGCTACGATTACGACCCCGCCAAGGCCAAGCAGTTGCTGGCGGAGGCCGGATATCCCAATGGCCTGAAGAAGGTGCTCAATCCGTCGGGAGCCCCGACCCTGCCCTTCGCCGAAGCGCTGCAGGCAAGTGCCCGCGCCGCCGGCATCGATCTCGATCTCGTGCCCGGCGAGTTCACGCCCGCCTTCCGCGAGCGCAAATTCGAAGTGCTGCTCGGCAATTCCGGCGCCCGCCTGCCCGATCCCTTCGCGGTCGCCACGCAATATGCCTTCAACCCCGACAATAGCGACGAGGCACGCCTCGGCAGCTATTACCTCTGGCGCACGGGCATGAAGGTGGACGAGCTCAACACGCTCATCGACCAATCGATGAAGGAGCGCGACACGGAAAAGCGTACCGACATCTTCAAGAAGATGGACGGCATCTATGCCGGCATGGCTTCGCCGCTGGTCATCTTCTTCCAGCGAACCGACCCCTATGTCATGCGCGCCAACGTCAAAGGCTATCACGGGCATACGACATGGTCGACGCGCTGGCACGACGTGACCAAGGAGTAGAACGCCGTGGCAAGCGCCGATATGACATCGAAGGAGGATAGCAGCCGGCACTCCCCGGCGGGCGGGTTCGCCGAGACGGCCCCGCACCCGGCACTGAGCCTGCTGCGGCGCCTGGCGGGACGTGTCGTGGCCGTCGTGACGACGCTGCTCGGCCTGCTCTTTCTGACCTTCTCGATGGGCCGCCTGCTGCCCGCCGACCCGGTGCTCGCCATCACCGGGGCGGAAGTCAGTAAGGAGGTTTACGATCGCGTCTATAACGAGCTGGGCCTTGGGCAGCCGATCTGGATACAGTTCCTCTCCTACGTCGGCAAGATCGCCACAGGCGATCTCGGCATGTCGGCGACGACGGGCCAGCCGATCCTCACCGATCTCCTGACGATCTTTCCCGCAACGATCGAACTTGCGATCATCGCCATGATCATCGGGGCGATCGTCGGCATTCCCTTAGGGATCACCGCTGCGGTCAGGCGCGGGACCGTTATCGACCACATCGCGCGGATCGTCGCCCTTGCCGGCCACTCCGTCCCGATTTTTTGGACCGGACTGATGGCGCTCTTCATCTTCTATGCGAAGCTGAAGCTCGTCGGCGCATCGGGCCGGATCGATGTCTTCTATGAAGGCCTCGTCACGCCGATGACGGGCTTTCTCCTGATCGACGCAGCGATTCAGGGCCAATGGGATGTGTTTTACAACGCCCTTGGCCACATCATCCTGCCGGCCGCCATCCTCGGCTACTATTCCGTTGCCTATATCAGCCGCATGTCGCGGAGCTTCATGCTGGAGCAACTCAGCCAGGAATACATCATCACGGCGCGGGCAAAGGGGCTCGGCACCCGCAAGGTGGTCTGGCGCCATGCATTCAAGAACATCCGCGTACAGCTTTTGACGATCATGGCGCTGACCTTCGGCGGTCTGCTGGAAGGCGCGGTGCTGATCGAGACCGTCTTCGGGTGGCCGGGGCTCGGCCAGTACCTGACCCGGGGGCTGCAGATGAACGACATGAACGTGGTCATGGGTTCGGTGCTGACGATCGGCGCCGTCTTCCTGACGATCAACATCCTGTCGGACTTCCTTTATCGCATTCTTGATCCGAGGACACGGTGACGCCATGACGATCTCCTCTGAGCATGCAGACAGCGCTAACACCGGCGGCCTTCGCAACTGGCTGCTCGCGCCGGAACCGCGAGGCTGGTTTCAGTCGTCGGCGCAGCAAATTCATCAGGGCTGGCGGAAATTCAGCCTGCACTCGCTTGGCCTGGCGGGACTGGCCATCATCGTAGTGCTGATCGTCGTGGCGCTGGCCGCACCCCTGCTGACGAGCTATGATCCGATCGTTCAGGACATGGCCGGACGGCTTGCCCCGCCATCGGCGAGCCATTGGCTCGGCACCGACAATTTCGGCCGCGACGTCTTTTCCCGTGTGATCTATGGCGCCCGCACCACGCTCTACATCATCATGCTCGTCACGGTCATCGTCGCCCCGCTCGGCCTGCTGATCGGCACTGTCTCAGGCTATTTCGGCGGCATCGTCGATGAAATCCTGATGCGCGTCACCGATATTTTTCTCTCCTTCCCCGGCCTCGTGCTGGCGCTCGGTTTTGCCGCAGCGCTCGGTCCGGGCATCACCAATGCGATCATCGCGATTTCGCTGACGGCCTGGCCGCCGATCGCGCGCCTCGCGCGCGCCGAGACGCTCAGCCTTCGCAAGGCGGATTACATCGCCGCCGTACGCCTGCAGGGCGCGACATCAATTGCGATCATCACTCGTCACATCCTGCCGATGTGCATTCCCTCGGTGATCGTCCGCGTCACCCTCAACATGGCCGGCATTATCATCACCGCCGCCGGCCTCGGCTTCCTCGGCCTCGGTGCGCAGCCGCCATGGCCGGAATGGGGTTCGATGGCCGCGAGCGGACGTGAGTTCATGCTCGACAGCCCCTGGGTCATCGCAGCACCAGGCATTGCCATTGCGCTGGTCAGCCTCGCCTTCAACCTCGTCGGCGATGCGCTTCGCGATGTGCTTGATCCCAGAGGTTCAGAATGACGCAGCCTCTGATCGATATTCAGAACCTCGAAATCGCCTTCGGCGGCGGACAGGTTCGTGCCGTGCGCGGCGTCAGCTTTTCGCTTGGACAGGAAAAGCTCGGGATCGTCGGTGAATCCGGATCGGGAAAGTCGACCGTTGGCCGCGCGATCATGAAGCTGCTGCCACCGAGCGCGATCGTCAATGCCGAGCGGATGCGTTTTCGCGACGTCGATCTGCTCAAGGCGAATGAAAAAACGATGATGACGATCAGGGGACGGCGGATCGGCCTGATCCTGCAGGATCCGAAATATTCGCTCAATCCCGTCATGCGGATCGGCGAACAGATTGCCGAGACCTATCGCTTCCATCATCCGAGGGCGAGCAAGAGCATGACCTATGGCCAAGCCCTCGATATGCTCGAAGCCGTTCAGATCCGTGATCCCGAGCGCGTGGCGCGCCTTTATCCGCACGAAATCTCGGGTGGCATGGGCCAGCGGGCGATGATCGCCATGATGTTGATTGCCGAACCAGAAGTGCTGATCGCCGACGAACCGACATCAGCACTCGATGTGACGGTGAGGCTCGAGATCCTGGCGCTGCTCGACGAACTCGTCTTGCGCCGCAATCTCGGGCTGATCTTCATCAGTCACGATCTCAATCTCATCCGGAATTTCTGCGACCGCGTCCTCATCATGTATGCGGGGCGGGTGGTGGAAGTGCTCGAGGCGCGCGATCTCGACAAGGCCCGACATCCTTATACGCAAGGGTTGCTGGCATCCTTGCCGACGATCGAAGATCCCCCTGCCCGGCTACCGATCCTGAAACGAGATCCGGCCTGGCTTGAAGAATTCGCATTGGAGCCGCCGCGGTGATTAAAATCGACAATCTTACGGTCCGTTTCGGACCCGGGCAGCGGCCTGTCGTCCGAGACGTAAGCTTCGCCATAGAAAGGGGAACTGCCTTCGGCCTGGTCGGCGAGTCCGGCTGCGGGAAGTCCACTGTCCTGCGGGCACTTTCCGGCCTCAACGCCAACTATGACGGCCGGATCGAGCTCCACGGCGAGCCGTTGAATCAGCAGCGCAGCCGGCCTTTCTTCCGCCGGGTGCAGATGGTGTTCCAGGACCCCTACGGATCCCTCCATCCCCGCAAGACCATCCGCTCGCAGCTGAAGGAACCGCTGCGCAACCAGGGCCTGGATACGAATTCCGTCGACGTGAACGCCGTCCTGAGATCGGTCGGCCTCGACCCGGCGCTGAGCTACAGATTTCCGCACCAGCTGTCTGGGGGTCAGCGGCAGCGCGTGGCGATCGCCCGTGCCTTGATGCTGGATCCGGACGTTCTGCTTCTCGACGAACCGACATCGGCGCTCGACGTGTCCGTTCAGGCCGAAATCCTCAATCTTCTCCAGGATCTGCGAACCAATCGCGGTCTGACCTATCTGCTCGTAAGCCATGATCTCGCCGTCGTCTCGCACATGTGCAGCCGCGTCGCCATCATGGAAGCGGGCGAGATCGTCGAACAGGTCGATGTCGGCGCTTTGCGAAGAGGTGCGGTCGAACATCCTTATTCGCAACGCTTGCTGCGGGCGAGCCGGATGTATGGGAGGGCGTAATTCCCAATCTAACCTTATCCGCTCGATCTAGAGTACAGGCTAAGGTCGCTTCTCATCGCAAATTCGCAACGCTGATAGAACTCCGACAGCGCCCCTCCTCGCTTTGAGATCAGCCACACGCTGCTACATCCTTCAGCTGTGGCTGTTTCGAACATTGCAGAAAGTAGAGCGGTCCCAATTCCCTTACCCTGTGCGTCGGGCTGCACTGAAAGCTCATCCAGATAAATGACGGGGCCGGTATGGCGCCGCTGTCGTATCCCGAGTGCAATGCCGAGCACCTTGCTTCCGTCAACTGCTGCAAGTGCAATTGACCTGGGAGTTTCAAGCACATAGGTCACATTTTCTGCAGCCGCTTCAAGGGACCAGCTCTCATTCCACGGAGGCAGGGCGTAGGCATTGACCAATACGACGGCCGCACCGCCAATGTGTTTTTGAACCAGACGCTCGATCCGAAATGTCATAAACTTGTCTCACGCTACGTGAGGTGACATTCGCCGAAGGCTATTGGTTTCGCAATGGTGTGTTGCCTGCATCCGCAGGTTTCTCGCCGAGCTTGTCCCTAAAAAAGGTAAAGATCGCTGCTGCCCCAGGCAGGTCCGGGCCAGTCCGCCCGGCTGAGCATTGAAAATGCTTCTTTCCACCCCACGTGAAGCCGCAAGATCCCAAGCGGGGCTGGACGGAACTCTTCGAGCGCAGGCAGCATCTCTTCCTTTCGGCAAACCCGAGCCGGACGCAGTTGACGCACCCGGTTCGGAACCGTCCGGTGAATGCTGGGCAGATCGAGGATCCTGAAACGCGACGAAACAGCGGGTTCAACCTCTATTTCCAGCTCGTATAATCGTCGGCGACGCAACCGAACGGCGCGCGATCCTGACCAAACCGCTTCTTCAGTTGCTCGCATCCCCACTCGTTCAATGGCGCGGGCATGAGATTGTTGATGTCCATGCCAGGCGACTGGAATGCTGTCGGGGATGTCGTGACGTACCAAAGCCAGAAGCCGACCACACCGACGACGATCAGAAGCAACACACCGAAGAAAAGCTGCAGCCGCTTCCAGATCGATACCGTCCTTTTTGGTTCTTCAATCAAAACCGGCACGCTCCGGTCGCGTTCTTGCTGATATGCAAAGGGTGCAAGAGCTGCGGTGCGCTCATTCCGCCGAGTGAAACTTTGCCAGCCCACGGGGCTGTCACATATGAGGGGGCCGACGCGCCGTTGTCTTCGCTTGTTCTTCCTAGTCGCCCGCTTTCGTTGGCGCGCGACGTCATCTCCACGCCGAATGCTTACTTCTGGGCAACGCCCATTATCCTCGCACTGGCTGTCTTTCTATTCGTCTCGGAAGCATGGGCCTGGGGATGATTTTTCTCGGTATCCGCATTTGGCGGGTGCCGCCAAGCAGGACGGCGAACACAGTAAGCGTGATGATCCGGTTCCAGAGCATGTCCAGACCCAGGCTCATCGTCGCAAGTTCCGGGTGATCGGCTGATAGCCCTATGCAGCAATTCAAAACGCTACAACCTCCTTTGCGCATCTCAAGACGCGCGGCGCTTTAGCGGAACTGACGATCACCAGGCCCGTTTCGTAGTCGCCGGTATGGAAATCGACGAACATGACCTCGACTTCGGTATCATAGTCTCGTCCACCGTAGCTGTAGACCAGACGTGCCTCGCAATCGGTAAAGACTGCCCTGCGTGTCGTGCATCGCCCGTTCTGCACGTCGCCATTTTCGAGCGTCAAAGGGTTCTGGCTGATCTGGAAATCGCGGATCACGCCTGGTGCGCCATTCCGGCCGGATCACACAATCTCATTGTGCAAGACCGATCTAAAGCCTCAGGCGGGCGATCGGCAATCCCTTTCAGCGTCCGTAGGTAGCATTGATATGTTGATCTTGTTGAAAACGTGCGTGCTACGTTGGGAAGCCGATCGAATGCCTCCCGTACGGAACCAAATCATCGACCAACAGTTATATGACACCCTCCTCCTCGATCAGCCGAGCGTCGTTATGCAGATGTTAAGCGGCCCGAAAGTTACTCAGATGATGAAGGTCCTTGCATGCGCCATCGCCGCTGCGGCCACATCTATACTCATGGCCGGCGCCGCCAACGCCGACGAATCCGCCTTCCTGAAAACACTGGCGGGAAATTGGAGCGGCAAGGGTACGGTGAAAGTGCGGACAAATGCACCCACCGTTCAAGTCACTTGCCGTTTCAAGTCGGACGCGAATGCAAGTTCCCTTGCACTCAACGGGCGCTGCACCAGCCTTGTCGTTTTTTCCCGTGTCATCAGCGCTAACCTCAAGGCTAGCGGTGACACCTACACCGGCTCCTACGTGGGCGCGGGCACTGGCACTGCGGGTCTTGGCGGAAAACGCGCTGGTAATGCCATAAGCCTCGCGATCAGATGGGCGAAAGAAGTCAATGGCGATCGCCTTGCGCAGATGACGATCGAAAAAACCGGGGCGTCGGGCATGCGCCTCACAACAGTCGATACCGACCCCGCTACAGGTCGATCGGTTGTTACCAGCCGCATTGAGCTTCGCCGGAGCTGATATCTTTTTACATTCAAAGAGCCGCCGGCGTGCTAAAGGGTTGATAGAGAAGCCCCGAAGCTATAGTTTCGCCTTCGCAAATCGCTGAACGATACAAGGAAATAGTTATCTCATGCCGACAGGTACCGTTAAATTCTTCAATGACGACAAGGGCTTCGGCTTCATTACCCCTGAGGGTGGCGGGCAGGACGTTTTTGTTCACGTGTCTGCGCTGCAAAGCGGCGGGTCGCTCCGCGAAGGCGACAAGGTCAGCTTCGAAGTTGGACAGGATCGCAAGACAGGAAAATCGAAGGCTGAGAACGTCTCGACCATCTGATCGAAAACCGAAGATGGCCCAGCCTGCGTGAGCAGGTTGGGCTCGTCGTCACCATCCGTAGGCGCGAACGCCTTCGTACTATAAGCCGAAACGACGGCAGTTGCGTTTGGGCGTGTCGTTTGACGCCCTTGCCTTGGAAATCCCCGACACTACGCTTGAAGACGCTCACGCCAGCGCAGCGGCGGTAATCAGAGCAATGTCCCTCTGACAAAGGCATGTTCCACGCATTCGCGTTAGACAATGCGAGGAGCTCATCACGGCGAAGAGCTCATTACGCCCCTGATAGAATGTTCTCCGCGGCCTTCTCGGCAATCATGATCACCGGCGAGTTCGTGTTGCCAGAGACGATCGTCGGCATGATCGAGGCATCGGCCACCCGCAGTTTCGTCAACCCACGCACCCGCAATTGCGGATCGACAACCGCCATCGTGTCCCTGCCCATCTTGCAGGTGCCGACCGGATGGAAGATCGTTGTGGCGATATCGCCGACGCGACGGATCAGGTCCTCGTCACTCTGATATTCCCCGCCCGGCAGTATCTCCTGCGGCCGGTACTTGGCGATGGCACCCGCCTCCATGAGTCTTCGGGCATGCCGGATCGATTTCGTCGCAACCATCCGGTCGCCGGCGGTCGAAAGATAATTCGGGCGGATTTCCGGCGCCACGCAAAGATCCGGGCCGCCAACATGCACGGTCCCCCGGCTTTCCGGCCGCAGATTGCAGACGGAGACGGTGACGGCGGGATATTTGTGCAGCGGCTCGCCGAGCCGGTCGGTGCTCAAGGGCTGCACGTGATATTCGAGATCGGCGGTCGCAACGGCCGGATCGCTCTTGGCAAAGATACCGAGCTGGCTCGGCGCCATCGACAGCGGCCCGGACCGGTGCAGCATATATTCAAGCCCCATGCCCGCCCGGGTGAACAGGTTGTGATAGAGCTGGTTCAGCGTCTTTGCGCCCTCGATGCGGAAGACCGTACGGATCTGCAGATGGTCCTGCAGGTTTTCGCCGACACCCGGAAGTTCATGGACGACGTCCAGTCCGGCAGCGGACAGCACATCCGGGCGACCGACCCCGGAAAGCTCCAGGATTTTCGGTGAATTGATCGCACCGGCAGACAGGATGACCTCGCGACCGGCGCGAGCCAGATGATTCTGCCCGTTCAGCCGGAACCGCACGCCGGTCACCATTCTGCCGTCGCATTCCAACCGCGCGGTTTCGGCGCTGGTCAACACACGCAGATTGGGCCGCTTCATCGCCGGGCGCAGAAAAGCCTTGGTCGTGTTCCAGCGCAGGCCGCCGCGCTGATTGACCTCGAAATAGCCCGAGCCCTCGTTGTCACCATCGTTGAAATCGTCGGTCTTCGGGATACCGAGTTCTTCGGCTGCATCGCGAAAGGCATCGAGGATCGGCCAGGAAAGCCGCTGCTTTTCCACTCGCCACTCGCCGCCTGCCCCGTGCATCGGGGACTTGCCACGATAGTTGTCCTCGGATTTCAGGAAATAGGGCAGTACGTCGTCCCAGCCCCAGCCGGAATTGCCCGCCTGCCGCCAGCCGTCGTAATCGGCCGCCTGGCCGCGCATATAGATCATGCCATTGATCGACGAGCAGCCGCCCAGCAGTTTTCCACGCGGATAGGGCAGTGACCGGCCGTTCAGTCCGGCTTCCGCGGCCGTCCTCATCATCCAATCGGTGCGTGGATTGCCCATGCAGTAGAGATAGCCGATCGGCACATGCACCCAATGATACCGGTCGCTGCCGCCCGCTTCGAGCAGCAGGACGCGGGTTTTCGGATCGGCCGACAGCCGGTTGGCCAGAACGCATCCCGCCGATCCCGCGCCGACGATGATGAAGTCGTAGCTTCCCGCATCAATGGCTGCATCGTCCACACGCATATTCACGCCGCCGCCCCCGCTGTTACCGACGGGACCGCCGTCAGACGCCGCCAGAGCGGTGCCATCGCTTCGGCAATATCCTGATAGAGAGCGTAGCGGCGCGCATAATGCGCCTTAAGCGAGACATCCGGACGATAATGCCGCTCGGTGCGGACCATGGCGGCAGCACCAGCGCCGAAATCCGCGAAGACGCCGACGCCGGTTCCGGCCGCGATCGCCGCCCCCAGTGCACCGGTTTCGCGCGAGCGGGCGACTGTGACGGGTACGCCGAGCACATCGGCAAAGATCTGCGGCCAGATCAGGCTGCGCGAGCCGCCGCCGGACAGCACGGCTTCGTTGAACACCGCGCCGGCCTTTCGGATCGTCTCGATGTGCTGGCGATGACCGAAGGCGACACCTTCGAGAAGCGCGCGAACGAGATGCCCCTTGGAGTGCCAACCGGCAATGCCATAGAAGCCGGCGCGTGCGTGGCCGTCCTGCTGGGCGCCATAGAGATAGGGATGGTAGAGCGGGTCGTCTGCCGCGGGCTCGATCGCCCCGGCCAGCGCGCAGCAGGCATCGAAGGGCGACACGCCTTCCGCATGCTCGCCTTCGAAGAACTCCCGCACCAGCCATTCGAGATTGGCCGCCGAGGTGGCGCTGTTTTCCATCGCCATGTAGCGGCTGCGATCGAAGGTCGAGGACATGAAGACCGGTCCGTCGAGGTCGGGACCGTCGACAACGACCTGGTTGATGCTCCAGGTGCCGGCAATGATCGAGGCGCTGCCAGTGCGCGAAACGCCCGAGCCGAGCGCCGAGGCGACGACATCGAACAGCCCGCCGACCACAGGCGTACCGGCGGCAAGCCCGGTTTGCGCCGCCACCTCTTGCGTTACCGTCCCGGCAATGTCGGCGCTTTCGATGAGCGGCGGCAAGAGGTCCATGCAATCGTCCAGTCCATAGGCTTCCATCAGCGCCTTGTCGTAGCGGCGCGCGGCAAGATCCAGCAGACCGGCCCCCGACATGTCGGACACCTCGCTGACACGCTGGCCGGTCAGGCGGTTGACGACGAAATCCTTGGAGAAGAACACCGTACCGATGCGGTTGAACAGTTCCGGCCGATGACGCTTCAGCCAGGCAAGCAATGTCGGCGTCTGGGATGGCCACGGGCGCTGGCGGGCAATCGGATAGGTCCGGTCACCAACGCCGGCTTCTCGCCATTCATCGACCAGCCCGGCCGCCCGCGTGTCGAGCGACTGGATACCGAGCAGCGGAGCGCCGTCGCGATCAAGCGCATAGAGACCGTTGCCATGCCCGGCGCAACCGATCGCGGCGATTTCCTCCGGCTGGATCCTTGCCTTTTCGATGCAGGCGCGGATGACCTGCCGGGCATTCGCCCATAATTCGTCCAGACCCCGCTCGACATGCCCCGGGCTCGGCATGCGGCTGTGTCCCTCTGCCGACGCAGCCGCGATCTCGTTGCCTGCCCGGTCGAAAATCACCGCCTTGATGACGGTGTTTCCGGCGTCGAGCCCCAAAAGATACTCTCCCATGCAGAACCCTCCCAAGATTCGAAATCGCTGCTCAGCCCTGCTGGTAGAGCGCAAAGGCCTGTTCGCCGCTCGCATCTTCGTGCACGATCGCCATCAGCCCGCGCACCACCGCACTCGGATTGGCGTGCTGATAGATGTTGCGCCCATAGACCATGCCCATTGCGCCCTGTCGCATCAAGGCGGCGGATTTGTCGAAGACGGCACGAAGATCTTCCTTGCCACCGCCCCGCACCAGAACCGGGCAACGGGCTGCTTCCACCACTCTGTGGAAATCCTCGGCATTGGTGGTTGGATCCGCCTTGACGATATCCGCCCCCATCTCGCGGGCGAGCCGCGTCAGGGTAACGATCTTGTCGGCATCGCCATCGACCATGTAACCGCCCTTTTCGGTGACCGGTTGCATCACCAGCGGCTCGATCATCAGCGGCATGCCATACTTGTCGCAATCGGCCCGGACGCGGGAAATGTTCTGCACGCATTGGCGGAACAGGTCCGGCTCGTCCGGCAGCATGAACAGGTTGACGACGACGCAGGCCGCATCCATTTCGATCGCGCCGATCAACGGCTCGGCCTCGTTCTGCAGCACCGCCCACATGTCGCGGTGGCGGATCCGGTTATAGGGATTTCCCATGTCGATGCGCATGACCAGCGCCGGCTTGTCCTTGCCGGGCACGTCCTGCAGCAGGTCCGCCTGGCCGTAATTCATCTGGATCGCATCCGGCCCGGCAGAAACCAGGGCGGTAACGACGGCCTGGATATCCTCCAGTCCGTTGAGGAAGGACGGTTCGTTGCAGACGCCGTGATCGATCGCCACGTCGAGGCAGCGGCCGCCGCCGAACAGCCGGTTCATCCGGACTTTGCTGTTGTGTCGCATTCTATGCTCCTTGGTTCGTTCCTTGCGGAAAGCATGTCTTCGTCGACGCCGTGGCGTTCGGTGAGAAGGGTGAGAAAACGGTCGCGCTCACGGGCGTGATGCGCGAGCGTCCAGTGCTTTTCCTGCGCCAACAGGTCGAGCGCGGCATCCATCATGTTGAGCGTAAGCTCGCCCGAAACGGCAAGCGTCGTGCGCCGTAAAAGCAGGTCGTCCAGATGTTCCACCGCTTCACCGCGGATCAGGAACTGCAATTCGCGCACCGAGTAGCCGGCGAGCGGCAGCGCCGCATCGGTGCCCGCCGCGATGAAACCGGCAACCGCCTCGGCATCCGTGCCATATCGAGCAAACAGCTCAGCCATGCGCCGGATGGAAAGGCCTTTGCTGGCCGCCACCTGCGTTAGCCAGACAGGCGCGTTAGTGGGAAATGCCTGCCCGCCGCCGATCGGCCGATCGGTTGTCGTAGTACGGCGCTGCCTGCCTAGCCTTTCCAGCGCCATGTCGGCCGCCAGTTCCCCGAAGGATCGGAATGTCGTCCACTTGCCGCCGATCATGCACAGAACCGGTGGGCCGCCATCCTTCGGCTCTACGACCGTGCAGAAATGATCGCGCGGAATGCGCCCGGTAAAACTGTCGGTGCTGGCCGGCAGCGGCCGCACGCCGGAAAACTGGAAAACGATCTGTTCCGGCCGGATGGCGATATCAGGCAGTACGAAGGCGAGCGATTGCAGGATATAATCCCGCTCGTAGGCCTCGCAGCGCGCCGTTTCGGGATTGTCGACGCGGATATCGGTGGAACCGACGAGAACCTTGCCGAGATAGGGAAACAGGATGCAGATCCGCCCGTCTTCGTTCTCATAGTAGATCATGTGATCGGCGAGCGCGTCGCGCAGCTCCGCATTGTCGACGATCAGATGCGAGCCCTTGGTGCCGCCCATCAGCGGTGCCGGCCATGCTTCTGGCGAAAACAGGGTCTGATTGGCGATGTCGATCCAGCCGCCGGTGGCGTTGATGATCAGCGCCGGTTCGACGGCAACGGATGCGCCGCCGATCTGGTCTTCGACGCGGTACTGACCATCCTCTGTCCGCCGCAGTTCCGCATAGTTCAGCGCCATTGCCCCAAACTTTGCTGAAAGACCATCCTGCAGAAGCTCGATGCCCAGCCGCTCCGGGTGGCTGACCCAGGCGTCGAAATAGGTGGCTGAACTCTTGATGTCGGGATTGAGCGCCGGCCACTTGGCAAGGGTCGTGCGCCGGCCGCGAAACTGGTGGCGCGGCATCAATGCCCGCTTGCGGGTCAGGAAATCATAGATGCTCAGACCTGCCTTGATGGCGATAGCGCCACGCCGGCTCGGGCGGCGGCTGAGACCCAGGAAGCGGACGATGCCATTGCCGAGGCCGGAAAAGATATCGAACACCGGCACCGTCGTCGGCAGCGGCGCGACGTAATGCGGCGCATTGCGCAACAGCCGGTCCCGCTCGACCAGCGATTCCTGCACCAGCTTGAATTCGCCGTTTTCAAGATAGCGAAGCCCGCCATGCACCATGCGCGACAGCGCCGAACTGGCCCCGGAGCAATAGTCATGTTTCTCGACGAGCAGCACGTTCAGCCCCTGCAGCGACAGCTCCCGAAAGACGCTGATGCCGTTGATGCCGCCGCCGATGACACACACGTCCACCTTCGGGCTCTGGCGGAGCCCGTCCAATATCTCTTGCCGTTTCATGATGGCGATCCGCTACCTGTCCATGTCAGTCAGTTTCGCCGCTATGGCCGTATCGATGGCTGCAAGATCGGCCGCATCCAGCCGGATGGTCCCGGCCCGCGCATTGTCGAGCGCTTGTGCCGGATTGCGCGCCCCGCAAAGTGCAAAGGTGACGCCCGGCTGCGCCAGCGTCCAGGCAATCACGATCTGGGCGATGCTGGCGCCGTGTTTTTCGGCGACCGGCCGGATGGCGTCGGCCAGCGCCGTTGCCTTCTGGCGGTTGTCGACCGAAAAGCGCGGATTGCCCTTGCGCTGATCGTCGCCGGAAAACACACGGTCCGGCCCGATGGTCCCGGACAGCAACCCCAGCGCCAGCGACGAGTAGCTCAGCGTCGCAATGCTATTGGCCTTTGTCAGCGGCAGAAGTTCCGCCTCGATTTCCCGGTCGATCATGCTGAACCGCTCCTGGATCGCATCGAGACCACCGGCAGCGATATAGGCATTGAGGTCGTCGGGGCTGACATTGCTTGCGCCGATCGCCCGGATCTTGCCCGATGCCCGCAGGTCTTCCAGCGCCCGCATCGTCTCCTCGACCGGGGTCGTCGGATCCTGCCAATGGGTGATGTAGAGGTCGATATAGTCGGTTCCAAGCCGCCTCAGGCTTTCCTCGACCTCATGCAGGATCGCATCAAGGCCGAGATAACGGTGGACCGGCTTGCCGTCCTGGTCGAAGAAATGACGACCCTTCTGCGTATGCCAGACAAGGCCGCATTTGGTGGCGATGACAGCCTTGTCGCGGCGCCCGGCCAGCGCCTTGCCGACGATCTCCTCGGAACGCCCGAGCCCATAGGCCGGCGCCGTGTCGATCAGCGTCACGCCGGCATCGAGCGATGCCTGGATCGCGGCGATGGATTCGGCCTCGTCGGTCCCGCCCCACATCCAGCCGCCGATCGCCCAGGTGCCGAGCCCCACCGCCGAGGCTGAAACGCCGGATTTGCCGATCTCACGTGTCAATTGCTGTCCGCTCATGCCCATTTTCCTTCGCCATTCGCCAGTGCCAGCACCCGCGCACCCGTCGCCTCATCGGTCACCAGAGTATCCAGATGATTGCCGCGCAGAACGCTGAGGATCGGTCCTGCCTTGTTCGGTCCGCTCGCCACACCGATCTTGGTGGGAATCGAGGCGAATTCCGCCAGCGTCAGCGACACCAGCGAACGGTTGAGGCTGTAGTCGCAGACCTGGCCATGATCATCGAGCAGATGCGCCAGCAATTCGCAGGAGGCGCCGGAACGCTCAATCGCAGCGCGGTCGGTGCTCGATGACGGATGCAGGTCGTAATAGCTCGAATCGTCCGAGAGGATCGAGCCAATGCCGACCACCGCCACCTTCGCTTCGCGCGCCCGTTTGAAAACGTCTGCGACGGAACGCATGTTGATTAGCATCGCCCGCTGCTCGGCATCATCGGCAAAGAGGGGCGCGTGGATCTGGTAGGAACGTCCCCCAAGCCGATCGGCCATCAAGGTCGAGACATGATTGACGTCGGTATAGTGTTTACCCTGCACGCAGCCGGTTGCTGGAATGACCTCGACATTGAACCGACGCGGCGGCTGCAGGCCGGCAACGACGGCGCTCACCCCTTTGCCGCCGGTGATGCAGATCGTATCGCCGTCGGTGATCTCTTCCAGCAGCAACCTTGCTGCCGCTTCGCCGACGGCTTGAAGCGCCGTCTGCGGATTGTCGGACACAGTCGGCACTACCACGGCGCGACCGATGCCGCCAAGCGCTTGTAGCCGTTCTTCCATATCGACCAGCGGCTCGACCGGCGACTTGATCTTGATCTCGACCAGGCCGAGCTGGCGGCCGCGCTTGATCAGGCGGTTGACGGTGGCGTGCGAGATGCCGAGCTGATCGGCAATCTGCGCCTGTGTCAGCCCCTCGAGGAAATGCAGTACCAGGGCCTGGTGCATCTGCCGGGCGATGACGATTTCCTCGCGCGGCGCATTTGCGGGTTTGAGCTTGGCTATCGGCATATCAGGCAGCCTTCCGCTTGTGCAGGAAATGGTCGATCGAGACGGCGGCAAGCAGAATGCAGCCTTTGATCATGTCTTGCCAATAGACAGACACGTCGAGCAAGATCAATGAGCTTGTTACAACCGACAGCAGGGCAATACCGAGAATTGCCCCGAGGATCGTGCCGGAACCGCCATTCAGCGACGCACCGCCGATCACCGCGGCTGCGATGATGTTGAGCTCCATGCCCACGCCAAAGGTCGGGGTCGCGGCGCCGAAGCGGGACATGTAGATCACCCCGGCGACACCGGACAGCGTGGCGCAGAGCACCGTCACCCAGAACTTCACCTGGTTGGTCTTGATGCCGGAATAGAGCGCCGCCTTCTCGTTGCTGCCGGTGTAGAAGACCTTGCGGAAGGCGGTTGCCCGGCGCAGCAGGAAATCGAACAGCACGACGACCGCGACAAAAATCAGGATCACATAGGGGACGCCATAGAACGTGCCCTGCCCGACCGCCTTGAACGAGGGTGGCAGGGTGAACAGCGACAGCGGCGTGCCCTTGGTGATGATCAGGCAGACACCACGCACGATGACCATGGCCGCAAGCGAGGTGATGAAGTGGTTGAGCCCGACGACCGTGACGAAGAAGCCCATGACACAGCCGATCAGGCCGCTGGCAATAATGCCGATCAGGGATGCACTCCACGGATCGAGCCCCATCAGGAACAGCGAGCCCGACAGCACCATCGAGAAGCAGACGACCGAGCCGACCGACAGGTCGATGCCGCCGACGATCAACAGGATGGTCATGCCGACGACGACGATCCCTTCCACCGAAAACGACATCAGCATCGCCCGGAAATTGCCGAGCGTCAGAAAATGCGGCGAGGCAAAACTCATGACGATGCAGAGCGCCAGGATGATCGCGATCAATCCCGCCTCGCGCATCGTCCCCAGCCGTTTCCAGCCGGGCACGCGTGGCTGATTTGCCGTTGCCAATGTAGCGTCCGCCATGACCCTGTCTCCTGCCCCTGCTTTTTCCTTAAGCGGCATGCTCTGATGCCTTTGAATTGTTGTGACCGCCGATCCCCGAGGCGAGCCGCATGATCGCTTCTTCCGTCATCGCCTCGCCCTCGACCTCGCCTGCAACGGTGCCTTCGTGGATAACCAGCACCCGGTCGCACAGACCGAGAAGCTCCGGCAGTTCCGACGAGATGACGACGATACCGATGCCGGAGCGTGCGAGATCGCGCAGCAGCCGGTGGATTTCCGATTTCGCGCCGACATCGATGCCGCGGGTCGGCTCGTCCATCAGGATGACCTTGGGATTGACCGCCAGTTGCTTGGCAATCGCCACCTTCTGCTGGTTTCCCCCCGACAGCGACGAGACCGGCATGTCGATGCCACCCATCCGCACGCCGAGCCGCCGGACCAGGTCGCGGGCACGATCCGCCTCGGCCTTGGAATTCAACAGTCCCAGCGGTCCGGTCAGCGATTTCAAATCGAGAACGGCAATGTTCTGGGCGATGGAAAGATCGAGAAAGATGCCGGAGCCTTTCCGGTCTTCCGACAGGTAGACGACGCCCGCTTGCGCTGCCTGCGCATAGGAGCGCGCCCGCAGCCGCTGTCCATGCAGCTGCACATCCCCTTCAATCACCGGCCGCAATCCGCAAATACCTTCGGCTATCTCGGTGCGGCCCGAGCCGATCAGCCCGCCGACGCCGAGAATTTCCCCTTTGCGCAGGTCGAAGTTCACATCCGTGAAGCGGCTGCCGTCGCCGAGATCGCGAACGCTCAGAATGATCTCATCGGTCCGCTCCGCCGACGCCCGCTTTTCCGGATAGAGCTGGGTGATCTCGCGCCCGACCATGCGGCGCACCACATCATCCGGCGTCACGTCCGCCACCTTCTCCGTCGAGACATAACGGCCATCGCGAAACACGGTGACCCGGTCGCACAGGCTGAAGATTTCGGCCATGCGGTGGCTGATATAGATGATTGAAATGCCCTGCGCCTTGAGGTCGCGGATGATTGCGAACAGGATCTGCGTCTCCGATTCCGTCAATGCCGCCGTCGGCTCGTCGAAGATCAGCACCCGACAATCGAGCGTCAGCGCCTTGGCGATCTCGACGAGCTGCTGGCTTGAAATCGACAAGTCGCCGACTTTGCGACGCACGTCGATCGGCGCCAGACGATTCATCACGACCTGCGCATCCCGCTCCAGCCTGCCATAGTTCATGAAAAGCGAGCGGCGGCGGTTGGTAGCGGCCATGAACATGTTCTCGGCCACCGTCGCATCAGGGCAGAGCGCGATTTCCTGATGCACGAGGCCGAGCCCGAGTGATTGCGCCACGGCCGGCGACGTCACTTTTACCAGCGCGCCATCGACGAGAACGTCCCCCTCGGTCGGCTGCAGCACACCGGCAATGATGTTCATCAGCGTCGACTTGCCCGCGCCGTTTTCGCCGCAAAGGGCATGAACCTCGCCTTTTTTCAGGCTGAAGCTCACCTCCGTCAACGCCTTCACCGCACCGAAGTGCTTGCTGACATTGCGGATTTCCAGAACCGGCACGGACGCCATCATCGTCTCCTCCTCACGCTCGCGGTGGCTGTCCGGAGCTTCGTGCCCCGGACAACCGGCACAAAGCCTACTCCTCGATGCCTTTGGTGCCCCGCCGCTTCAGGTACTTGTCCCAGTAGAAGTCGTCGGCATTATCAGCCGTGACGATCGACAGGCCGTTGTCGACGAACGGAATACTCATCGGATTGAAGCCGACGCGCTTGGCGTCATTCATCGGGTCGATAAGTTCCGGATGCTTGGCAAGCCACAGGAGCATGAAGCCCATGTAACCCTGCATGCCCTGGTTCGGGTTGATCGAGCCGAACACTTCGCCCGCCTTGATCATGTCGAGAATGTTGGCGTTAACGTCGGCACACATCACGAGGATCTTGCCGCCGCTTTCCTTGTTGGCCTGCGAAGCGCCGATGGCCGAGTTCGCTTCCGGCATGAAGACGGCGCCAAGGTTCGGATGCGCCTGCACCAAGCTCATCAGGCCTTGATAGGCCTTGTTCGGGTCCTGATTGGACGCAGCGCGGCCGACCAGCTTCATGTCCGGATATTTTTCCTCCATACGGGCGATGAAGGCAGCGATACGCTTGTCGTGGTTGTCCTGGCCCGGATTTTCCAGAACGGCGTATTCACCCTTGCCACCCATCTTTTCGGCAATCGCGTCGGCCGCATAGGTGCCTTCGCGAGTATTGTCCGACGTGACGAACGAGATGCGCTTGGAGAGCGGCGCATCAGCTGCGAAGGTCACCACCGCCGTGCCCTGGTCGATCGCCCGGTTGATCGGCTCGATAAACGGGTCGGAGTTCATCGGGTGAACGAGGATACCGGCCGGGTTCTGGGCCAGCGCTTGGTCGAAAGTGGCGATCTGCTTGTTGACGTCATATTCCGGCGTGCCAGTATAGGCAGTCTCGCAACCGAGTTGCTGACCGGCTTGCTTGAACATCTCATAGACCGGGAACCAATATTCGACGCCTGATACCATGACGTTCATGACGTATTTTTCACCCGGCTTGCAGCGGAACGGATTTTCCGTGTCCGCGCTGGCCACGCCGGCGAAAAGCGTCGATGCAAGGACCGCCAGTGCGGTCGTGCTTAGAAATTTGCGCAAGTTTCCTCCTCGAGGCCGAAGCCCCTCCCAAATATCCGGCGGCGCCTCAGCGGCTGCCGATGATCCATTGAAGACCGGAGTTCCTCCTCGAAGTCCGGTATGGGCAGATAATCGCAACGGCAGAGCACTGTCAATATACTTCATGCTGTGAAATATATTTCACCTCTGTCCACCGATATGGCGGTCGATGCCCGCTTGCGAGCGCTGGAAGGGTTCATGCCGTCGTCATGGCGACTGGCGATGCCGCCCTGTTTCCGCAAACGACCCCAGCCGGAGCACTAAAGGAGGCGGCCACATCCGCGACTTGCTGTGAAGAGATAACCCGCATGACGATCTAATGCTTCCGCCTGACCTGGATATACCGGCTGGCAGGCGATCGTTTGGAAGGCAACCGGAATCCTTGCAAGTATTTTGGGCACATCACCTCGATCAGACGATATTCAGCAGCCCGATTAGGCAAAGCCCGAGAGCCCCCAGCGCCGACAGCGACAGCGCCGCCGCTGCGAGGACACGACCGCCGGTATGGGCGACTGATCTGACATCGACGGAGAGGCCCAAAGCGGCCATGGCGGTGACGGTGAAGGCGGCGGAGACAGCCGACATCCCGGGCAGCAGCGGCGCCGGGATCGCGTCGAGCGAACGAAGCGTCGCCATCGCTGCAAAACCGAGGATGAACCATGGGAGAACATGGCGGAGATTGACTGGCGAACCGCCAGGGCGGCGGCCATGAACTGCGCCGAGCACGAGGATGACGGGTCCGAGCATCATCACGCGGATCAGTTTGACGAGCGTGCCCACCTGGGTGCTGACGGCTCCGGCAGAGGCCGTGGCCGCCAAGACCTGCGGGACGGCATAGGCTGTCAGTCCTGCGAAAACGCCATATTGTACGGCGCTCAAACTCAAGAACATATGAAGAAGCGGTAGCGTCAGCACTGCACCGATGCCGAGCAGTGCGGTAAAGGCTATCGAAGCGGCGATATCGTCCGGTTTGGCGCCGATCACCGGCGCTGCGGCGGCAATCGCAGAATTGCCGCAGATCGAGTTGCCGCAAGCAACCAACGTCGCCAGGCTGGCCGACAGCCCGAAGAGCCGCCCGACAACAAAGCTTCCGGCCAAGGACAGAGCAACCAGAACGGCAATTCCGGCGACAAGCGGCAGTCCAGCCTGTCGGATGGCAGCCGTGCTGAGCGAGGCGCCGAGCAACACGACCGCAATCTCGAGCAGTGTCTTGGCGGCGAATTGGATGCCGGGAAGGAAGGTCTGCGGCAGCCGGAGCGAGGAGCGCACGGCAATGCCGATCAGAATGGCGAGCACGAGGCTCTCGATCCAATGCGAGCCGAAAACCATCATCTGCAGCTGTTCAACGAGATACGCAGAGAGCATGACTGCCGCACACAGGAGGAGTCCCGGTAGGACGGCAGGCAGCGACAGGGAACGTGAGGCGGAAACGATCATCGGCAAGACCTTGCGGAGGATCGTAATCTCCCACATCCAATTGTCGACTTCCATTGAATAGTGTAGCATGGTTCATTCGCTAAAATCGAACGATTGAACCAATGACATTTGAACAGCTTTCCATTTTTGTCGCGGTTGCGGAACGCGAGCATCTGACCAAGGCCGCCTTTGCAATCGGGCTCACGCCATCGGCCGTCAGCTCGGCTATCCGCAATCTCGAGACCTCCTATGGCGTCGAGCTTTTCCATCGCGTCGGACGCCGCATAGAGCTGACATATGAAGGACGGGTGTTTCTGGGGGAGGCTAGAGCGACGCTGGCGCGCGCAAAGGCCGCAGCGCTCGTCCTGTCCGATCTCGGCGGCTTGCAAAAGGGTGAACTGGTCGTTTTTGCGAGTCAGACGATCGCAAGCTACTGGCTGCCGGCTATGCTGATGCGTTTCAAGATCCGCTACCCGGGCATTGACCTGAAGCTGATGATTGGCAACACGACCACGGCGGCAAAAGCGGTTCTCGATGGATTGGCCGAAGTCGGTTTCGTCGAAGGCAGTGTTGATGAGCCGGCGCTGCATGTTCAGCCGCTTGCCGAGGACGAACTCCTTGTCGTCGTCGGTCCGCGCCATCCCTGGGCGCGTGGCAAACCAATTGCACCGGCAGACTTGGTTTCGGGCACAAAATGGGTCATGCGGGAAAAGGGGTCCGGAACCCGATCGGCTTTCGAGGCGGCGATTTCCAATCTCGGCATAGCCCCCGGAGATCTGGCTGTTGCGCTTCAACTGCCATCGAATGAGGCAGTCATATCGGCAGCAAGAGAGGGCCTCTGCGCGACGGTCGTTTCCGGAGCCGTGGCCGCGCCGCACTTGACGCAAGGCCTGCTGATAAAGGCGCGTTTCCCTCTGCCGTCCCGCCAATTTGCGATCCTGCGGCATAAACAAAGGCACTCCAGTCGTGCCTCGCTGGCGCTGGAAACCATTTGCCGCGAGGATAAAGCTGCCGAAGTCCAAAATTGGGATGATTGGGCGCTCTAGCTGATCCAAGCCGCCGACGGTCTTTGTCGTTGCTGCTCACAGGCGCGTCAGCGGTACTCTTCCACGCCCGCGGGAACGGTTTGGCCTGCTTCATGGCATTATGGTGGTCCCACGCACGACGCATTTTCAGCATGGGCATGGCTACATGGATGCCCACTTGCTGGCATCGGTGCTTCTTGATCAGCGAGCGGGCTTATGGATGAACGTGCCAGCCAAATCCTGAAACAATACTATCACGAGGCTCGCTAGATCGCGCGTCCGAAACTAGTCACCGCATCGTCTGATGCGTCCGACGTCACCGGCGCAATAGGCTTCGCGCGAAGCCGGCTTGCGTCGCGGGCGGGCGGAAGTCCGAACAGCCGCCCGTATTCCCGGCTGAATTGCGACGCGCTTTCATAGCCGACGGCGAAAGCGACACGGGCGGCGTCGCCCGGAGTCTCGAGCAACAGACGGCGTGCCTCGTGGAGACGGAACCGCTTCTGATACTGGATGGGCGTCATGGTCGTTGCCGCCTTGAAATGGCGGTGGAACACCGAAGCACTCATTCCCGTCATCCGCGCCAGATCTTCGACCTTGAAAGATTCCGTGAAGTTTTCGCGAATCCAGGCGAGCGACCGCCTGACCTGAGACTGGCGGCCGTCGATCTGTGCGATCTGCCGCAGCTTCGCTCCCTGCGGTCCCCGCAATAGGCGGAACAGGATTTCCCGCTCAATCATTGGTGCCATGACGGAAATTTCGCTTGGCCTATCGAGAAGTCGCATCATCCGTAGAAACGCTTCATCGAGCTGAGGATCGGTCGGACTCACGCCGAGGCCACACAAGAATTCCGGATCGTGAACATCAGGCATCTCAATCAGAAGGTCGGCGATGTTACGGGCGTCAAAGCTGAATCCGACGCCGAGAAATGGCTTCTGGAGGCTCGCTTCGGATATTCTGCCAAAGACAGGAACCTCGACCGAGGCCACGAAGTAGCTGCCCGCTCCATAGTGCAATACGTTCTCGCCGCAAGTGATTGCCTTGGCGCCTTGTAACACCAGGCATATGACAAGCTCCGTCATGCCTGCCGTCGGCTCAGTCGTGCGTTCTGCTCTTAGCAAACCGACGCGTGGAATGGCGGTCGTCGTACGACCGCCACGCGAGTGCCTCTCGATCAGGGACCTTAGTTCTTCGCCCACATTGTCCATGCTATTAAATTGCACCCTCCTCCAAGGCGCGCAAGTCTTTCGGCAGGATTAGGCAAGAGTTCAATAGAATTTGGCACGCGGCCGGAAAGGCGCCTACTCATATTGGACGGGCAACCAGAATGGAGAACCACCATGTCGAAGAATGCATTGATCACCGGCGCCAACAAGAGCATCGGCTTTGAAACCGCTCGACGGCTCGGGGGAATGGGTTATCGTGTTTGGCTTGGTGCCCGCGATGCCGGGCGCGGTGAGAGTGCGGCGGAAACTTTGCGAGCTCAGGGTCACGATGTGCGCTTCCTTGAAATTGCCGTCGAGGACGACGCAAGTGTGAAGGCAGCCGCGGATCGTGTCAGACAGGAAGACGGCAAGCTCGACGCACTGGTCAACAATGCGGGCATACCCGGAGCATTCATCGACCCGGCGGATCAGACCGTAGACGACATCCGCCAGGTCTACGAGATCAACGTGTTCGGGCCGATTCGAATTACGCAAGCTTTCCTGCCTCTGCTCAAAGCAGCGAGTTCCGCCAATGTCGTCAACGTCAGCAGCGAGCTCGGTTCGCTTGGCGCCCTGACAGACCCGGAGAGCGAATTCTATGGTGTGAACAGCCTGGGCTACAACAGCTCGAAGACGGCCCTCAACGCAGTGACCGTATCGTTTTCCAAGGCCCTCGCGTCGTTCGGCATCAGGGTCAACAGCGCGGATCCCGGATACACGAAGACCGATTTTAACGGCAATACAGGCTATCGGACGGTCGAGCAGGCGGCTGAGATCATCGTCCAGCTTGCAGTCGCGAACGACGGCCAGACGGGTGCCTTCATCAATGACAAGGGCACGCTACCTTGGTGAGCCTGACTTAATGTTTAGGGCGGGCGGCGGTGCGCCCTTTTCCTAAAGACGGCCAATTTAATCGCCGGCTCCACGACTGTACGTCACGGCGCCCCGATCAGACAGGTAAGCTGTCGGTCAAGGTGAACGAAGACGGTCGCTCGCCATACCCCTATGGCAAATTCGGGTACAGGCGCTTCAAACTGACCATTGACATCGGCAGTGTTAAGGCAGAAGCCGCACTCGGCCGCGCATGCGCGGCCGTTTTTGCGAGGATGCGAGAGATGACAACCAAGACTGGCGTCGCCAACGCCGGAAACCTGATCATGACTGGCGTCCTACTGATGCTGCTCGGCGATCTTCTTTTTGCGCTGAACGATGCAATGGGCAAGTGGCTGGTGGCCAGCTTTGCCGTCGGCCAGGTGCTGGTGATCCGCTCGGTCGGCGCTTTCATCGTGCTCGGACCAATGATCCTCCGGCAAGGGCCGATGGCCTTGTTCCGCGTCGAGCAGAAGGGCCTGCAGTTCATCCGTGTTTTCATGGCGACCTGCGATGTCGCCCTATTCTACGCTGCCGTCGCCTATCTGCCGCTCGCAGACGTCATGACCTTCTATATGGCCGGGCCGATCTATATCGCGGCGCTTTCGCATTTCTTTCTCGGAGAGAAGATCGGCTGGCGCCGCTGGCTTGCCGTTTTGATCGGCTTTGTCGGCGTCGTCATCGCGCTGCGTCCGTCCACGGCGATGCTGTCGCTTCCATCGCTCTTCGGACTTGCCGGCAGTCTTGCCTTCGCGCTGTCGCTGGTGATGAGCCGCTATCTGCGCTCGACCAGCGACACGACGCTGGTGACATGGCAGACGGTCGCCGCGCTCGTCACCGGCATCGTCTTGAGCATCGGTCACTGGCAGCCGGCGGCGCTCATCGATTGGTCCGGCATGCTGCTGCTGGGCGTCGTCGCCTCCTGCGCACATCTGCTCATCACGCGCTCGCTGAAGCTCGCACCGGCATCACTGCTCGCCCCGCTGCAATATACGCTGCTGCTCTGGGCGATCGTCCTCGGCTACCTCTTCTTCGACGATATTCCCGATGCACAGATCATCATCGGCGCCGCAATCATCGTCGTTGCGGGGCTCTTCATCTTCCACCGGAAGAACCTCAAAGAGACAGTTCCGGTCGAAGCCGTCCCGCCCGACGGTCATTGAGAGCTAGCCCTCCTCCGTGGTGGGCGGCTCCTCCCAGCCGAAGACACTCCGGCCGCCGAAATCGGCGGATTGGCGGAATTCGCCGGCGATGATTTCCTTGAGGTCGGGACCTGTCACATAGCGTTCCATCTGCCTGGATTGGTCGTCCAGGCGCTTGAGCGCCTGCAACTCCTCCTCGCGTCCGAGCTTGCCCTTCTGCACCGCCGATTTCATCACGGCGATCGTCTCGTCATAGACCTTGAGCGGGACTGGAAAAGGATGGCGGTCCTTGCCGCCATGGGCGATCGAGAAGCGCGCCGGATCGGAAAAGCGGCAGGGCGCGCCGTGGACGACTTCCGCCACCATCGCCAACGCCTTCATCGTGCGGGCGCCGACGCCTGGAACGAGCAGCAGCTCTTCGAAATCCGCCGGCCCGCGGTCGGCAGCGGCAGCCAGATTTCCATGCAGACGCCGCATGTTGACGTCGCTCTCGCGGACATCGTGATGGGCAGGCATGATCAGGTGCGGCAGCATCGGCTGTGCGGCAGGTTCGGGCGCCGGCTCTTCGGCACGCAGCAAGGCGGCGGCTTCGCGGATGATCCGGTCGGGACCGAGGGTCGCCAGCAGATCGAGCTGACCGCGCCGCGAGCGTTCGGCGCGGCGGTCGGCAAGATTCACGATCTCGCCCTGGCTCCTTCCCTCGATTGCCGCATGCGGCGAGTCGACGAAACTCTCCAGGCCTTCGGACAGCCAGTGATACCGCCGGGCCTGCCGCCTGTCGCCGTTCATGCCCTGCTGCACGACCACCCAATGGCCGTCATCGGCGACGATGAACCCGTGCAGATAAAGATCGAACCCATCCTGAAGGGCGGCGCTGTCAACCTTGGCGATGAGACGGCTCGTGGTCGCGAGCCCCTCGCCGTCGAGACCGACACACTCGCCGATCGAGACGAGTTCCTGCGGCGTCTTGCGCGAATGCCCGCCACGGCCGCCGCAAACATGCAGGCCGAGCTCGCCGGCACGCGGCTTCAGCCCGCGCTTCAGCGCGCCGAGAACGCTGGTGGTGATGCCGGAGGAATGCCAGTCCATGCCGATGACCGCGCCGAAGGACTGGAACCAGAAGGGATGCGCCAGCCTGCGCAGGAATTCGTCGCGGCCATAATGATGGACGATCGCCTCGGTGATCAGTGTTCCCAACCGCGTCATCCGGTCGCCGAGCCAATGCGGTACGCGTCCCCCGTGAAGGGGAAGATCGGCGCTGCCTGCTCGTTGTGACATCTCGTTTCCTTGCATTCTGCGTCGCAGGCTGCCCGCAGCGCGCCACTGGCCGACGCTATCGGGGAACCCAGGCAAATTCCGGGCGTTTGTGCTCCAGTTAGAGGCCGAGGCAATCATGACGACATTCGAAACCATCTTCAATAACCCGAGCTTGCCCCAGACAAGATCACAACAGCCGGGCGACCGCCAAGAACAGGAGGGCAGCGCCCGTTGCCTGGAAGGGAGTGCTGCCAAGGCGGCCTTCCTGATCAACGGCAACAGTTATTTCGCCGAGCTGGCGCGCGCGTTGCGGCAGGCGCGGCGCACCATCTGGATCGTCGGGTGGGATTTCAATCCGAACATCCGGCTGGAACCCGATAAGTCCGACGAAACGCTGGCCGACCTGTTGCATGCCCTGGCAGCGGCAAATCCGAAGCTCGAAATACGCATCCTCATCTGGGCGCTCGGTCCCGTTTATTCTGGCAAGTCCCTGCATGTGCTGCGGAAGAAAAACTTTCCCAGAAATGCGCGGATCGATCTACGCTTCGAACTTCAGCCGACATTGCGCGGCTGCCACCATCAGAAACTCGTCTGTATCGACGACGCTGTCGCCTTCATCGGCGGCATAGACCTGACGTCGCGCCGGTGGGACACCTGGCTCCACCGCGCCAAGGATAAATTGCGACGTGACCCCAAGGGCGTTTCCTACGATCCGCTGCATGACGTTCAGGCAATGGTCACCGGCGACGCCGCCAGGTTGGTCGGCGATATCGTCAGGCAGCGCTGGGAAAACACCACCGGCGAAAACCACCTGTCGTTGGCCGAAGACGTCCCTTTCGCCTGGCCGGACGATCTCGCCGTTTCGATGAGGGAGATCGCGGTCAGCTTCGTGCTGACGGAGCCGTCGACCGCACTTCGCCCCGGCATCAGCGACGGCATCGCCGTGACATTGGACGTCATCGCCCGGGCTCGGCGGCAGCTTTACATCGAGGCGCAATATCTCGCCTCCTTCCGCGTCGCCGACGCCATTGCCGCGCGGCTGCAGGAGGAAGACGGGCCCGAAGTCGTTATCATCTGCACGCGCAGCTCTCATGGGCTGATCGAAAAGATTGTCATGGGCGGCAATCGCGACCGGGTCATCCGCCGCCTGAAACGCGCCGATCGTGCGGACCGCCTGCGCGTCTATTATGCTGTCGTGCCCGGGCCTGTCACCCCGAAAGAGAGCGGCGAGGTGGAGGTGCTCGTCCATTCCAAACTGATGATCGCCGATGACGAGCTGGTCCGCATCGGCTCCTCCAACCTCAACAATCGCTCGGAAGGGCTGGATTGCGAATGTGACATGCTGTTCGAGGTCGGCAATAACGAGCATCGCCGCGCGATCGCGGATCTGCGCAACCGCCTGCTTTCGGAATATCTCGGAACCACCCCGGAAAGCTTTGCCGCAACCTTTATGCAAAGCGGCTCGTTGATCGAGGCAGTCGACGCGCTTAATGACGGCCCCCGGGGCTTGCGGGAATTCACAGTCGATCTACCGGGCAGCATTTCGCCGATTTCAGGCACCGCGCTCTTCGACCCGGTTCGACCCTTCGCAGTTTTAAACCGACTGGGCCTCGGCGCGCTCGTCCGCCTCTTCATCCGCCCCGCGTGACTTCCGCCGGAAGACGACCTCGCTGATGACGAGAAGCGTCGTGCCGAGCGCCAGCGGAATGAAGAAATAGGCACAGCGGAACGCAATCAGCGCGCCGATCGACGCCTCCTTCGGCACGGCATAGGAGACAGTCGCCTCGAGCACGCCGAGACCGCCCGGAACATGCGTTGCGAGGATTGCCGAATTGGCGAGCACGTAAGCCGCCACCGACCTGAAGAAGGCAACGTCGCCGAAGGCCGAAAGCATCTGGTGCAGACAGGCGGAGACGAGCATGAAGTTCATCGTCCCGATCCCGACCTGCGCGACCGCGATCGAAAATCGCGGCAGCTGAAACGACCAGCGCCACAGCCGCAACGTGCCGCGGACGAAAAACGCCAGGCCGGCATAGACCACCGGCACAACCAGCGCCAGCAAACCGAAGATGCGCACACTTGCCGGACCGATGCGCAGCAGGCGCCCGGCATCGCCGGGATTGACGATCATGGCAAGACCGCCAAGCGTGATCAGCCCAAGCCCCACCGTGACGCCAGAAAACAGGATGATCTTCGCCACGTCCTCTGCCGTCAGCCCCCAGCGCGAATAAAAACGATAACGGAAGGCGCCGCTGCTCAGCCCGGCAAAGCCGATATTGTGGCCGAGGGAAAGGCTGATGAAGGAAGCCAGCACAATCCTGGAATAGGGCAAAGATTTGCCGAGCGAACGGATCGCCAGAAAATCGAAGCAGCTCAGGCACAGATAGGACCCCGCCGCAAAGAGCAGTGCCGTGCAAAAGGTCGAAAAAGGTATGCTGCGAACCGATTGGACGATCTGATCGAGGCTGTACTGTTCGAAGATCCGATAGAGGAGAAAGACCGCGAGACAAAGGGCGGCAACGAGCAGTCCATTCCAGATCACGCTTTTCAGGCTCATCGATTATCCTCGGAAGCGCGAACGCCATGGTTCGATCATCGGGAACGATCAAACGAGTTTTGTGTTCCCGGGAGAACAAGTTCTATGTTCTCCGGGGGGAACGAGTTCAGCGGGTCGATGCCGGATAAATCAATCAAACTCCTGACCTATAATGTGCACAGCTGCATCGGCGGCGACCGGAAGCTCGATCCCGGCCGCATCGCTTCCGTCATCGCCGAGGCTGAAGCCGATATCATCGCTCTTCAGGAGGTCGATGTCCTCAGGCGCAGGACCGGCGGCGTCGATCAAGCCCATGCGATCGCCTCACTTCTGAAGATGCAGGCTCATTTCCATCCGGCCCTGTCGATTGCCGAGGAGCAGTATGGCGATGCGATCATCACCGCGCTGCCGACAGGCGCGGTCAAGGCCGGCCCGCTGCCATCCATCGGCGAACAGCGCGGGGCGCTGTCCGTCGAAATACTGGTCGGCGACAGAAAACTGCTGGTCGTCAACACCCATCTCGGCCTGCGCGGCCGCGAGCGCATCCGGCAGATGACGACACTCTTGAACTCGGGCTGGCTGCGCGGGACGGCGGACGAACCTCTTCCCGCCATCCTCTGCGGCGATTTCAACGCCATTCCGTCATCGGCGACTTACCGACTTGCCGCGCGGTCACTGAAAGACGCCCAGCTCGCGGTCGGCGCCGCGCCGAGAGCGACCTTTCCCTCGCGCTACCCGTTGATGCGCCTCGACCACATTTTCGTCACTGACGATCTCATCGTCAAGCAAGCGGCGGTCCTGGAAAACCGCCTGACAAGGGTTGCCTCGGACCATCTCCCTCTGCTTGCAGAGATCGGTTTCGCCTGATCCGTCATCGACGCTGACGATTTTCACCGGGCAAATTTCCGGTTCACCGCCGCCGCCACCAGCGGTACTGCCGTCGTCGCCACGGCTCCGAGAGGCAGCCGCCTGATACCCCTCGCGACCACGAAGGTCGCCGCCATTGCGCCTGCCAGCTTGAGCCAAGGCTGATTGCCGAGCTGCGCATGGGCGCTGGCATCGGCCCATCGGACGTTCTCCGCAACGACGGTCGCGGCCTGATGTTGGATCACGTGAAGGCGAGCGCGGAGGTTTTCGAGTTCTTCCCTCAGTTCTCGCAGCCGGCCCTCCAGGGCATGACCATCGGAGACCAGGAACGGTTCCTCGACGGTGCCTTCAACCGGAGCATGACCACCGAGCGTGGCAAGATACGCCCGATATTCGGCCTCGCTGGCGAAACCCTCACGTCTGATAAGATCAGGGTTGATGCTCGCCTCTTCGAAGGAGGTCGGCGCGGTTTCCACACCATCGCGCATATCCTTGTTTGTGCCGGTGTCCCCGAGTTCGTCCTTGAACATGATGCGTCTCCAGTTGTTCCTCGCGATAGAACGCTCGAGGGCTCAGAAGGATGCATCGGCCTCCGCTCCTGCCTTCATCTTCGCGACGCGCTGAAACGCTCCGGCCGAAATTCCGCCAGCAGCGGATGCCGGCGTCCAGTGACGATCTCGTCCGCCAGCAGTTCGCCGGCAATCAGGCCGAGGGTGGCGCCGCTATGGCTGAAGGCGACGAAATAACCCGAGATCGACGGCAGTTCGCCGAAGACCGGCTCGCCGTCGCCCGGGATGGGCTTTGGGCCGACCCCGTAGTCTTCGATCTCCAGCGCCGGATTGCCTTCGAGAACTCTGGAGGCCTCGCGCAGCAACCCCTCCAGCGTCGATTGCCTGACTTCATAGCTGCCGTCGGGCCTGACGCTGACCTCGTCCTCGGACCAGGCGGAATCGAGCGCGAAGCCGCCGCTGAGCGTTGGCCGGATAGCAATGCGAGGCGTGTTGAGCACCGCCTTCAATGGATGGCGGATCGGTATGGTCCGGACGAGAAGGGCGACCGGCGTTGCATCGCCGATATGCTGGCCGACCTCGGCCACGATTGCGGGGACGTCGCTGCCGGCCGCAAGCAGTACGGCATCCGCATCGCGGCGCATGCCGTCTGCCGTGATCACGCCACGGGCACGCCCGCCGTCGATATCGACCGTCGCGCGACCCGCGTCCGTGACGATCTCGCCGCCCAGCGTGCGGAATTCTTCCGCAAGCGTGCCGATCAAGGATGGAAGATCGACCCAGCCCTCCCCGGGGTTGAAGATCGCGCCTTGCCGCGTCACCGCACTTGCATCGACACCCGGCGTCGCCGCGGCAATCCCTGCCGGGGCGAGCCATTGCGCGTGGTAGCCGAGATCGCGCTCATAGTCGAAGATCTCGGCGATCTCGTTGCCGGCATCGTCCGCATCCCAGGTCAGGCCACCGTCGAAGCGAAGCCACGGCGCATCGGGATACCGGACGGCCAGTGTGCGATAGCGATCTATGCCGGCCAACCGCAGCCGGTGATAGGCATCGGCGCGTTTGCGCGCCGAGTTGAGCCAGGAGAGCGAACGGCCGGAGGCGCCGTTGGCAAGCGGGCCGTCATTGATGAGCACGGTGCGGACCCCGAGCCGTGCCAGATGGACTGATGTCGAGACGCCAAAGATCCCGCCGCCGATGACGATGACCTTCGAATGTTTGGTGGAAGCATTCATGTTGATAACCTTGTTTTCTGCTCTTGCTACATCGAACGAAATCCGGCGCACCCGGCGTGAGGACGACCGGGGGGCACCATGCGTTGCCTCAGGGCTTTCAGAGAACTTCAGCAAGGAAGCGCTTCAGCCGCTCGCTTCGGGGATTGTCGAAAATCTGCTGCGGACAGCCGGCCTCGACGATGCGGCCCTCATCCATGAAGACGACCTGGTCGGCAACCCTGCGCGCAAATCCCATCTCATGCGTCACCACGGCCATTGTCATGCCCTGTCGGCCAAGGGCGGCCATCAGGTCGAGCACGCCTTTCACCAGTTCGGGATCGAGCGCACTGGTCACTTCGTCGAACAGCATGACCTCCGGATCCATGGCCAGCGCGCGTGCGATGGCGACGCGCTGCTGCTGCCCGCCCGACAGGCCTGCCGGCCGATGATCCTTGCGTTCTGCGAGACCGACATCGGCCAGACGTGCCTCGGCGATGCGCCGCGCCTCCTGCCTCGGCATCTTCTTGATCTTGGTCAGCGAAAGCATGACGTTTTCGAGTGCCGTGTGGTCGGGAAACAGGTTGAAGTGCTGGAACACCATCCCCACGCGCCGCCGCAGCCTCTCTTGCTTCATCGCCAGGATGCTCTCGCCGTCGAGCAGGATGTCGCCGCCTTTCGGTTCGACAAGCCTGTTCATGCAGCGCAGCAGCGTCGATTTGCCCGAGCCGGAAGGGCCGATGATGCAGGTGACGGTACCGGCGGCGATGTCCAGATCGACACCCTTCAGCACGTCGAGATCGCCATAGGCCATGGTGAGGTCGCGGATGTTCAGGACGCCGCCTTTGAAGCGCGGCGTACTCTCCTCGGCCGCCTTGACCGCGGAATGAGGGCTGGTGGCGGCCTGCAACTCACTCACCTCGACCAATCCGCTCGCAGCACCCGAGCCGCGGCCTTGTTTGCCCAGGCGCAGTCTCGCATCAATATAATTGACGAAGTGGGTCAGCGGCACGGTGATGACGAGGTAGAAGACACCCGCCAGCAGCAGCGGCGACAGATTGCCCGTGACGACCGCCTGATCCTGCCCGACACGGAAGATTTCCCGTTCGGAGGCGAGCAATCCCAGGAAGTAGACAAGGCTGGAATCCTTGACGTTTCCGATGAATTGATTGACCAGCGCCGGCAGAACGCGCCTGATGCCTTGTGGGATGACGATCAGGCGCATGCCCTGCCCGTGGCTCATGCTGAGCGCCCGGCAGGCTTCCATCTGACCGCGCTCGACGCTTTGAATGCCCGACCGGAAGATTTCGCCGATATAGGCTCCGGCGATCAGGCTGAGCGCCAGGATGCCGAGCGGAAATGGCGACGGACCGAAGATCTCGCGCCCGATCCGGGCAAAACCCTGGCCGATGATGAGGATCGTGACGATCGCCGGCAGCCCTCGGAAAACATCGGTATAGATGCGCGCCGGCAGCCGCAGCCAGCGGGACTGCGAGATGCCCATCACCGCGAGAGCCATGCCGATGACGACGCCGAGCACGGTCGAGGCGGCGGCCAGGATCAGCGTATTCTTCAGGCCGACGCTGATCATGCTCGGCAGAACTTCCGCCATGGCGTCCCAGTCCAGGAAGCTGCGGCGCAGATTTTCAAGCCAGTTCATTCAGATCCCCATGAATTCTTGCCCGGCGCAGCCGCCGCCGTCCGGCTGCCGACTAAAGCGCGTCGCGATCTTTCAGGTTCGCTTGTCGCTTTAGGTCTTTGTTTTACGCATGTCGTTAGCGCAAAACCGCTGCACACTTTTGCGCGGCATGCTTTAGCAGTGCCTTGGTAAGCCGCCCGCCATGAGCGGGCGGCTTGCGGCGTCACTTCTTGGGAAGATACTGTTCCGGCATCGGTGAGCCGGGGAACCACTTTTCGTAAAGAGTCTTCCAGGTGCCATCCTGCATCGCGTCGTGAAGCGCGCCATTCAGCGCCGTCCGGAAGGCCTCATTTCCCTTCTTGACCACGAAGCCTGCCGGCGCATCGAAGGACGGGATGTTTACCGCAACCTTCAATGCGGGATAGCGCTCGCCATATTGCTTGGCAGCCTCGTAGTCGAGAAAATGCGCATCGACCGTTCCGTTGTTGAGCGCGGCCACGGCGGAATTGTTGTCGGGGAATTTCACCAGATCGGTTCCCCCGAAATTCTTGGCTGCATAGACTTCCTGCAAGGTCCCCTGCACGACGCCGAGACGCTTGCCCTTGAGGCCATCGGCATCCTTGATACCGGCATCCGGGGTCAGGACGGAGAGATAACCGGCGAGATAGCCGTCGGAAAAGTCGACGGTCTTCTTGCGGGCTTCGGTGGTTCCGATCGCAGCAACGGCAACGTCGAACCTTTCGTTTGCGACCGATGGCAGGAGTGCTGAAAATTCCTGGCCCGTGAACGTCACCTTGTCTTTTTGAAAGCCGAGGCGCGAGACGACGTTGAGAAACAGCTCGATATCGAAACCGGTGAACTGGCCGTCCGCAGTCGCAAACGTATAGGGCTTGGAATCGCCCATCGTGCCGACGCTGATCACCCCGGGTTCGATCAGGTTATAGGGATTGTCAGCCGCCGCTGCAGAGCCTGCGCCCATAGCAAGAAGGCATGTCAAAAGGCCAGCTCGCAATAGGGCGAGGGTGGCCACGAATGATTCAAAAGGCTTCATGTTCGTTCTCCGCTCTGAAAGGAATGCTCTTGCCGGCATCGTCGGGTCGCCCTGCCCCGCCGCGTAATGCGGCAGAGGCTTCTAGACAAGATACCGGTCTCCTGTATAAAGAGACCGGTCTCACGACATATTTGATATCCGTCAATTGACCGGTCGTCAACAACTCTTGTAGTCCTCGGCTCATGGAAGATTCCGCTCATCCGAAACGTTCAGTCACGGTCGCCGACGTCGCGAAGGCCGCAAAGGTCTCGAAGGCGACGGCCGCCCGCGTTCTCGGCGGCTACGGCGTGGTCAGTTCCAAGATCACGGATCAGGTCATGGCGGCAGCCGCCACCCTCGAATACCGCCCGAATGAGCTCGCCCGGAGCATGAGCACCGGAAGGTCCGGCATCATCGGGGTCGTGGTCGGCGATATCGAGAACGCTTTCTTCAGTCTCGCGGTGCGCGGCATCAGCGATGCTGCCCGCCTTGCGGGCTTTAACGTCATCATCGCTAATTCGGGCGAAGAGCTCGAGGCGGAACAGTCGGCGGTAGACCTCCTGATCGGCAAACGCGTCGATGGCCTGATCGTCACGCCTGCTCGCTGCGACAGCGTCGATCATCTCCAGCACGTCCGTCGCGCGGGCGTGCCATTGGTTCTGTTCGACCGGGCCATCCCGGAACTCGATGTCGACGCCGTGACCGGGGACGATCGGGATGCGGCCATCACGGCCACCCGGTATCTGATCGGGCAGGGACATCGCCGCCTCGCCTACATCTCTGCCATGGATGCCGAGGGCGGTGGGCTCACCGATATCGGGCGGATCTCGAATTCCGCTGTACGCGAACGCGTGGAAGGTTTTGTCAGCGTCCTGACCGAGGCGGGTTTGCCGAACCCTCTTCATTATGTCAGGCTCGGCGCCACGGACCAGCAACAGACGGACGGCGTGATCAAACGCCTGCTCTCGGACAGCGCTCCGCCGACGGCATTGCTAGCTTCAGACAGCCTGGTCGGCTTGCGTATCTTCAAGTCGCTGCAGTCGCTTGGCCTGTCGATCCCCAAGGACGTCTCGATGATTTCGTTTCTCGACGCCGACTGGACCAGCGTCACCGTTCCGCCGATCACCATCGTCGACCAGCGCGTCTACGAGATGGGCAAGCTTGCCGGCGAACGGCTCGTCGCCCGCATCGAACGCACCCCTCTTGCCGTGGAACGTCTGCGCGTCAGCACGAGCCTCGTCTTGCGCGGCTCCGTCGCAAAGATCGGCCAGTGAGATCCAGGCTAATCGTAGAGCTCGCCGTGACCAATCTGCTCCCTTGCAGGTGCATCGCTGATTGAGGGATCGTCGGCCGGATCGGGATCCCTCTTGTTGGCATCGCTCATAAACTGCGCGGCCTTAAGGAACGCCGCGGTTATCTCCTCGGTGCCCCATCCGGCTTCATTGGCGGCTGCAATCAGCCCTTCCAAAGCGTCGCGCGCGGCAGCGGTCGCCTCTTCGAAGCGTTGGGCGGGAGATTCGGTCTTCGGCGGTGGAAAGGTCATCGGCGTTCCCTCCATGTGTCTGGCTGTTGTGGATGAACGCAGCCCAGGGGAAATGGATGCACGACCATGCTGATTTAACAAACGGATTACCCTGCCGCGCCATATCGGCAACGGCTGGCGACGTCGTTCCGCCTTAGATGACCGTCTTCAACAGAAACGGAGAGCGCTCCAACGGACGCTGAGCGAGGATTCTCAGCATCGCAGGACCTTGTATTCCGGAAGTCGTGCATGAGTGGCCGTCGTGATAGACCACCGTCATGACGCGGCTCAGACTATCGTATCTGATCTCTGCGATCGTCCGGGTGTGAACCGGAAAGATGAATTCATGGGGTTGAGGTTTCTCCCCCGAGGTCTTCAAGGTCATTGCGATGCCCCAGCGAAAAGCAATTTTGGCTCGACCGTGCGCGCTGGCCTGAGCCTAACAGCGCCTATCAAGCACATATTGCTGCGATCGTCGCGTGACATCAGCGTGACATGCAGAATCGTCATGGCGAACGCAGGGCGGGCTTCCTGGAGCGGTTCAGCTTTCAACGGAAGCGCAGGACCGCCCTAGCCTTTTGTCTTTACGCAATTCCCCGGCAAAACCACTTCGCGCTTTGCCGGGGAAAACCGCTTCGCGCTTTTCCCGGAATTGCTCTAACGCGTCAGTTGCTAAAGCGGCGATCTACCGCCAGTGCAATGTCCTGCAGATCTCGTGTGCGAGCGCGGTCTGCGGCCAGCATTCAAGCGTACGCGCCAGCGACCGAACGGCTTCGTCCACATTGAAAACCACACCCCCCTTCCCGAGGAGGCACATCGCTACGCGAGCTCCTGCGCGGCTATCGACATACTCTCAGTGCAGGCGGCTATCTTTGAGCACTGTAATGAAAATCACCGGTAGGTTCAAACCAGCCCGTTTCTCCCCAAGCTGCGATTTGATGCCGGACGTGCCGCCGAGGTCGATATCCAGAGCAAGACAGTCAATTGCGGCCTCAGTATCGCGACTGAGGGGAGAGGCACCTCCCATTGGGAGCGAGACGCGGACGCCTGGAGCTTCTGGAATCAGTCCTGCAGTTTGCCGATTCCCTTTAGGGCAATATCAGCGTTGGATTATGCGTAGTAGTATCCCGCCCTGCGGGGGATTCAGACTGAAAAGTACCCAGGCTTTTATATGATCGTGGGACGGTATACCTGCCGGGCTCTTCTCGTCCGCCGATCTTATCTTCGTTATTCTCAAGACTCCTCCCGCAAACACCGTGCAGTGCAGTCTCGCAAACTCAATCCTTCAGAGAGGAAGAGGGACACCTCTATCTCTGCCAGGGTAGTTCAAAAATCGGAGGCAAGCATCATGAGCAGCACGAGAAATCTCTGTTTTGGTCTGTTGGCTTCAGCGCTGACGACCGCGCTGGCTTGTCCAGCGGTTGCGCAGCAACAGCAGCCAAAACCCAATATTCTTGTCATCATGGGTGATGACGTCGGTTGGTTCAATATCGGTGCGTATCACCGGGGCATCATGTCCGGGAAGACGCCCAACCTCGACAAGCTGGCGTCCGACGGCATGATGTTCACCGACTATTATGCGGAGGCGAGTTGCACTGCTGGCCGCGCGAGTTTCATCACCGGAGAAATTCCACTGCGCACCGGCCTGACGACTGTCGGTCAGGCGGGAGCAGACGTCGGCATGCCTGACAAAGCGGCAACCATAGCCAGTGCCCTCAAGACGGAGGGATACGCCACCGGCCAATTCGGCAAGAACCATCTTGGCGATTTGAACAAGTTTCTGCCAACTCTGCATGGCTTTGATGAGTTCTTCGGATACCTCTATCACCTCGATGCAATGTCGGACCCCTACTGGTATTCGTTCCCAAATGACCAATCGTACCGTGACAAAGTCGGGCCGCGCAATTTGGTGCACAGCTTTGCTACGGACACGGACGACGCGACCCAGCAGCCGCGTTGGGGCAAGATCGGCAAGCAGAAGATCATCGATGAGGGCCCCTTGGCACCATTCGCCGACATGTCCAACGTGCCGAACATGCATGACATCACACCCAAGGCCAAGTACGACATGGGCACATTCGACGAAGTGCTGGTCAAGGCGTCGTGCGACTTCATGGACAAGGCGAAGACCGACGGCAAGCCGTTCTTCGTCTGGCACAACACGACGCGCATGCACGTCTGGACGTTCCTGTCGGCCAAGTACCAAGCCCTCATGAACAGCGACAGCAACTACGGCCTTGAGGAAGCGGGAATGGCGCAACTCGATGATAGCGTCGGATCAATTCTGAAATGCGTTGAAGATGCGGGCGAGACCGACAACACGATCGTCATTTTCACCACCGACAATGGGGCAGAAGTATTTACCTGGCCTGACGGTGGCATGACGCCGTTCAAGGGCACCAAGGGTACCGTGATGGAAGGTGGCTTCCGAGCACCGGCCATCATCCGTTGGCCGGGCAAGGTCAAGCCGGGCACGGTCGAGAACGGTATTTTCTCGGCCCTGGATTGGTTCCCCACGCTGGTGGCGGCGGCTGGTAATCCCAACATCAACGACCAGTTGCTCAAGGGCGTGAAGCTGGGTGACGCGACCTACAAGAACCACCTCGATGGCTACAACCAATTGGACCTGTTGGAGGGCAATTCGCCGTCCGCACGTCATGAATTTTTCTACTTCGGCGGCCCTTCTTTGGGTGCAGTCCGTGTCGACAACTTCAAGTTCCAGTTCTTCCAGCAGCCCCAGGGCTGGCCCGGTGCCAAAGTAACGACGGACATGCCCACCATGGTCAATATCCGTCAGGACCCATTCGAGCGGACGCCGTCGATTGGCAGCCAAAGCCTCAATGACCAAGGCGGAGGCTACATGAACGACTTCTATGCTCGCGAGTTCTGGCGGTTCGTCAGTGTGCAGCAGGAAGTCGGCAAACTTGCGCTCACGGCGATTGACTACCCGCCGATGCAGGACCCGGCGTCCTTCAACCTGGATGCTGTCAAGAAGCAGATCGATGCGGCGATCAAGAACAAGCCGGGCAACTAGCCGGAGAGCCCTTACGCGACGGGTGGCCCGAAAGGGCTGCCCGTTCGTTTTCTTGGATTTTGAAACCGTGCATGTGCTAGCTGTCAACATCACGCACGGCGTCCGCATTGGGCCAACTGCTGCCCCCTGCGCTGGTGGCGTTTGCCACCTAACTCCGAAAACATCTGTGGACCAGTCGGCCATGGCTACGGCCTGATGCGACGTAGCCCAGCGAATCTGGCCTGATCCAAACCTCGTTGATACTCCGCCCTCTCCGCCCTGAGGGCCGCTCCTCCCTCGATTTGGGAATGGAATTCCGCTCCCTCGATATACTATTAGAAGGGTCTACCTGTGCGAACGGAATAAGCCATTAATCGAATTCGTAAACCTCGACTTCGTCAAGGCCGTCACTCAGGAGCAGTCGCCTCATTGCCTCGATAAGGCGCTCACTTCGCCCAACGATATTAAGAGCGCTTCGTATGATGATGTCGAACATGCACGTCCCCTCGCTTCGATTACGAAGCGTCGGCGATAATCGTGATGCTGACAATCCTGAAATCTTGTCAGGCGCGGCTTCGGATCGTGGCGTAGAGATCCATCAACTCGCGCAGCGCGGATCGGGAACGATGAAGTGGCAGTGAGGCGCGACGTCCGGCGAATGCGAGCGCACCGGCGACCGCCGCGACGAGGAGGAGCGTCGAGGCCGGGTAGAGCTTCACCGCTGCTTCCGTCTGACGCATTGCTTTGCGGGCACTTCCCTTTGCCGATCGGCCGGCATCGAGGACTTGTTGCTGGAGTGCACCGATCTGCTTCCGTAGCGCGCTCAACTCTTCGCGCAGATCATGATCAGGCTGCCGGGGAACACTGACGGCGGCTGTCTTCGTATCGATGACCGCCTTCGGCACGGGCTCGCCGATCTTGGCTCCTCTGTTATCGAGGGTCGTCGTCTCAGTGACCTTGCGACGCGGCATTGCCATTTCTCCTTCTACAACATCTCCGTTTTTCTCGCAGTCACGGAAACGACCCTATCTTTTTGTTTTTACGCGATTCCCGACGCAAACCGCCGCGCGCTCTTGTGGCATTGCTCTAATCGTCGTCGAGCGCGAAGACCGGCCGGTAGTGGCGCTCGGCAATCAGCAAGCTCCGGTCGGGCCGGATGATGTAGATCTCCTCGGTCTGGCGTCCCCATTGATCCGTGAAACTATGCGGAAAGGAAGAACCCACCGGCGATTTCGTCAATTTCGTGCGAGGCTGTCCACTATACGTGATGCTCCCGGGAATGGGGGCCAGTCCCGCCGACGAGTAATTGCCTGCGCCGGTCGTGCAACCCGTCAGCATAACGGCAAAAACCAGCCCTAATCCGATGCTCCGCTTCATCGAACCCTCCAACGGCTTCAGTGTCGGCCGCCGCTCCAAGTCCTTGACACGATAATCACGACGGGCTCGGGAAACCTGTCGGTACACCCGCGCATCAAAGATCATCTCGGTGGCCGTCCGCCGCAGGCGTCTAAAGCTCATCGCTGCGACGCTTCACGGCGTGCCTCAGAGCCACCATATGCCTTCGACGCTCCAGCATATAGTCGGCATATCCGACGCACATGAACAGCAGTGTCGGGCCGGCGTAGATGACGATCAGAGCCAATGCGATAAGGATGAATGCGCTCGTCATGGTCTTTCTTTCCATCAATATTGGTCGCCGCATCTGAAGCGGCGAAAGCGGACGGGTTCTCATCTCGACAATCCCTATCCCTATTCTTTCAAAATTCGCCGGCATCCTATTCGTTCCCTCCCCGATCGATTTCCATATGCGCGGCAGGCCCTATCGAACGACATGATGAAGCGGACGGCTCGCCCGGCCTTAATCACACCCGCGGCCGTTCCTCCCGCATCGCCGCCGTCACGCTCTTAAGCAGCGGGCTCGACATCAGATCTGTGAGCAAAACCGATAGCTTCGGCTTCCAGTTCGGATAGCTGTGACTGGTGCCTGGCACATTGGTCGGCCTTTTCTCGTCGGTGAGATCGGCAAGCCGAACCGCAACGAGGAGCGATGGGGTCCGCGCGATGAAGCGATAGGCGCTGACGGTCAGTTCCCTCAGCGTCTGCTCGCTGGCGAGCCTGGCCGGCAGGTCGAAGCCGGCAGCCTTGAGCGCCGCCTTCAGGTATCTCCGCTCGCGCTTGCGGTCTTCGAGATGTTTCTCGGTGAGATCGGGCGGCACGATGCTGTGGTCGCGCCGGGCCTGAATGTCGGCGCCGCGCCACCAGCCGGCAAGGGTTTGGTGGTCATGCGTCGAAATGCAGGCCAAAGCCAGGACGGGATAGGCGTCCGCCGGCTTGAAGCCCTTTTCGTCCTGTTCATAGGAAAGGATGCGGTAGGAGAGAATGTGGGCCGCCGCCAGATCGTCCTGCAATCCCTTGGGGATCAGTCCCAGGTCTTCTCCGATGACGAGGCACCGATGCTCAGCGGACACTTCTGCGAGGATCTGTAGAAGCCGATCCGCGGGATATTGGACATAGGCGCCGCTGTCTGGCCTGCTGCCCAATGGCACCAGGAAAAGACGGCGAAGTGCTGCGGCATGGTCGATACGGATGGCGCCCGCATATCGCATGGCAGCGCTGACCATGCGCCGGAAAGGCGACATTTCCCCCGCGGCAATCGCGGAAGGCAGGTATCCGGCAAGGTGCCAGTCCTGCCCGTCCACGGCGAATGGATCGGGTGGACTGCCGATCGTGGCCTTCGAGACATAGGTATCCGGCTCGCTCCATGTCGCCGAGCCGTCGACCGCCTCGCCGACGGCAAGATCGAGATAGAGCCCGATCCGCAGGCCTGCCTTCCGCGCCCGGTCCGCCGCCTGCATCAGTTGCCGGTGAGCAAGCCATTGCAGCCACATGTGGAAGGCGACATCGTCCGCTTGTCCGCGCTCGAATCCGGCGACGGCGGCGCTGTCGAAGCGCTGGAAATCTGCCGGCCACCATTGCCAGCCAGCGCCCACCCCGCGCTCGACCATGGAAAACGAGAGGCATTCGAAAAGCGCATGCAGCCGCAGGCTGTTACCACCTTTCGTGATGAAGGCGTCGAAATCGGCTGGATCATAGGCCTCGTCGACCACGCTCCGCTGTCGCCAGGCCGGCCAGAGATCGCGCAGAGCCCTCAGCTTGATCCGCGCGACGCCGGCGTAGTCGACGAGATCGGTTTGGCGAAGGCCGGCCAACTGCCGTTCGAGTTCCGGACTGCAGGCAAAACCCGGCAACCGGTCGACCGCGATATAGAGCGGGTTGAGATGCTGGCGGCTCGAGGGCTCGTAGGGACTGCAACGCTCGGGATCGGCGAGAAACGGCGCGTGAAGCGGGGTAAGGCCGATAAAATCGGCGCCCAGCGAACCCACGAGATCCGCGATATCGCACAGATCCTCGAAGTCTCCTATGCCCCAGTTGCGTCCCGAACGGAGTTCGTAAAGCTGCAGGCTTATGCCCCAGACGCGAGTGTCGGAAAGGAAATCCGGCAGAAATGACCTGGCGATCTTCTTAGCCGCAGGCTTGGGCTCCCGCCGCGGCGCGCCGGTCTCGTGATCAGCCGCTCCCGCCAAGTCGATCTTCAGTGCCGAGAGGATCTTGCGTTTGGTCTCGCCTGATATCGCCACCTCGCGATTGTCGGGACTGGGCCTGGTGAGGCTGATGCCGTGCCGGCGGGCGAGCTTGTCGAGCTCAGCAGATTTCATCGTTCGATCGCCTTCCGGTCAGCACGTCGTCACGCCTCGCCGATGCTCCAGATCACCGTCCAGGGCGCGAGCTTGCCACCGTCGCTGCCGCCGAGACGGAAGATCGTCTCGCCGTCGTCTTGTTGCGAGACGAGCGGCGCTGCCTCGGCGCCGAGGTTGGCGTGCAGATGAAGACGGCGGCTTTGCGCCAGGCTCCAATCCACCGCGAGAGCGCTACCCGCCGAGCGATAGACCGCGTTTCCAGCGCCGGCGCCTTTCAGCAAGGGCACGATCCTTCGTTGCCGGAGATCGAGAAGCGTCCTGTAAAAACCAAGCACCTCGGAAGAGGCGAGTTTCGACCAGTCGAGCTTGGCGGCGGCGAAGGTCGATGGCGCCGTCGGGTCGAGAAGATCGTCGGCGTCGAAGCCCGGCAGACGGGAGAGCTCCTCGCGACGGCCTTTCCTGACCTTCTCGTTCAAGTCCTCGTCGAAATCGCAGAAGAAGGGGAAAGGCTCTCTGGCGCCCCATTCCTCGCCCATGAACAGCATCGGGATCTCGGGCGCCAGCAGATAGATGGCGGCGACGGCCTTGACGACATCGGCAGGGCTCGAAGCCAGAATCCGATCCCCCAGCGCCCTGTTGCCGATCTGGTCATGGTTCTGGATGAAGGAGATGAAAGCGGTGGGTGGAAGGTGGCCGCTCGGCCTGCCGCGGCTTCCCCCGCGGTAGGGCATGTGTTCCCCCTGAAACACGAAGCCTTCCGCCAGCGCCCGGCCGAGCTTGCCGGCGTCACCGGCGTAATCGGCATAATAACCGAAGGTTTCGCCGGTGGCGGTGATATGCAGCACATGGTGGACATCGTCGTTCCACTGGGCGGTGAACAATCTCACTTGCCCGTTTTCGTCGCGCTGCAACAGGTCACTATCGTTTTCCTCGTTTTCGACGATCAGATGAATATGCCGGTCGGCGGCGGCGGCCCTGACGCGGCGGGCAAGCGCGTGAAGCAGATGCTCGGCGCTGTCGTCCTTGATGGCGTGGACGGCATCGAAGCGGAAACCGTCGAGCCTGAATTCGGTGATCCAGTAGATGGCGTTCTCGATAATGAATTCGCGGATCATCTCCGATCCGTCGCCGTCGTAGTTGATGCCGTTGCCCCAGGGCGTCTTGTGATGGTCGGTAAAGAGCGGCGCATAGGAGGGGATATAGTTCCCGTCAGGCCCGAAGTGATTGTAGACCACGTCCAGGAAAACCGAGATGCCGCGCTCATGCGCTGCGTCCACCAACGCCATGAAATCTTCCGGCCGGCCGTAGCTGCTGTCCGGAGCATAGGGAAGCACGCCATCGTAACCCCAGCTGTAACGGCCGGGAAATTCACTCAGCGGCATGATCTGCAGCGCCGTAACGCCCAGCGCTCGCAGATGGTCGAGCCGCTCGATCGCGGCCTTGAACGTACCCTCCGGCGTGAAGCAGCCGATATGCATCTCGTAGATGACCATCTCTTCCCAAGGCCGTCCCGTCCAGTCGCTTGTCTTCCAGCGATAGAAGGAAAGGTCGACCACTTCGCTCGGTCCGTGCACATCCTGCGGCTGAAACCGCGAGGCGGGATCGGGTATTTCGAGACCGTCCGGCAGGACGAAGCGGTAGCGGGTGCCGACACTGGCATCCGCGACCGTATAGTGGTGCCAGCCGTCGCCGACCGCCTGCATCAGCTGCGGATCAGCGCCTTCGAGATTCAGCGACACGCTTTCATGCAAGGGAGCCCAGAGGCGAAACAGAGTGCCCTTTTCGGTAAATGCGGGGCCGAACGTCATTTTGGTCAAGGGAAAGCCTTCGATGAAATTGGGATGGGATTTGGGTAACTTTTGCGGGAGCAAAAAGTTTCGTCCGCCAGCAGACACGCGAAAGCGGCCGCCGTCACCAGGTGACGATATTCACCGGAACATAGAAGGTTAGGTCAATCGAGCCAGGTCGTGGGCTCGCGCATCCCGTGGACTACGACGACAATTTCGGCGCCGTAATTGGTGGGTTCATAGATGGCGATATAACGCCCCTCGATAATCAGGCGGGCGACGGGGCTGATTTCCGGGCGCGCAGGCCCGATTTCGGGATGAGCAGCGACCAGTTCGAACTTGTCGAAAAGCTTTTGCAGGAGCCTGTCGGCAGCCGGTTCATTGTGAACGGCGATATTGCGCCAGATATCGCGCATCTGGCGCTGGGCACGCGGAGTCAACTTATATTTAGCCACGAGCTGCGCGTTCTGCTTTCAGCTCTTGCAGGAAGGCCGTAGGATCAATCTCTTCGGGTTCGCCGCTGGCTTTGCCCTCGGCATATTCCCGCTTGAGTTTTTCCAGTTCAAGCGCACGAATTTCCTCCCGCTGTTCCAGCAAGCGGAGGCTATCGCGCATGACTTCGCTGGCGCTAGCATAGCGCCCGCTTTCAACAAGCTCACGGACAAAGCCTTCATAGCGAGGCCCGATATTATAGCTGGAGGGCATGGCAATACCTTTCATCGAGGCAATATTATCAGTTTTTGATAACCCGGACAAATAAAACAGACGGCACCACCTTGACTGCGACCAGAAATGCAGCCACGGCACTTCGACCCTCAAGCCGCCGCGACTTTGCCCGAGAGCGCCTGATCCATGGCCGCCTGAAGCTGTTCCTGCGTGAATGGTTTCTTCATCCGCAGCATCCGGCCGAGGCCATGGTCTTCGGAAAACTCGGCATAGCCCGAGGCAAGGATGATGGGCAGGCCTGGAAAGGAGGAGCGAAGGTGACGCGCAAGCTCGGCGCCCGTCATGCCCGGCATGGCATGATCGGTGATGACGAGATCGCAACCCTGTCCGTCGGCAAAGAACTCCAAAGCCTGGGAAGCGGAAGACGCCTCCTGCGGCAGGTGCCCTAGATCCTCAAGCATCGCCACGGTGCCCGTCCTGACAAGAGCGTCGTCGTCGACCACCAGAATGGCAAGCGGCCGCGACGCTGGTTTCAAAGGCTCCGTCGCCGGAGCCTCGACGGCCGGCTGCACCTTGACGAAGGTTTGGGCAACGGGCAGCCAAAGCGAAACGGTCGTGCCCTTGCCCCTGACGCTCGATATCTGGATAGAGCCGCCGGATTGCGCCGCCAGGCCATGCACCATCGACAGTCCCAGACCAGTGCCCTTGCCGACCCCCTTAGTGGTAAAAAACGGTTCGGCGGCACGCGAGACCGTTGCTTCGTCCATTCCCTCGCCATCGTCCGATACCGATATCCTGATGTAATTTCCGCCCGCGAGCCCGGTCGGCCGGGCTTCTCCGGCCGCCGCCGCGGCCACCGTCACGGCTCCGCCGCTTTCGAGCGCATCCCGGGCATTGACGAACAGGTTGAGCAACGCCAGTTCCAACTGGTTGCTGTCGACCAGAAGGGGTGCGAGATCCGCCGGGATGCTTTTGCGGATTTCGATGCGCGGCCCCACCGCCTTGGCGAGAAGATCCTCGACGTTTTCGAACAAGCGGAGGAAGTCGACTGCCTGCGGCTTGAGTTCCTGGCGGCGTGCGAAGGCAAGCAGGCGCTGGGTCAGGGCGGTGCCGCGCTCGGCCGCCTGGATCGCATTTGTCACCAGGCGTTCGCTGCGTTCATCGGCCGGAAGCCGCTTCTTCAGAAGGTTGAGGCTGCCGAGAACCGCCATCAGAAGGTTATTGAAGTCGTGGGCGACGCCACCGGTCAGGTGGCCGATCGTGTCGAGCTTCTGCGCCTCGAACAGCTGCGCAAGCGCCTCTTCGCGCTCCCGCGTCCGTTGATCGATCCGGTGCTCGAGTTCCTCATTGAGCTCACGCAACTGCGCTGCCGAGGCCTCGAGCTCGGCGGTGCGCTGGTGAACGCGGGCCTCCAGCTCGGCGTTCAGGCGTTCGAGTTCCCTCGTCTTCCTGTAGAGATCGGCAAAGACCCGCACCTTGGCTCTCAGCACCTCGGGGACGATCGGGACGGAGACATAGTCGACCGCGCCCACCGCATAACCGCGCAGCCGGTCCGGTTCCGCCAGCATTACGGCGGAAACGAAGATGATCGGCGTATTCTGATAGCGCGGATGCTGCCGGATCATGCTGACGAGCTCGAACCCATCCTGTTCGGGCATGCAGACATCAACGAGGATCACCGCGATTTCGGTGCGCAACAGATGTTCGAAAGCTTCGCGAGCGGATTGCGCCTTGATGAGGTTTTCTTCGAGCTCTTCGAGAATGACCTCGTAACTCAGGAGCTTGGCCGGTTGGTCGTCGACGAGGAGGATGTTGACGGGGTTCATGGCCAGATCCTCAGCGATGCAGCCACATGCGAAGAGCCGACAGAAGCTGCTCGGTATTGACCGGCTTCGCCAGATAGTCGGATGCGCCCGCTTCCAGGCATTTCTCGCGGTCGCCCTTCATCGCCTTGGCCGTCAGCGCCACGATCGGCAACCGCCGGAACCGGGGCTCCGAACGGATGACCTGCATCGTCTCGTAGCCGTCCATTCCAGGCATCATGATGTCCATCAGCACGATCGCGACAGAAGGTTCGTTGTTGATGACGTCGATGGCTTCGCTGCCGGTCGTCGCGGTCAGCACTTTCATCCCCCGGCGTTCGAGAACACTGCTCAGCGCGAAAATGTTGCGGGCGTCATCGTCGACGAGCAGCACGGTCTCACCGACCAGATCCTCGTCCGAGCTGTGCAGCTCCTGCAGCGTCGCCTGTTTTGCGGCCGGCAGGTCGGCGACCACCCGGTGCAGGAACAGAGCCGTCTCATCCAGGAGACGTTCGGGCGACTCCACCCCCTTCACCACAACGCTGCGCGCCATGCTGTGCAGCGCCGCGTCTTCCTCGGCGGAAAGCTCCCGGCCGGTGAACACGACCACCGGCACCTCGCCGATCTCGGCGTCGTCGCGTATCTGCTCCAGCACGTCGAAGCCGGACATGTCGGGAAGGGAAAGGTCGAGCACCACGCAGTCGGCGGAATTCTGCCGAAGCGCCGCGAGAGCCTCCGATCCGGAGCCGACGCTGGTGATATCGATGTCGTCATGTCCGAGAAGGGCGGTGACACTCAGACGCTCGGCTTCGTTGTCTTCCACGAGCAGCAGATGCTTGCGGCGCGGCTGCGCATAGGCCTTCAATCGCGACAGCGCCTTGCCGAGGCCCTCCGGCGTCGTCGGCTTGCTCATGAAGGCGAAGGCGCCGCGGGTCAGCCCGTGCTGACGATCCTCGTCGAGGCTGATGATCTGGACCGGAATATGCCGCGTCTGCGGATTCTGCTTGAGCTGGCTCAGCACCGTCCAGCCGAGCATGTCGGGCAAAAAGATGTCGAGCGAGATCGCCGCCGGCCTGTAGTCCTGGGCGAGTGCGAGCGCATCGCTGCCGCGCATCGCCACCAGAACCTTGAATCCATTGTCGCGAGCAAGATCCACCAGGACGCGGGCGTAATGCGCATCGTCCTCGACGACGAGCAGCACCGAGTCGCCGGCCGCTATCTGATGGCGATCGTCTTCGATATGTTCGGCCGGCTTTTCGGCGCGGCGGTTTGCTGCCGCCTCGGCGAATTCCACGACATTTGCCGGCGGAACGGCCTTCGGCGCAACCGCGCCGGCGCCGACATAGGTGAGCGGCAGATAGAGGACGAAGGTGCTGCCGACACCGGGGGTGCTGCGCAGCTGGATCTCGCCGCCGAGCAGGTTTGCCAGTTCGCGGCTGATCGCCAGGCCGAGGCCGGTGCCGCCGTATTTGCGGCTCGTCGAGGCATCCGCCTGCTGGAACGCCTCGAAAATGATGCGCTGCTTTTCAGGCGGTATGCCGATGCCTGTATCGACGACTTCGAAGGCGATCACCGAAGGCGCGTGCTTGAGCGAGGGATGATCGGATGACCAGCCGCTCGTTGCCGATGCGACGCGAAGCGTCACGCCGCCCTGCGCGGTGAATTTGAAGGCGTTCGACAGCAGGTTCTTGAGGATCTGTTGGAGGCGCTTAGAATCCGTGATGATGCTCTTGGTGATATCGGCGCCGACCTCGACTGCGAACGACAGGTTGCGATTTTCGGCTTCATGCCGGAACGGCCGGGCCATGACTTCGAGCAGGTTGCTGACGGAGATCTCCTCGGCATCGACCGAGACCGTTCCGGACTCGATCTTCGACAGGTCGAGGATGTCGCTGATGAGGTTCAGCAGATCGGTGCCCGCGCCATGGATGGTCTTTGCGAACTCGACCTGTTTACCCGAGAGGTTGCCATCCGGGTTTTCTCCCAGCTGCTGGCCGAGGATGAGGATCGAATTCAAAGGCGTGCGCAACTCGTGCGACATGTTGGCGAGGAATTCGGATTTGTACTTCGATGTCAGCGCCAGCTCGGTCGCCTTTTCCTCCAGCGCGCGCCGGGCCTGTTCGATTTCCTGGTTCTTCGCCTCGACTTCGACGTTGCGCTCCTCCAGCTGCTGCGCCTTCTGCCCGAGCTGCTCGTTGGTCTGCTGCAGCTCGCGCTGCTGCGTCTGAAGCTCGGCGGCGAGCTGCTGGGACTGCTTGAGCAGGCCTTCGGTCTGCATGGTCGCTTCGATCGAGTTGAGGACGATGCCGATTGATGTCGTCAGCTGATCGAGGAACGACAATTGCAGCTCGGTGAATTCCCCTGCGGAGGCAAGCTCGATCACTGCCTTCACCTGCCCCTCGAAATGCACCGGCAGCACGATGGCGCTTCTCGGCAGGGTCGTGAACACGCCGGAGCTTATCGGAACGACGTTGTCGGGAAGGTCGGTGACCAGGATACGGCGGGCGTCGCTGGCGCACTGGCCGACAAGTCCCTGGCCGAATTCGAGCCGGGCCGGGTGCGCAGCCTCGCCGCCTTTCGCGTAGACGGAGAGCAGCGACAGGATCGGCTGCCGCTCGTCGGCATCTACCTGGTAGATGACCCCCTGATGGGCGCCAACCAGCGGCGCCAGTTCCGACAGCAGCATCTTGCCGACCAGCGTCAGGTCGCGCTGCCCCTGCAGCATGTTGGTGAAGCGCGCCAAGTTGGTCTTCAGCCAATCCTGCTCGGTGTTGCGCTCGGTGGTGAGCCTAAGGTTATCGATCATCGTGTTGATGTTGTCCTTGAGCTCGGCCACCTCGCCGCGCGCGTCGACCTTGATCGAGCGCGTCAGGTCACCCTTGGTGACGGCGGTCGCCACCTCGGCGATGGCGCGCACCTGTGTCGTCAGATTGGCGGCAAGCAGGTTGACGTTGCCGGTCAAGTCCTTCCAGGTTCCCGCGGTACCGGGAACATTCGCCTGACCGCCGAGGCGGCCTTCGACGCCCACCTCACGCGCAACCGTGGTCACCTGATCGGCGAAGGTCGCAAGCGTGTTGGTCATGTTGTTGATGGTCTCCGCAAGGGCAGCCACCTCGCCCTTCGAGGCGACGGTGAGATTTTGCTTGAGATCGCCGTTCGCCACCGCCGTCACCACCTTGACGATGCCGCGGACCTGCTCGGTGAGGTTGGCGGCCATCACGTTGACGGTGTCGGTCAGGTCCTTCCATGTGCCGGCGACACCCGGCACCTGCGCCTGGCCGCCGAGCTTGCCTTCGGTGCCGACCTCGCGAGCGACGCGCGTCACTTCGCCGGCGAAGGCGTTGAGCTGGTCCACCATCGTGTTGATGGTGTTCTTCAGTTCGAGGATTTCCCCCTTCACGTCGACAGTGATCTTGCGCGACAGGTCGCCGCGCGCGACGGCCGTCGTCACTTCGGCGATGTTTCGAACCTGGGTCGTCAGGTTGGCGGCGAGCAGGTTGACGTTGTCGGTCAGATCCTTCCAGGTGCCGGCGACACCGGGAACGACGGCCTGGCCACCCAGCCTGCCATCGGTGCCGACTTCGCGGGCGACACGCGTCACTTCGCCGGCAAAGGAACGAAGCTGATCGACCATGGTATTCAAAGTATCCTTCAAGAGCAGGATTTCGCCGCGCACGTCGACCGTGATCTTGCGCGACAGGTCGCCGTTGGCGATGGCGGTGGCCACCTCGGCGATGTTGCGCACCTGCGCCGTCAGGTTGCCGGCCATGGAGTTGACGCTGTCTGTCAGGTCCTTCCAGGTGCCGGCAACACCGGAGACCTGCGCCTGGCCGCCGAGCTTGCCTTCGGTGCCGACTTCGCGGGCAACACGCGTCACTTCGCCAGCAAAGGCGTTGAGCTGGTCCACCATGGTGTTGATGGTGTTCTTCAGTTCGAGGATTTCCCCCTTCACGTCGACGGTGATCTTGCGCGACAGGTCGCCGCGCGCCACGGCCGTCGTCACTTCGGCGATATTGCGGACCTGGCCGGTGAGGTTGGAGGCCATGGAGTTGACGTTTTCGGTGAGGTCCTTCCAGGTGCCGGCAACCCCCGGCACCTGCGCCTGGCCGCCGAGCTTGCCCTCGGTACCGACTTCGCGGGCGACGCGCGTGACTTCGGAAGCGAAGCGGTTCAGCTGATCGACCATGGTGTTCAGCGTTTCCTTGAGCTCGAGGATTTCGCCCGAGACCGACACCGTGATTTTCTTCGATAGATCGCCATTGGCGATCGCGGTCGAAACTTCGGCGATGTTGCGCACCTGCGCGGTCAGATTGCCCGCCATGGAATTGACGCTGTCAGTCAAATCCTTCCAGGTGCCGGCGACGCCGAGCACGTTCGCCTGGCCGCCGAGCCGCCCTTCGGTGCCGACCTCGCGCGCCACACGCGTCACCTCGCCGGCAAAGCCGTTGAGCTGATCGACCATCGTGTTGATGGTTTCCTTCAGTTCGAGGATTTCGCCCGACACCGTGACGGTGATTTTCTTGGAAAGGTCTCCCTGGGCGACGGCGGTCGCGACTTCGGCGATGTTGCGCACCTGCCCGGTCAGGTTGGAGGCCATGGAATTGACGCTGTCGGTCAGGTCCTTCCAGGTGCCGGCGACGCCGCGCACATTGGCCTGGCCGCCGAGCCGGCCCTCCGTGCCGACTTCGCGCGCGACGCGGGTCACTTCGGAGGCGAAGGCGTTCAGCTGGTCCACCATCGTATTGATGGTTTCCTTCAGTTCGAGAATCTCGCCCTTCACGTCGACGGTGATTTTCTTCGACAGGTCGCCATTGGCGATGGCGGTCGAGACGTCCGCGATATTGCGGACCTGCGCCGTGAGGTTGCCGGCCATGGAATTGACATTCTCCGTCAGATCCTTCCAGGTGCCGGCGACACCGCGCACATTGGCCTGGCCGCCGAGCCGTCCTTCGGTGCCGACTTCACGGGCAACGCGGGTCACTTCCGACGCGAAGGCATTGAGCTGATCGACCATCGTGTTGATCGTTTCCTTCAGCTCGAGGATTTCTCCCGACACCGTCACGGTGATCTTCTTCGACAGGTCGCCATTGGCGATCGCGGTCGAGACCTCGGCGATGTTGCGCACCTGCGCGGTGAGGTTCGAGGCCATGGAATTGACGTTGTCAGTGAGGTCCTTCCAGGTGCCGGCGACACCCGGGACCTGCGCCTGGCCGCCGAGCCGACCTTCGGTGCCGACTTCACGCGCCACGCGCGTCACCTCGCCGGCAAAGCCGTTGAGCTGGTCGACCATCGTGTTGATGGTTTCCTTGAGCTCCAGGATTTCACCCGAAACGTCGACGGTGATCTTGCGCGACAGGTCGCCGCGTGCCACGGCCGTCGTCACCTGGGCGATATTACGGACCTGGGCCGTGAGGTTGCCGCACATGGCGTTGACGGAATCGGTCAGGTCCTTCCAGGTGCCGGCGACGCCAGGCACCAGCGCCTGCCCGCCGAGCTTGCCTTCGGTGCCGACCTCGCGGGCGACGCGCGTCACTTCCGAGGCGAAGGATCGCAGCTGGTCGACCATGGTGTTGATCGCTTCCTTGAGCTGCAGGATTTCGCCGCGCACGTCGACGGTGATCTTCTTGGAAAGATCGCCATTCGCAACGGCGATCGTGACGTCGGCGATATTGCGCACCTGCGCCGTCAGGTTCGAGGCCATCGAGTTCACGCTTTCGGTGAGATCCTTCCAGACGCCGGTCACCTCAGGCACCTGCGCCTGACCGCCGAGTTTTCCGTCCGTGCCGACCTCGCGCGCGACGCGCGTCACTTCCGATGTGAAGACGCTCAGCTGTTTGATCATCGTATTGACGATATCGGCCGAGCGCAGGAACTCACCTTTGAGCGCCCGCCCGTCGACATCGAGCGGCACGGTCTGCAAGAGATCCCCTTTGGCGACCGCGGTGATCGTGCGCGTGACGGCTGTCGTCGGCCACAGGAGATCGTCGATCAGACCGTTGATCGATCCTTCCATTTCAGACCAGGAGCCGTCCGACAGGCCGAAACGCACGCGCGTGCTCGTTCGCCCGTCCCGGCCGACCACCTGCCCGACGTGCTCAAGCTGCTGGGCCATGCGCTGACTGGCGGCAATGATGTCGTTGAGGGCATCGGCGACCTTGCCGGTGAGGCCTGTCAGGTCGGACCGCATCCGTACGGAGAAGTCGCCGCGCCTGACCGCGACAAGGACTTCCAGAAGTGCGCTGGCATCGTCGAACGCCATTGTTTTGTGGTCATGCCCATTGAGGCTGTCTACCGCAACGCTGTCGCGCGCGAATTCGCTGGATTGGTTGCTCACGAAAATCCCCCTCTTCGACGATCGGTAATTTAGCGCTCAACTCAGAAAATGGTATGGGCCGTCCCGTATACAGCTTATCATAATTCAGCGCTTAAAATGAGCCCGGTAGTTGCAGGTATCGAAAATGCCCGCCGGAAACCGTCTGGCCGGAATTTGCTGTTTTTCGTGCGCGGGGGAACACTTGCCTGCTGGCTGTCGTTTCAGTCCTGACAATGGAGAGCGACATGTCGAACGTCTCGAGGACAGGCAAGGAAGAGATCAACAACGCGACCAGCCCGACCACATTCGGAAAGTCGGTCGAGAGCCAGGCGCAAATCGAGGACGCGGCTGCGCAAGCGTCGCCCGACGCTGGCGGCGAGATGCTCAATATCTATCGGCTGGAACCCATCGCCGCACCCGACGATCCGAGATGGGACAATTCCCCCGGACATGGCACCGTCGTCGTCGCCGCCAGAACGCCCGGTGACGCCAGGATCGTCGCAGCGGCGGGCGAACTCGACTTCATGGAAGTGGATGCGGCTCCCGCCGAGGATGTGACGACGGTCAATGCCAGCGCCTTTCGGGACGACAAGCTCTACACCGTCATCGAGATTGATCGGAACAGACGCGATGTCACGCGCGGGATCATCGACGGTGTGATCACCATCGACACGATCCGACCGGTTCAATCGGACTGATGTAGCAATATCCCCGGCGCGATCGGCGAGGCGCCGGAGCGTCACCATCGCAGATCCTCTCGTTTCCTCGGAGTTCTCATGAATACGGCCAACCTCCAGCTCAAGGGCCTGATCATGGCCATGGCGTCGATATGTGATGCGATCGTCGAGAAGGAACTGCTTACCAGCGGGGAACTCAATGCCGCGCTCTCGAAAGCCACGAAAGCAATCGAGGAGGACGACGACCATGAACTGTCGGATGCCAACCGCGCCGCGATCCTGTTCCCCATCCGTGTGCTGCAGCTCGCCGAGGAAGCAGGTAGGAAAGGCGAACGGTTGACGTTTTCGGACTATGCCAAGCTCGTGGCAAAGCTGACCTGAACATGTCCGATGGCTTTACCCTGATGCTGTCGACTTTGGAGCGGGTTCGCTTGGGTCCGTCACGGAGGATCGGGGCCAAGCCGTTTTCCTCTCCACGGTCATCCAGAACGCATATGACCTGGAGCGAAGCGGCGGACTTTCTGGCACCGGACCGCATACGGGCACCTCCCGTTGGTTGACTTCATACCATCAACAGCTATATAAATACCTTGTCAACCAAGGAGCCGCTCAATGGCCCGCCACCCATCCGGTCCCGTCACAGTGCAGGAAGAGCCGAATTCCATTAGGACCGCGTTTCTGCGACGGGCGACATCGGCGCTGGAGCGCATTTCGGCCAATGTGCCGGCAAAGGACCTCGCCGATGCGCTTTCAGCCCCGACCGACGCCGGTTCGTTGGCGCAGCTTCTCAGCCGCTCGGATATGGTGGGCGCGGCGATAAACGATCTCGATCCGCTGGTTCCGGCGCTGGCTCGCAACGTAGAGCATCGGCAAAATCTCGTCGAACGGGCCGGCGGGACGATGTCGGCCGAGGACACCGGGCGGATGCTTGGCATCAGCAGACAGGCCGTCGACAAGAGGCGGCGAGCCGGCACGCTGCTTGCCGTGCGCGAGGGCAGCGACTGGCGCTATCCGCTCTGCCAGCTGGATCAAGGTGAGGTGGTCGCGGGGATTTCCGACATCGTGCGTGGTTTTGCCGCCGCTGGTCCCTGGATCGCATTGGATTTTCTGCTTGCTGCCGATACGGCTCTCGGTGGCCGGACAGCTCTGCAGGCGCTGCGCGACGGCGATCGCGAAGCAGTCCGGCGTCTGATCCGGATTGAAACCTCCGACGGCTTTGCCTGATGCCGGCCAATGCTGGCAGAGGGCCGTCGGGAGCCGCACTGCCCCCGCCCCCTTGGCTCGCCCATTCGTCATTGCCGATCGACCTCATTCCGGCCGGGCAGGTTCTCCATAGGGTCCATCGGACGCATCTCGATCCCATCTTCTTTGGACCCGGCCCCCGGATTGCCGCCACCAATCGTTTCGACAGCGCCAGCGGACGTTTCGGAATTCTCTACGTCGCAATGAGCCGCAGGGGAGCGCTTGCCGAAACGATCCTGCGCAATCCCCAGCGGTTGATGGTGTCGATGACCGAAATCACCACCCGCGCCATTAGTGAACTCAGCTGTATCAGACCGCTGAGGATCGCGCGCATGCACGGCACCGGCCTGCAGGCCCTCGGCACCGATAATGCAGTCTCCACCGGCCCTTACGAACCATGCGGCCTTTGGGCCGACGCGCTTTGGGACCATGCCGACCGGCCGGACGGTCTCGCCTACCAGTCGCGCCACAATTCGAGCGAGATCTGCCTTGCCCTTTTCGAACGTGACGACATGGCGTTCAACAGAAAGGGCACGCTTCCGCTCTCCGGCATCCTCAAGGAGATTGCCGCGATCCTCGAAGTCTACGGCAAGTCGCTGTCACCGGTCGGCCCTGTTTAAACGGCGAACGCGGCTGCAGTTCAATGGCCGACGGCACGCTGCCCGCAGCAATGCGCTGTCAATTTTGCGATAAGTGGATTTCTTTTGTCTTGTTTTCTGCCTGGTTCTGAGGCTATACGGCGGCCGCATATATTCACGCACCGGGAATTTCTTCGTGACCAGCCTCAAATCGCTTCTGGCCGCCTGCGGCCTCTCAACCATGATCGGCCTTGCCGCAAATCCGTCTTTGGCCGGTTCGACGACCTACCCGCTGACCCTGGAAAACTGCGGCGCGCAGGTGACTTTCCAGAAGGCGCCCGAACGGGCGATCGGCCTCGGCCAGAACAGCGCTGAAATCCTGCTACTGCTCGGCCTTCAGGACAAGATGGCCGGCACGGCCTTCTGGCCGAGCAAGATCCTGCCGCAGCTCGCGGAAGCCAACGCCAAGGTCAAGCTTCTGACCGTCGAGATGCCGACCTTCGAATCGATCCTCGCCGAAAATCCCGATTTCGTGGCGGCGGCCCTGCCGAGCCTGGTCGGGCCGAACAGCAAGGTCGCCAAACGCGAGGATTTCGACAAGGTGGGCGTCGCAACCTATCTCTCGCCCAGCACCTGCCTCAGCACCAAGGACGTCAAGGACCAGTATGGCAGCCGCGGCGAGCTGTGGAACATGGATCTTCTCTACAAGGAGATCGACGAACTGTCGCAGATCTTCGACGTCGCCGATCGTGGTCAGGCGCTGATCGCCGACTTCGAGGCGCGCGAAGCCAAGCTTCGCTCCAGCGTTTCGAAGGACGGCAAGAACCTTTCCTACGTCTTCTGGTTCTCCAGCCCCAGCCCGTCGGCCGACGCCTATCTCGGCGGCAAGAACAGCGCGTCCGGCTTCATCGCCGACCTGCTCGGCGGACACAACGCGATATCAGCGGAAGCGGAATGGCCGACGCTCGGCTGGGAAGGCATCATCGCCTCCAATCCCGACGTCATTGTCGTCGCCAGTCTCGACCGTAACCGCTGGGAGCTCGACAAGCCGGAGGCCAAGATCAATTTCCTGAACACCGATCCGGCCGTCAGCCAGATCCCCGCCGTCAAGAACAAGGCGATCGTGATCATGGACGGCCAGGCCATGAACCCGACCGTCCGCACGGTCTACGGCGCCGAGCAGGTGGCTGGCCAGCTGAAGGCTCTCGGTCTGTTGAAGTGACGGAAGCGGGCCGTATCTTTCGGCAACTGGGAGCCGTCTTCGCACTGCTCCTCGCCTCTTTCTGCCTCATCGCTATCGCCATCGGCGTCAGCGTCGGGATCGGCGACCTGCCGATCCCGCTTGCAACCACGTTTTCCGCCGTCACCAACCGGTTGGGATGGACCGCGGTCGAACTGAACCGCATCCATGAGACCGTCATTTGGGATTATCGTCTCAGCCGGGCGCTCGTCGCCGCCTTCTGCGGCGCGGGCCTTGCGCTGTCGGGCGCGATCATGCAATCGCTGCTGCGCAATTCGCTCGCCGAACCTTATGTTCTTGGCATCTCCGCCGGCGCCTCCTCCGGCGCCGTCGCGATCGTCATCTTAGGGATCGGCGCCGGCGCGGTCTCGCTTTCCGCCGGCGCCTTTGCTGGTGCCTTCGCAGCCTTCTTCTTCGTCGCCCTGCTGTCGAACGGCACGCGCGGCGGAGCGGATCGCACCATCCTTGCCGGTGTCGCCGCTTCGCAACTTTTCAACGCCACGACGTCCTATATCGTCACCACCTCGGGCAATGCGCAGCAGGCCCGCGACGTCATGTTCTGGCTGCTCGGCAGCTTCGGCGGCGTGCGCTGGCCGGAATTCGCGCTGGTCTCGATCGTCGTCGGCATCGGCCTCGTCGGCTGCCTGTTTTACGCCCGCGTGCTCGACGCCTTCGCCTTCGGCGACGAGGCGGCATCCTCGCTCGGCGTCAATGTCGGCCGCGCGCGGATGGTGCTCTTCGCGCTGACGGCAATGATGACGGCGACGATCGTCAGCATGGTGGGGTCTATCGGCTTCGTTGGCCTCGTCGTGCCGCATGTCGCCCGCTTTGTCGTCGGGCCGCTGCATGTCCGCCTGCTGCCGGCCTGTGCCATAACAGGGGCGATCTTCATGGTGCTCGCCGACATCGCCGCACGCGCCCTCATTCCGAACCAGATCCTGCCGATCGGCGTCGTCACGGCCCTGGTGGGCGTCCCATTCTTCTCGATCATCCTCTACCGGTTCCAGCGCGCATCATGACCATCAAGGCCGACGACCTCATCTGGAAGATTGGCAGGAAGACCATTCTCGACGGTGTCTCCCTGGAAGCTCCGCCCGGCCGGATGCTCGGTCTGCTCGGCCCGAACGGCTCGGGCAAGACCTCGCTGCTGCGTCTTCTGGCCGGCCTGAAGCGGCCGCATTCCGGCCGCGTCACCCTCGACCGGAGCGACATCGGCACGATCAGCCGCCGCTCGATCGCCCGGCGGATCGCCTTCGTCGAGCAGCACGCCACGACAAATGCCAATCTCAGCGTCGTCGATGTCGTCAAGCTCGGCCGGTTCCCGCACCGGTCGATGTTTTCAGGCTGGACGAAGGCCGACGAAGAGGCTGTCGAAGAGGCGCTGGCGCGCGCCGGCATGGCGGAGAAGCGCGACGATCGCTGGCAGAGCCTGTCGGGCGGCGAAAAGCAGCGCACCCATATCGCAAGGGCGCTCGCCCAGTCGCCCCAGGAGCTGATCCTCGACGAGCCGACAAACCATCTCGATATCCAGCACCAGATCGGCCTGATGCGGCTCGTCTCCAGCCTGCCGATCACCAGCATCGTCGCCCTGCACGATCTCAACCATGCCGCGATGTTCTGCGACCAGCTGATCATCCTGCAGCATGGCAGGATCGTCGCCTCCGGCGCACCACAGGACGTATTGAACGAAGACCTTCTGCGCGACGTCTTCTCCGTCGAAGCCCGCATCGAAGCCTCACCCTATCACGCGCGTCCGCATATCCATTATCTCAGGTGAGAGCCGCTCTCACTTCACGATCTGCAACGGCAAAGCGGTCGTCTTTTTCAGTGTCTTGAGGACGATGCTTGACTTCACTGATGCCAGATTGTCGGTGACCCGGATCATTCTTTCGAGAAATTGGCTGAGATGTTCGAGGTCGCGCGTCATGACCTTCATCAGAAAGTCGGCGTCACCGGTCTGCGAATAGCATTCCAGGATCTCCGGCGCGGTCTCGATGAAACGATGAAGCTGCTCGTTTCCACCTTCCGTATGCGCTCTGAGGCTGACGAGCGTATGAGCGACAGTGAAACCCAGTTTCACGGGATTGAGGATGGCGACGACACTCTGGATATATTGCTCGTTACGCAGCCTTTCCAAACGGCGTGCGCACTGGGTCGCGGAGAGATTGACCTTCAAAGAGAGTTCGCTCTGCGTCAGCTCGCTGTTTTGCTGGAGAGCGGCGAGCAATTTGATATCGAATGGGTCAAGCATGGCCACCCTCCTCGGACGGTGAATTTCTGCACATTATAGCCATATCCCGCTGATTGTCTGCATAGATGCGCCATTACAGGGAGATAATCGCAGAAATTCGTCGCGAAAGTTCAGCTAGTCTGCGAGCCAGAATTACGGAAACGAGGTGGACTTGTGTTTGACGAACTGAACAGTCGGCCAGCCGACAGCCTGCTTGCTCTCATCAAGGCCTTCCAGGCCGACGATCGCCCTGGGAAAATCGACCTGGGGGTTGGGGTTTATCGTGACTCCATGGGACGCACGCCGGTGATGCGTGCCGTAAAGGCAGCGGAGCAGTTCCTCCTGGAGACCCAGGACAGCAAGAAATATCTTGGCCCGGAAGGTGACCTGCAATTCGTGCGCCTCCTGCAGCCCATCATCTTCGGAAAATCGCCAACGTTTGCTCAACGCCTTGTCGGCATTCAGACACCCGGTGGAAGCGGCGCCCTGCGTCTCGGTGCTGAGCTCATCCAAGCGGCAAATCCGTCGGCAAAGGTTCTGCTCGGGACGCCAAGCTGGCCAAATCATGCGCCAATCTTCAGCTCGGCACGCTTGCCGGTAGAGGAGTACGCTTTCGTTGACCTGATGTCGCAGCAGGTGAAATTCGAAAGCGTGGTCGCCGCCTTGTCTTCCGCTCGGGAAGGCGACGTCGTGCTGCTTCACGGTTGCTGCCACAACCCGACCGGCATCGATTTCACCATGGAACAGTGGCGGCAGATTACCGAGATTCTCGTTGCGCATCGGCTGATACCGTTCATCGATCTCGCCTATCAGGGCCTCGGCGACGGCCTCGAACAGGACGCCGCGCCAACGCGCATGATCCTCGAGGCGGTCGATGAGGCGCTGATCGCCTATTCCTGCGACAAGAATTTCGGTCTTTATCGCGAGCGTGTCGGCGCGCTCTATGTCATGACCCGCAATGAGGATGCCCTCAGGAAGGCCGAAAGTAACATTGCGGCACTTGCTCGAGTCAACTGGTCCATGCCGCCCGATCATGGAGCCGCAGTCGTCAGGACCATTCTCGAAAGCGAAGAGATGTCGGCCATGTGGCGCGCTGAGCTCGAAGAGATGTGCCTGCGCGTCAACGGCAATCGTGCAGCGCTGGCCGACGCCGCTCTCGATCTGGCCTTCATCAGCCGGCAACGCGGCCTGTTTTCCAATCTTTCCATGTCCAAAGAAACGGCTGCGGCCCTCCGGGCCAGGCACGGCATCTACATGGCGGATTCCGGGCGTATGAACCTCGCGGGCATGCAACCGGCCGACGCCGACGCCATCGTCGTGGCGCTCAGAGCCGAAGGCTGCCTGAAATCGTCGACGGTCGCCTGACCGAATTCAAGCCATTGGAGCCTCCGGATGAGCAGGAAAGAAACGACCGGTCAGGCGATGACCCGTTCACTCGTCGCCCATGGGATTGACACCGTATTCGGCATCCCGGGCGCCCACATGTATGATTTTAACGATGCCCTCTACGGTGCCGGTGACAAAATTCGGTTCATTCACACCAGACACGAGCAGGGCGCCGGTTACATGGCCTATGGCTATGCCAAGTCCACCGGCCAGATCGGCGCCTATACCGTCGTTCCGGGCCCAGGCGTCCTCAATTCCGGCGCGGCGCTCTGCACCGCTTACGGCGCCAATGCCCCGGTGCTGTGCATCACCGGCAACATCATGTCCCACCTGATCGGTCAAGGCAGAGGACAGTTGCACGAACTGCCGGATCAGCTCGCGACCATGCGCGGGATTACGAAAACGGCGGAGCGGATCAATCACCAGTCCGAAACCGGTCCTGTCACGGCCGAGGTCGTCGCCAAAATGCTTTCCGGCCGCCAGGGTCCGGGAGCGGTCGAAGCGCCATGGGACGTGTTCGGGCAATTCGGCCCAGAAACCGATCTGCCGGTCGGCACGAGAGCACCTCATCCGGCCGTCAACCCTGATCAGGTCGCTGCCGCGGCGGCACTGATATCAGGTGCCAGCAACCCGATGATCATGGTTGGTGGCGGCGCGGTGGATGCTGGAGCGGAAATCGCTGCTCTTGCGGAATTGCTGCAGTCGCCCGTCACGTCCCATCGCTCCGGCAAGGGCATCGTCGCCGACGACCACCCCAACTACCTGAATTTCGTCGCGGCCTATGAATATTGGCGGAAGACGGACGTCCTGATCGGGATCGGCAGCCGGCTGGAATTGCAGTTCATGCGATGGAAGTGGCTTCCCAAGGATCTCAAGGTGATCCGCATCGATATCGATCCAACCGAGATGGTCCGTCTCAAGCCTGATGTCGGCATCGTCTCGGATGCCAAGGCCGGAACACAGGCCCTCGTTGATGCGCTTGCCGGGCTGGGCCGTGAAGATCGCACGCGCGAATTTGCCGAACGCAACGAAGAGGCAAGGTCTCGCTTCTCGGCAGTGCAGCCGCAGCTCGCCTATCTCGATGCCATTCGCCAAGCCCTGCCAAGAGACGGCTTCTTCGTCGAGGAAATCTGCCAGGTGGGCTTTACCGCCCGATTTGCATTCCCGGTCTATGCCCCTCGTCAGTACGTCACATGCGGTTATCAGGACAATCTGGGTTTCGGCTTCAACACCGCCTTGGGCGTGAAAGTCGCCAATCCCGACAAGGCGGTTATTTCTGTTTCCGGCGATGGCGGCTTCATGTTCGGGGTTCAGGAGCTTGCCACCGCCGTCCAGCATGAGATCAATGTCATCGCCATCGTCTTCAACAATTCGGCCTATGGCAACGTACTGCGTGACCAGAAGCAGGCATATAAAGGCCGTTACCTTGGCTCGGAGCTCACCAATCCGGACTTTGTCGCGCTTGGCGAGAGCTTCGGCATTCGAGCATTCAAGGTGACGAGCCCTGGCGAATTGAAAGACGCGATCGAGAAAGCCCTATCTCTCGACGAACCTGTTCTCATCGAGGTTCCCATCGAGAAGGGATCCGAGGCGAGCCCTTGGCCTTTCATTCATCCGGCTCCGCACACCGAATGAAAAGGCTCTAAAGCCTTATGGCGACGGCCCTTGCAGAAAGATCGTCGACAGCGCCGGCAGCGTCAGTGACAGGGAGACGGGCCTGCCGTGGGCGGGTACGGGCTCAGTCGACACCGCGCCGTTGACCAGGCCCGAGCCGCCATATTCCCGCGCATCCGTCGTCATCCGCTCGATCCACACCCCGTCTCTCGGCACACCGATCCTGTAGCCGTAACGCGGCACCGGCGTGAAATTCGACATGACCAGGATCGACGAAGCGCGATCGGGTGCATAACGGAGCATGCCGAGCACGGAATTGACGGCGTCGTCGGCTGCCGCCCATTCGAAACCCTCGGGATGAAAGTCGCCGAACTGCAATGCCGGCTCGTCCCCGTAAAGGCCGTTCAGATCCTTCACCAGTCGCTGAATCCCCACATGCTGAGGCCGGTCCAGCACATCCCAGGTCACCGACCCGTCATGATTCCACTCGCCCGGCTGAGCGACTTCGCTGCCCATGAACAAGAGCTTCTTGCCCGGATGACCCCACATGAAGGCGAGATAGCTGCGCAGATTGGCGAACTTCTGCCATTCGTCGCCTGGCATCTTCGTCAGCAGCGAGCCCTTTCCGTAGACGACCTCGTCATGTGAAATCGGCAGAATGAAGCGCTCGGAATAGGCATAGATCATGCCGAAGGTCATCGTGCCGTGGTGATAGCTCCGGTACACAGGATCCTTCTCGATGTAGCTCAGGCTGTCATGCATCCAGCCCATGTTCCATTTGATGTCGAAGCCCAGCCCCCCCTGCTCCGGTGGCTTCGTCACGCCGGGCCAGGCCGTCGATTCTTCGGCGATCGTCATCGCGTGCGGGCAGCGCTCGTGAATGATGCTGTTCAGGTGCTTGAAGAATTCGACCGCTTCCAGATTCTCGCGACCGCCATAGCGGTTGGGAATCCATTCGCCCTCGTTGCGGCTGTAGTCGCGGTAGAGCATCGAGGCAACGGCGTCGACCCGCAAACCGTCGATATGGTAGCGCTCCAGCCATTCCAGAGCGCTGGCGATCAGGAACCCTTTCACCTCTTTGCGGCCGAGATTGTAGATCAGCGTGTTCCAGTCGCGGTGAAAGCCTTCGCGCGGATCTTCGTGCTCGTAGAGCGCGCTGCCGTCGAAGCGGGCGAGTCCCCAGACGTCGGTGGGAAAATGGGCCGGCACCCAGTCAAGGATGACGCCGAGCCCGGCGCCATGGCACCGGTCGATAAAATAGGCGAAATCCTCAGGCGTCCCATATCGCCCGGTCGGAGCGAACAGGCCGAGCGGCTGATAGCCCCAGGACCCGCCGAACGGATGCTCCATGATCGGAAGCAGCTCGATATGGGTAAAGCCCATGTCGCTGAGATAGGGAACGAGCCGCTGGCTGAGTTCGACCCAGTCGAGCGACCTGTTGCCGTCCTTTTGATCGCGAAGCCAGGAGCCGGCGTGCACCTCATAGACGGAGAACGCGCCCTCCAGCCTGTCTTGCCGGGATCGGCCCTTCATCCAGCCGTCATCGGTCCATCGAAACGGCGTCGACGATGCGACGATGGACGCCGTGGACGGAGCGGCCTCGCTCGCCCTCGCCACCGGGTCGGCCTTCTGCGGCAGGCAGGTCCCCTGCGCGTCGACGATCTCGAACTTATATCTTTCGCCGGGTGCCAGCCGGGGAATAAACAGCTCCCAGACGCCCGCCGATTGTCTCAGCCGCATCGGGTTTCGCCGCCCGTCCCAGGCGTTGAAGTCGCCGACAACCGAGACGCGGCGTGCATTCGGTGCCCACACGGCGAAACGAACGCCTGATATGCCGTCGATCGACATATCAACCGCGCCGAGCGTCCGGCTGAGACTATAGTGGGTACCCTCCGATATCAGATGGAGGTCGAGCTCTCCGAGCAGCAGACCGAAACTGTAGGGGTCCTCGGTGATCTGGACTGCATCCGGCCATGAGATCCGCAGCCGGTATCCCGTCCTCGATGCCGCCGCCGCCGCAAACAGGCCGGACGGATGGGCGACACTGAACGGCGTCACCACCCGGCCGCTCGTCGCCTCGATGAGATCGATCGCTTCGGCGCCAGGCAGGTATACCCGCACGATCGTCATGCCGCCGCTTTCGTGAGGACCGAGGATCGAAAAGGGATCGCCGTGGCGGCCCTCTATCAAGGCCCAGAGCGCATCCTGTCCAATGCCAGAGAGAAGTTCGGACCGTTCAACATTCATGCCGTGACCCCCGCCAGACGCGATACGATTTCGGTAAAGCCGGATAGCGGGATCGGAAGCCATTTCGGCCTGTTGCGGGCTTCATAGGCGATCTCGTAGGCGGCCTTTTCGAGAAGAAAGGCATCGAGAACCCTCCGTCTTTGTTCCGGTGGCATGTCAAGCTCCTTCGATACGGCGACCGCCTGCGAATAGGCATCGAGAAAGGCCTCCTCGGCATGGCGCCCGAAGCGGGCGATCGCCTCGCGCCGGACTTCGTTCTCATGTTCGATCACCGCGTCGTTATCGAGCTGGGCGGTGGCCACGAGGTAGCTCAGCGATCTCAAAAGCCCGGCGACATCGCGAAGCGGATTCGTCTTGGCGCGGCGCTCGGTCAGGTTTTTCGCAGGCTCGCCCTCGAAGTCGATGATGACCGCATCGCCTTCGCTGACGAGGATCTGGCCAAGATGGAAATCGCCATGCGTGCGCGTGATCAGCGTATGGCGAACGCTCTCCGCCAGCGTCGCGGCGAGCTCGACGAGTTCGGAGCGGCGCTCGAGAAGCGGTGCTGCAAGCAGGTCGATCGCGGGATCGGCATTCTCCGCGCGTTCGTCAAGCTTCGACAGGGCATAGGCGACCTCGCCGGCAACAGCCTTCTTCATCGCTTCGACCTCACTGTTGCCTGACACCACCGGACTGAAGGCCTCGTCGCTGGTTTCCCCGGCAAGCACCACATGCAGTTCGCCGAGTCTGAGGCCGACCATCGCGACGAAGCTGATCAGCGGCTGGAAGACGTCGTCGCCCGGTTGCACGGCAGGGTCATTCAGCACGAGTTCGTCTGCCCCGCGTCGGAGATTGTTCAACATCCAGTTCCAGGCGTCGCCCTGGTTGCGGATCGCGCCCTGGACGATGATCAAGGTCGAACGGCGTCCGCCGGAATCGGTATGCGCGACCTCGCCGAGCAACGGGGCAGTGTGTTCATAGCCGGCGCGGGTGAGAAAGCGCGTCATCTCGACCTCCGGGTGAATTCCCGGAAAGATGTGCCTGATCAGTTTGATCATCGCGACGTCGCCGACAATCAGCGAGCTGTTGGACTGCTCGGCCGAAAGCCAATGGACCGCAAGATCGTCGGTGACGGCGAGGCGGTCGAGCCGCTCCGTGCCGAGAAATTCGAGGGTGCCGGTGCGGCCGGTGATGCGCGAGCGGTCGGCAAGCCCGCGCAGGATGCCGCGCGCCATCGCCTCCACGGCAAATCCGTCCGTCAGGAAGCCGACGCGCCGGCCCTGGCGAACCCGTGCGAGCGCCAGTTGCTGGGTCAGCGCGGATGGCTGCGCATCGTCCCAGGCGACTGCCAGCGGCAGCTGGTAGGATTCGCTGTGGTTCGGCAGCACGGCTTCCAATTCGCCGAGAACGATACCGTCGGCAAAGGGGATGGGCGTTGCGGAGATCAGGCGTGCTGCCTGAAGCGCCTGATCCTTTGCCCCGAACCAGCGCCGCTTCGCGAGGTAGGCAGGCAGGATTTCGGTGCTGAGGACGCGCGCATGCGCGGGTTCATCGACAAGATCGAGCAGGCCGCGGCGGATGACCATGGTCACCAGATCGGGAAGCTGTTCGGGGGGTGCCGTGCGCCATGCCGGCGGATCGGCATCGGCCGCCAGCTGGAACCAGAAGAAGCCGTAAGGCGGCAATGTCAGGAGATAGGTCAGCTGGCCGATCGGTGGGAAGGGCGACATGCCGGTCAATTCGATCGGCACGCGACCCTCGAAACTCGACAGGTCGAGTTCGACGGCCTGGGGCAGCCGCGAGAGGTTTGCGACACACATTAAGGTCTCGCCGTCATATTCCCGGAGATAAGCGAGGATCTTGCGATTCTCCGGCGAGAGGAACCGCAGCGAACCGCGCCCGAAGGCCGGATGCCTGCCGCGCAGCGCCAGCATCTTGCGCGTCCAGTTGAGCAGCGAATGGGCATCCGTGCTCTGCGCCTCGACGTTGACGGCCTCGAAACCATAAAGCGGGTCGGCAATCAACGGCAGGACGAGGCGCGCCGGGTCGGTCCTGGAGAAACCGCCATTGCGGTCCGGAGACCATTGCATCGGCGTCCTCACCCCATCCCGGTCGCCGAGATAGATGTTGTCGCCCATGCCGATCTCGTCGCCATAATAGATCACCGGCGTTCCGGGCATCGAGAGAAGAAGCGCGTTCATCAGCTCGATCCGCCGGCGGTCGCGCTCCATCAGCGGCGCCAAGCGCCGCCTTATGCCGAGATTGATGCGGGCACGTTTGTCGGATGCATAGGTCTCCCATAGATAGTCCCGCTCAGCGTCGGTCACCATTTCGAGCGTCAGCTCGTCGTGGTTGCGAAGGAAGATCGCCCATTGGCAGTTGTCGGGAATCTCCGGCGTCTGGCGCAGGATATCGGTGATCGGAAACCGGTCCTCCTTGGCGATCGCCATATACATGCGCGGCATCAGCGGGAAGTGGAAGGCCATGTGGCATTCATCGCCCTCTCCGAAATATTCGCGCGTGTCCTCCGGCCATTGATTGGCCTCGGCAAGCAGCATCACGCCGGGATGGGTGGCATCGAGCGCGGCGCGTATGCGTTTGAGGATGGCGTGGGTTTCCGGCAGGTTTTCGTTGATCGTCGCCTCGCGCTCGACGAGGTAGGGGATCGCGTCGAGACGAAAACCGTCGATGCCGGTTTCCAGCCAGAAGCGCATCACCCTCAGCAATTCCTCCATGACAAGCGGGCTGTCGAAATTGAGGTCGGGTTGATGGGAATAGAAGCGGTGCCAGTAATAGGCGCCGGCGACCGCGTCCCATGTCCAGTTGGACTTTTCCGTATCGATGAAAATGATGCGCGTTTCCGGAAATTTTTGATCGGTATCCGACCAGACGTAGAAGTCGCGCTCCGGCGATCCTGCCGGCGCCTGGCGGGCGCGCTGGAACCAGGGATGCTGATCGGAGGTGTGGTTGATGACGAGCTCGATGATGACGCGGATATTGCGCTGGTGGGCAGCGTCGACGAAAGCCCGGAAATCCTCCACCGTTCCGTAATCGGCGCTGACACTGCCATAGTCGGCGATGTCGTAGCCGTCGTCGCGGCGCGGAGAGGGAAAGAAAGGCAAGAGCCAGATGGCGTTGACGCCGAGGGCTGCGATGTGATCGAGCTTCTGGTGCAGGCCGGCGAAATCACCGACCCCGTCGCCATTGGCATCGTAGAACGACTTGATGTGCAGCTGGTAGATGATCGCATCCTTGTACCAGAGCGGCTGCGGCGCGCTATCTGCATTCATCGTGTCCATTCATGCCTCCCTTGAGCGAATACGCCAGATCGCATAGGGCAGGACCTCAGGATTGAGACCGATGCTCTGCCATTTGCCGGTCCACTTGAAACGATGCCCGCCGATCAGATCATCAGCATCCAGCGTGCCGCCGTCGCCCAGCGACCACTGCCAGAGCGGCAGCTCGACGTCGCTTTGCTGGAAATTATGGGGATCAAGGCTGATGGCGATCAGCAGGACGTTGTCGCGGGCACGGCTTGCCTTTTCGAAAAACAGGATATTGTCATTTCGCGCATTCAGCAGCGTCAGCCCGAGATGCGAATGCAGCGCGGTGTTTTCGTTCCGGATACGGTTGAGCGTCCTGATTTCGGCGATGATATTGCCCGGCCGGTCATGGTCCCAGGCGCGGATTTCGTATTTCTCGCTGTCGGCATATTCCTTGCGCTTGGCATCGGGACGCCCCTCGCAAAGTTCGAAACCGTTATAGACGCCCCACAATCCCGAAAGGGTGGCGGCCAGTGCTGCCCGGATCAGGAAGGCCGGGCGCGGCGCGTTCTGCAGGAAATCCGGATTGATATCATGCGTGTTGACGAAGAAATGCGGGCGGAAGAATTCCTTCGGCGCCGTCTCCGTCAGCTCCCGCATATATTGCTCGAGCTCCCACTTGGCATTGCGCCATGTGAAGTAGGTGTAGGACTGGGAAAAGCCGATCTTTGCCAGCCGGTACATGACCTTCGGCTTGGTGAAGGCTTCCGACAGAAAGACGACATCGGGATGACGGGCCCTGATATCGCCGATCAGCCATTCCCAGAACGGAAAGGGTTTTGTGTGCGGATTGTCGACGCGAAACAGCTTGACGCCCTGGTCCACCCAAAGCTGGACGACGTCCCGGAGTTCCACCCACAGCGAAGGCAGCGCATCTCTGGTGTAGAAATCGACGTTGACGATGTCCTCGTATTTCTTCGGCGGGTTTTCGGCATATTTGATCGTCCCGTCGGGACGCCAGTCGAACCAGCCGGGATGCTCCTTCAGCCAGGGGTGATCCGGCGACGCCTGGATTGCGAGGTCGAGAGCAATCTCCAGGCCATGGCGGCCGGCCTCCTCGACCAGCCGGCGGAAATCCTCGAACTCGCCGAGCTCGGGATGGATAGCATCATGGCCGCCGTCCTCGGAGCCGATGGCATAGGGACTTCCGGGGTCGCCCGGCCCCGCTTTCAGGCTGTTGTTGCGGCCTTTCCGGTTGGTCGAGCCGATCGGATGAATCGGCGGGAAATAGAGCACGTCGAAGCCCATGTCACGGATGGCGGACAATCTCGGGATGACGTCGTCGAAGGTGCCGTGCCGGTCCGGATCGCCGCTCTGCGAGCGCGGGAAGATCTGGTACCAGCTGGCAAAGGCAGCCTCCTTGCGTTCGGCATCGATGGCGCTTGCCGTCGAGCGAAGCCGAAACGGCCGCCTGTCCGCCTTGTTCATCAATTCCGATGTTCCGGCATCGAGCAGGATTGCCGTGCGCTCGGCATCGGACGCTCTTTCAAGACTGCTGACGAGGGCCTTCAAGTCGGCGCCGAGCGCGGCACCTGCATGCGTCTCAGCGGAACGAACCAGGTTCAACCCCTCCTGGAGTTCGAGCTTCAGGTCCAGCCTGGCATCGTTCTTCTTCGTCAGTTCGTAGCGGAAGATCGCAAACGGGTTCTTCCATGCCTCGACGGCAAACTCATAACGTCCAATGCGCTCCAGCAGGAATTCGGCGCGCCAGCGGTCGTTTTCGACCAATTGCATCTCCGTCTCGTTCCAATCCGCCGCGTCGAGCGGCCGCCAGAGCAGGACCGCGGCGATCGGGTCGTGGCCGTCGGCGAATATATCCGCCTCGACGGTGAGGATGTCGCCGACCACCCGCTTGACGGGAAAGCGCCCGTCATCGATCCGCGGCGTGATGTTTTCGATGGCTAGCCGCGGTGATGCTATCGCCTGCGCGACGTCGAGGATCGGCCGGGATGTGATCGGTGCCGGCGCCTTGCCTTCGACCACCAGGGTTTCCCCTGCCCGCAGCCGCAGAGCCGTGCCGTCGGCTGCGGCGGGAAGAAAACCGGCGGCCGCTTCGCGCAGTGCGGTCACCGGAGCGGGCGCACTTTTCCGAAGGTCCCTGTTGAGCAGGATGAACCGCACATTCTCAGTGCTACGAAGGTCTTCCATCTCAGCCTGCAGCAGCGCTGAGACCGGTCCGTTGGCGTTGCGGATGAGCCGAAGCGATGAGGTCGGCGCATGGGGTTTCTTGCCGATCTCGGCGTTCGCAAGGCGAATTTCGGAGGAGATATCGAAAGCAAGATCATGGCGCAGCCCCCGCAAGCCGGCTCCATTCCCATGGGTCGGATCGAGCGGCGCGGCGGCTCCATATTCGAAGCCCATCGGAACCATCAGGCCGCCGCCGAGCGAGGCGGCAAGGCGCAGCGCCCTGACGGCGCGCCGTTCGAGGATTTCGCGGCTCTCGGTTCCGTGCGCGATCCGCCTGGCGAATGGCGGCTCCGGAAAAGCGATCTGCCAGCCGAGCGGCTTCTGGACGCGGTGTTCTTCGACGAACCATCTCTCGTCGAAATCCCACCAGGCCATCGATGAAAAACATCCATCGAAGCCCGTATTCTTGACCGCGCTCCTCACTCCAAAATCAGTGCCTGGCGTCCAGGCGAAGAATTGCGCGTCCGCCTTCTCGCGCACCGCAGACATCAACGATTTGAACGCCGCCGGTGCAATGCGATCAATCCCGAGCGCTCGGTAGCCGGAGAGGCCGAGACCGGCCAGCCCCCGCAGCCGTTCGGTCCATTCTTCCAGCAGCCGGGATTGAGCCTCCGCTTCCATCGCGGTCATTGGTTCTGCCGGATCCAATGGTGAGCGCCTCGGATCGACAGGATGAAAGCCCGACTCGGGATCCCGGGCCTTGCCGTCGAGCATCAGGTCCATCATCAAGGCAACGCCGCTCTTGCGAGCAGCCTCCGTCAGGCGCGCCACCCCATCCTCGACTGCACTTCCCAGCGACAGCTGAGGATCGAGGCGGTCCAGGTCGTGGGAGGCAAAGACGCTGCGCTCCCCGCCCCGGTCGAAGAGAGGCGCCGTCAGCACACGGTCGAAACCGGTATCCGCCGCATGGTCGAAAACCTCGCGCCACGCATCGATACCCTGAAGAAGGAGTGGATTGACATAATAGATCCGGGGTGGGGTGCTCAACACACCCTGGTTTGGAGAGAATGACATCGGCCGCCGCTCGAGTTTGGTTTGAAGGCAAACTTCCGTTGGCCGCGGTTGTTCCACTGAAACTGCCAATTCGCGATGCGCAGACATCGTCGGCCGCACTGGCGCGGGATCGATGGGACGCGTAGGAAGGCGCTCGCTTCCGCAGAGAGGCCTTGAAGGTTCGTGCCCTATTTGGGTAGTCTTCCGCTTCTCGGGAGGATGACCCATTTGGCTGCTGACGGCGCACCATTGCTTCGATCGATGCTCTTTAGCGTTACCCTGTCGGCTTGCGGGTTGGGCCTGGCCTCCTGGAGCATCGAGCCCGATCGCTCCACCAAGGACATGCATGGCCTGTTCGAAATCCGCGAGGAGGCCAGGCGCTTCATCGCGCACGAGAATGCCAAGGGGCATCAGCAATGGGACGTGCTGGAGCCGAACCTGAAGACGCTGGTTCCCCGATGTGCGGTCCCGCTCGAAACACGGTGGACGCCGAAGAGCTATGGCCGCTCGAAACCGAGCGTGATGGTCATATGCCCGGCCGCGGTGCCGAACACCGTGATGAGACGCTGGGATGTACATGTTCCGGTAGAGCGTAAGCCAAATCAGACAGGAAGCCCCGCCGCCACCTCGAACCGTTCTGAAAGATCAGGCGCCCGACCGAGACTTGATGTATCCGAATGAAATCACTGCGATTGCAATAGAGGCGAGCAGACGTGAACCCATCGGTGGAATTATGTTCATATCCCGAACTCGATGATCGAATCGTGATCGTCAGGGCGGGGGACGAGGTTGATGGCGTGTTTGTCCGGACCGAAAAGTTCAATGTGCTGATCGATACGCTCGGAACGCCCGAGCTCTGCATGGCGGCGCTGGACCTGCTCGGGGAACAGATGAACGCTCGTCCGCTGATCGTCGTCAATTCGCACATGGATTGGGATCATTTCTGGGGGAATGCCGCCATTGCGGGGCGCGCTCCGATTATCGCGCATGGCGCTACGCTCGACCGTTTACGCGACCCTTCCGCACGGGAAGTCCTGAGAGACAAGGGAAACCAGGATTCGAGGTTTCGGAACGTCGAGCTCATCGGTCCCGATATTACGTTCTCCGGTTCGATGACCCTCAACGGCGGCGATCTGACGCTGGAACTCATTCATACGCCGGGACATACGCCCGACCATGTCGCCGTGTGGATTCCCGAACTTCGCATCTGCCTGGCCGTCGACGCGGTGGAATACCCCATCCCCGAAGTCTGGGGCAAAAATGCAGGCGACCTGCGCTTGATCCGTTCCTCACTCGAGCGGATACGCGACCTCAATGCAAGACTGGTCATCCCGGCGCATGGCCGGACGTACTCTCCTTCGGCAGTGGATGACAACCTCGCCTATTTCCAAGCCCTGGCCGATCGTGTCGGCAGTTTGAGCGAGAGCCAGCTGGCGGACCCGCAACTCGGCGGTTCAAGCGGCCTGCGGCTTGAAGACTTCGTCCCCATCCCCGACGGAATGCCTTCCGACGTCGTGGCGTTCTACCGGAACTGCCATGAGACGAACCTTGGCGCGACGGTTGAGGCCCACATCGAAAAGCTGAAATCTGCATAGAGGACGTCTGGAGACCGGAAAATGAAACTATTGGAGGGCGGACGAACCGGGCAGATCTGGCGTGACGGCAACACCGTGATCAGGCCGTCCGGCGCATGGACGCCGACGGTGCACCGGTTTTTGCGCCATCTGAGAAGCAGAGGCTTTCCGGGAGCGCCTGATCCCATTGAAATAACCGGGAACCAGGAAGTCGTCAGTTATGTCGCCGGGCGCGTCTGCGAAGACTTGAGCGACCAGTTTGTCGGGTCGGAGCGCATGCTGCTTTCCGCAGCCAAGCTACTGCGCGAATTTCATTCGGCATCTCATGGGTTTCTGGAATCGGATCGCGAGGTCCAGGCATGGATGCTGCCACCGCAGGAACCGTACGAGATCATATGCCACGGAGACTATGCACCCTACAATGTCGCCACAGCAGGTCATGAGGCTGTCGGGATCATCGATTTCGATACTGCCCATCCCGCACCGCGCTTATGGGATCTGGCCTATTCGGTTTACCGCTGGGCGCCGCTTTCCGATCCCGCCAATCCTGATGTGACCTTCGGCCTCGACGATCAACTGCAGCGGGCGGAGATTTTCTGCACGGCATATGGGGCGACGATGCAAGAACGACTCCAACTGCCGGAGATGATCTGCCGACGGCTTCAGGCGGTCGTCGATTACATTTTGCCAAGTGCGGCGGCCGGAGATGAGACATTCGTGGAGCACGTGGCTAGAGGAGACGCCCGGCTGTATCTCAGCGATATGCATTATGTTCGAAGCCATCGGGATCGGCTGCTGAAGGCCCTGTGCTGACGCACCTTCGCCAACTCGAATGTCCCGCCTGCCGCATGCCCACCCCTACAGCCATTTCCTCCGGCGGAAGAAGCCGAAAAGGCCAAGGCACAAGGTGGCGATGACACCAAGCACGACGAAATAGCCATACTGGGTTTTCAGCTCCGGCATATCGCTGAAATTCATCCCGTAGATGCCGGCGATCGCGGTGGGGACGGCAAGGATCGCCGCCCAGGCGGCGAGCTTGCGGGCGATTGCCGTCTGCTCCGACTGGCCGATCATAACGCTCGCCTCAAAGGCGAAGGCCAGCACCTCGCGCAGCGCGTCGATATCTTCCTGAACGCGGCGCACATGGTCCGTTACATCGCGAAACAGCGATTGCAGCGTCGGATCCATGCCGGGAAGATCAGTGTGCTCGTATCGCCGGCAGACGTCGACAAGCGGCACCACGGCGTTGCGCAGCCGCAGCAGCCTGCGCCGCAACAAGTAAAGCCGCTCGATATCGGACTTTGTCAGCTGTTCGCGCAGCACCAGATCCTCGATATTCTCGACCTCGTCCTGCACGACTTCGATGACAGGCATGTAGTTGTCGACGATGAAATCGAGGATGGAATAGAGAATGTAGTTCTCGCCGTGGGCAAGGGCCGCCGGCGTCGCCTCGCATCGCTGCCGCACCGCCAGATAGGAGGAAGAGTCGCCGTGACGAACGGAGACGACATAACCGCGACCGACGAACAGGTGCGTTTCGCCGAAGATGATTTCGCCGTCCTTCATGTGCGCGGTCCGGGCGACGATGAACATCGCCTCCCCGTAGATCTCCAGTTTCGGGCGCTGGTGAGGCTGCGCCGCATCCTCGATCGCCAGCGGATGGAGATTGAACTGCGCCTGGACCTGGCTCAGCAGCACTTCATCCGGCTCGTGCAGACCGATCCAGACGATCGCATTCTCCCGGCCCCGCCATTCGCCGGCCTCCTCTATCCTGATGTCGCGAATGCGTTGCCCATGCTGGTAAACGGCGGCAGCCACGACGCCGGGCCGTTCATAGGGAGGCGATGTGGAACCGCTAGCCCCCTGCGCGGCAATACTGTCCAGATCCTTCAGCCGTTCCAAATCCTGCCGTCCTCCAATTCCTGCACGGATCACATATCCGTAGCCAGCCCCTCCGCCGGTCAGGCGCTCAGCCGATCATAATGCTATTTCGTGAAACATGCATCATCCGCATCGGTGCGGGGTCCGACGGGGGCCTTCGTCGTGGCCAGGCGCCGGGCGGCGCTGAAACAGGCGACAGCAAGAAATCCGACATGAAAGCCGCCCGGCGATTGCCGCGCGGCTTTCATTTGCTCAGGACGCGAAGGCGGGATTGCGCCGCGCGCCGATTCTCAACACGAAATAGATCGCCCCGCCGATGCCGACGCCGAAGAACCAGCCGTAGGTGCCCCACCAGTCCGGCAGGATGGTGGTGAAGGTCGGCAGGATCGAGGAGAACAGCGCGCCCACCACAAATGCGATGAAGGCATTGCCGTGCCATCCGTTCTGGAACCGGAACTCGCCATTCTCATGATAGAGCGCTTCGACGTTCAGCTGGCTTCTCCTAATGAGATAGTAATCCACCATCATGATGCCGAAGATCGGCCCCATAGTCGATCCGATGAAATTGACGAAATGGGCCGCACCCGTCTCCCAGGGAGCAAACGGGTACAGCACAAGGGCGATCAATGCGGCGATATATCCCCCGCGTTTGAAATTGATCTGGCGCGGGAAGACATTGGCGAAGTCGAAGGCCGGCGACACGAAGTTCGCCACGACGTTGATGCCGAGCGTTGCGATCGCGAATGTCAGCGCGGCCAGCAGCGCCAGGAACCAGCTGTCGAATTTCGCCGATATCATTTCCGGATGCAGCAGCACCTCTCCGTAGACGGTGAAGGCGGCGGTGGTCGTCACGCCCGCGACGAGGCAGAACGCCAGGAGGTTGATCGGCAGCCCCCAAAGATTGCCCTTCCTGAGCGCCTTTTCATTCGTTGCGTAGCGCGAGAAATCGCAGAAGTTCAGGTAAAGTGCTGCGAAATAGGTGATCCAGGTAGCGGCCACGGCAGCTAGCGCTGCAATCGAACCAGGCTCACCCGGCACGCCCGCATCCTTGGTCTTTTCGATCAGCACGTCGCGCGGGATTTCGGACCCGAAGGAGAAGGTGCCGGACTTGACGACCAGATAAACTGAAAGGACCAGCATCATGATCCAGACGGCCGGACCGGCCCAATCCTGGAACTTGCGAACCGTTTCCATCCCGCGCTGAATGATCAGCAGCTGCAGCGCCCAGACGATGACGTAGCAGATGACCTCGAGGGTCGAGTGGCCGAGGAAGTGGCTGTTCTGGTGAAAGGCAAGCAGGCTGTCATTGCGGATCAGCAAGGCAACGATGGCGCCGGATGCGGCGGCGGTCTGCGCCCCGTACCAGAAGCAGGCGACCACCGCTCGGACGAGTGCCGGCACGTTCGCCCCGAACGTGCCGAAGGAGGCGCGCGCCAGAACCGGAAAGGGTACGCCGGTGCGCACGCCGGCATTGCCGACCAGGCTCATCAAAATGAAGATGACCAGAGATCCAATGCCGATGGCGATGACGAAATTGACGAAGCTGCCGCACAGCAGGAACAGGCTCGCCGCCAGATAGTAGCCCCACAGGCTGTGGACGTCTGATGTCCAGACGTTAAAGATGCTGAATGCACCCCATTTGCGCTCCTCGGCGGGTGCAAGATCCTCGTTGTATAACGAGGGAGACGGATTTCGTACGCTCATGAATGCCCTCCCCTATCCATTGAGGCCAAATCGGCCACAGGCGGAAGTCTGCTCTTCATTTGTGCAGCTGACAATTTAATAGTCACATTGTACACATCTCTTGACGATGCCTCAGGATTAGCCATGGGCACCCGCCCGGGACACCAGCTTACATCATTGCGAGACGACGACACGTCCGGCCAAGCGAAAAGGACTTGCGACTGCGGCGCCGGCGGCATCGAAGACATAGGCGCCAACGTCGCCGGCGCTCGACCGTCTTCCGCTTTCGAAGGAGACAAGCTGGGCGCCGAACTTGGCGAGCGATGCGTAGCGGTCGTGCCCCACCCCGTCGGACGCCTGGATCGACGTGATGTCGATGACCCGAAGCCTTTCTTTCAAGGCGGCCTCCCTGATGACGGGATCGTCGATATCGAGGCGTCCGACGCGCGCCCGCTCTCCCGCTATGAAGCTCGAGGCCACCAGCGCCCGGTCGTCCTTCGACACGAGAAGAGATATCGGGGCCGGCATTTGCCCGATATCCTTCAGCTGAGACCGGAAAACATCGACGTCGATGTCAGGGGCGGCAAGGATCACCGCCAGTTTGCCGATGACGTCGTCGCGATGCTGCAGTTTGAGCTGGCGCACGGTCTCCATGACCAGGAATCCGCCCATGCTGTGTCCGAAAAGGATGATGCGTTTGACCTTCCCGGAAGCAGAGAGCGAGGTAACAAGCGAGCCGAGGTCGCTGCGCGAGGAAAGGGCCGCATCGCGGTCGGCGACGTAGCCGGCGACCGCGGCGGCCGAAGGCCACGAAAACAGAATCGGAGAGCCGGGAATATTGGCATCCGCGGCGATCTGCGCGGTGCGAAACAGCGCCTCCTGATAGCTGTAGTTGTAGCCATGGACGAAGACGCCGACGGTACCATCGGACTGCGTGGAACGGAGCGCCTCCTCTACGAATGCATTCCTTGCAAGCTGCTTGCGCCTGATGACGGCAAATTGGCGTTCGGGATCCGGCCTCGAGGTCGGATATGTGATCGCGGTGTCCTTCCGGCCGGGAGGGACCGAAAACGCATATTGCTCGTAGGTGAGATTGTCAGCCCAGGTGCTCCCGAACCCGCCGCGCACGGTATCAGGGATCCTGTTCGTCGCAGCGAGCACGTTCACCCGGCTTGGGGCGGCTTCTTCGGAATGAAGCGATGTATTCAGATGAGCTGGGAGATGAACGGGCTGATGGACCGGATTCAACACATCAGGCGACGGTCTCGTGGCGCAACCAGCGAGCATCGCCAGGCCGATTGCGACCAGCATCGCCTTGGCTCTCATCGGAAGCCCGTTCAAACGCTGTTCCGTCATCGAGCTCTCTCCTCGGAGGCCAGGGCATGCAGCGGCCGCCGCGGCGGCCGCATGCGATGGACGTCAAAGCCCATGCTCATGCCTTTGCCGCGGTTTCGGCCTGAACACCTTCATCCCTCGGAATCCTAAACCACGCGACGTAGAGCGCAGGCAGGAACAGTAGGGTGAGCGCGGTTCCGACGACGATACCGCCCATCATGGCGTAGGCCATCGGGCCCCAGAAGATCTCGCGCGAGATCGGGATCAGCGCCAGCGTGGCGGCCGCGGCCGTCAGCATGATCGGCCGCATGCGGTGTTCGGTGGCCTCGATGACCGCTTGCCAGGGCGCCATTCCTTCGCTGCGCAGATGCTCGATCTGGACGACCAGGATGACGGAGTTGCGGATCAGGATGCCGATCAGCGCCAACACGCCGAGGATCGCGACGAAGCCCATGGGAGCATTGCTCAGCAAAAGTGCTGCGACCACGCCGATCAGGGCCGTCGGAGCGACGGCGAACACCAGGAAGAGGCGGCTGAAGCTTTGCAGCTGGATCATCAGGATCGTCGCCATCGCAAACAGCATCAGCGGAGCGACCGCTGCGATCGGCCCCTGCGCCTCGGCGCTGGATTCGACCGCGCCGCCCACTTCCACCTTGTATCCCACGGGAAGGCCTTTCTGGAACTCTTCCACCTTGGGCTTCAGCTGGTCGACGATCGTGGCCGGTTGCGTCGGACCGACGACGGCCGCCTTGATCGTTATCGTGGGTTGCCTGTCGCGACGCCAGATCGTCGGCTGCTCGAGCTCGTAGCGGAAATTCGCCACGGCGGAGAGAGGCACGACCTTGCCGTTGGAGGTGGAGAGCTGCAGATTCTCAAGCGTCTGGATGGAATCGCGCTCGGATGCCCTGGCGCGGCCGATGACGTTGACCAGGTAGATATCGTCTCGAACCTGGGTGGCTGTCGAACCTTCGACGATGCCGTTGAGGGCAGTGGCGATGTCTTCAGAGGAAACGCCGAGCTGGCGCGCCTTGTCCTGCAGGACATCGACCTTCACCACGCGCGACGGCTCATTCCAGTCCAGGACCATGTTTGCCAGAAGCGGATGCGATCCCAGGACGCCGGCAAACTGCTGGGAGAGGTCGCGGACCTTTTGAATATCGGGGCCGCTGATCCGGTACTGGACCGGCTTGCCCACCGGCGGACCGATGTCAAGAAGCTTGACGAAGGCGTCCGTGCCGGGGAAGGTTTTCGTCAGATAGTCCTGTAGTTCCGCTCGCACCTTGTCGCGGACGTCGAGGCCTTTCGTGACGATGATCGTCTGTCCGAACGACACGTCGGGCGTCTGCACGTCAAAGGACAGAATGAAGCGTGGCGCACCCTTGCCGACATAGGTCGTCCAATGGTCGACATCCTTGTTATCGGCCAGCATCTCCTTTTCGAACTTGGCCATCTGCCTGTTGGTTTCGGCGATCGAACTGTTGTTGGGGAGATTCCAGTCGATGACCAGCTCGGTTCTGTCCGAGTTGGGGAAGAACTGTTGCTGCACCAGCCCCATGCCGCCAATCGAAAGTGCGAAGACGCCGACCGTGAGGATGATGGTGACCCAGCGCCAACGCATCGCCAGCCCCAGAAGCCAAGAAAAGACGGAAGCGAAGCGGCCTTTCTTCTCGTGATGCGATTTCATCGTCTTCGGCAGGATCGTGACGCCGAGAAGCGGCGTGAACAGCACCGCCACCACCCAGGAAACGATCAGCGAAACTGCGATGACCACGAAAAGCGTGAAGGTGAACTCACCTGCGGCGCTGTTGTTGAGACCGACCGGGATGAAACCGGCAACGGTGACGAGCGTCCCCGTCAACATCGGGAAGGCGGTCGACGTATAAACGTGGGTGGCGGCTTTCCTCAGATCGTCGCCCGCCTCCAGGCGGGCCACCATCATCTCGACGGCGATCATGGCGTCGTCGACAAGCAGCCCCGAGCGCGATGATGAGCGCGCCGAGCGAGATGCGCTGAAGCGAAATGCCGGAATACTCCATCACCACGAAGGTGATCGCCAGGACGAGCGGAATGGAGATCGCCACCACCATGCCGGCGCGAAGACCAAGGCTGATGAAGCTGATAATCAGGACGATGACGATCGCTTCGAAGAGCGCGCGGGTAAATCCGGACACCGCTTCGTCGACGACGGCCGGCTGATCGGAAACGCGGTGGACGTCCACGCCGATCGGAAGGTCAGCGATAACACGTTTCATCTGCGCGTCGAGCCCCTCGCCGAACTCCAGAAGATTGGCGCCCTGCTTCATTCCGATGGCAAGCCCTATCGCCGGCTGGCCGTTGAAGCGGAACAGCGCCGAGGGCGGATCCACATAGCCGCGTTTGATCGTGGCGACGTCGCTTAGCGGAAAGAAGCGGTCGTTGATCCGAAGATTGATCGATCTCAGACTGTCCTCGGAGGTGAATTGTCCGCTGACCCGCAATGCGATGCGCTCCGGCCCGGCGTCAACGAAGCCGGACTGCGTGACGGCATTCTGAGCCTGCAGGGTCTGGATGACCGACTGCTGGTCGATCCCGAGTGCGGCGATTTGGCGTGTGGAGAATTCGAGATAGATCGCCTCGTCCTGGGCGCCGATCACATCGACCTTGCCGACGTTGGGCACGGTCAGAACCTTGGAACGGGCGTCCTCAACGAGATCGCGAAGCTGACGCTGGGTAAGGCCGTCGCTGGTGAAGGCGTAGATGTTTCCGAACACGTCGCCGAAGCGATCGTTGAAGAAAGGACCGACGACCCCGGTGGGGAAATCGCCCTTGATGTCAGCGATCATGTTGCGGATGCGCAGCCAGGTCGGCGCGACATCCTTCGCCTTGGTCGTCGGCAACAGCTCGACGAAGACGGTCGTCTGGCCGGCAACGGTCTCGCTCTTGGTGTAATCAAGCGATTCGAGTTCCTGGAGCTTTTTTTCGATCCTGTCGGTCACCTGCCGCGTCACCTCTTCGGCGGAGGCGCCTGGCCACTGGGCGGTGATCACCATCGTCTTGATCGTGAAGTTCGGGTCTTCCTCGCGGCCGAGCTTCACGTAGGAGAAGGCGCCTGCGAGAATGAAGACGATCATGAAGTACCAGACGAGCGAACGGTGTTCGAGCGCCCAGTCGGAAAGATTGAAGGACTTCACTGGCTGATCTCCTGGTCGATCCTGATGGTCTGGCCATCTTCAAGTTTATGCACGCCTGCCACGACCACCCTTTCTCCGGGGGCGATCCCTTCGCTGACGCGGACGGTGCCGCCATCTTCGACGTCGCCGTCGATCTTGACGCGGCGAAGCGATACTTTCCTGGCCGGCGCATCGACAATCCAGACGCTCGGGCCGTCGCTGCCGACAAGGATTGCGGAGGAAGGCAGCACGATCTGCGGATCGGCTGCAATGGTTGCCGAGGCTGATATGACGGAGCCCAGCCGGAAGGTGGCGGGGGGATCGCTCAGTGCGATCTTGGTCCTGCTCGTGCGGGTGGACGTCTCCGCCTCTGGTGCTATTTCACGCACGACTCCCGACGTGCGGATGGTCGGATCGAGCTGCAGCGTCACCTCGAACGGCGCGCCGATCTTCAGTTTCTGGGCGGCGGCCTGGGGCACGTCCACCACGGCATCGCGCTTGTCCGGCCGTGCGATGGTCACGACCGTCTGGCCGGCCGACACCACCTGTCCGACCTCGGCCGAGGTCGCCGTCACCACCCCGTCGAATTCCGCCCGAAGCTGCGCGTAGCCGAGTTGCTCCGTGGCCTTGTCGAGATTGGCCTGCGCCTTGGCGACGGCGGCCGCGGCCGTCCGCCTTGCCTGTTCGGCCTCTTCGAGCGAGGCTTCGGTGCCTGAGCGCGACTCCAGCAACGCGCGCTGGCGCTGCTCTGTGGTCACCGCGTTCCTGAGCTGGGCGTCGCTGTTCTCCACGTCCGACTGCGCGTTGCGCACGGCAAGCTCCAGCGCCAGCGGATCGATGGCGGCAACGACATCATCCTTCTTGACGAGATCGCCGACATTGACGTTGCGGGCGATCGTCCGCCCGAGAATACGGAAGCCGAGTTCGGTCTCGATCGTCGGTTCGATCGTGCCGGTCAGGCTCAAGCTCGAAGACGACGTTGGCTTGACTGTCATCGACAGCACGGGACGGGGGGCTTCCTCCTTCCTTTCCTCCTGCGGCGTGCAGGAGGAGATCAGGGCCGTACCCATCATCAGTGCGACAATCTTGGGACGAATAATCACTTGGAAGCTTCCTTGACATAAGACACGATTTCACCCGGCCTGAGGAACTTGGTTCCGTCGGCCACCACGACCTCTCCTTCCGACACGCCTGACTTGACGATGAAGCTGCCGGTCTCGTAGCCGGAGACATCCACCGCCCTTGCCGAAACCGCAGATGATGCGGGATCGACAATCCAGACGGCCGGCTTGCCGTCCTTGGATGTCATGGCGGACCAGGGAAGCTGGATGACGTCCTGCGAGACATAATTGAATCTTCCGACGACGGGAGCGCCGAGAGGGATCGCAGCGTCGCTCGATATCGCGACCTTGACCTTGATGGTTCCGGTGGAAGAATCGATCGTCGGCGAAATCTCGCGAACCTTCGCCGCGATCTTCTGCGAGGGGTTCGACAGAAGGGCAACGGTCCCGTCGCCGTCGATCGGGCGCAGGAACGCGCTCTCGACCACTTCAAAGACGGCATCCCGGTCGCCGTCATGGGCAAGCGTGAAAACGACCTGGGCGGCCTGCGCCACCTGCCCGACCTCGGCATTGCGGGCGGTAATCATTCCGTCGGCGTCCGCCTTCAGCTCTGTGTAGGACAGAGTATCCTGAGCGGTTTCCAACAGCGCCTGCGCCGACTTCGTCGATGCCTGCGCGGTCAGAAGCGCCTCCTGCGCCTGGTCGAGTGCCGCGCGCGTCGTCACCTGCGTTCGAAACAGGCTCTGCTGGCGGTCGTATGCGAGCTGCGCCTGGGTTTGCTGCGCCTCAGCCGACTGAAGATTGGCAGCCGCCACATCCAGCTCGGCCTTCTGCTCTTCCGGATCGATCCGCGCGAGGAGCTGCCCTGCCTTCACGGACTGTCCGACTTCCACCAGCCGCTCGATGATCTTGCCGCTGACGCGGAAGGACAGATCGGTCTGGACACGGGCGCGGACTTCGCCGGTGACCGCGCCACCTTGGACCACCGGCTCAGGCTTGGCGACGACGACGCCGACCTGCCGTGCGGTTGGCTCAGTCGGCCCGCGCTCATCGCTGCATGATCCGAGCCCGATGGCGCATGCGATCGCTGTGGCGACCATAATGGTTCTCATAGTTGACCTCTTGCTCTCAACGGCAGCTGCTATATAATTGACTGACGCATTAGTCAATGAAACTTTGCGCCGCAGGGACGAGGGCGTGCGCAACAAGGGACGCGGGGCAAATGGCAGCTCAGAAGAAGATCACGCGCGCGGAACAGAAAGCGCTGCGGCCCATCCAGATCCTGGATGCCGCCTTCGAGGAATTCGTGAGAAGCGGTTTCACCGGCACGCGCGTCGAAGACATCGCCGAAAGGGTCGGCGTCACCAAGGGTACGGTGTATGTCTACTTCGAGACCAAGGAAAAGCTTTTCGAAGCCATGATCCACCACTTCTCCGTTCCTTTTCAGGAGCTGCTGGGCATCACCGAGAGCCTCAGTGGCAGCGCAACCGACCGGCTGATTTCCATTCTCGGCCTGCTCTACGAACAAATCGCCGAGGATCGTACGACCCGCGAGCTGACGCGCCTCGTCATTGCGGAAGGACACCGGTTCCCAGACCTAATCGACCGCCACCACGATCAGTTCATCGAGCCGATCATCGCCAAGGTCGACGCTCTCATTCTGGAGGGTGTGGCGTCGGGGGAGTTTCGCGAAATTCCGGTTGAGTTCTCCGACATCGTGGTCGCGCCAATCCTGACGACGACAGTTCTGCGGCTGATATTCGACGACCGCCGCGTGCCCACTCCCAATAAGGAGGCCTTCCTGCGGGCCTATTTCGATCTGCTGCTCAACGGCCTGCTTGCCAAGAACTGATCGCCGAATGACGAAAAATACCGCGCCAGGCACGTAGCTTTTGTCAACTTTTTATGTAAAAACATCGCGTTAGCCGTACCTTCGAAGGTACGGCCTCAATTCGCGACGGAAAAAGTGGAACGCAAAGTCAATCTCAAGGATGTCGCGCGCGATGCTGACGTATCGCTGAGCACGGCCTCGCACGCGCTGAACGGAACCGCGCCGCTGACGATCGAGGTGCGCGAGAGGGTTCTGGATTCGGCAAAACGCCTGGGTTACCTCGACCGCCGGAGGAAGAAGGCGACGATCGCGACCTTGCGCGTCGTGCTTCTCGCCATTCCCGACGATGCCGCGCCGGAGAGCGACCTCAACCTGGTGAGCTGGACGATCCTCAACGGCCTTCGCAGGGAGTGCGAGCGCCGCGGCATCAGGATCGTACCCTTCGTCAGCACCGGCCGGCGTATCGACGGCGCCCAGGTCAGGCAGATCGCGCTGTCGGAGCGCGCCGACGGCATCGTGGTCCTGAATGACGATCAGCCGGAACTGATCCGTAGCCTCGCCTCCCCTGATATGCCCGTCGTCATCGTCAACGGCGAAGACCCGGCCATGCTGGTCGATACGGTCACGCCCGAAAACCGTTTTGGGGCAAGGCTCGGCATCGAGCACCTGCTGGCACTCGGGCATCGCCGCATCCTGCACCTGACCTGGAAGGGCCGCACGACGATCCAGCGCCGATATGACGGCTTTTCCGATGCCTATTTCGCCGCGCGCCTTCCGGTGCCTGACGATATGATCGTCGAGGCAGAGGGCTATGAGCCCCGGCACGGCGAGGCTGCGATCAACGCACTGCTCGACCGCGATGCCACGATTAAAGGGGCGACCGCCGTCTTCTGCGCTGCCGACAATCTGGCGCTCGGCTGCCTGAAGGCATTGGCCGATCGCGACATCCGCGTGCCCGAAGCGATATCAGTCCTCGGATTCGACGACATCGTTCCCGGCGAGTTCAGCCGCCCGCCGCTGTCGACGATCAGCGTTCCCACAGACAGGCTCGGCGCGGCCGCTTTGGCGCTCATCGAACAGCGGCTGATTGCCAACGATCCGCAGCGGCCGGCCCATCGCCTGGAACTCGGATGCCATCTCGTCCTGCGCGGCAGCGTCGCACCGCCGCGCGAGAATGCAACGCATCGAGCCTGATCGATGCGTTGCCTTCGGAGAGCACGATGACCAAAATCCTTCCTGCAGCCCTATCGATCTCATTGTGTATCATGATCGATGCTTCGATAGCCGTTGCGTCCGACGCTAAAGAAACCTTGCAAATTCCCAAGATCTTTAGTGCAGTGAAGCTTCAAAACTGCAACCGGTACGATGGTAAAGAACGTCGCGCTTGCGAGGCGACCACACTCAGGCTTGGATACTTTAGCTGGGGTCTTTTGTTCGCAGTTCGAGGCTTCGATCTAACTCCGAGAATCCTGCGCGGCGACCTGAAAGCGTTCCGCGAGTTTGTGAAAGACGATCCCGTTTATTCAAGCCAAGCATCGGCGGTAGAGGCATTCTTGAGAAAACCCTTCGAAATATGCGCCTCTGACGGCTGCGGAAAATACCTGGGCCTATCAGAACGGGAACTAGAGGCTAAGTCGGCGGAGTTCAACGAGAGTCGACGGTCGATGATTTGTCTTCTCAAACGAGACCGGTCGAAAGACAAGGCGGGCGGCGCGCTCCACGATCGGACATTGCTCACCGATGTCTGGCAAATGCAGCGCGGCCTGATCCCATCCTGTGCGCCGGTATCGACTGCTGTTGAAGAAATTATTAGGCGCGCCTTCCGTAGTTAGCTAGCGCAAGCGCTCGGCCTGCAAGCGCGTATCGCGCGGGCTTTCTCCAAAGGTGCTGCGGTAGACAATGGAAAATCTGCCCGCATGAGAAAAACCCCATATGGCGCAGATTTCCCGGACGGATCGCTGATTCATCGGATCCCGCAATTGGTCGCGGGCTGCCTGCAGCCTGATCGTGCGCAAGTAACTGCCCGGTGAAGTTCCCCTGAAGGCCTTGAAGCCCGTTTGCAGCGCACGAAGTGAAACACCGACGTCATCCGCAATCATCGTCATGGTGAGGGGCTCTGCGATATTGGCGTGCATATAGTCGATAGCACGTCGGACATGCCAAGGCGCGACCAACGATACTTTGTTTTTTTCCAGATAGCCGGAAAAACGGTGAGAGCCAAATCGGATCACGAGATTTGCAAGCGTTTCGCTCATTCCTGCCATAGCAAGCGGTGAAGACAGAAGCGGACCGTCATTGAGCATGCCCTGCACGATCGTCTGCGCCAGGCTGCCGATAAGCTGGCCCGATGGTGTTGCGAGATCCAGAACGGGTTCTAGGTCAAGCGAATCGAGGATCGGCGTTTCCACCAGTGAAACGAGCATTCGTCTCACAATTTTCCAGTCCAGGAACAGCGCATCCGAGCGGTGCGGGCCGCCTTGGACGAAACGATCACCTGCCTGATGGTTGTTGGCCATGAGAAGATGACCCGCCTCACTTTCAACCACCCTTTTTCCAATGGACAGTCGAAAGGATCCGGTGCGCGGGATGTAAAACGCGAGGTGTTGCGGCGTCTCCTCGAGCGTTCGAATCGTCCAGGAACTTTGATAAACCGAATGAAGCGCCGTAAATGGCCCGCTTGTTCTCAGGTCCGCTGCCCAAGCAAAAGCCCGATCTTTGCTCAGCGGCTCGGCGCTAAAGGCTCCATAGCCTGCCGAATAGGCTTGCACCATCGACTCGAAGTCCCTGCCTTCATGCGTCGGCGCAAACCCGTATGTCTCACGCTCATGAGCGCGCGCCGTATTCTCGGATCTCAACGATATCCCCTCTGCCTTCGTGAATTGTGATCCCGGCTGGCTTGGCCAATCTCAATGGAGTAAGCAGGGCCGGCAAACCGGGGCTCGAATTCCTTGTTTGACAGAAGCAAAACGCCCTCCCAATCTGGTTCACACTCACAGTGTAAATCAAACCGAACCCAAAATGAAGTATGAACCGCTAGACCACATCGCCGCACATTTTTTGCGAGACACCCAAGCTGTGCGCGTCGCTTCCCGCAACGAACGCGACCTGCTGCGGCTGATCTGGAAGTCTCCGGGCATTGAGCGCTCCGACCTAACCGAGCCGCTCGATCTCACCCAGCAATCGTTGCACAGGATCGTCGCGCGGCTTCATGAGCGAGGAATGATCGTCTTTTCCCATTCGGAAACCCGGCGGCCCGGGCCCTCCAGCCCTGGCCTTACTCTTTGCAGAGACTGGTGTCTGACGCTCGGCATCGCCGTGAACGTCGGTTCGATCGGCCTCTGCCTCATGGGTTTCGGAGAACCTTTGGACCACATGGAAATTCCGCAGGAGGGATCGTCGCTCGCCGCGGAGATGGAGCGGATCGAAGCGGCGGTCGAAGAGCTCCTTGCCCGGCGAGGAGCCGAGCGGCGCGACGTCCTCGGCATCGGTCTGGCAGTCTCTGGCCACCATATGCTGGACACGGCCTTCAACTGTCCTCTGCCGCTCGCTCATTGGTCATTGATCGATTTGGCGCCTTTGCTCGGAGAGCAGCTCGGCCTACCGGTCTGGGCAGACAATGTCACCAGGACCGCCGCCTTGGCGGAAGCAATTTTCGGTGTCGGCCGCGACGTCGCTGATTTCGCCTATATCGCCCACCTTCACGGATACGGGGGCGGCCTCGTTTCCGGAGGCATGCCGTTTCGCGGCAGTTTCGGAAATGCCGGCGAATATTCCGTTCTCTTCGGGCGTGAGGAATACGAAGATCGCCCTGCACTCAGCCTCTTGCTTCAACACCTTCATGCCAAGGGACGCTCGAACTTGACCCTCAGGGACCTGAAGAACGAAAACCTGGTGGATTGGGATGGCGTTGCGGAGTGGGTCGACCGCGTCGCGCCGGCCCACAACAAAGCCATCAATGCGATCTGCGCAGTATTCGACCCGGCCTTGATCGTCCTTGGCGGCGAGCTTCCGCATTCACTCGCGAGAATGCTTATCGAGCGGACTGAATTCAATAATCTGCCTCGGCATGGTGCATTACGGGACGTCCCAAGCCTTGCCGTGGCACAGATCATCGATGCCCCCGGTGCAATCGGCGCGGCCCTGATCCCGCTCTTCGAAACCGTTTTGTGATACAGCGAATTCCCGGACTCAAAAAAGCCTGTACGCCGCTTCATGAACGACTTCCGGTCGCTTGGCTGACATGCCGAGATATAGGGCCGGTGAAGGTGGCCATAAATAAACCGAGCGGCTCAGGCGATCGGGGCTGAACCGCTCGTGTGCGAAGCGGGAAGGCCGACCCTCCCCGCTGCATGATCGTGTCTCAGAATTCGGCCCATTCTTCCTGCTTCGGAGCCGTATTGCCGTGCGCGAGGGGGCGGCCGCGGCTGGGGCTGGGGCTGCGCACAGGCGTCGCCATGGCCGTGGCGGTCCTGCGGAGGGCCGCGGCCTGGGATGCGTCGCTGCCGCCAAGCTGGAAGCCGGTGATGAGATCCCGCAGCTTGATCGCCTCCTGCGCCAGACTGGACGCTGCGGCGGTCGATTGTTCCACCATGGCCGCGTTTTGCTGAGTCGTCTGATCCATCGAATTGACCGCCGTGTTGATCTCGGCAAGCCCCGTCGACTGCTCTTTCGCCGAGACTGCTATAGCGTTCATGTGATTATTGATCTGGCCGATGAAGCCGCCGATGACGTTGAGCGCCTCGCCGGTGTCACGCACCAGCTTCACCCCGCTTTCCACTTCGGCCGTCGAGGTCTGGATCAGCCCTTTGATCTCCTTTGCCGCCTGTGCCGAGCGCTGGGCAAGTTCGCGGACTTCCTGTGCGACCACTGCAAAGCCCTTGCCAGCTTCGCCGGCGCGCGCCGCTTCGACGCCTGCGTTGAGCGCCAGAAGATTGGTCTGGAAGGCAATCTCATCGATAACGCCAATGATGTTGGAAATCTGCTGCGAGCTTTCCTCGATCCGCCGCATCGCCTCCTCTGCATGGGAAACCACCTCCGCAGATTTCCGCGCGCTCTCATTGGTCTGGGTCGCGACAGTGCGGGCTTCTTCTGTCAACTTCGTCGACGACCCAACATTGGCGACGATCTCATCGAGGGCGGCAGCAGTTTCCTCGAGCGATGCGGCCTGCTGCTCGGTCCGCCTGGAGAGATCCTGTGCTCCGGCCGAGATCTCGTGCGTGCCATTGTTCATCGCCCGGATACTTTCGGCGATCGTCGAGAGCGCTGCGCCGAGCTGGCGGATCGACTGGTTGAAGTCCTGACGCAGCGGTTCGAAATTCGGCGCGAAAGCCTCGCTGATCTGGAAGGCCAGATCGCCGGCGGCAAGCCGCTTAAGACCGGAGGCGAGATTGTCGGTGGCAAAGCGCAATTGTTCGGCCTCGTGCTCGGCGCGGCGTTGGACTTCGGCTCGCTCCACCTCCTGGTGGGCGCGGGAGGCGGTGGCCTCAACTTCGAGGCGCGCATTTGCGACGGCGTTCTGGCGAAATACCTCGACGGCCTCAGCCATCGCGCCGATCTCGTCCTGACGGCCGGCGAACGGTACGGCGGTTACTGTATCGCCGGAGGCGAGATTGCGCATCGCACCGGTGATCCGGGTGATGGGGTTGGCGATCCCTAACAGCGCAAAAGCGATGACGCCCCCTCCGGCGAGGACTGCAACCGCACAGAGGATGGTGATGAGTTGCAGAGCATTGTTCAGGAGTTGTTGGATTTCGGCGCCGGCGGTGCCGGCGCCGGCCGATTCGAGCATAGCCATACCGGTCACGGTCTGCTTGATTTCAGTAGCAACCGGAACCAGGTTCGTCGCCATGATCTTCTTGGCGTCTTCACTATTGTCCGCGGCCAGCACCTTCTTGCCTACTGCCTCGTAGGTCGTGGCATTCTCGCGGATCTTTGTGAGCAGCTTCTTCCGCTCACCCGTTTCGCTTGAATCGACCAGTTCGGCATAAGAATCAACCGCTCTGGTGAATGCTGCTACACTATCCGAGACTCCCTTGGCTGCTTTTGCCTTTTCATCGTCACCCGATGCCATCGCATAGGTGCGATAGGCAAGCCTCCAGTCCCCGAAGACAATCGAAATCTGCTTCGAGCGATCCACGCCCGGCATCCAGTTTCCAACGATCGCGTTGCTTTTGGCGTGGATGTGGGAAAGGGAACTGATGGAAACCCAGCAGATGATGGTGGTCGCGGCAATCATGCCGGCGATCGAACCTGTCAATGACAATTTTATACTCGGCCGTTTCATTCCAGTACCTCATCTTGGTGGCGACTGAGATCGCCGTTTACGACTGTGTGCGGCAACTGCTTCGGGCGTTTCCGCCGCATATGAGGGCTTGCTCGTGCCGCTTGCGTCCGCGTCGAGGAACGCGCAGTAGCTATCGTCGATCGATCACAGCTTCGATTGACCTGGTCGAAAACGTATATCTATCGTACATAGCAATATATCCGTAAATTCGTGATATATCACAACCAAGTTCTCCGGCATTATTGATACAAACAGCTCACGATTCCCGACATCATGGGGTCAATACTTATTGCATCCGGGGAATGACAGAAATATTTTCGACCCTCATGGCCGTATTTATTGTTATGCTGCCTACCGCTAAAAATCGCATAGTGAAATTAAGATGGCGTAAACGATACGGCAGCGCCGAGCGGCGCTCATAAATCTGCACGATCTGGATTATGCCGAGTTCGTATAGCCGCGGTATCTCGCTCCCTGCATCTGCGCATGAAATGCGCAGATTTGAGCTGCATGAACCAGATAAAAGCTTGAAGCGCGCCGCATGAACCGAGTTCGACGCGGCGAGCTTCAGCCGGCGTGAGACGTTGAATACGGTTCTTGGACTCTTGGGAGGAGGCCTCCGTCCTGGATTTAAGCGACGGCCTCGTTCACTTCATGCCTGTTCCGGCGATGCCCGTGGTGATGTACTTCTGCAGGAACAGGAAGACGACGGTGACAGGCAGCAGGCTGAGGAACGTCATTGCCAGGATATAGTGCCACTGCACCGAGAACTCTCCCTGGAACGCATTCAGACCGACCTGCAGGGTGAAATTCTCGCGGCTGTTGAGGACGATGAGCGGCCAGAGGAAGTCGTTCCATCGCCAGAGCACGGAAAAGATCGCCAGCACCGCGAGAGCCGGCGCCGTCAGCGGCAGGATGATGCGCCAGAAGATGCAGAATTCGCTCGCCGCATCAACGCGGGCCGCCTCTATCAGCTCGTCGGGTATGGTCAGCATATATTGCCGCAGCAGGAAGACGGCGGTCGGAGAGGCGACCGTCGGCAGGATGACGCCCCACAGGTTATCGGCAAGCCCGACCCCGACAATGACGAGATAGGCCGGCACCATGACGACGGCGAGCGGGATCATCAGCGTTGAAATGATGATGACGAAGACCGTCGTATCACCGGGAAATTTGTATTTCGACAGGGCGAAAGCCGCCATGGCGTTGACGATCAGCGTCAACAGCGTTGCGACGAAGGTGACGAACACTGAATTCTTGAGGAAGGTCAGGAAGTTGAAGCGCGTCAACGGATCGGTATAATTCTGCGTGGCGACCGTCAGCTTCTGCACCGGCGTCAGCCCCTTCACGTCGACGCTGACCGGTGGTCCCGGATTTGCGGGATCGACCATCTGGGCCTTGAGGCCGATGCGGCGGACCATGGCCATTTCACGCTGCTGGCCGTCGACGGTGACCTGCCAGAGGCTGAGCGGCTTGTCGAAGCCGGGCACGGTCTGTTCGACGGCGGCCCGGGGAAGCAGCGTCGGCGGAAATCGGGTGATCTCAGCCGCCGGCTTCAGCGAGGAGAGGCCCGCCCAGAGGACCGGAAGCAACACCACGAAGGTTCCACCGATCAGCCAGACCCATGACAATATGTCGGTTATATCAATGCGTCCGGCCCGGCGTGTGCGCGTGAAAAAGCTGATCGGGTTCATCTCAGGACTCCATTCGCTTGCCGATGCGCAGCTGTATGAGGGTGAGAACCAGAAGCACCAGCCCCATGAGAACCGATGCGGCGGAGGCCAGTCCGAAGAGGCGAAGATCGCTGCCGAATGCCATCTGGTAGATATATTGGACGATGAAGCTGTTGGCCGTGCCGGGGCCCCCGCCATTGGTCAGCACCCAGGCCTCGTCAAAGATCTGGACGGACTTGATCATCAAAAGAATGAACACGACCAGCAGGTTCGGAGCGAGCAACGGAAGCGTGATCCTGAACAGTGTTCGGCGCGGCGAGGCGGCATCGATGGAGGCAGCCTCGTAGAGCTCCTTCGGGATGGCCTGGAGGCCGGCGAGGAGGATCAGGGTATAAAAACCCATGTGAAACCAGACCGATACCGCGACGACGAAGAAGCGCGACCAGCCAACCTCGAGCAGGAAGATCTCAGGGGGAACGCCGATCATCTGGAAGAAGGCGTTCAGCAGCCCGTTGCGATCGAGGAACCATTTCCAGATGAGACCGATGACGACGGGAGACAGCAAGACGGGATAGAAGAACATCGCCCTGAAGAAGCCGCGCGCGACGATCGCCCGATTGAGGATCAGCGCCGTGATCAGCGCCACGAGCAATGTGGCGACGACATTGAAGGCCACGAACCAGAGCGTGTTCCACACGGCCGTCCAGAACAGCGATTCCTGGCAGGTTCCCGGCTGCAGATAATTGCCGCAGGAAAGCAGCGTGCGGAAATTGTCCAGGCCCACGAAGGGGCGCTCCGACACGAGAAGATTGGTGCCACCGGTAAAGGCGTAACCGATCGCGATCGCGATCGGAAGGAACGTGAAGATAGCGAACAGAACGAGGTTCGGCGCCAGGAACAGCCATGGCATACTCTTGCGGCCGAAGATGCGCTCGATCACATTTATCGGCGCTTCGACCACTCTCATCGCCATTTCCCCCGTCTGGGACAGCAATGCACCTGCGTTGAGCGCCGCCATGTTCAGCGCCTCCCCTGGCCGGGCCGCCGGGCAAAAGCCAGGCCGTTTTCGGGATCGAACAGATGAACCCGCCCCGGAGCGGCGTCGATCAGGATTGGGTCACCAGGCGCCGGCGCGAAATGGCCGGCCTCATGAATGATGATCTGCTCGTCCTGCCCGGCAAGGTTGCCGTAAACATAGGTCTCCGTGCCGAGGCCCTCGTGATACTGGACGATGAACGGCAGGCCTTGCTCGCCGGAACGTGAAAAATGCGCGGGCCGGATACCGGCGAGAACGGCCTGTCCGACCGCAATGCCGGCGAGATCGACATCGCTGACGATGCTGCCACCGTTGCCGACATCGATGGTGACGCCGCTTTCGCTGACGCCTGCTACCCTGCCCTTGATGATGTTCATACGCGGCGAGCCGAGGAAGCCGGCGACGAAGAGATTGCGCGGGCTATCGAACAGGTCCAGCGGCGCGCCGACCTGCTCGACCCGCCCAGCGCGCAGCACGACGATCTTGTCGGCCATCGTCATCGCCTCGACCTGGTCATGCGTGACATAGATCATCGTCGTCTTGATCTCGCGGTGCAGCTTGGTGATCTCGGCGCGGGTCTGGACGCGCAGGGCGGCGTCGAGATTGGACAACGGCTCGTCGAAGAGGAAAATGTCCGGTTCGCGCACGATGGCCCGGCCGATCGCCACGCGCTGGCGCTGGCCGCCCGAAAGCTGCTTCGGGCGCCGGTCCAGATAGGGTTCGATCGCCAGCATCCTGGCAGCTTCGGCAATCCGCGCCTCGATCTCGGCGCGCTTGAACTTCAAATTCTCCAGCCCGAATGCAAGATTCTTGCGAACACTCATATGCGGATAGAGGGCGTAGGACTGGAAGACCATCGCGATCTTGCGCTCGGCCGGCGAGAGCGCGCTGACGTCGCGGCTCCCGATCGCGATTGCGCCTGACGTCACCTCTTCGAGGCCGGCGATGACGCGCAGCAGGGTCGACTTGCCGCATCCCGACGGGCCGACGAAGACGACGAACTCGCCGTCCTTGATATCGAGTTCGACGTCATGCAGGACTTTGACCGAGCCATACGATTTGTTGACGTTGGAAAGTTTCAGTTCTGCCATGACCCACTCCCATCAGGTGCCGCCGTTTCGAAGACGGCGTCGTTTGTGTTCCAGCCTTGCGGCAGCGGTGTCGGCCTTGTGATCCGCACCTCGTTCATCAAGATCCCGGTAACCCCGGCCACGTAGACGGCCGGCATTCCTCCCGGATAATGCTCCAAACCGATTACCCGCCCGTCCGACCCGCGGGTCCAGGCATTGGCACGGCCACCGCCATCGGCTTTCGGGGAAAGGTCCGCGTTTGTCGGACGCAGGTCGTAGGACCGCGCCGTGTCGAGCTGCCCAGGCTTCTGCTCTATGGCGATGCGCGTAAACCGTGCGTTCCTGATGCCGGCCGACGAGGTCGAGATGACTGTGATCGCCCCCTCCATCCGTCCGGTTATGTCCTCGACGATGAGATTTTCGATGGCGCCCGCCGTGCGTTCCGTGACACGGTCGACGACATTGACGGTCAGCGCCTCTCCCGAGCCCCAGAAACCATCGGGGGTCTCGCGGCACTCCACCGCAATTCTCGAAAACCTCACATTCGATATCCGACCGCCGTCGCGGGAAAATACGCCGAGCGCCCTGTTGGAGGATGAGACGATGCAATCCTCGAACACGACGTTGGTGACGTCACCATGCGTTTCCGTGCCGATCTTCAGCGCACAGCTGAGGCTCTGAACGGAGCATCGACGGACGAGGATGTTTTCGCAACGCCCGATGGCGACACGATCAGGACCGTTGCTCGTCTTCAGGCATATGCCATCGTCGGCCGTCGATATCCGGCAGTCCTCGATGACGGCGCCGCGGCAGGCATCCAGTACGATGCCATCGGTATTGGGAAGGCGGCGGTCGTTGTCGATGGTCACGTCCCTGACCGCGACATCGGTGCAGTTGACGAAATGCAGCGTCCACATCGGCGAGCGGCAAATATGGACGGAGCTGATCTCGACCTCGTCGCAGCCTTCGAACACCACGACACGGGGACGAAATTCGGCTGGGATGAAGGTTCCCACCGTCTCGTCCTCTCCCACAATGAAGCTGTCACAACCGGCTTCGATGCACCCCGCCCCCGTCAGGCTGATCCGCCGTGCATCCTTGGCGACGATCATGCCTCGGTCCGACTTTTCGGCGATCACCGAAACACTCGTATGCGCATAGGCCTCGTAGTCCGGAACGGGACGCAGGATCGCGCCGGCGGCCAGATGAAGGTCGACGCCGGATTTGAGCTGGAGCCCGTGGCAGACATGGATACCCGCCATGAGCTCCACGCGTCCGCCGCCCGAAGCCGACAGGCCGTCGATGGCCGCTTGCAGGCGGACCGTATCGTCGCCCTCCGCCGGCTCGATCGCGACAAGGGACACGGGGCTCATTGGCGCTCGCCGTTCTCGAGAAAGACTTCCGTCAGGAGCAGCATGGTCAGCGCCTGGCCATAAGGCGTCGGCACGTTGGGGATGCGCCTGTAGAAATCGAGGTCATGGCCCATCGGCGTGCCGTCCGATACGCCGTGGACGACACCTTCTTCGTCGATCTGCGCCAGCACCGCCGCAAGCGCGCGCTCCGCATAGGCCCTGTCGTCCTTGTCGAGAATGCCGGCATCGATGGCGCGCAATATGCCATAGGCGATGCCTGCCGTGGCCGAGGTTTCCAGCGGCGAGGACGGATCGTCCAGAAGCGTTGTGAACATGCCGTCCGGCCGCTGGTATGCTTTCAAGGAGCGCACCTGGCTAACGAGGACATTCGACAGAAAACGCCGGTCCTTCTCGCCGAGCGTCGGAACGAGATCGAAGAGTTCGGGGATGGCGACGGTGATCCAGGCATTGCCGCGCGCCCAGAAGGCATTGGCGAAATTGTGCCGCCCGTTGAAGGTCCAGCCGTGATACCAGAGCCCGCTGACCGGATCGGAGAGGTAGCGGGTGTGGATCACGAACTGATAGACGGCCTCGTCGATCCATTCGCTGCGCTCGCAGAGCACGCCGGCCCGGGCGAGAAACAGGCAGGCCATGAACAGCGTATCGTCCCACAATTCACCGTCGTTGAGGCGCTCCTTGACGACGTGCTGAAAGCCGCCGTCCTCGGTCTTGGGCAGTTCCTTGACGAGCCATTCGGCCCAGTCCTCGACGAGAGCGCGAAAATCGGGACGGTCGACATGCTGGACGAGGATCGCAAGCGGCAGCATCGGCGCGGTGCTGTTGATCTGTCGCGGCGGCAGGCCGCGTTCGATCTGGCCGGCATACCAGGCGACGAGCTCCTGCAGCGCTTTCTGATCATTGGTGGAAATGGCGCGCCGCAGGAAGCCGTAAAGGCCGACGCCGACTTCCCAGTCCCATTCGTCGAACTGGATTCCGGAGGCGGAATTTCCCGTCACGAGACCTTCCTTGATGCCCCTAAGCCGGCTGAACGCCGTTGCCACGCGATCGATCGTCGTCAGGAGGGCGGCGTTATCGACAGATGGTGTGTTCATGCTGGAGACCTATGTTTCAGGAGTAGAACGGCCCGTCAGTGCCGGCACCGGAGGCAGCACTGTCGTGGGTGAGGATCGGGTGCGGCTGATCATGCGTGAAGGGCCTCGCCTCGCCGCCGATCGAAAGACCGTCGGCATAGGACAGGCAGATCGCCGGGCCGCCCGGCGGTGTCAGGGAGAGACGCCGAAGCCCGGGATCGAAGGAAACCGTCGTCTGGCCCAGGCGTTCGATGAACGTCTTGAAGGCGTCACCATTGCCGCATCCGACGATACCAGCCCAACCGCAAAGCGGCCCGTAGGAGCGCGCCTCGCGGCCGGCGGTCGGGCCGTCGGTGATCAGCTCCAGGCCGTTCGACGCCCAAAGGGCGGAAAATCCCCTGCCCGATCGCGCGATGAGCCACCTGTCTTCGACGATCAGATCGTCCAGGCCGTCGCGGCCGATATAGGCATGCGTCCATGCGTGCCGCGCGTCGCTTGTGTCCTCGATCAGCAGGGCAACGTCGCGATGCTGGGCAACGCGCGGCAGGATGCCGTTGCCGGCCCAATAGGACGGCCTTTGATTGCCCCACGGATCGTCCTCACCGGGATGATTGACCCACAACCTCGCCATCGGGTGGCCGGCCAGGCGGATGTCGAGGACATGCTGCTGGTGCCCCTTCTGGCCGGTCTTGTGATCGACGACCGTCGAAAGCTGCGCCGCCTCGTTCTTGAACAGCACGAGTCTTCCGCTCTCGAGCCCCTGGCTGTAACGCGCCTCGACGCTTCTTGCCCGGGTGAGCGCCGCAAGCTCGGCCAGATCGGCGGGCGGCTGGTAGCCGCCGGCGCAGAACATGGTCAAAGCCGCGACACCGTTGTTCAGCCAGCCGGTTCCAAAGGCGACCTGGGCGAAGGGCGCAAGCTCGGTCAGCGGGCCGGCGCGCAGTTCCTTGTCGTAAGCGCGGCCCTGCGATCCGGCCGGAACGCCTGCGAGCGTATGAAGGGCGATCATCCGGAAGATGAGATCGATCTGGGCGCGGGCGCGCGCTGACATCGCCGTCTCGGCCCAGCGCTCCAGCGCGAGCAGACCGATGAAGTCGATCGGGTAATAGGCCGCCGAGTTCCACTCCGCCAATCCATGGGCTTCGACGCTGTCGAACCAGCGGCCGAGCCGCTCAGCGGCGATTTCCGCCTGCTGCGGCCCCGTCCGGCCCGAAGCCGAAAACACCTCGTCGGGCAGAAGAAGTCCCGCCAGCAGCTGGCTCGTGTGAAAGCAGAGCACATGGTTCTCGCTCCAAAACCACATCGCGTCGTTGCCCGGCTCGTCGACCCAGTAACGGTAGGAGCGGACGGAATGCCGGATACGAGCGACCACGGCATCGGGCATCCGGTCGGCATAGGCGCCGAGCAGCCACAACAGCGGCACCATGATGAAGTCCGAGCAATCCTCCCGCGCATCGATGGAGGCGAGCGTCGCATCGATGATGCGGTCGAAGCTTTCCTGGTCGTGATGGCCGGTCTCCATCATGGCGATCAGGCGCCCGACGCGGTTGGCGCCGAAGCGGGCGCTGTATTCCAGCGCCTGCCGCTTGCGGGCGGCCAGCGACGTCTCTGATGGCACCGGCGAAATGCTGCTCATGAAGGCGGCATCGATGACGCGCGTAACCGAACCCGTGCCGCTGCCGATCGTCATATGCACGCCGTGATAACCGTCCGCAATGCCGCAGACGTCGTCGGCCGTGAGGCTGCTCTGATGGGCCCTGAGCGTCAATCGAGAGTGCGCGAGAACGGGCAGCTCGTGACCATGGCCGATGACCTTGAGCTCCACCGGCAGATCGCGTTCGGGCGCCGTGCCGAATATGATCTCCAGCGGCTGATTGACGAAGACGTCGCGGGCCGGGCGCACGCCACGGGCAAGGGCTTCCAGCTCGCGGACCTCTTCCTGGTCCAGCGATACGGGCAGCAGCACGCAGAGCGGCTCCTCGTCCAGCATCTCAAGTTCGAAGAACCATGTCGTGTCGCGCTCGGCGAGGTCTTCGGTATGGACGAGAATCTGGTTGTCGCCGGCTTTAAGCGGCAGACTTATGTCGGTTGCGCTCTCGACGTTGCGCTTGAAGGGTTCGAAGCGCACTTCCTCCTGTCCGCTGACCCATATGCGAACGCCGCCGCAGGTCTTCAGCCTGAGATTGAGCGTTCGCGCGGTCTCCGTCCTGAATGTGCCCTTCAGCCATCGCCTGAGATGCGTCGGCACGTGCCAGAAGCCGGTGAACTCGACGCGGCGGTTCGAGCCGGGAAGATTGAGGCTTTCGGTCGGCCAGGCGGTGTCGGGCAGCAGCGGCCGCCCGACCATGGTCGACCAGAAGGCCTTGCGGCAGGGCAAGTCGCCAACATCGACGAAACCGTTGATGAAACGATAGTTCACGCGGTCTTCGGCCGGCGCGGGCTCGCCGGGAAAATAGCTGGCGATGAGGCCGGAAACGGCCCATGCCGTGATCGTCTGGCCCCCGGCCACGCTGTATGCTGGCGTCATCTCGTCCGGCTGCTTGATGCATTCCGTTTTCACAGACCACCTCCTCCGCAATTCTATGAAAATATTTTCATTAAGTCTTTGTGCGCGCTATTTTTGCGAACTGCTCAAAAACATCGCTATTGCCGCAGAAAATAGCTTGACGGAAGGAATGTCAAGTATATGAAATTCATTTATCGATGGCCGACGCCGCCATTGATGAAAATTTTTTCATGGGAGGATGACAATGAAAACCTATCTCTCAGGAGCCCTCGCACTCGCGCTGGCTACCGTTTCTTTCGCATGGGCCGGCGCGGCCATGGCGGAAACCAAGACAATCACCTTTCTGTTCACCGACGACGACCAGGCTTACGTCGAGCGGATGGAAGCGCTCAGCAAAGAATTCGAGACGGCGCATCCCGACGTCAAGGTCAATTTCGTCTCGTCGGGCTATGATGCGGTCGCCAAGCAGCTGCCGGTACAGCTTGCCGTCGGCGAAGGCCCTGACATCGCCAAGATCACCGACTGGCAGCTTGCGCCTTATTACCTCGACATGCGTCCTTACATGAAGGACCCGGACGGTTTCGCCAAGCTGCACGGCGACAGCCTGAACACGCTTCGCTTCCCCGGCGTCAACGATCCGCAGTCGATCAACGGCTATATCGCCTCGCAAACCTTCAACCTGCCCTTCGTCAACAAGACGCTCTTCGAACAGGCCGGCGAACCGCTTCCGAAGCCCACCGCCACGTTGAAAGACATCGTCGAAGCCTCGGCGCGCGTCGCCAAGGCGACCGGCGCTCAGATCCCCTTCACGATGGACCGCTCGGGCCATCGCTTCTCCGGCGCGGCATTCTCCTACGGCTCGAACTACGTCAAGGACGGCAAGTTCTTCTTCCCCGACGATGCCGCCAAGCGTTATGTCACCGATCTCTACGGCTGGACGAAGGACGGCTCCTTCCCCAAGGAAATGTGGGGGGCGGCCGGCGGAACCCAGTACAAGAATATGGGCGACGAGTTCGTCAACGGGAACGTCGTGACCTATCTCGCCGGCAACTGGATGGTCAATCCGTTCCAGAAGAAGATCGGCGACGCCTTCGACTGGACGGCGATCAGCGCGCCGTGCGGCGATGCCGGCTGCTATGCGATGCCGGGCGGCACTGCGATCGTCGGCTTCAAGCGCACCAAGTCTCCGGAGGCCGTGGCCGCGTTCATCGAGTTCCTCGGCTCTGAAAAAGTCCAGCGTGAAATCGCTGAAAATTACGTCATCCTGACGGGCGCCGACATCAAGGACCCGCAATACAAGCTCGAGAGCAAGAATGCCAAGGAAGCCATGGCCGTCTTCCTCGGAAGCCGCAACAGCGTGCCGCAGGCAGCCCGGGACCTGGAACGTCTCAAGGGATCCTCCGCCATCTATCAGCTCATCGTCCAGAGGATGAGCCAGCTGATCGTCGGCGAGCTTTCCCTCGACGAGACCTTCAAGGCAATGAATGCCGACGTCGACAAGGTCAACGAGGCGCTCGCCGCCAAGTAACCGGTCACGCGTTGTCCCGCATAATGCGCGCATGCAGCAGCCACGGCCTCGCAACAGGGCCGTGGCTTTTTCTTTCCCCACGAACACTTCGACCAGTTTCGAATTGTCGATGGCCATAGCTACGCTACGTTTCCACTGCATCATTCCTTAAACCGAGATCGGTTTAAGGAACAAAATTATGCAGCAATTCAAAGTGTTACAGCATCCATTGCGCATCTGAAATGACGCGCGGCGCTGTAATGGAAAGGCAGCGTCATGAATTCAATCGAACAAAGCACCCGGGCTTATTCGCAACTGAAGCCGGCCGCTCTCACCATTCTTTGCCTTGGCGTGATCGTAGCGCAGGTCGATACATCGGTCGTCAATCTGGCCGTTCAGCCGATAGGGCTCGATCTCAAGGCCTCCGTCACTGAACTGCAATGGGTCGTTGACGCCTACAATCTCGTCTACGCAGCCCTTCTCATCAGCGGCGGCTTGTTCGCCGATCTCTACGGCCGACGTCTGATATTCATCATCGGCTGCAGTGTCTTTGTCTTGGCGAGCCTTGGCTGCGCATTCGCCTCGACCATTGCGATCCTCATCGCGGCGAGAGCCTTGACCGGCTTCGGCTCCGCCCTCCTCCTGCCCGCTTCGCTTTCGCTGATCCGGGTCACCTACCGGGATGAGAAGGTCCGTGCCCGGGCACTCGGAATCTGGGCCGGCTGCAATGGAGTGTCGCTGGCGATCGGTCCGAGCCTTGGCGGCTTCCTCATCCGTGATTTCGGCTGGCGATCCGTCTTCTTCGTCGTCATCCCCATCGCGATGATCGCGGCGGCGGCGGCACGGTTTTTCGTTCCGGAAAGCGCGGATCGGCAAGGCCGGTCCTTCGACATGCAGGGTCAATTGCTAGGGATAGCATCCCTGACCCTGCTTACTCTCACCGCGATCGAATCATCGCATCTGCCGCCTTTATGGACGGCGCTGCTGGCAATCGCCGGCGCGCTGCTTCTGCTGCTCTTCATTATCGTCGAGAAGCGCCTGGAGCAGACGGCTCTGGTTCCCATCCCGATGTTTTCGGGCAGGCAATTCCGTGGCGCGATGTCCGGAACGGCGGCAATGACCTTTGGCATGTATGGCACGCTCTTTCTCTTTCCGCTCGCCTCCCTCGGCCTTCGGCGCCTGGCCTCGGTGGAGGTCGGATTATCGCTGCTGCCGATGGCCCTCAGCTTCATCGCAATCTCATCCTTCTCTGGCTCGATCTCGGAGCAGCTGGGGAAGAAACGCACCATATCGGCGGGACTGGCGCTGATGGGTTGGGGCAACCTCCTGCTCGGCTCATCCTTTCTGGCCAACTGGTTCATCGCCGAAGAGATCGGACTGTTGCTGACCGGGGTCGGGATGGGCATAGCGACGGGGCCTCTGACGGCAGTCGCGGTTTCGACCGTGACCGCCGATCGCGCCGGCACGGCGAGCGCCCTGATCAATGTTGCCCGCATGGTCGGGGCGACGATAGGCGTCGCCTTACTCGGGGCGGTCTTCGCCTTTTTGGGGGAAGCAGAAACGGCCTTCATCGTCGCGATGTCGGTCGGCGGCAGCGCACAAATGCTTGGGAGCTTCATAGCCTGGCGCTTGCTCTGAACGAACGGTCGGGTGCGACGGCATGTGGGGCCTCCACACCCGATGGCGAAGGCATGGTGACACGCGGTTCGGGAGAGGCTATAGGCGTTGTCGGCCGTCGCCGGCTCGCAGGCGCCATGGTCAATTCACACATGCCGGCAACCCGGTTACATCAAGCGATCCAGCGACTGTCTACCGTATAGAGGTGCATTTCCATGCCGATGGGCTCCGAGCATCCGCTGCGAAGGGAACTTCACAACGAGCTCCACGCGAGGCCGTCGCTTTACTTCGATGGCGACACGGATGTGTGGCACGTCGCTATCGTCGGAGAAAATGCCCCTCCCCAGATACCAAATTCCCTGCCGGGACTGGAGGATGTCTCCACGACCAGCGAAGGCAACCACGGCATCGGCCGCATCGGCGACGGCCGGCTGAAGTGGGAGGCGCATACCGAGTTCCTGACCCTGACCTTCGTCGTTCCGGCATCGGCCGAACCCGGCAGCAACCCGCCGGAAGCCTTTCAGGCGTGCTGCCGCCAGATCGACGGGAAGGTCATCGCAGCCGTCCGGGTGCTGGTGCGCGATGAGAAGGACGGGCAGCGTCCGGAAAAACCGAAGCTCGATTATGTCGCCTCACAGGTCGGCGGCGGCGATGCGGAAGTGCATTCGAACTTCCGCCTGACCGACAGCGGCTTTGTGGAATTCCTGTTTTTCAACCGCAACCTCAATGCCTATCGCACCGGCCGCATGGTCAGGCGTTTCCTGGAGATCGAGACATACCGGATGATGGCGCTGCTTGCGTTGCCGATGGCGCGCGAGACGGTGTCGAAGCTTTCCGTCTTCGACCGGCGCCTCGACCTGCTGATCGCGCATATGCAGAGTGCGATCAAGGTCGACAAGGCACTGCTTTCCGAGGTCACCAAGCTCTCGTCGGATGTGCTCAACTTCTCAGCTCTCGCCCGCCACCGCTTCGGCGCGACGAAAGCCTATGCCGAGATCGTGGCGAGCAGAGTGTCGGAGCTTCGCGAGGAACGCGTCGAGCAGCGCCAGAGGGTCGGCACATTTATCGATCGGCGCTTTCAACCGGCCGTCCGCTCGGTCGAAGCCGCCGAACGCCGCCTCGATGAACTGGCCGAACGCGTAAGCCTGGCCGGAGACCTCCTTAGAACCACCGTGCAGGTTCAGCTCGAAGATCAGAACGCATCGCTGCTGACGTCGATGGAAGAACGGGCGCGAATCCAGGTGCATATCCAGCAGGCGGTCGAAGGCTTCTCCGTCATCGCCATCACCTATTACACTGTCGGCCTCGCGAAGATCTGCCTGGAAAGCATTTCCGAACTGGGCGTCGACCCGCACATGGTGAAGCTCGCCGTTCTCGGCGCCATCCCGCTCGTGCTCTTCGCCGTCTGGACAGCGGTTCGTCACGTTCGCAAGAGCATTGCCAGCGCATCGCATGGTCCGGCATCCGGGAGCCATTGACACCACACCAGACACGCGCTCGCCGCCGCCCGTTCGGGCGGCGGCGTTTGCTCATATCGACAGAACGTCAGGATGCCAACGCGTAGTGCCGATGCTCCGATGCCCGGCCGCTGCTTGTCCTGAAGCGCCGCAGCAACTCGGCAAGGCTTTCGGTTTCATGCGTCAGGCTCTGGGCCGCGGCCGTGGTCTCTTCGACCATCGCGGCGTTCTGCTGCGTTACCTTATCCATCTGGTCGCCGGCAGCCGAGACCTCGCGCAGGCTTGTCGCCTGTTCGCGGGCGGCAACGGCGATCTCGGCCACGGTCGCATTCATGGCGGTGACCTGCTCGACGATCTGTTCGAGTGAAAGGCCGGATTCACCCACCAGCTGGACGCCGGTCTTGACCTGCGCCGAGGAGGTGGAGATCAGCTGCTTGATCTCCCTTGCCGCGTTGGCGGAGCGCTGGGCGAGCTCGCGGACTTCCTGGGCGACGACGGCAAAGCCCTTGCCTGCCTCGCCGGCGCGCGCCGCTTCCACGCCGGCATTCAGCGCCAGCAGGTTGGTCTGGAAGGCGATCTCGTCGATGACGCTGATGATGTTGCCGATCTTGGACGATGAGTTTTGAATTTCCGTCATCGCATCGATGGCACGGGCAACGATCTCGCCGCCCTTTTCGGCATTGGTGCGGGCGGTCGCCACGACTCCCTGGGCGCGGCTTGCGCCCTCAGCCGTTCCATTGACGCCGCGGGTCACCTCACCCAGCGCCGCGACGGTCTCCTCCAGCGAGGCTGCCTGCTGCTCGGTGCGGCGGGCGAGATCGTTGGAGGCGGTGGAGATTTCCGCAAGGCCGGACCGGATGGTGGTGACCGCGCGAATGACGGAGTCGACCGCCTCTTCGAGGCTCGCGACCGAATTGTTGAAATGATCCCGGATCCTGACATAGCGATGGTCGACTTCGCCGACGCGGACCGCGAGATCGCCCTTCGACAGCGCGTCCAGACCCACTGAAATCTGGCGGAAGGCATGTTCCATCACCTGCGCGTCGCTGAGCCGTTCGGCCTCCTGGCGCAGCCGCTCTTCTTCGGCCGCCAGGCGGGCGCGTTCGGCATTGGCTTCCGCGATCAGCTTGGCGCGCCCCGTTTCCTGGAAAACCTTCAGCGAACGCGCCATGGCCCCCAGTTCGTGGCGGTGCTCGACGCCCGTTATCACAATTCTTTCCTCACCGCGGGCAAGCTGCTCCATGGACTGGGCCATGTTGCGCACCGCCGAGGAAATCAGTCGGCCGACGAAATAGGAAAGCACGAGGCCGATGACAATCAAGAGACCGCTGATGAGCAGCGTCGTGCTGGTCGCGGAGGCAACTGTTGCGTCGACCGAACCGTCGAGGTTCTTCTGCGCACCGGTAACGGTTGCCTGCAGATCCTTGAAGCCGCCTGAGATTTTCGGCGCGAGCACACCGAGCTGCGTCTGGCGGATGTTGCCCGAGGCCTGCAGCACCTCCTTCATGTCGCCGAGACGGGCGGTGTAATTCTGCATCAGTTGGCCGGCGCCCATCAGGCGCTTCTTTTGCAGCTCGTTCTTTGCGGCCTTGGCGGCGGCTTCGTTGAGCGTGAGCGCTTCGGCAAGTGCCGCCTGCGCCGTGTCGTAGGCCGCAAAATCGTTGGAATGCACGAAGCGTTCGGAGAAATAGAGGCTGCGGTTCAAGGCCTCCAAAGTCGCCGCCGTCATCTGCAGCAGGGCCACGTCGTTCTGGCGCCAGGCGCTGCGCACGACGTCGTTGAGCGCGATGCTGGTCCAGGGGCCGAATTCGGTGACCTTAGAGATCAAGGCGTCACGCCTGGCCTGAAGGGCAACGATCTCTTCGAAAGCCTTACCGTAGGCGGCAATGTCCTGGCGGATCGCCGCAAGGCCCGACTGCAGGTCCTTGTTGCCGGCAAAACGCGGATCGTCGGCGTCGAAGGCCTTCACGCCGGCGCTGAAGCGATCGACGACATCTTGCGTCGGGGTAGAGCGGAAGGCTTCCGCCGACATCTGAATCTCGTGCAGCTGGTCGCTGTAGTCCGAGATGGCGAGACTTTGGCCGGCCGTGGCGCGATAGGACGAGAAGATCGAGGCGAGCCCGTTCATGCCGGAGATCGCGCTGACCGTGAGCAGGCTCATCAACAGGATCAGCGGCACGAAGCCGGAGGTGATCTGCGCGCGAATGCCGAATTTATTCCAGAAATGCAACATCATAATCCTCTTATGCTCACTGGCTCTTCGGCAGATAGGTGGCAATGTTCTCAGGCGTGACGAGTTCGAAGGGAACGTTGTTTTCGCGCGGCACCTTCTCTTTGCGGATCAACTTCGTGGCGGCGTCGACAGCGGCAGCACCCTGTCCGGCGGCGCTCTGGAGAATGGTCACGTCGAGATCGCCGGCCACCATCGCCGCGAGCGCGTCGTCGGTCGCGTCGACACCGGCGACGACGACGTCCTTCATCGGGATATTGTTCTTCTTCATGGCGCGGATCGCGCCGAGCGCCATCTCGTCATTATTGGCGATGACCGCATCGAACTTGACGCCGGCCGACAGCCATTCCTGCATCTGCTGGTCGGCATAATCGCTCGACCAATAGGCCGCCTGCCGCTCGACGATCTGAAGGCCCTTGCAATCCGGGGTGGCGATGACGTCTGATATATCCTGGGTGCGGGCACGGGCGGCGGCGTGGAATGGTTCGCCCATCAGCACGACGACGCGGCCTTTGCCTTTAAGGAGCGCGCAGACCTGCTTGGTCTCCAGGGTTCCGGATTCCTTCTCGTTGGAGGCGACCACCACCTGATTGTCGGGCAGGTCCAGCAGGTTGGAAGGAACGTTGTTGATGTACACCAGCGGAATGCCGGCATCTGCCGCCATCTTGGTCATTTGCGGCCCGAGGTCGCCATCGGAGACGGCAAGAATGATCGCGTCGACCTTGTCGGCAATGAGCTTCTGCACCTGCTGCTTCTGGAGCTCCTTGTCGCCATTGGCATTCTCGGTGACGAGCTTGAGGCCTGATATCGTCTGCCCATGCGAGACGACGCCGTTCAGAAGCGCCGTCCTGAATTTGTCGAGACCGGACATCGAAACCCCGATCGTCTGGGCATGGGCAGCAGAGATCGATATCGCCAAGGCGATGGATGCAAGCGTGGCGGTTTTCATGAATTCCCCTGCACAATTCGGATATGAATGCGTTATTTCAAATTTTGGTTAAATTTTACTTTTTCTTCCGGAACCAAAGGTTAAGCGCGAGGATATGATCTTGCGGCGGCAGGAGCGCCTTCTTCGATGGCGATCGACCGGACTTGAAGGGCATCACACCAAACTTGATGCAATGCGCTCAAATCTTTGTTCTTATGAAGATTAGCGTCCACCGAAGCCGGAGCTGACGGTGATACCCTTGTAGATCACCCTCTGCAGCACGATGGCCAGGACGACACCCGGAAGCATGGAGATCGTCGCACCGGCCATGATGTAGTTCCATGCGGTGCCCTGCTGTGTCTGGAACAGGGTGAGGCCGAGCGGCAGGGTGGCTTTTTCGACGCCGCTAGTGGCGATCAGCGGCCAGAGAAAGCTCTTCCACTGTGCAATGAAGGTGAACAGCGACAAGAGGCCGATGGCTGGCATGGCAAGCGGAACGATGACCGCGACCAGGATGCGCAGGCGTGAAGCCCCGTCCATCATCGCCGCCTCGTCGAGATCCTTGGGAATGCCGAGGATGAACTGCCGCAGCAGAAAGGTGCCGAAGGAGCTGAAGGCGACCGGCAGGATCATGCCGTGATAGGTGTTGATCCAGCCGAGCTTGCTGACGATGAGGAAGAGCGGGATGACAAGCATCACCTGCGGGATCATCAGCGTGCTGAGATAGGTAAGCAGCAGCCCCTCCCGGCCGGGAAACTTCAGCCGGGCGAAGGCGTAGGCGGAAAGGCAGGATACCGCAATCACGATCGCCGTCACACCGCAGGCGACCACGAAGGAATTCAACAGGAAGGTTCCGAACGGCAGGGAAACCAAGGCTTCGACGAATGTTCCCCAATGATACTCCTCGGGGAAGATGCGGACTGGCACGGCCATCACCTCGGCATTGGAGCGCACCGCGTTCGACACCATCCAAAAGAAGGGGAAGAGGAAAAGCAGCGCGATCAGCGAAAGCGCCGTGTAGCTGACGAAGGTGCCGACGCGCCGCAATATGCGGTGACGATGCTGAGACACGGAATGCGGATGCCGTGAGGTCGGATCAATCGTCATAATGCACCCATTTGCGCTGCATGTGGAATTGCAGGATGGTGAGCGCCATGATCATGACGAACATCACCCAGGCGAGACCCGAGGCATAGCCCATCTGGAAGTTGGTGAAGCCCTTCTGGTAGATGGCAAAACCGAGCGTCGCCGTTGCCGATCCCGGGCCGCCGCGCGTCATCGCGAATATCTCGTCGAAGACCTGCAGCGAGGTAATCGCCGTCATCACGGTGCCAAAGAAGATGGTCGGCGAGATGAGCGGCAGGCGGATGCGCCAGAAGCGCTGCCAGGCATTGGCGCCGTCGATCGTCGCTGCCTCGAGATAGTGCTTCGGCACCAGGTCGAGAGCGGCGTTGAACATCACGACGTTGTAGCCGACATTCGCCCACAGCGTGACGAGCACGACCGCCTGCATGGCAAAGGTCGAGCTCAGCAGGAAATTCGGCAGGCCGAGGCCGAGCGCGCGGATGATGGTGTCGGCCAGCCCGTCCGGCGTGAAGATCAGCAGCCAGACCACCGACGCCGCGATGGTCGGCGTGAAGGTCGGCAGGAAGAAGATCACCCGGAAGATCGCCTTGCCGCGCTTCAGGCTCGATATCCAGACCGCCAGCGTCAGCGAGACGATGATATTCAGCGCCAGATACTCGACGGCGAAGAACAGCGTGTTGCGGAGTACGGTGTAGAAGGCCGGATCAACAGTAAAGAGCCTGATATAATTCTGAAAGCCGACGAAGGATGGCGTCGAGATCAGCTGCCAATTGGTAAAGCTGAGCGCCAGGGATGCCAGGATCGGCAGGGCCATGAAGACCATGAAGCCGAGAAAGCTCGGCAACAGGAACAGCATGGCTGTCTGGGTCTCCGGCTTCAGGAAGCGCCGTGGCTGAGCGGGCTGCAAGGGAACTTCGGCAACAGCGCTTTGCGACATGTCTTCCTCCATGCGCGGCAGGTCCTGCCTCAGCGAGAGCTGGCGCATGACCCGAAAATCGGAATCCATTTTCCGAAAGCATCATGCGCAGATTTCAAAAGCGACGGCGCGTCCTGTCGGACGCGCCGGCTCTATTGCTGCGCAAGGCTCTGGATGGACTCCATCGTCTGTTTGGCATCGGCGCTGCCGGCGAAAGCCGGCGGGAAATACTGGTTGAAGAGGTTTTCCACCGCTGCCCAGTTGTTGGTGATCACGTAGGGCACGGAGTGCGCCAAGGAATAGTCGATGGCCTCGCCGCCATTGGTGATGTCCTTGGCCGCCACCTTGTACCACGCCGATTGCGACGTCGTGCGCGCCGGCAAGGCACGGCCCTGTTCGGCGAGATAGGACAAGGCTTCCGGGCTGGTCAGCACCTGGATCGCCTTCCAGGCCGCGTCCTTGTTCTTGCTCGTCGTGGAAATGCCGAAACCGGAGCCTGCGGTGACGGCCGAAAGTTCGCCCTCATCGCGCGGCAGGGTGGTGAGGCCGATCTTGAACTTCGCCTGGTCCTTCATGCCGATGATCGACCAGGGGCCGTCGATATACATGGCGACATTGCCCGAATTGAACCGGCCCTGGACGACATCACCGGGATCCGCGCCACCCGAGGGGACCAGCGGCGCGATCTTATCCTTGGCAGCAAAGCCGATCATCCTGTCGGCAGCGGCAACTGCGCTCGCACTGGTCAAGTCGAGCGCACCGGCGTCGTTGACGTATTTATCGCCCCAGGCCGCGGCCAGGACCGAATAGTTGGTCGGGGTGATGCCGAAGCCGTACTTGCCGTCCTTCGTCAGCTTCTTGGCGGCATCGGTGAACTCGGCAAGCGTCCAGCCCGGCTTCGGCAGCGGAACGCCAGCGGCTTCGAGCGCGTCCTGGTTATAATAGATGACCCACGGACCAACGTCATAAGGCAGACCGTAGAGCTGCTCGTCGACGGACATGCCGCCGATGATCGAGGGGGTGAAGGCGCCGACGTCGAACTTATCCGTCTCGATCCGGTCATTCAGAGGCTCGAGCAGCGAATAGAAGTTCGGCATGCGCAGCGACTGCATGGAAACGATGTCGGCTAGCTGTCCCGATGCCGCCAGCACCGGCAGCCTCGTCCAGTAATCGACCCAGCCCGTCGTCGTCAGCGTCACCTTGATATCGGGATACTTGGCAGTCACCATCTCTGCCAGGTGCTGCCAGCTCTTGGTGTCGGTTTCGGAGCCGGTCCACATCTGCCAGGTCAGGTTGACCTGCTCGGCCGATGCGGCTGTGGCAAAAAGACTGCTGCCGAAAGCGGCAAGCAAAAGCGTTTTCTTCAGAACCTTCATGGGTTTCTCCTCCCTCCATGAACGCAAAGGACACGCGAGTGCGATCGAGCTTCACGCCTTCAGGATGATCTCGATCACCGGCACGGTAACGTCCGGGCGCCGGACCGGCAGTTCGAGCGTGATCATGCCTTCCGGCACCGTCACGCCGATATTGGAATCCACATCCCTGGTCTGGGCGAGCCAGCGGACCTCGCTGGCGTCGTGCAGGAACTGCGCATAGGCGATCCTGTCGGCGATGCCCTCGATGTGGATGTGGCGGTAAGGCCAGTTGTAAACATGCAGATACAGGCGGTTGTCGCGCTGGGTATAACGACAGCCAGCCGGCACCGGATAGCCGGATGGCCCCGCCCCATAGATGGAACGCCCGTTGACGGCCATCCAGTTCTGATAGACCTCGAGCGCACTGATGGCGCGCGCATCGAGCGTGCCCCGGCCGGTCGGGCCGACATTCATCAGGAGATTGCCGCCGAGCGCGACGGAATCGATGAGCAGCTGGATGATCTGTTCCGGGCTCTTCCAGGTATCCTCGTCGCGATGATAACCCCAGGAGCCGCTGAAGGTATGGCACGCTTCCCAGAGTACCCCCTGGCTGGCGATGGCCGGAGCCACGCGCGGCGTATACTGCTCCGGCGTCGTTACGTCGGGCAGGTTGCCCGGCGGCAGATCGAGGCGGTTGTTGACGATGATGCCGGGCTGCAGCTCGCGCACCAGATCAACCAGGCGCTCGCTCTCCCAGTCGGCGCGCCCTTTGCCAGGCAGCCCGCGATATTCCCGCCTTGGGTAGCTGAAATCGAACCAGATGATGTCGATGCGGCCGAAGCCGGTCAGAAGCTCGCGCACCTGTTCGCGCATATAGGCAGCGTAGTTGGCGATGTTACGGCCGGCATTCAGCGCCTTGGCGTCGGGATGGTTGCGTAGCGGATGGTGAACGTCGATCGGGAAATCGGGATGGTGCCAGTCAAGCAGCGAATAGTAGAAGCCGATCTTCAGCCCTTCGGCGCGGAAAGCTTCGACCAGCGGCGTGAGCAGATCTTTGCCACAGGGCGTGTTCGGCGCCTTGTAGTCCGTCACCTTGCTGTCCCAGAGGCAGAAGCCCTCATGATGCTTGGTCGTCACCACGACATATTTCATGCCGGCAAGACGTGCCCGCCGCGCCCACTCCTTGGGATCATAGAGATCGGGATCGAAATTGTCGAAATAGCGCTGGTAGTGGTCGTCGGTCAGCTCTTCCCGGTTCTTCAACCACTCGTGCCGGGCTCCTAAGGCATAGAGGCCCCAATGGATGAACATGCCCAGGCGATCCTGGCTGAACCAGGCGTGTTTCTCCGCCCCTCCCGATGCCGGATTTTCCGGCCGGCGTTCCGAATTCGTCACAGGTTTCTCCTCCCTGTTTCCGGCTCAACATCATATCGAACCGGTTCGGTAAATGATCATCTCGCCTGATCCGATGTCTGTCAAGCCGAAATTCGCGATCACAAGTTCAGAACGGAAAACACTGAAAACGCGCGATTTTAAGCATAAATGTTGCGCCGACCAATAAAATCGGACATAACAAAACATTAGAACCGGTTCGATAGCCATGACCACCATACGAGATGTTGCGCGCCTTGCGGGGGTTTCAATCTCGACCGTCTCGCTCGCGCTCAACAGCCCGAAGCGGGTCGGCGCCGAGACGCTCGACCGCATCCAGCAGGCGATAAAATCGACCAGTTATCGCATCGACCCGGTGGCCCAGACGCTGGCGCGCGGACGCAGCTCGCTGATCGGTTTCGTCTCGGCCAATCTCGGCAACATGTTCTTCGGCGACATCCGCCGCGAGATCGAGCACCAGGCGCTCGATCACGGATATTTTGTCCTGATCGCCGACTCCTCCGGCAGGGCCGATCTCGAACGGGCGCTGCTGGAGCGGCTGGAGGCGCAGAAGATTGCCGGCATTGCGCTGGCGGCAAACGGGCGCGGCGAGGAGTACGCCACATTCCTGCGCGACTTCAAAACCCCGATCGTGATGTTCGACCAGAAGGTGGAGGGCGCCGAGCGCGATTTTGTCGGTTCCGACAACCCGCTGGCCACCACCATCCTGACGGAACATCTGCTGCAGCTCGGCCACAGGCGGATCGGTTTCATCTCCGGGCCGAGCGGCCTGCACACTGCCGACGAGCGCCTGAAGGGTTTCATGAACACGATGGCCGGCGGCGGTGTGGACATCGATCCTTCGCTGGTGGTCGAAGGCGGCTACACCCGGACCGGCGGCCATGCGCAGGCGATGCGCCTCTTGACCCGCCGCGACCGGCCAACCGCCATCATCGGCGCCAACAACATGACGGGCCTCGCAGCGCTGCAGGTGATGCAGGAGATGGGCTTCCGCTGCCCCAACGACGTATCGCTGGCGATGGTCGACGATGTGCCCTGGAGCAATGTCATCACGCCTCGTATCACCATGGTGGTGCAGGATGCGCAGAAGCTCGGGGAATTGGCGGCACAGCGCCTCCTGGCAAGAATAGCAAGCCCGGAGGCTGCCGCAGCACCGCCGCAGGATTTTATCCTGACGCCGAAGTTCGTGCGCGGGGAGTCGACCAGGCGGTTGTGAGTGCTTGCCTGAACTTCATCACCGAGGCAACAAAACCGGCCTGTGGCCGTCGAGGCTATCGGCCCAAGCCTGGACCGACCGGTGATCGACGGCATTGCCCTCGTCCACATCGGCCAGAGCCTCGAGCGTCAAACGCCGAGGCTTCTCCCGCGTGAGCGGCAGCGGAATATTCGCGGAGGGCACTTTGGTTTCCATCGAAACTCCGTCGTCTATCGCCCAATCATAGCGAATAATCTCCGTTATATCCAATCACCGCAGCTCTGCCGGCAAAACAGGCAGAGACAAGCGCCGCCCCTCCATTGAAAGATAGAGAAATTTGTCATACATGTGTGATGAATCGTGAATTTCGGGTACCGCGCGTTTGAACGCATGCGGATCAAAGCCGATGCGGGGGCAGGCGTGGCTATGCAGGTGAAGGATCGCAGCAAAGGCTCAGGGTCGCTGGTATCACAGGTCGGCGAGAGCCTCCGGCAAGCCATATTGAGCGGCCAATATTCCGCCGGCGACAAGCTTCCAAGTGAACACGAGCTGACCGAAACGCACAGCGTCAGCCGCACCGTCGTGCGCGAGGCGGTGGCAGCACTTCGCTCCGACGGGCTTGTCGAGGTGCGCCAGGGAGCGGGGATTTTCGTGCTCGGTGCCGATCCCGCGCTCTCCGCGCGGAAAGTCGACAAGGCCCGCGTCGCCTCCGATCTTGAGGTCCTCGAGATCAGAACACCTGTCGAAATCGAGGCGGCGGGCCTAGCGGCCCTGCGCCGCTCGCCGGCACAGGAGGAAGCGATTTTCGAATGTCACCGGAAAATCCTCCAATGCATCGAGAGCGATCAATCCATTCGCGATGCGGATCTCGAGCTCCATGCCGCGATCGCGGAGGCCACGAACAATCCGCTGTTCAGGCAGTTCCTGGAATCGCAGGGCTCTGCGATCATCCCGCAGTCGAGGCTCGTCCCGGAATCGAGAACAGCCGAACAGACCGCCTACCGAAAGCTGATCCACAGGGAGCACGAGGCAATCGTCGTCGCCATCTCGGACAGGGATGATCAAGCTGCCCGCAACGCCATGCGCGACCATCTGGTCGGCAGCCAGGCCAGGTACCGCAATCTGCTGAGAGATCTGCGAAGCTTTACGAGCTGACATCCGATCCGGAATTGCGTGGAAGTCGGACTGATTATGTGAGCACGGCCGGCAGGCGACGGATGTGGCCCGAGGCTCTTGGCGCAAGGTCACCCCCGAGCGTGGCTATTGGCGCGAATTGTCCGTTATTTGTCCGGCGTGCGCATTTTCCCCTGTCTTCAAATCGCCGAGTATGACTTCATGATCAACCTGCATGGAGCAAAAAATGTCCGGCCATGATACTGTCCTTCTCGTTATAGACGCCCAGGAGTCTTTCAGACACCGCGATTACTGGGATGAAAACCTCGCTTCCGCCTATATCGATCGTCAGCAGGCTCTGATCGACGGCGCGGAAGCCGATGGAATACCCATCATCCAGATCTTCCATGTCGATGAAAACGGGCCGTTTTCGGAAGCATCCGGGTTCGTCAGCACACTCGCCCCGCTCAGGATCGCTCCCAAGGCGACGTTCAGGAAGAACCGCCATAGCGCCCTGGTCGGTTCCGGTCTCGACGTGTGGCTGACCGAGAACGGCGTCGGTCGTATCCTCGTCTCCGGCATTCGCACCGAACAGTGCTGCGAGACCACGACCCGCCACGCCTCGGATCTCGGCTATCAAGTCGACTATGTCGGCGAAGCGACCCTGACCTTTCCGATGACCGACGCCGCAGGACGCACCTGGAGCGCCAAGGAAATCCGGGACCGGACCGAACTGGTCCTGTCGGGCCGTTTCGCTCGCATCACAACCGTCGAACAGGCCCTGGCTGGGTGCGGAAAGTCGCTCGCCGCATGACGGACGCCGCGCGGCCCTTCGATATTCCGGTCTTCGTCGTCGTGCCGCCGCGCGTGCTGCTGCTCGACGTCGCCGGCCCGATCGAAGTGCTGCGCAAGGCGAACCTCGAACAGCGCACAGTGCGCTTTACCGTCACCTATATCGGCCCCTCGGCGACGGTCGGCAGCTCGATCGGTCTTGCCGTTACGGGCGTTGCCGCATTGCCGGAGCGCCTGCCCGATACCGCACTTGTCATCATTGCCGGCAGCGCCGATGCCCCAATGAAAAACAGCCGCCCGGGGAACGAACAGGAGCGCGCCGACCAGGCTGCCATCGTCGCATGGCTGAGGCACGCCATTCGCCCGGGAGTTCGTCTGGTCTCGATCTGCTCGGGCGCATTGCTCGCTGCCGAGGCAGGGATGCTCGATGGCCGCGATTGCACCACCCATCATGGCTGCATAGAGGATCTGGCGAGGCTCGCTCCCACCGCGCGCGTCCGGGACAACCGGCTCTATGTCGAGGATGGAGATCGCCTCACCAGTGCCGGCATCACCGCCGGCATAGACCTCATGCTGCATATCGTTGCCGAGGCAGCAGGACACGCGTGTGCGCTTGCGGTGGCGCGATATCTTGTCGTCTATCTCAGGCGCGGCGGCTCGGATCCGCAGCTTTCGCCCTGGCTCGAAGGTCGCAACCATATCCACCCGGTCATTCACCGCGCACAGGATGCCGTGGCTGCCAACCCCACTCAGGACTGGTCGGTAGCATCGCTCGCTCGCCTCAGCGGCGCCAGCCCGCGCAACCTTTCACGGCTGTTCAACGAGCAGACGGGCATGAGCGTGACGGATTTCGTCAACCGTATGCGCGTGGCTCTTGCCCGCGAGATGCTCGCCGGTTCACGGCTGGACATGGAGGCTGTCGCGATGCGCGCCGGCTTCGGCTCGGCGCGGCAGCTCCGCCGCGCCTGGAACCGTCTGAATGACGGCCCGCCGAGTGCGGCGCGGTCGAGGCTATCTACAGGCTCATAGCGCAAGAGCAAGGGCGGACGGCTTGAGGCCGGCTTCCTGTACCTCGGTTCCCCAGATTTCGATCTGGGTCAGCGCCGGATAGGGCGAGGCGTCTTCGGCCTTGATCAGACCGTGCAGTTCCACCCACTCGACGATGCAGGGTTCTATGGCAAAGCCCTGCGCGGCACCCGATTTTGCCAGCGGAAAACAGGAGGTCTTGCCGTTCGAGAAGGTGACGCTGGCCTGCTCCCACCAGGAATCATGCGGAAAGTCGGCCCGGAGATAGAAAACGATCTCGTCGATCCTGACCGGCCTGCCGAATTCCACCGTCAGTGCTGCTTGCGGATCGCGATTGATGCCCCAGCTCGTATAGGGCCAGAAGCCGTGATCATCGTTGGCCTTTTCGCCGTCGATCGCGTTGCGCGCGGCGAAGACCGTTTCGCCGCGGGTCTCGACATTGGCGCGCGCATGCGGAAACAGAGCCCGATTGGCGTGATCGTCCCAGGGGTTGAGGGCGAGATTGCGCCGATGGACAATCTCGTCAGGGCGTATGCTTCGCGCTGAAAGCCGGTGGATATCGCCCCTGAAGGCATTCGGCGAATAGGGCTTGCGCTTATCGCCGAAGGGTACGGCGAGTGAATAGGCGCATTCCTTCATATAGACCAGGCCGGGTTGGATCGCGCCATCAAGGGAGAGGAAGACATGTCCGGGCTCGGAGACCTCCACGACCACGCGATCGCCTTCGCGATAGCTCTGGCGATAGACCAGGAACGTCTCGTCCCGGCCTATGGAACTCGCCAGCACCGCCCCAACGGCATCCACGATCTTCAGCGTCAATTCCATGCTCGCCCTCCCCAGAGCATGATGCCGAAAAGCGTGAGCGATTTTCGGACGACGTCATGCTCTAACTCTTTAATTTTAGAACAGGATTCAGATTTTTAGGCCGACCCGGCCTGAAATCATCCTGTTCTAGACGATCCGCAATCTCAGCAGCCTGCCGGCAAACGGCAGGCGCAACCGGTAGATTTTCTCGGGCCAGGCCGATCTCAGCCGGGCGTCCTCCACGACGATCTCGTCGATTTCGATCTCGCCGGCGCCCTCGACGAAAATGCTGCCGAGATCGGCGAGATCGATCCTGTCCGGGCCGACGGTCGGCGCCAGGCATGTCATCAGCGACAGGACCGCCGGCTTGCCGCCGTCATAGGTGTCGACGATCTCGACATGGCGGCCGCGCAGCAGGGAAACGACGCGCCGATAGCTGTGCAACTGCGCTTCGGGGGGATAGGCGTCTGAAATATCGAGCGCTATGCGCGCGCTCCCTTCGTCAAACCCGACCTCGACATCGCGCGCGCCAAAAGCTTCGCCGGCCGACTGCATGACGCCTGCAAATGTCGGCAGGTTGTGGAACGCCGACTGCATCGTCCATATCTCGTAGCGCCGCGCCGAAAAGGTTTTTGCGGTATAGGTCTCGACGCCGACATCGATCAGGAACGGACGTCCGTTCTTGTAGAGCGTCACGCTCCCGACATCGTTGTGATTGTGGCCCTCGCCATTGTTGCCGCCCTTGACGGCAAGCGAAAACTGCTCGTCGCGGGCGATGAACAGGCCGATGCCGGGATAGAAGATATCGCGCTGGGATGCAGGATGCGGCGGGGCGGCAGCGGGAAGCGTCGGGCCGGCCAGCAGTTCCTGCACGCGATACCAGAGGTTCCATTCCCCGGGCATATGCGAATTGTTGGAAGCGGCTCTGTCGGCTGCGGCGAACTCAGCCAGCATCTCAGAGCCGACCGCCTGTCCGAACAGGTATTCCCGCGCGGTGCAGGGTTCGACCACCGCGGAGGAATCTGCGAAATTGAAATAGTAGCGGCCGGCCACATGCATATGGGCAATATATTCGGCCATGTTGCGGATCTTCGGCTGCTGCCAGACCCTGGCGAACAGGCCGGGCGCCACGGCGTCCAGGATGGTCAACGCACCATGCAGGCAGAGCGCGGCGTGGCGGTAATAGAGCACGCCCTCCTCGCAGGCGCCGTCCTCGGCATAGTCCTTCAGGAAGGCGTCGAGGCTGCCGAGCGCCTTTTTGACGACGGCGTGACGCGTGGGCTGATCCGTGTTCAGGGAGAAGACCGTCAACAGGACGTTCTGGCTTATCCATGCCGTCCAGTTGTTCATCCGCTCTTCGCCGCGTCCCATCCACCAGAAATGCCGGCCGAGATAGGGCGAAAGGATGCGGGTTTCGATCTCGCGCTCGACGCGTGCCGTAATCTCGGGGCTGATGGCGTCGAGCTCGTCGCGAAACAATGCGACGATGGTGGCAAGCAGGGCGGCTGTTTCGGCGGCGAAGAGATCGACGACAGGCTGCGAATTGTCGGGAAGCGGCAAGCGCGCGCCGCTTCGTTCATAGGCGTTATGCGCCGGCAGCTGCCACCCGCTCTCCTCCGCGATCAGGAAGATGCCGTCGACGATATTCGGCAGGAACCGCGCCCCGCTTTCGACGAGCTCGCCGAGCACCAGATTGTTGAGCATCCGGCGGCGCGTGAAATATAGGTCCTCGAAACGCGCGCGGTTGCCGGTTTCGGTGAACTCCCGGTAGTCCGACGCCGTAATCAGCGGCCAGGCGCGCGCAAGCGTCTCTTCCGCCTCGCCAACGACCACATCCCGTACCGCCTGCGACACGGAGTTCCATCTGGGGCGATCAGAGCCCACCGCCCCGGGCGTAAAATCGCCCAGCACATCCGGCAGCTCCTCTGAAATCTCGCTGAACATGTCCCTCCCCGCCTTGGAAAAGCATCGATGAGCGCTTGGTCTTCATGCTCACCTATCATATGTATTTTGCGCTTTCCATGAAATTCGTATGACCTATTCAGAACTTGTTTGACCAATACCCGATATGTGCTATGTGGTTGCAGGAGGAAGAGGAGGCATCGGTGTCCATATCGAATTCGGTCATCGCGACGGATGGCGCTCCGGCAATCCCAAGCCGAAAAGTCGCGGTCCTGTCCAAGCGGCAGCGCAAGATACGTAGCGCGCTCGTCGCCTATTCTTTCATTGCGCCGAATTTCATCGGCTTTGCCGTCTTCACGCTCGGCCCGATCCTGTTTGCCTTCGTGCTCGCCTTCATGCATTGGGACGGCTCGAATGCGATCACATTCGCCGGGCTGGATAATTTCTGGCGGCTCTTCGAGGACAAGGCCTTTATCGCGGCGTTCTGGAACACGGTGATCTACACGGTCGCCTCCGTGCCGGCGACGCTCATCTGCGCGCTCGGCCTCGCCGTTCTCCTCAATCAGAAGATCGCAGGGCGCGACTTCTTCCGCACGGCGATGTTCTTCCCCTATGTCGCCTCGCTGGTGGCCGTCGCAGTCGTCTGGAACATGATCTTCAATCCCGAGATGGGACCGGTGAACATGATCCTTTACACGCTCGGCCTCGACCCGAAGAACATGCCGGGATGGGCGGCCGATCGCCACTGGGCGATGGTGACAGTGATCCTCTTCGGCATCTGGAAGAACATGGGCTATTACATGGTCATCTATCTGGCCGGCCTGCAGGGCATCAATTCAGAACTCTATGAGGCCGCCGATCTCGATGGCGCCAATGCCTGGCAGAAATTCATTCATGTCACCGTGCCACAGCTCGGGCCGACGACCTTCTTCGTCACCGTCATGCTGACGATCCAGTCCTTCAAGGTCTTCGACCAGATCTACATGATCACTCAGGGCGGGCCTGGCACCTCGACGCTCGTCCTCGTCTACCATATTTACAACGAGGCCTTCATTTCCTGGGATCTCGGCTATTCCAGCATGGTTGCGCTCGTGCTGTTCTTCCTCGTGCTTGCGGTCACCGTCTTCCAGTTCCGGCGCCAGAGGGAGGACGAGGCATGAGGATCGCAGGACGCAAGGTGACCGTCAGATCGGTCGCGATCTACGCCATCGTCATCGCCGTCACGCTCGTCATGCTGATGCCCTTCGCCTGGATGCTCTCGGCATCCCTGAAGCTCAGCCGCGACGTCTTCGCTTTCCCGATCGAGTGGATACCCGCCGAGCCGCAATGGCAGAACTACGTCGATATCTGGACGAAGATCCCGCTTGCGCTGTTCATCTACAACACGTCGAAGCTGACGATCATCGTCACGTTGCTGCAGCTTTTGACCTCCAGCTTTGCGGCCTACGCCTTCGCCAAGCTGAATTTCCCCTACAAGAATACCCTGTTCCTCGGTTACATCGCCACCATCGCCATGCCCTGGCAGGTCTATATGGTGCCGCAATTCCTGCTGATGCGCGAATTCGGCCTCAACAACACTCATCTGGCGCTGATCTGCCTGCAGGCCTTCACCGCCTTCGGCGTCTTCCTGATGCGGCAGTTCTACATGTCGATCCCGACCGAGCTCTGCGAGGCGGCCCGCATCGACGGCATGAACGAGTACCAGATCTGGGCGCGCATCATGCTGCCGCTGTCGAAGCCCGCGCTCTCGACGCTGACGATCTTCACCTTCGTCACCACCTGGAATGATTTTCTCGGGCCGATGATCTATCTGACCAAGACCGAGCTGAAGACCGTCCAGATCGGCCTGCGCATGTTCATCTCGCAATATTCGGCCGAATACGGGCTGATCATGGCGGCCTCCGTCGTCGCCCTCATTCCGGTTCTCGTCGTCTTCCTCTCTCTCCAGCGTTTCTTCGTCGAAGGCATCGCCTCGACGGGACTGAAGGGTTAAATCCATGAATGCCGTCTCGTCCGTCGCCCCGCAGCCGATCGCCGACCAGGAGGTCAAAGCCGCGCTCGATCTTGCTGTCGAGCAGATCAGGCGCAACCTCCCCCAGTTCACCCATGCCTCGCAGAACCATTCGAGCGTCGGAAATTTCTATCCCGCGGTGGCGAACGACCAATGGACCGCGGGTTTCTGGCCCGGCGAGCTGTGGCTCGCTTTCGAGCACAGCGGCGAGGCGGTTTTCCGCGATGCCGCTCAGATCCAGGTCCAGTCGTTCCTGCATCGGATCGTGAACCGCATCGAGACCGATCATCACGACATGGGCTTTCTCTATTCGCCCTCCTGCATCGCCGCCTGGAAGCTCGTTGGAGATGAGGATGGCCGCAGGGCCGCCATCCTGGCCGCCGACCAGTTGATCGAGCGTTTCCAGCCCGTCGGCCAGTTCATCCAGGCCTGGGGCCGCAAGGGGGTGGCGGAAGAATATCGCTACATCATCGACTGCCTGCTGAACCTACCGCTTCTCTACTGGGCAAGCCGCGAGACCGGCGATCCGAAATACCGCGAGATCGCGCTCATTCACGCCCGCACCACGCTTGCCAATTCGGTTCGGCCGGATGATTCCACCTATCATACCTTCTATATGGACCCGGTCACCGGAGCGCCGGTGCGCGGCGCCACCAAACAGGGTTACAAAGACGATAGCGCCTGGGCGCGCGGACAGGCCTGGGCAATCGCTGGAATGGCCTTGTCCTATCGCTATGAACGGCTCGAGGAATATCGCCAAACCTTCGACCGGCTGCTCGCCTTCTATCTCAACCGGCTGCCGGCCGACATGGTGCCTTATTGGGACCTCGTCTTTTCGGACGGCGACGGCGAGCCGCGCGACAGTTCGTCGGCATCGATCACCGCCTGCGGCCTTCTGGAAATGGCCGATCTCGTCGAGCCGGAACCAGCAGCACATTATCGCACGCTGGCGCGGCGCATGATGAAGAGCCTTGCGGATCATTATGCGGTCAAGGATCCCACGATCTCCAACGGCCTGGTGCTGCACGCCACCTATTCGAAGAAATCGCCGTTCAACACCTGCCGCGGCGAGGGTGTCGATGAATGCGTCTCCTGGGGAGATTATTATTTCATGGAAGCTTTGACGCGCATTTCGCGCAGCTGGTCTTCCTATTGGTGAATTCAGGAGAATCCGATGGCCAGCATTTCGCTTAAAGAGCTGAACAAGAGCTACGGTGCGCTCACCGTCGTCCACGACATCGACCTCGAGATCGCAGACAAGGAATTCATCATTCTGGTCGGCCCGTCGGGCTGCGGCAAATCGACGACGCTGCGGATGATCGCCGGCCTCGAGGAAATATCGGGAGGAGAGCTCAAGATTGGCGGCGACGTCATGAACGACGTCCCTTCGAAGGATCGGGATATCGCCATGGTCTTCCAGAATTATGCGCTCTATCCGCATATGACCGTCTACAAGAACATGGCTTTCGGGTTGCAGCTCAGGAAGGTGTCGCGCGACTTCATCGATGCCCAGGTGCAGGATGCCGCCAGGATCCTCGACATCTCTCATCTCCTGAACCGCAAGCCGAAGGCGCTTTCGGGCGGGCAGCGCCAGCGCGTCGCGCTTGGCCGCGCCATGGTGCGCAATCCGGCGGTCTTCCTACTCGACGAGCCGCTTTCCAATCTCGACGCCAAGCTGCGCGGCACGATGCGTTCGGAAATCACCAAGCTGCACAAGCGCCTCAACGCCACCTTCATCTACGTCACCCATGACCAAGTCGAGGCCATGACCATGGCGGACCGGATCGTCGTCATGAAGGACGGGCACATCCAGCAGGTCGATACGCCGCAGAACCTCTATGACCGCCCCGTCAACATGTTCGTCGCCGGCTTCATCGGCGCACCGCAGATGAACATGCTGCCCTCAACCATTCTGCGCCGGAGCGATGGTTACGTCGCCGTCTTCGACGGCCGGGAACTGCCGCTGCCTGCCCATTTCGATAAGAGCAGGATCGCCCCCTACGAGGGCCGCGAACTAGTGCTCGGCATCCGTCCCGAGAATTTCCACGAGCTGCCGCCGGCTGACATCGCACCGGAGAACCTGGCGCCCCTCAAGGCGATCGTCGAACTTGCCGAACCCATGGGCTCGGAAGTGCACCTGAACATGATGGCAGGCGGTCGCAATCTTATCGCCCGCGTCTCGCCACGCTTCCGGCCCGATATAGGCGAAGAGGCGGCGCTGGTTGCCGATATGACCAATGCGCAGCTGTTCGACAAGGAAACGGAACGCTCGATTCTATACTGAGGCGCCTGCGGGAGACGGCTATGCAGTGGTTGCGGGACATGTGGACGAGGGAGGGGCCGGGCATCCCGAAGGATGCGCCGAAGAGGACCGGCCTTGCTCTGTTCGTCGAGATCCTCGTCCGCGAATGGTGGGAGATGGTCAAGCTGAACATCCTCTTCATCCTGTCCGCCCTCTTCGTCGTGACGCTGCCGGCAGCGCTCGCCGCCATGGCCCGGGTCTCGGTGGCCCTCGTGGAAGACCGCAACTCCTATCTGCTACGGGACTTCACGGAAGCCTTTCTGCGCTACTTCTGGCGCGCCACGGCCTGGGGCCTGGCGCTGGCGGGTGCTCTCGCAGTCTGCCTCTATGCGATCGCAACCTATGGCGCCGGCGCGCGGGACAATCTGTTGCTGAGCGCTCCGCTGACGATTGCGCTCGTCGCCACCGCCTTCGTCGCGGTCCTCGCCTGCCATCTGTTCGTTCTGATGGTGATGCGCGATCTGCCGGCTCTTAGGCTGCTGCGCCTGGCCGCGCTCGCCTCCGTCATCCGTCCGCTCCCGGCGCTCGCCGCGCTCGCCTTTACCGCCAGCCTCTGGCTGGCGCACGTCCTCTTCTATCCGGTTTCGGTGTTCATGCCGGCAACCTTCAATTTTTCACTCGGAATGTTCGCCGTCGCATTCGGCGTCCATCGGGCGGCGGTGACGGTTCTAGACCTGCTAAACGCACCACAGCCGCACCGCGAACCGCATAGACGAGACGCTTCATAAAATAACTGATCCAGAGATGATCCAGGGAAGGAGAACGGGAATGTATTTGGATAAATTCGGGGGGACGGTGAAACTTGCCGTGGCGGGTTTCACCTTGGCGGCGATGACGGCCGGGGCAGCGCTTGCCCAGGACGCCGTGACGCTCAAATGGGCTTTGTGGGACTGGGACAAGACCGCCTATTACAAGCCTCTGATCGAGGCCTATCAGGCCAAACACCCCAACGTGAAGTTCGAGCCGATGGACCTCGGCTCGCAGGACTACCAGCAGATGATCTCGACGCAGCTGACCGGCGGCTCCAAGGACATCGACATCGTCACCGTCAAGGATGTGCCGGGCTACACCAATCTGGTGCGCGCCGGTAACATCGCCGATCTCAGCGGCTTCGTGAAGGATCAGAAGATCGACCCGGCTCCCTTTGGCGGCCTGATCGAGGAACTGACCATCGATGGCAAAATCTACTCCCTGCCGTTCCGCTCCGACTTCTGGGTTGTCTATTACAACAAGGATATATTCGACAAAGCAGGTGTCCCCTACCCCACCAATGACATGACCTGGGCGCAGTTCGACGAGACCGCCGAGAAGCTTTCGGGCGGCATGGGCACCAACAAGACCTATGGCGCGCTTCTGCACACCTGGCGGTCGACCGTTCAGCTGCCCGGCATCCTCGACGGAAAACACACGCTGGTCGACGGCGACTATGGCTTCCTGAAGCCCTGGTACGAGAGGGCGCTGGCCCTGCAGAAGGATGGCGCGATTCCCTCCTATGCCTTCCTGAAGACGTCGAACACACATTATTCGGCACTCTTCTTCAACGGCACGATCGGCATGCTGCCGATGGGAACCTGGTTCGTCGGCACCCAGATCACCAAGGTGAAATCGGGTGAATCGAAGAGCAAGAACTGGGGCATCGTCAAGTTCCCGCATCCCGACGGTGTGGCAACCGGCACGACCGCTGCGCAGATTTCCGGCCTGGCGGTCAACGCCAATTCCGACCACAAGGATGCCGCGCTCGATTTCATCAAGTTCGTCACCGGTCCTGAGGGCGCAGCAGTTATCGCGTCGACGGGCACCTTCCCTGCGCTCAAGACGGATGATGTCAGCGCCAAGATCGCGGCAACACCCGGATTTCCTGAGGATGCGGCCAGCAAGGAGGCGCTGAAGCCGTCGAAAACCTACCTGGAGATGGCGGTCAACCCGAACGCCGCCAAGATCGAGGTCGTGCTCAACCGGGTGCATGACGCGATCATGACCGACAGCACCTCCGTCGATGACGGGCTGAAGGAAATGACCGAAGGCGTGAAGGCCATCAAGTAGGCGTCCAGAAATGTCGACGGCCGCGGGCAATATCTGCCCGCGGCCGATCCTGCTTTTCATGAATTTCGAGCTTGACAATGATTTATGATCCCGCCCGGACCAATCCGCTTTTCGGCAATCCCCTGAAGACACGCGACGACATCGCCAAGGCCGTCATCGATCTCTTCGAGCCGCTGCTGCCGTATTTTTCCGAAGGCGGCGCCCGTGTGCGCCTCGGTGCGGCCGGTGCGATCTTCGATCGGGCGGCGGCGGATCTGGAGGGGTTTGCGCGGCCGCTCTGGGGGATCGTTCCGCTCGCTGCCGGCGGCGGCGTGTTTCCGCATTGGGATCTCTCTCGCCGCGGGCTGGCAAACGGGACCAATCCGGCTCATCCCGAATATTGGGGCGATCTTGCCGACCGCAATCAGCGGCTGGTCGAACTCGCCGCGGTCGGCTTCGCCCTGGCGCTCGTGCCCGAGCACATCTGGGAACCGCTCGACGACAGCGAAAAGAAGACGGTCGCTGCCTATCTTCTCAGAGCACGCGAGCTGGAATTCATCGACAATAACTGGAAATTCTTCCGTGTGCTCATCGATCTCGGGCTGGAACGCGTGAGCGTGGCGTTCGATCACCGGAAAACCCTCGCCTATCTCGACGAAGCGGAGGCTTTCGACCTCGGGGAAGGCTGGTATCGCGACGGGCCGGTCCGGCGGGTCGATCATTACATTCCCTTCGCCATGCATTTCTACGGCCTGATCTATGCGGTGCTGGCCAAGGGCGACGAGGCGCGCAAGGATCGTTTCCGCGATCGCGCCGAGATCTTCGCCAGCGATATCCGCCACTGGTTCGGCCCCGATGGGGCAGCCCTTGCCTTCGGCCGCAGCCAGACCTACCGCTTTGCGGCGGGAGGTTTCTGGGGCGCGCTTGCCTTTGCCGGTGTCGAAGCCCTGCCCTGGGCTGAGATCAAGGGCTATTACATGCGCCATATCCGCTGGTGGTCGGCGATGCCGATTGCCGATCGCGACGGCATTCTTTCCGTCGGCTACGGCTATCCGAACCTCTTCATGAGCGAGAGTTACAACTCTCCCGGCTCGCCCTACTGGGCGCTGAAATTCTTCCTGCCGCTCGCTCTTCCGGGGGATCATCCGTTCTGGGCCGCCGAGGAGGCGCCGCAGCCGGAATTCCCGGAGCCGGTTGCGCTGAAGCCGGCAGGAATGGTCGCCATGCACACGCCGGGAAACGTGGTCGTGCTCTCCTCAGGGCAGCAACACGACAAGATGCTCGGCGCAAACGAGAAATATTCGAAATTCGTCTACTCCACCCGCTACGCCTTCAACGTTGAAGCCGACGACCGGAATTTCTCCGCCGCAAGCTTCGACGGCATGCTCGGCCTCTCCGACGACGGCGTCCATTTCCGCATGCGGGAAACGCTCGAAGAGGCGTTGATCGCTGGCGACCTGCTCTATTCGCGCTGGCGCCCCTGGAGCGATGTCACGATCGAAACCTGGCTGCTTCCTGAAAATCCGTGGCACATCCGCATGCACCGCATCACTACGCCGCGCGCCCTCAGCACCATCGAGGGCGGCTTTGCGATCGAACGCGCGGATTTCAATGCCGATCGCTCCGATGCAAGGGATGGCCGGGCTGTCTGGTACGGGCAGACCGACGTCAGTGCCATCGTGGATCTATCGCCCAATCCGAGGGCCGGCCATGCGATGAGCCCGATCCCAAACACCAATCTCATCCACGCCAAGACCCTGCTGCCGCAACTGCGCGGTGAAATCGGCCCAGGCACCATCGTGCTGACGACCGCCGCAATGGCCCTGCCCACTCGCGAGAATTGGGCAAAAGCGCTCGATAACCCGCCCGCCAACCCCCGCCTCGACGAGGTGGAGCGGCTCTTTCGCGAGAAAGGCGCGCGGGTGCCGGCATTCGCTCTCGGGACGTAGCCTGGAGCCCTGGCTTTCGGGTTTCGACCGCGAGCCGGACGGTTGATTATCGTGCGGTCAGCTCAGAACGGTATGCTTCAGCAATGCGCTGCGCCAACTGTGCCATTTGATCGTCAGGTATCTGCAGAACCCCGTACTCCGCCATCAACGCGTGGTATTGCTGCTCGTCAAGAGGCACACCTGAGGGCAAAGGAACGACATGAAAATGCAGGTGGCTATTGGCTTGCTGGCTGCCGAGCGAGAGCACATAAATTCGCTCGGCGTCGAACACGCTTTTGAGGGCGCGAGACAAAATATGCACCTTCTCCTGTAGTCGAAGATATTCATCGGTCGACATGTCTCCTGCCAGATCCTCGAGGTGCTCCCTCGGACAGACCAGGCAATAGCCGGGCAGAGTGGGATACTTGCTCAGGAAGATGATCGTCTCGTCGTCTTCAAAAACGCGATGGTGAAAGAAGTCGGGGGCATTCCTGACCAAGCCGCAGATAAAGCATGGCCTTGTTCCGATGTCGTGCACATAGGCCTCGAGATCAAATGGTTGGCGTTCGTTCATCCTGAACCTCCGTCGTCTCACGCGCGGCGGTCGCGGATGCCGGACCTATTGCAAAAGCCATTGCCGGAAAAATAACACGCGCCAAAACCGACTGCCAACCATAATATTTTCGGATTACTCCAAATAACTATATTTATATCTTCGGTAAAAATAGCAAAACATCCCCTCATCGTAATATTGTTGAACTAACGTTGAGCAAAGCGTAGTGATGTACTGGCCTTTCATTTTTCAAGGCCAGAGGAGGATGCAATGCCTACCATAATGGTCCATCACAATGTCAAGGACACGAAACACTGGCTCGCTTCACCGATGCGTAAACAGATATTCGAACCGATTGGCGTCACGAACATTCGAACGTTTACAGACCCTCAGACGTCCAACCGCGTCGGCCTGGTCATGGACGTTGCTGATATGGATAAGTTGATGGCCCTCATGCAGACCAAGGCAGCGGCCGATGCGATGGCGCATGACGGCGTCATGCCCGAGAGCCTGGTGTTCCTCGTGCAATCGTAACAGGCGTCTCCAACCAAACCTGGAAATACAACGCGGGAGGATGATATGACGACATTATTTGTAAGGCACGAGGTCTCCGATTATGCCGCCTGGCGCAAGATATATGATGGCTTTTCGCCGGTGCAGAAGGCTAATGGGGTGACTGCGGAAGCCGTTTATCGAGCCATCGACAATCCGAACGATATTACCGTTACCCACGAGTTTGCTACGCTTGAAGCGGCCCAGGCATTCAGCAAGCTGGACGAGCTGAAGACGGCGATGCGCACGGGAGGCGTGCTCGGCGCGCCGACGGTGTGGTTTACCAACAAAGCATGAAATAGGCGAAACGGCCTCCGCCGCTGCAAGCGGAGGCCATGTTGCGGTCTCGCTCGGCACGTGACATGAAAGCCAGTAGTGCCCCCTTGCGCCGATTGCCGGCCTTGGTGGCCGTTGCCGCCGCACGGCGCAAAATTATGACCCGCTCTTTATGTCGCGCAGCAGATCCAGGCCGCGTTGGTATTTTTCCGTTTTCTTGCCGGCCTGTTCGGCCTGCCGGAGATTGTCTTCGAGATCGGCCTGTTTGACGGGCAAGGCCAGCGGGTTTGATGCCGCACGTCTGACGAAGTCGTCATCCGGCTCGTCCGGCCGCCGCGTCAGAGCATTTACCGCGGAGATGATCGCCGGCGGAAAGCCTTCTTCCCTCAGCCTGTCGAGCGTCCAGCCGCTGCCTTTCTCGACGACGTCATGAAGGTAGGCAACCGTTCGTGGATCATCGCCGGAAACCAGAAGGGCTACCCGCTGGCAGTGCTCGAAGAACGGCTGGCCGGTCTTGTCTGACTGACCTTCATGGGCCGTAAGAGCGATCTGGATGGCATGGTCGAGATGCTGCATGGCGATCACGGCCCTTCGGTCTTCCTGATCTTCCGCGTGGAAGGCTTTTCGCCCGCCGCCATCTCGATGTCAGGCACCGGAGCCTTGGCGGCCTGGCCAGCCTTCGCCGGTGGGCGATCGAGATCACCGCTCTCGCCGGCGCCTTGAAGCAGCGCCGCGTCATCCCTGTCGTCTTCATCGAGCAGGTCCTGCAGCGTCTCATGCTCATCCTCGCCGGCCAGTTCGTCACAGGCTTGTAGCCAATGGCGTTTGTCGGCGCCATCCGGGCGGCCCTCCGCCTCCCAGATTTCGTAGGCACGGCGACGGATCTGCTCGTGCTTGTCTATAGCCATGATCGCCTCCAAGCGCATTGGGATGAGCCGTCCGAAGAGCGGCCCGGCCGCCTTTCAGGGCGTGTTGATGGTTGGAAGAAAATCCTCCACCTGTTTGCGTTGATCCTTTGGAAGCGTCTCCACCCGTTCCTTCCAGAACCGTTCGGCCTCCGGCGCATCCTCATCCCATTGGCGAACATCGGTGATATTATCGTCGATCATCGATCGGCGGTGGCCGCCGAGGCTAAGATATTCCTTTGCAAGCTTCAGGCTTGGGGTTGCGGTGCCGCTATCGCGCTGTGATGCCGACCTCGCGTTGCGCCGGGCATTTGCCAATGCTCTTTGGCGAGCGATCTCGGCCCGTTCGGTATCGGCGGACCGCGCGTCGTCCGTGCCGCTCTCTGGCGGCATGCTGGATTTAAAAGTCGTCATGGATCACCTTTCGATGTTGTGATCCAATAACCTTCGCAAGCAGTGAGAGTTCCGCGTGGGTGGCGATTGATTTGAGCGGGCTTCGAGGCGGGGCCACGCATCCGGCCATCAATGCACGGCCATGCTCACCATCCGATAAGGGTGCACGGCTTCGAATTGCGAGATCATCGCCGTTGCCTGCTGCAATACCAGCTCGGCATTTTCCGGATCGTCACGGGCGAGCTCATCGGCGTTGACGCGGATCGCTTCAGCCATGTTGTTGGAGAGTGCCGCAAAATGCGTATTGCCTTCGACAAAGGCCTCACGCGCCGTGTCCTCCAGCGTACGAGCGATATCGACGAAGATTTCCTCGCGTTCCTCGATGCTGAGGTCTTTGATTAAATTGGTCTTCTCTTCCATGTCACTCACTCCAAAAGACGTGGGACTGTGATCGAGCTCATCAAGCCTCGATCACCACAGAACTGGGAATGCCGAAATCCGGATTCAAGCCTCAATGCAGCTCGAACTCGCTTCGACACCGCGCCATCGCCATTGATCGAACGCAGGAGCCGATTGTCTGTTCCCTGCCGGCGTTAGCACTCACCGGCAGGGAGTGCCAATTTTTCTTCCATCCCCTCTTGAATTGCAAAACCGTCGAACCAAATCATTCTCGCAAGGCTCGCGCGCGAGCCTATGCACCTGCCCGGATTGGTCATCCGGTCCGGCTAGAACAGGATGATTTTGGCCGGGCCGGCCAAAATCTGAATCCTGTTTCTAATTTAAATAGTTAGAGCATGATGTCGCCCGAAAACCGATCACACTTTTCGGCATCATGCTCTCGGGGAATAACGTCATCACTGTTTGTCGATGGAGGAAGATATGTCGTTCCGACCGCTTCATGACCGGATCCTTGTCCGCCGAGTTGAATCCGAAGAAAAGAGCAAGGGCGGCATCATCATTCCCGATACCGCCAAGGAAAAGCCGCAGGAAGGCGAGGTCATCTCCGTCGGCCCCGGCGCACGCAACGAGGCCGGCCAGATCCAGACGCTCGACGTCAAGCCCGGCGACCGCATCCTGTTCGGCAAGTGGTCCGGCACCGAGATCAAGATCAATGGCGAAGACCTGCTGATCATGAAGGAAAGCGACGTGATGGGCATCATCGAAACCCAGGGCGAAAAAAAGCAGGCCGCTTAAGGTCCCTGCTGACATCCGTCTACGCTGGAGCGCATCAGCTTTTCATGGAAACGCAGAACCGCTCCTAACTTTTATTTCTGACGCAATTCCGAACGGAAACCCGCGTCGCACTTTTCCTGGAATTGCTCTGGCTGCCTATGAAGGAGTGAGGACATGGCTGCTAAAGAAATCAAATTCGGCACCGAAGCCCGTGAGAAGATGCTGCGTGGCGTCGACATTCTGGCCAACGCCGTGAAGGCGACCCTCGGCCCGAAAGGCCGCAACGTCGTGATCGACAAGTCCTTCGGCGCTCCGCGCATCACCAAGGACGGCGTTTCCGTCGCCAAGGAAATCGAACTGGAAGACAAGTTCGAAAACATGGGCGCCCAGATGGTCCGCGAAGTTGCTTCGAAGACCAGCGACATCGCCGGCGACGGCACCACGACTGCAACGGTGCTGGCCCAGGCAATCGTCAAGGAGGGCGCCAAGGCCGTTACGTCGGGCATGAACCCGATGGACCTGAAACGCGGCATCGATCTTGCCGTCGCCGCCATCGTCGCGGAACTGAAGGCCAACGCCCGCAAGATCTCCAACAATTCCGAAATCGCCCAGGTCGGCACAATCTCCGCCAATGGCGATCCCGAAATCGGCCGTTTTTTGGCGGAAGCCATGGAAAAGGTCGGCAATGATGGCGTCATCACCGTCGAAGAAGCAAAGACTGCCGAGACCGAGCTCGAAGTCGTCGAAGGCATGCAGTTCGACCGCGGCTATCTCAGCCCCTATTTCGTGACCAATGCCGACAAGATGCGGGTCGAGTTCGAAGACCCCTATATTCTCATCCACGAGAAGAAGCTGTCGAACCTGCAGTCGATGCTGCCGGTTCTCGAGGCCGTCGTCCAATCCAGCAAGCCGCTGCTCATCATCGCTGAAGACGTCGAAGGCGAAGCGCTTGCGACGCTTGTCGTCAACAAGCTGCGCGGCGGCCTGAAGATCGCTGCCGTCAAGGCGCCTGGCTTCGGCGACCGCCGCAAGGCCATGCTCGAAGACATCGCCATCCTGACCGCCGGCACCGTCATCTCCGAAGATCTCGGCATCAAGCTCGAATCCGTCACACTCGACATGCTCGGCCGAGCCAAGAAGGTCTCGATCGAGAAGGAAAGCACCACGATCGTCGACGGTTCGGGCGCCAAGTCCGACATCCAAGGTCGTGTGGCCCAGATCAAGGCCCAGATCGAAGAAACCACCTCCGACTACGACCGCGAGAAGCTGCAGGAGCGCCTTGCCAAGCTCGCCGGCGGCGTTGCCGTCATCCGCGTCGGCGGCTCGACGGAAGTTGAGGTGAAGGAGAAGAAGGATCGCGTCGACGACGCGCTTCATGCAACCCGCGCGGCGGTCGAGGAAGGCATCCTGCCGGGTGGTGGTGTTGCGTTGCTGCGCGCCGTCAAGGCGCTCGACAATATCAAGACCGCCAATGGTGACCAGCGCGTCGGCGTCGACATCGTTCGCCGCGCGGTCGAGGCGCCGGCTCGCCAGATCGCCGAAAACGCCGGAGCGGAAGGCTCGGTCATTGTCGGCAAGCTGCGCGAGAAAAGCGAGTTCGCCTACGGCTGGAACGCTCAGACGGGCGAATATGGCGACCTTTATGCGCAGGGCGTCATCGATCCGGCCAAGGTGGTTCGCACCGCGCTGCAGGATGCGGCCTCCATCGCCGGTCTTCTCGTCACAACGGAAGCCATGATCGCCGAGAAACCCAAGAAGGACGCGCCGCCGCCAATGCCCGCCGGCGCCGGTATGGACTTCTAAGTCGGCTACCGGTCCGCCGGCTTCGCCGGTGGGCCTTTTCGGAGGGAATAGAGATGGTTCAAACGATCAAAAACCGATCGCAGGTACCGCTGGACTCCCGCGATCTTGAAACCTGCCAGCGCGTCTTCGACAGGCTCAGCGCCGATTACGGGATAGCAAAGGACGGCGACGAAGCCGAACGAATGGCGAGCATCATCATCGAGCTTTACCGACAGGGCGTACGTGACCCCAATCACCTGCAGTCGATGGTCGAGGCGGCCCGCGGCCTATTCGAAACGAGCGAGCGGTAGGGAATGCCGTGCCTGCGCGTCATAAGCACCGCGCGGACCACACATAGCGATGGTGTCAGCGCGGGTGCCGTCCGCGGAGAACGGTCATCTGCTCCTGCTGCACTTCATTTTCATCGTTCAAAACGGCTTGCCAAAGCCTGTTGCCGAGGCGAAGCGACACCCGCTTCGTCCCCTCATGTTCAGCCCTGCCGATTTCCACGGAGCTGACGACGGAGCCATGGCGCATGTGGCGGCGAAGATCGGCCAGCGACAAGCCGAACCGTTTCGCGAGTTCCGTTGATTCCAGGATAAAATCGCCATTTGAATCGCACTCGATCAGCACCGACTTTTTCTCCAGCTACGCTCCACGTCCACCCCTCAGGCCACCGCCGCAATAGCATTGTCCTCCTTTGGCAGCAGCCGCGCCACTGCGCTCAGGAGATCCGTCTGCGATATCAGGCCAATTATGCGGTAATCGTCATCGACAATGATGACGGCATGCGTGCGCCCGTCCGTCAGAACGGGCAATAGCGACAGAGCAGGATCCAACGGTCTGGCCACCGCCGGCCTCGAGATCGCATGGGCGATGGTCTCGGTGCTCATCGACAACTCCCGCAAACCGACAGCGCCGACGAGACGGCCCTCTGGGTCCTTCACCGGCAGTGTACGAATATTATGCTTGAGCAGAAGGTGCCGAGCGGCATCCGGTTCTGAAGCCTCCCCAATGGCGATCACGTCGCGCGACATGATATCGGCACAGCTGATCTTGCCGTTTGAGCGGATGGCCGCTTGCAACTCCACCTGTTGCAGCAGCCGGCCGAGGTCTGCCCGGTCGATATCGAAGGTTTCGTCGAGCGCTTCGAGGGCCGCATCGACATCTTCCTCGCGGAAACCAACCCGCATCGCAGACGGCAGATCGATCGTCTGGTGGGTGTTCTCCGCCGGTTTTGGAACGACGTGCGGATAATTCCGCTTGGACAGCCTGTGGAAAAGCAGGCCAAGACCGACGAGAATGCAGGAGTTCAAAGCGACGGGCACGAAGGGAAAGAGGAATCCCCAGCCGGCAACGACAGGGCCGCCGAGCACGGCGGTCAGGGCGGCGGCTCCTCCTGGTGGATGAAGGCAGCGCGTGAAGGACATCGCGCCGATGGCAAGCGAAACGCCGACACCGGTCGCGATGATCGGATCGCGAATGAAATAGGCGGCAATGATTCCCATCAGTGCGGAAATCGTGTTGCCGCCGATGATCGACCACGGCTGCGCAAGCGGGCTTGCCGGCACGGCGAAAAGAAGCACCGCGGAAGCCCCCATCGGCGCGACGATCAAGGGAAGATGCGGTCCCTGCCCGAACAGATAGCCGCTGATAACGCCGGTAAGACCAATGCCCAGCAAAGCGCCGAAGCATGCGATCAATCGCTCTCGTAAGGTCGCACCAGCCAGAATCGGTGAAAACAACCGGAAGCGGCGGAAGCGGCTCGGTCCCTCTTTCGGGGAAACGGGATACTGCATGACAAGACCAATTTGAACGTGGATTATCTGGATAGCGAAAGGGGAGAGGTGCGGGCTAGTGTGTTGCCAGCCGGAGATCTCTGCCTTTGGTCGCACTGAGGACTTCGTGGAAGGCGTTGAACGCGCTGGGTCGATCATTCCTGCGGTAGACGAGCAGCGTCTCGATGGGTCCCAGCTGGTAGGTCTGGACAGGCGTCGGCCAGTGCATGAGATCAAGGACGGATCGCGGCATGACACCGGCCGTATTCCCGGTCGCAACGCTCGCCAGGATCGCGTGGTAGGAACCGAGCTCGCTCGTCGGCAGCGCGCTCGATTTGCGCGCCCAGTTTTCGGCGATCCTGCGATAGGTGCAGCCGGGTTCCAAAGCTGCGAGTGATCCGACACGCAGGTCGGCGGCGGATTTGATGGAGGGATGCCCGGATGGCAACACGATCAGCAGCTCTTCGACGAAGATCGGCTCCATTTCGAGCGCCTTGAGTTCGGCATCGAAGCTCGAGTCTTGCTCGCGCATCGTCTTGGGTGGACGGGCAATCAGCGCACAATCCAGTGCATCAGAGAGAACGTCGCGGGTCAGATCGCGGGACGCCCCCATCGTCAGATGAAGCGACACATCAGGCCACATCTGGTTGAACTGCGTCAGCGCCGCCGGCAGCCTGCTTGCTGCCGTGCTCTCCATGGTGCCGACCCGCAATGTCCCCGATGGGGCGATAGGCCGCACGGCCTGGCGCGCTTCGAGCGCAAGCATCATAAGCCGGTTGGCATAGGCGAGAAACGTCTCGCCCTCGCGTGTCAGCGTCATCTTCTTGCCGTCACGGCTGAAGAGGGAAACACCGAGGTCCTCCTCCAATTGCTGGACGCGCGTCGTCACATTCGACGGCGCCCGCCCTACGGCCTTAGCCGCCTTCGTAACGCTGCGATCGCTGGCAACGGCGAGAAATATCTCGATCGATGAAAGGTCCAATGAAAGGATCTCGTTTGCGGAATTAAGACGATAGATAATTCTCTATATAAAAATCATCGCCCCAGCTCAAGCCGGTTTCGGCATCGGACGAAAAACATGAGCCCAAGCAGAGGAGCGATTGCCGAAAAAAAGATCGCGACGCCGAGGAAATAGCCATGCAGGCGGTGACATTGCCTCCGTCGGACGACGTATTGAGGGTTTGAGGCTGGCATGAGGTTTGCGTGCGCAGAGCTATCTGCAGATCGATCGGCGACGAACATATGTTGCAACTTGTCTTGACCTGTCTTCTTCTGAGCGTCGCTTCAGGCTTGAGCATGCGCCGTTTTCTTCTGCCGTATTTGCCAGGCGGCGATCTCGCGGAGAAATCTGCTCCTGTGACCATCGTCGCAAAGCGCCGTCTTTCTGGCGGCAATCGCTTTTACCGTCTCCGATCAGAATCTCTGGGCAAAATCCGTCATCCTGATGATCGGCCTTTCGCTGGCGGCCATGTTCGACGATGCGAGACCCAGGCTGACGATTGCCCTCTCCGCCGTCAGTTTGGCGGCCTATCTCGGGTTGCGTTCAATTGCCTGAGCCATTCGGCTTCTACCCCCGGAAGGCTTTTGGCAACACCGTTCGTTCCGGCCAGAATTCGAACGCCGACAGGCCCCGGCCGGCATACCCGTCTGTCCCGGCGTTTAAACCACGGCGAATGCCGGGTTGTGTCGAGCGCCCATCCGGTCTGCGTCAACCGAGTGCCTGGCTGACGAGCGCATAGGTCCTCGGCTCGTGCGCCGCCTGATGTCCCGGAACCGGGAGCCAAGGGCCGCCGAGCGACATGGTCGTCACGATGTCGTAGACAGGAAGACCGCAGCGGGAAAGGAAATCGGAAAACGCCCCGCCTTGCTCGCGGGTGTCGAGGCGCAGGAACGCCCCCGCATGCTCGGCTGCATGCGGGCGGACGACGGCAATCGCGTCCCCATCGCTGCGCGCCACAACAGGGCCGATGACATGGCCACGCCCGAACCGCCGGCAAAGCGAGAAAGCCTCGATCCGGCCGGCGCGGGTCAACACGATGCCTTTGGAATTTGCCACCAGTCGGGCCAGGAGCAGCTTGCGATCGGTGCCGAAGGCCACGCAGTCCAATTCGGCGATCGCTTCCAGATCGCCGGCCTCCACTGCCCGTATTGCGGCACCGGACGGTAGCTCCACACCCGGCGGCGATATCGCTTCGCCCTGGCATTGAAAGACGAGCGCCTCGCGAACAAAGTTCAGGGAACGATAGAGACGTCGCGCTGCGCGCGTCGCATTCAGCCCGAGGTTCCGCCCGGCGACCTGCTCCAGCGCGTGGCCCATGAGCCATTGCCCGGCGCCATTGGTTTGAAGACGCGGCGAGGTGATGACCATACCGATCGTCGCAAATTGGGCATCGTAGGGAAACCACATCGCAGAGCCCAGGATGCGGTCGATTTCATCGATCGCCACGATGCCCTGGCCGAATTCCCGCAAGAACTGCCAGTCTTCGCCACGATGCGGCCAGGCGACGGTCATCGACAGCGCATGCAACTTGTCGAGGGCAACGCTGTCGATCCCGGCAATGTGCGTCTCGAAACTATCGACGAACCTGGACTCGGATGTCAGTTCACTCACTCCCACCCCCTGCCGCTTTTTTCTGGCCACGCCTGCGTCCGGAAACTTCTCTGCCCAGACTAGAACAGATAGCTCGATACAATTCACTGGTGAGGCTGGCGCAAACACAACAATCGACCAAATCCGCTGCGCTTTCGGCAAGTAACGCCTGCGCCTCCCTCTACAGTCATTGATAGATCCATCCGCCGGAGTCGGCGTTTACAGTGAGAGCCCAGAAATGTCGCCTCCCCTCAGCCCAGTTGCAAGCACCTCGAAGATCCCCGCACTGTGAGGAATCCCATGCAGGTAATTGAAATTCTCGAAAGGCTCGTTGGTTTCCCCTCCGTCGTCGGCACGCCGAACGGCGAGATCGTGGCGTGGATCCGGCACTACCTGCAAAGCCACGGCGCTGTCGTCACGGAGCTTCCCGGCCCGGAGGGCGATCGGTCGAACCTCTTTGCCACGATCGGCCCGATGGAGGCGCCGGGCTATATCCTCTCGGGCCATATGGACGTGGTCCCCGCCATGGAAGGTGGCTGGACCAGCGACCCTTTCCGCCTGCGGCCCGAAGCGGATCGCCTTTACGGTCGCGGCGCCTCCGATATGAAGGGCTTCCTCGCCGCGGCTCTTGCGGCCGTTCCGGCGCTGGCGGAAACACCGCTTCGCCAGCCCGTCCACCTTGCCTTTTCCTATGACGAGGAGGCCGGCTGCCGCGGCGTGCCGCACATGATCGCCCGCCTGCCCGAGCTCTGTGCAACTCCGCTTGGCGCTATCATCGGCGAACCGAGCGGCATGCGGGCGATCCGCGCCCACAAGGGCAAGGCCGCTGCCCGGCTGACGGTCAGGGGGCGGTCCGGCCACTCCTCGCGCCCGGACCAGGGACTGAACGCAATCCATGCCATCACCGACGTCCTGACTTGCGCTCGCGCCGAAGCCGAACGGCTCACGCGCGGCCCGTATGAGCCTGTCTTCGAACCGCCCTACTCCTCGCTTCAGGTCGGTACGCTGAAGGGCGGCCAGGCGGTCAACATCATTCCCGACAGTTGCGAGGCCGAGTTCGAGGCGCGGGCCATCTCAGGCGTCAATCCAGTCACGCTGCTGGCGCCGCTCCGCGCGGCGGCCGAGGGGCTATCGCAGCTCGGCTTTCAGGTGGAATGGCGCGAACTCAGCGCCTATCCGGCGCTTTCGCTTGCCGCCGATGCGCCGCTTGCGGCGCTGCTTGGCGAACTGACCGGCGCCGAGCCGCTCGCTGCCGTCAGCTACGGCACGGAGGCCGGCCTTTTCCAGCGCGCCGGCATCGATGCGATCATCTGCGGACCCGGCGACATCGGCCGCGCCCACAAGCCGGACGAATTCATCCTCACCGGCGAACTCCTCGCCTGCCAGGCGATGGTCGAGGCGCTTGGCCGCCGCTGCGCCTGATGACATCGGATCAAGGAGCCGACGCAATGACCTTTCTCTTCAATTCCGATCCGAAGCGCGGCGCCATCTTCGCCGAAGCCTTCGCGCGCGAACTGCCGGGCATTGCCTTCTCCATGGATCCCCAGTCAGTCGAACCGGACGCCGTACGCTACCTGATCACCTGGACCGTGCCGGAGGATCTCGCGCGCTATCGCAATCTCGAAATCCTGTTTTCGATCGGTGCCGGCATCGACCAGTTCCGTATCGATGCGGTGCCGGCATCGGTCAAGGTCGTGCGCATGGTCGAGGACGGCATCATCAGGATGATGCAGGAATATGTGACGCTGGCCGTCCTTGCGCTCCATCGCGACCTGCCGACCTATCTCGACCAGCAGCGGCGCCGGACCTGGCAGACCATCGCTCCTAGGCAAGCCTCGGACCGCCGCATCGGCGTGCTCGGGCTCGGCATGCTTGGAACCGCAGGGCTCGAACGTTTGCAGCCCTTCGGCTTTCCGCTTTCGGGCTGGAGCCGCAGCCCGCGCGAGGTCGACGGCATCCGATGCCTGAGCGGCCGGGACGGTCTCGATACTCTGCTTGCAACCACCGATATTCTCGTCTGCCTCCTGCCGCTGACAGATGAGACGCGCGGCTTCCTGAATGCCAAGCTCTTCGCCGGACTGCCGGCCGGCGCAGCACTCGTCCATGTCGGCCGCGGCGCTCAGCTCGACCATCAGGCGCTCGTCGACGCGCTCGACGCCGGACATCTCTCCGGCGCCGTCGTCGACGTCACCGAGCCGGAACCGCTGCCTGCGGACCACGCCTTCTGGAACCATCCGAAGATCCTGCTGACGCCGCACATTGCGAGCGTTACCCAAGCTGAAACCGCCGCGGCAGCCGTGATCGGCAACATCAAGCGGCACCAGGCGGGCCTCGATCCGATCGGCCTGATCGATCGCAGCCGCGGCTATTGAGTTCTCAACCTAGGAAGCAAAATCATGTCCCTCCTCAAGACGATCGACACCAACCCGACCTTCTCACCTCGCGAGTCCGGGCCACTCCCAGAACGGCTGATCTCGGGCAATCCGGCCTTCAAGACCTGGGCGCAGGATGTCGCCCGCGGCGAGACGGTTCATAGCGGCGTGTGGGAAGCGACGCCCGGCGAGACGCGCTCGATCAAGGGCGAGACGTTCGAGTTCTGCCATATCCTTTCCGGCCTGATCGAACTCACGCCGGAAGGTGGCGAACCGGTGGACTACAAGGCCGGTGACAGCTTCGTGATGAAGCCGGGCTTCGTTGGCGTCTGGAAGACGATCGAGACGGTACGCAAGATCTACGTCACCGTGACGTGACGCCGTAGATTTGACTGCGGCGGCGGCGAAAACGCAATTTTTCGCCGCTGCGGCACAGTCGGTCGATGTATGCTGCTCGCCTTCACCAGTTAGGCTTGCCTCAGCCCATCCGAGGACATGCGATGACACTCAGCTTCGATCCGAACACGATATCCCTGCCCGTCGGACATTTCATCGGCGGCCGGCTGGTTCCGGCCGAAGCCGTCATCGACATGCATCGCCCATCCGACGGCAAGGCCTATGCCGGCTGCCCGCTGGCCGACGAGGCCCTTGTCGATCACGCCGTCGAAACCGCCAGGGAAGCGTTGAAGACGAGCAATTGGGGCGGCATGCGGCCGCGCGAGCGCACCGTGGCGCTGCAGCGCTGGGCGGACCTGATCGAAGCCGAGGCGGAAGCCCTCGCCAAGCTCGAAGCGCTCTCCTCGACACGGCCCGTCGGCCATCTCGTCACCGGCGACATCGCCGTCACCGCCGAGCAAATCCGCTTCTTTGCCGAATTCGCCGACAAGGAGGGCGGCGACCTCGTCCCGACAGACGATGCGAACTTCGGCATGATCATGACGGAACCCTATGGCGTCGTCGGCGCCATCACGCCCTGGAATTTTCCCTTGTCCATGGCCGGCTGGAAGCTCGGCCCGGCGCTGGCGGCAGGCAATGCGGTGGTGTTGAAGCCATCGGAAATGACACCGTTTTCCACACTCTATCTCGCCGAACTTTCGGTGCGAGCCGGCCTGCCGGCCGGTCTCGTCAACATCGTGCTCGGCGACGGCCCGACCACCGGAAATGCGATCACCGGACATGCCGGCATCTCCAAGGTCAGCTTCACCGGCTCGACTGCGGCCGGCTCGGCAATCATGACCAATATCGCCCGCACCGGCGTCAAGCCGATGACGTTGGAACTCGGCGGCAAAAGCCCGCAACTGGTCTTCGCCGATGCCGATCTCGAGCTTGCGGCGGGCGCAATCGCCGGCAGCATTCTCTCAAACGCCGGCCAGGCCTGCGTTTGCGGATCCCGCCTGATCGTCGAGGCGAAGGTGGCAGACGCGCTCGCAGCCGCACTCGTCGAGAGGCTGGCGGCGATCCGCCCCGGCCCCACCTGGGATGAGGCGACCGATTATTCGCCCGTCATCTCCGAACGCCAGATCGCCCGCATGGACGGTATCATCCGCGCCGCCATCGACGGCGGCGCCGAGTGCCTCACCGGTGGCCGCCGCCTCGACCGCGAAGGCTATTTCTACGCACCGACCCTGATTTCCGGCGTGACGGCAACGTCGCCGGCGGTTCTGGAAGAAATCTTCGGACCGGTGCTGACCATTCAGACCTTCGAGGACGAGGAGGAAGCGCTGAGGCTCGCCGACCATCCGGCCTATGGGCTCGCCGCCGGCCTCTTTACCCGCGACCTCTCGCGTGCCATCCGCGTGACCCGCCGCCTTCAGGCCGGCACCGTCTGGGTCAACCGCTACGGCCGCTCACGCGACCACATCCTGCCGACCGGCGGCTACAAGCAGTCCGGCATCGGCAAGGATCTCGGCCGCGAAGCCTATCTCGCCAACCGCAAGAGCAAGAGTGTGCTCATCAGCCTGTGAGGACCTGCGATGAAAACCTACAAGATCGCCCTTCTGCCCGGAGACGGCATCGGCCGCGACGTGACGGCAGCTGCCTGGGCCGTGCTCGAAAAGGCAGCTAGCCTGAACGGATTTTCTCTTGATGCAACCAGCTATCCCTGGTCCTGCGACTATTATCTGGAGAACGGCAGCATGATGCCCGCAAATGGCATCGAAACGCTCAGGTCTTTCGATGCCATCCTGCTCGGTGCCGTCGGCTGGCCTCGCAAAGTGCCGGATTCCGTATCGCTGCACGGACTTCTGCTGCCGATCCGCAAGGCTTTCGTGCAATATGCCAATATCCGCCCGCACCGGCTGCTGCCGGGTGTGCAGGGACCGTTGCGGTCTGACGGCTTCGACATCCTCTGCATCCGTGAAAACACCGAGGGCGAATATTCCGGTGCCGGTGGCCGCGTCCACCAGGGGACCGATAATGAGGTAGCTGTGGAGACCTCGATTTTCACCCGCAAGGGGGTCGAGCGCATCCTGCGCTTCGGCTTTGAGCAAGCGCGTGCGCGCAGCGGCAAGCTTGCCTCGGTGACGAAGTCCAACGCGCAGAAATATTCGATGGTCTTCTGGGACGAGATCACCCAGAGGCTTTCTGAGGAACATCTCGATGTCGAGGTGACCAGCTACCATATCGATGCCATGGCCGCCCGCATGGTCATGGCGCCTGATAGTCTCGACGTCGTGGTCGCTTCCAACCTGTTCGGCGATATCCTGACCGACCTCGGCGCCGCCATCCAGGGCGGGCTCGGCTTTGCCGCCTCCGCCAATATCAATCCCGATCGCTCGGCGCCATCGATGTTCGAACCGGTCCACGGCTCCGCGCCCGATATCGCTCATCTTGGCATCGCCAATCCGATCGCCGCGATCTGGTCGGGCGCGATGATGCTGGAGCATTTGGGAGAAACGGCTGCCGCCTCAAGGGTGATGGCATCAATCGAGGCGACGACGGCACGCGGCATCGGCGCAATTCCCGGCAAGGACAAGACCGACGCGATCACGGCATCGGTGCTTTCGGCACTTGGCTGATCAATGGAGAACAGAATGAACGGATTGAAGGACAGCGGCCTGTTTCGCCAGCACGGGCTGATCGACGGAGAATGGCGCGGGGCTGCAGCTGGGCGCACGATCGAGGTGATCGACCCGGCGACCCAGCATGTGCTGGGCACGGTGCCCGACATGGACGGAGCCGATACGAGGGCGGCGATCGTCGCGGCGGAAAAGGCCTTTGGTCCATGGCGCGCAAAGACCAATGCCGAGCGCGGCGCATTGCTGGAAGCCTGGCACGATCTGATGCTCGACAATATCGAGGATCTGGCACTGATCCTCACCCGTGAGCAGGGCAAGCCGCTGACGGAAGCGCGTGGTGAAATCCGCTACGGCGCCTCATTCATCAAATGGTTTTCCGAGGAGGCGCGCCGCATCGGCGGAACGACCATTCCCTCGCCGACGGCGGATCGGCGGATCGTTGTTCTGAAGGAGCCGGTCGGCGTGTCGGCGATCATCACGCCGTGGAATTTTCCGAATGCGATGATCACCCGCAAGGTCGGGCCGGCGCTCGCCGCAGGCTGCACCGTCGTCGTCAAACCATCGGACCTGACCCCCTTTTCGGCGCTGGCGCTCGGCCTATTGGCGGAGCGCGCCGGCATCCCCAAAGGCGTGATCAATATCGTCACCGGCATGCCGGCCGGCATCGGCGACGAACTGATGGCGAACCAGACCGTCCGCAAGATCTCTTTCACCGGCTCCACCCGCGTCGGCTCGCTGCTGATGCGCGGCGCGGCCGACAGTGTCAAGCGGCTCAGCCTCGAACTCGGCGGCAACGCGCCCTTCATCGTCTTCGATGATGCCGATCTCGATCTTGCCGTGGAAGGCGCGATCGCCTCGAAATTCCGCAATGGAGGGCAGACCTGCGTCTGCGCCAACAGACTTCTCGTCCAGTCCGGCGTCTACGATGCCTTTGCCGCCAAACTTTCCGCGCGCGTATCGGCCATGAAGGTCGGGGCAGGCACGGATGCCGGCACGGATATCGGGCCGATGATCAACAGGGCGGCAATCGAGAAGATCAAGCGTCACATAGACGATGCGGTGGAAAAGGGAGCGCGGATCCTCGCCACCGCAGGTTCCGTGCCTGAAGGCGATCAATATGCGGTGCCGATGGTGCTCGGCGGTGCGACGACCGAGATGCAGCTTGCCAGCGAAGAGACCTTCGGACCCGTTGCCCCGCTTTTCCGTTTCGACAACGAAGAAGAGGCGATCCGCATCGCCAATGCCACGCCCTTCGGACTTGCGGCCTATTTCTACACCGAGAGCCTGAAGCGCTCCTGGCGTGTCGCCGAAGCGCTCGAATTTGGGATGCTCGGCCTGAACACAGGGGCGATCTCGACCGAGGTCGCTCCCTTCGGCGGCGTCAAACAATCCGGTCTTGGCCGGGAGGGCGCGCAATGCGGCATCGAGGAATATCTCGAAATGAAGAGCTTCCACATCGGCGGACTCGCCTGACCACAGGAGAACAAAAGAGCGCCGGGAAATCATCCCGGCGCTGGATGATCGGAGCGACTGTCGGTGCTCCTGCTGGAGCAACTCCGACACGTCGTTTTAAGTACTCCGCAGCCTTTGGCGGATGCCTGCAAAATTACGGTGCCCAAACAACATTTCTTTGACGCTGCTTTGACGGCAGGATGCTACGGCCGGTTTGCGAAGTTACGCAGAGGGATTTCAACCGGTTATGCTTCAGTTCGATCATCGCCATAGCATAGATTTACATTTCGCAATCCCGGTTTCCCTTCCCGGTTGCTTGCCTGACGCCGCAGTTGTGGCAGACTGGTCCCCGGATGGTAGGTTTTCCGGCCGCCAAACGAGCGTATCGGAGGCAACGGGGGCGGGGCCGGTGGATCGCATGAACAAGGAGCACGATCCGTTTCGGATGTTCCTGCTCGGGCCTTTTGCCCTTGTGGACGCTGGGGGGCGGTCGGTTACTCCGAAATCCAAAAAGGCACAGGCTCTTCTGGCGATGCTTGCATTGTCCGCCCGGGGCTCGCGCTCGAGAATCTGGCTTAGAGACAAGCTGTGGAGCGATCGCTCCGACGATCAGGCGGCAGCCAGTCTACGCCAGGCGCTTTTGGACATTCATAAGAGTCTGGGGCCGGCACGAGATCTCCTGATTGCGGATAAGAATACCGTTTGGCTGGATACGGAACGACTCGTGCTCGATACCGACCTGGTGGCTCGGACGGAGCGGTCTCCGGATCAAGTCACCGACGAATTGCTCGAAGGTATCGACATCCGCGACCCCGAATTCGAGGACTGGTTGGCGCTGGAACGGCAAAACTGGTATCGCCGCCTCGATGAAGGACAAGTCCACGATGTCTTCGAGCCGCGACAGCAGCCGAGCCGCGATATCGCCAAACATTCCGCCCTGCTGCCTTTAACAGGCGCCCCGGATACGCCGAGAACAGGCAAACCCGTGGACATCGCCAGCAGCGACCCATATCGACAGCGGGTCGGCGGTGGCTGGCAATGGATGATGGCTCTTCTGTCCCCCATCGTGGTGGGTGCCGGCGAGGGCGGACAAATTGCTGCGACACGGTTCCAGAATCTCATTGCAAAAGCCATCATCGATGGGCTGGGCTTTGGCGTCACCGACCTCTCCTTCACCTTGCCGAATATTGAGGAGAGCGAACAGCAGATCAGCCTTCCGCTATGCCTACAGCTTCGCCTGACGTTTGATGGTGACATGGTGCTGATCGAACTGGTGATGAAGCACCTGATCAACAACCGTATTCATTGGCTGGGCAGTCAGGCAATCAACCGCACGCAGTTCGAGAGGGGCGAGTTCGGCATCGCCGCTGCGCTGATCAGCCAGGCCGTCGATCAGCTGGCCTATTTCCAGGAGATCCAGGCAACCGACAGCCGATTGTCGCAGGACGGCCTCCTGATCGACGCCGTCAATGCGATTTTTCGGCTGTCGCGCGACGACCTCGATAACGCGGAGCGGCGCCTGGAAGAACAGATCCAGTATCAGCCGCGGTCATCGACTTTTGCCTGGCTGTCATTCATTCGGACTTTCCAGGTCGGCCAACGGTTCAACGCGCTGGACGCGCACCTGATCGAGGAAGCCCAGGCCTATGCACGCAAGGCGCTCGAACTCGATCCGCAGAATTCCGTGTCGCTCGCGCTCGTCGGCCACGTCCATTCGTTCCTGTTCGGCGAATACGACTATGCGGCCAACCTGTTCGAAAAATCGATCCGCCTGAATCCGGCCCTGCCGCTCAGTTGGGACCTCTACGCGATGCTGCACTGCTATGCAGGCCAGCCCGACAAGGCGGTGGCCATGGCGCGTTGGGTACAAGAGCTCGGCGTCTACAGCCCGCATAAATATTACTTCGATACGACCAAATGCATTGCGGCAGCGCTTGCGGGCGATCATGCCGCAGCCATAGCTGCAGGCGAAGAAGCCCTGCGCGCCCGGCCGAACTTCAACAGTCTGCTGCGCTATCTTACCTCCAGTCACGCCCATTCCAACAATCTCGGCGGCGCGCGGCATTACCTGCAGCGTCTTGAGGCGGTCGAGGGCGGCTTCTCCATCAACGCCTTCCGCGGCAGCGGCTATCCGCTGCTCGACACAGGCGGCGGCCAGATCTTGATCGACGGCCTGCTCAAGGCCGGCGCCAAGCTGCGCTGAACTCCGGACAAATCTTCACATCATCGCGCAAGGAGGCTGCAATGGAAGCGGACACTACCGAGGAATCGCAATCGAAAATTGTTTTATTTCTAAACAGTTATAAATTCAGGATAGAGCCGGATTCGGTCCGTCCATGCGAACCCAGGGACGATGCCGGTGCTGATCCTCTCGCCGGTGCATCACCGGCTGCACCCGATGCGGCCTCCGAAGCTGTGCTTTTCTTCGGCACGGATGACGATGGATCGCCCCTGCCCGGGCCCATGATGGCGACGACGGCCGTAGCCTCGGTCCTCAACAAGAGCGTTGCAAACAAGTCGGTGCTCAACAAGGCGTCGCTGAACAAAAACAAGAACAAAAATAAGAATAAGAACAAGAACAAGTCGACGATGGACGGCGGCAGCCTCGGCGTGTCGCAGCTTATCCCCTCCTTCGAGCTGCGCAGGCTGCACCAGCAGCCGTCACGCAACGCATATACCGCGGCGCGGCGCTTCACCTGGGAAAAGCTGGATATACTTCCGCCCCCCGGCCCGGATTATACCCGCCTCGAAACGACGGTACTGCTCTCCATGCAACGCCGCGACCGCGAACGTGTGCGCCGCCTGCCCGACATTCAAATCGAGTCGACGATCTCCGTGGGGGAATTCACCCGCGCATTGCATATCGAGGACCTCGGCGGTTTCGAGCAGACGGAAGGTCTTTTCCAGGCAATCCTGACGGCCTGCGAATATGTCGGGCTGATTTACAAAAGCCAGTTCAACCGGCTGCGGCCAAATCAGTTCGAGCCCATGCTGCGGCCATTGCTGGCCGTGCCGGTCCACGAGTCCTATCCCAGCAACCACTCGTTCCAGTGCTTTTCGATCGCCTTCGCGTTCTCGACGATCCTGCCGGAACACCCGGCCACCGACGAGCTTGCCCGTATCGCCCAGAACGTCGCCGAAAACCGCGAATGGGCCGGCCTGCACTATCCGAGCGACACGCAGGCGGGGCGAGATCTCGCCCGACGCTTCGCTCCCTATCTCCACGACGCGTTCGGTCCTCTGTTCCAGGCCGTACACGACGAATGGGTCTGAATTCGCCAGCTGCTGCTCAACAGGATCATAACCATGACGGATCAAACACAAATGCCTGAGCCCGCACCGATCAACTACTATTATCTCTGGCACCTGACTGCCCTTGGCGTGGTCGACGCAGAATACGGAGCGGTTCCGCCGGCACCTCCAGCGCTCGATGTGAGCGCCGCACGCGCGCTCCCCGATCCCCTCATCACCGGCACGGTCTGGGATGCTATCACTTCCGCCGGCCCGTTGCGACCCGCACGGGTCGCGTTGATCGATGTCGGCGTATCTCCGGATCATCCCAATCTGGCAACCCGGATTGACCGGGAGGCGTCAATCGATTTGACGACCCATCGTTACGGTGCGCGCGTGCTCGAAATTCTTGATACGACCACGTCCTTCGACCGCGAGGAAAGGCATGCCTTCTTTGCCGGGCTCGACATCGCTCCGCTCGGCAATATCGCCCTTTCGAATGACGACCGGGACTATCTCAGTGATCTGGTTGCCGACTACGCCGCGTCGGAAGGGGTACTCCGGCGGCTCTACAATCCGGAATCGCTTTTTGCATCGCATGGTACCTGCTGTGCAGGGCTGATCGTCGGCGAACCCGCCGTTGTTGCGGAAGAAGGCTCGCCAAGCCTTCCGCCGGAAGGAGCCTTCTATGGGAATGGCGACGAGCTGCGCACGAGCGGCAATCGCAATGTCATCCCCTATTTCGGCGTTGATCCTTTCTCGAGGCTCATCTCGATCAGAACGTCCTTCGAAGACGATGTCAGGCAGTTCATTGCGGCCTTTCTTTATGCCTATCATCAGAAAGCAGACGTGATCGTCTTGCCGCGCGGTCTGCCCGACCCGAAACGCAGCATCGTTGATCCGAAGAACGAGCTGAAGGCCGACCTGGAATTATGGAAAAACCAGGATGCCGCCAATCTGTTCACGCGCATTGCCGTTGCTGATCAGGGTGGGCCTGAACTGGAGCCGAAGGCTGCGCAGAAAGGTTCCAATCCGGATCGCCCGTGGCATGTCCTCAAACAACTCGTCCTCGCCATCAGCCGGCACATCCCGATCGTCTGCGCCGCAGGAAACAGTGGCGAGAGCCAGCTGATCTATCCGGCAAGCCTTGCCGCCGACGACAACGGCATCATTGCAGTTGGGGCCGTTACCGTCGAAGGTTTCCGTTCGGGCTACAGCAATTACGGCGAAGGATTGACGGTAGTCTCCCCCTCTGACGACGGGGAGGTCTTCAACAGGCATCAGTTGCGCCTCGACCGGCTTACTCCATTTGCCGCGCAGCATGACTACAGCGCCTTTCGAACGCGGGAATACTACTATTCGCACTTCTCGCTGCTGACGACGGACCTCTCGGGGATTTTCGGCTATAATCAGGGCGCCGATCCGTGGTCGGCAATCGTGCCCTTCGGAACCAATCCGGGCATCGGGGGCGGATACTACACCGCCTTCGGGGGCACATCAGGCGCGTCGGCGCAGGTGGGCGGGCTATGCGCCCTGATACAGCGGGCCTACAAAAGCCGCCACAATCCCGGTGACCGCCTCTCGGGGCCTCAAGTGAAATCAATTCTGAAGACCGCATCCCGCCTGGACGCCATTGTCGCGCCCGGAACGAGGAAATTGACGGCGGATTGCATGAACGCCGAGAGCGAGGACGCCGTCGAGATGGCCTATTTCTTTGGAGCGGGCCTGCCAAATGCGCGTGCGGCGGTACAGGCAGCTCTGGCCATCTGAGCCCCGGGGATGCTTTTCCCAGATTCCAAGCCTCCTCCATCGAGGGGGCTTTTTCTTTGTTTACGCCCTTTTTACGGATTTTTGACGCGGTACTGGCGGGCGAATGACGCCCTTGGGCAATAGTGCCTCTCAACGGACGGCACCTACCGTTCCGATGCCAGACGAAGCCGGCCCGAACCGGGGCATCTTCGCCCGACATGCAACCTTGTTTCACCAGAAGACAAACCCACGGAGGCTGTCGATGTCCGCGTCTCGCACTCAACAATTGGCAGATGAGGCACGCCACCTGCTCAGGGGCAATCCCCTGATGGCAAGCACCGTCTCCCTGCAGCGCGTCGCAACTCGCAACCTTTTAAAGCGACGCTTCCAATATGGGTGCACGCTCGCAGCGGGTTCGAAGCTTACCAATTGTTCGGCCGGGGTAGAGGCGCTGTCACGACATTTCCCCGGCCTTGCAGATGGCGGATACACTCGCCTGCTGGAACTTCCCCCAGCGGCTGCCGAACCGGTCAGTGCCGACCCATATCGTTCGTCCGTGCTTGCAGCCTGGATGGGTGGGCTCGCGTGGAGCCTTGAATGGCAGGCGGGAGGCCCCGATGCGCAGATCGTCAGCGGCTATCTGCAGTCGGATCTGATCGCATCGGATCTTGAACTCGAACGTCAACCGGCGCGCCGGCTCTCTTGCGGCATCGGCCTCGCCCTCATTGAAAGTCCGGCACGGAGCCGTGTCATGCAAGCCCTCCTCAGCCAATGCATGCCGAGCTATCGCGGTTCCGACTATCCCATCACTGACGGCGCGGAATTGGATCGCATCGCCGACCATCTGGAGAGCGCCTTCGCGCTAATCGCGAAATTGGACGTGTACGGCTATCAGCGCCTGATCGCCGGCCTGCACACGCTTCACGTTGGCGTGCGGCGCGAACCGCCGTGTTCGTTATCGAGTTCGAACGAATTGCCGGGCAGCGCGATCATCGTCCTTTCCAGAGAAAGATTGCGCGACGGCGATCATGCCGCGACCGCGGCCCAACTGCTTCACCAAGCGGGGCATGTCCTGCTGGGGTTTTATACGACCTCGGCGGCGGCATCCCTGCCTGGCGAGTTCCAATATGTTTCCCCATACAAGGAGGATCTACAGACGCTCGAGAGCATCCTGCATGTGACGTACACCATTCCCTGGGAGTGCGCCTTCCGCATGGCATGCCTATCCACCGAGACGGATCCTGAGCGCCGCACCTGGAAGATGGCATTCATAATTGCCTATGCCGCGCGGCAAGTTCCGCTCATCGATATCGCCCGGAAAGGAATCGAACGTCTCGGCGGCGATGTTCTCCTCGATCTCCCAGACATCGCCGCCATTCCTTCCTGGAGTAGCCGGATTCTGTTCCTCGTGGGCCAGTTGCTTGCCGAAGAGCCTATTGCGCACCGCCAGGCCCACCTTGCCGAGCGCCAGCGAGTTCTCGATCGCCAAGCCTGGGATATTGGACAGATGCTGCTACGCGGCAAGGAGCCGATCGATCCTCGGATGGGCCGGCGAGAGATCGATGACACCGGCGACAATGTCAGCCTCTGGTATGACGGCAAATTCCACGTGATCGCGAAGGCGGCCGACCATGCGATGGGCAAGGATTACGCTTGCTACGCCGAGACGATCTGCGGAACTGCGCCCAGCGAGATGGAGGCGATGTGATGGTCAATGATCGGTCCAAACGATTGTCAGCGACCGCCACCGCGTCCGTCGACTTCCCGAACCTCGTCACCCACAGCCTCGGGCGGGGCGGCCGGGGGGCTCTGTTCACCGGCAATAGTGCCGATTCTGTCGAGGAACAGAGCCCTCATGTTACCAGGTCTGCATTCGTCGTCTCGTTGAAGGCTTCCGATATGCCGGCGGAGGACGAATATGACTCCGCCGCAATCGATCACCACGACGCCATCCTGGCGCCTCTTTGCCATCGGCAACGCGACATCGAACGGTTTGGCGACATCGACTTCGTCATCATCGGATGCGGCTGCTTGGGCTCACAGATCGCCATCCAGCTCGCGGCCCTCGGCGCGCGCCATTTTCTTCTCGTGGATGCGGATCGTATCGATGAGAACGACTTGAACCATCTCCCATGGGCAAACGAGGCTGATCTCGGCTGGCTGAAGACGGACAGGCTGGCGACCCATCTGGCCGCGGGTTTCTCGGCCACTGTCTTCGCGCTGCCGGAATTTGCGGAAGGCGCCTCGGCGCTACGGTTAATCGCAAACTACGCCAATAACCCGTTCTTCATCCTCGCCGGCGGCGATTCTCGTCCAGCCCAAGATCTCCTGTCGGCCTGCCGAGCCTTGGAAGCCGGCCTGCCGCCTCATCTGCATGTGGGCCGCTCTGCAAACTATTGCATGGCAGGTCCTTTGGCCTTGCTGCATGAGGACGCATGTTCCGTCTGCCATTGCGCCATCCAAGTCGCAACCGACGACGGCTTACGCGCGCCGCCGGCCACCGTCGACAGCCAATTGGTAGCCAGCCTTGCCGTGTCGCAGATCGCCCAAAAATGCCTTTCGAGGCACTCGGTCGCCCGGGGACGCCAATGGACATTGGACCTCAAGGCGATCAGCCCGAGCTGCGCTCTCTCCAAACACCCCGAATGTAAGGTATGCCCATGATCGCGCTATTTTCCTCGGGATATTGTTGCTCCGTTGGCGCAACTGCCGGAACGAACGATGAGCTGACAATAACCGAAGCTCTTTGTGATCCACTGATCGCCATGGTGATGCGCGCGGATGGCGTGACTTCCGAAGAGTTCAAGCGACTCCTTGAGGCGGCAGCCCATGAGCTAAAAACCAAATTGGCTAACTCCATCAACGGAGGATCGAAGGAGCAGGCAACGAGGACGCCCGCTTCTTCCCACCGATAGGAGGATACGCGACATCTTTGTCGAGATGACGCGGAAGATGGTTGACGAGTATGTGTGGCCAATCCCGGTCCGAAACCATGGCCCGGCATTGGCAGCACTGGCCGTCCCGCGGAATTCAGGCGCAATGAGATTCGATATGTTGAGAAAGTTCCCAACGATAATTCTGGTTTTTGCGGACGGGAAAGATCGCAAGGTGATCCGTACCGCTCACGAGGCTGCCCAACTGTTGCTGAAGGAGTGGCCCACCGACGATGGTGAGGAATTCCTCACGGCGGTGAGAATCTGTCTGGAGGTCCTTACCGGAGAGAGCGAGCCCGAGAAATTGCATGAGGCAATCGTCCGCGCCGCATATGAGGCGGGTATTGCAGCGATCACGACTGATAACCGCCTTGGGATTCTCAGGATCTATCCGGTCAGCGAGGCCAGATAGTTGACGGCCGCGCAGGTGCTCATCGCAATCCTAGAACAGTGGCTGCAATACGACTGATCCGACCCGCTACTGGAAGCGATCGAGCGTCTTGTAATAGAGCCCAACGAGCGGCAGAAACCAAGGCTTTCCGAAATGGCCGGGGACGGCGGGCCAGTCGAGCCCCTTGATCGGGTTACGATCGGCCTTGCCGAGGATGGCGTCGGCCATGATCATGCCGAGATGGGTGGAGAGCTGGGCGCCGTGGCCGGAATAACCCATGGCATACCAGACACCATCGACATAGCCGGCGCGCGGATAGCGGTCCTTGGTCATATCGACGAGCCCGCCCCAGCAATAGTCGATTTCGACGCCGGCAAGCTGCGGAAAGATTTCAGCCAGGCTGGCGCACAGAATGTCGCCGCTCCTTGCGTCCGAGCGATGATCCGATGTGGCGGAAAACCGGGCGCGGCCGCCGAAGATCAGCCGCTTGTCGGGCGACAGCCGGAAATAATTGCCGATGTTCATCGACGTGACACAGGTGCGGTTGCCCGGCATCGTAGCCGCGATTTCGGCATCGGTCAGCGGGCGGGTGGCGATGAGGAAGCTGCCGACGGAAATGATCCGGCGGCGGAAATAGCTGAAGAGCGACGGCGTATAGGCGCCGGTCGCGACCAGGACGTGGTCCGCGGTGACGGTGCCGCGTGCGGTCTCAAGGCTGTGGCGGCTATTGCCCTGCCGGTGCGCGGTTACCGCCGCCTTTTCGAAGATGACGGCGCCGTGGCGGGCGGCCGCGGCGGCGAGCCCGGCGACATAACGGCCCATATGCATCATCGCGCTCTTCTTCGAGAGCATGGCGCCATGGAAGGGCGAGCCGATCTCGCTTTTCAGCTCATTCGCCGAAAGAAGTGCTGTGTCCGGATCGACTTCTCTGTGGACAGCCTCGAAATTGCGGGCAATGGCATCGAAATGCTGCGGCTTGGAGGCAAGCTTCAGCTTGCCGGCGCGGCGGAAATTGCAGTCGATTCCCTCTTCGGCAATGATCGCCTCGATCGTGTCGATGGAATCGTCGAACGCCTTATAGAGGGCGACGGCCCGCTCCACGCCCAGTGCGGACTTGGCGGAGAGGAAACTGTGGGCGAGCCCATTGTTAAGGTGGCCGCCATTGCGTCCGGATGCCCCCCAGCCAACCCGTTCGCCTTCCAGCACCACGACCTTGACGCCGGCCTTTGCGAGCTGGCGCGCTGCGGCAAGCCCGGTGAAGCCGGCGCCGATGACGGCGACGTCGTAATGTCCTTCGACGGGGCCTTGGGCGCCGCCGGCAAAGGGCTGGGCTGTGTCGTGCCAGTAGGATTCGAACTGCATCCGCGTGTCTCCGTCAGAGCCCGACGACGCCAGGCAGGCCCGAGATGTCAGGAATTTCGACATAACCGTAATAGGGGTTGGCAGGCTCATGGCCGCGATTGACCCAAACCTTGTTCTTGATGCCGAGATCATGGGCCGACATCAGGTCATAGCGGAAAGAGGACGAGCAATGCAGCACGTCCTCCGGCCCGCAGCCCAGCATGTCGAACATGTATTCGAAAGCCTGGAAACGTGGCTTGTAGGCATTGGCCTGCTCTGCGGTGTAGACCGCATGGAAGGGCGCGCCGAGTTTTTCGACGTTCGACATGATCTGCGAATTCATGGCGTTGGAGAGGATCACCAAAGGGATTTCCTTGGCGACTTTGGCGAGACCGGCCGGGACATCCGAATGCGGCCCCCAGGTCGGAACCCGCTCATAGATCATCCGGGCGGCTTCATCGCGAAATGTCACGCCGTTTCGCTTGCATGTCCGCTCGAGCGAATTGTGCACGACCTCGGCATAGGGTTTCCAGTCGCCCAGGATCTCGTCGAGCCGATAGGCGGCGAAATTCTTGATGAACTCCGCCATGCGCCGCTCGTCGAGCTCTTCGCCGTAGAGATCGCGCGCCGCTTCAGCCATCTGAAAGTTGGTCAGCGTGCCGTAGCAGTCGAAGGTGATGTATTTCGGACGGAAGGTCGTCATCTGCGTATCCTTGAACGATTGGAACCGGGACTTTTCACAATCATAGGCACCGCTTCGCCCGCAACTCGCCTGAATTGGCGGCATCGGAAGCAGAATCTATCGTATCGAAAGCGGGGTTTGGCAGAAGGTTGTGCGCTTGCCCGCCGTCAACGGCCGGCGGAGTGATGCCTTCAATCGCCGTCGTGATCGTGATGCGACGGAAGGTCGAGGCCGAAGGTTTTGACGAGATCGGCCACCTGCGCCGGGCTGAGGAAACGGGGATTGAGGTTGCGCAACAGCAGATAGAGCTTCGCCGTTTCCTCCAGTTCCTCGGTCGCAAAGACCGCCGCCTCCAGGCTGTCGCCGGCAACAACAGGTCCGTGATTGGCCAGCAGCACCGACGAATACTTGCCCGCCAGTCCGCGGATCGCGTCGGCCACCGCCGGATCGCCGGGACGATAATAGGGCACCAGCGCGGTTTCGCCGGCGCGCATCAGATAATATGGCGTCATCGGCGGCAGGGCGGCGCGCGGATCGATCTCCGGCAGCATGGTCAACGCCACTGCGTGAGTGGAGTGAAGATGAACGATCGCGCGGGCGCTGCCGCGCGTATCGTAAAGGGCAGTGTGCAGCGGGATCTCCTTGGTCGGCTTGTCGCCGGACAGGAGCCGGCCTTCGGCATCCAGCCTGGAGATCCGTGCCGGGTCGAGAAAGCCGAGCGAGGCGTTGGTCGGCGTAACCAGCCAGCCGCCATCCTCCAGCCGCAACGATATGTTGCCCGACGAACCGGGCGTCAGCCCGCGCTCGAACAGCGAGCGGCCGTATCGGCAGATTTCCTCACGCAGGCGGGCGTCGGACATGACAGTTCCTCCAATATTACGCGGTTGCCCCTTCGATCAGTTCAAAGCCGAGATCGACGGACTGCGGCGGCGCGTTGGCGACGACCAATTGCGCGGCTATCTCCCCCGTCGCCACGCGCGGCGTTCGGATGGTCGACAACGGTTGCGGTGTTGCCCGGCCGATATCGAGGCCGTTATAGCCGAAAATGGCGAGCTTCGACGGGATCGCGATCCCTTGAGCCAGACAGTGAAAATAACCGCCAAGCGCCATGTCGTCGTTGGAGAAATACACCGCATCGAGATCGGTCGTCCGGGCAAGCAGCCGCTCCAGCCCCAACCTGCCGTTTTCCACGGACGAAGCGCCGGCGAGAATTTCGCGGGCGACGAGCGGAGCCTCATGCGCATCGAGCGTTTCGCAAAAGCTGGAAAACCGTTTGCCGGCGCGGGTATCGCGGTTCAGGTCGTGACCGACATAGCCGATCCGGCGATAACCCCGCTTGAGCAGGAAGGCAGCGCTCTCCCGCCCGGCCGAGCGGTTCGAGAAGCCGACCGCGATGTCGAGAGCATCGCCGTCGAGATCGAGCAGTTCGACGACCCGGCACCCGCTGGCGCGCAGCATCTTCACCGTGCCTTTGGTATGCTCGCATCCCGCCAGCATGACCGCCGCCGGCCGCCAGGCAAGCATCGCGGCGGCGAGCGCTTCCTCCTTGCCCGGATCATAATCGGTCACGGAGAAGACCGCCTGGTACCGATTTTCCTCCAGAACAGCACTGGCGCCGCGCAGCACATCGGGAAAGACGATGTTGGACAGCGAGGGAATGACGAAGGCGACAAGACGCGAACCGGTGGAGGCCAGCGTTCCCGCGATCCGGTTCGGCACATAGCCCAGCCGCTCGACGGCGGCCATCACCCGCTCGCGCGTCTTGCCGGAAAACGAACCGTGGTTGCGCAGCACACGCGACACCGTGCTCTCGCCGACACCGGCCGCTTCCGCGACCTCGGCAAGCGTCACCGTCGCCTGATGTTTGAATTCCATCGTTACGTTTGAACCCGACTGTTGAGGTGGTTGCCCGGCCCGCCCGCCCGATGACCACCGCGTTGTCACCATTTTTCACTGCTCCCGCCAAGAAGCAAGGTTTTTTTGGCAGCGCTACCAATTTGCTGTTGGCAGCGCTGCCAAAATGGATTAATGAAAATGGCAGCGCTGCCAAAAAATTGGCTCGGCGTGCCGCGGGAGGATCGACAGAAGACCGCGGCAACAATCGGAGGAGAAAATCATGACGCTGCAGACGCAAGCGCCCGTCGTTGGTGCACATCCCGCCCAGACGCTCGAAGACCGTGCCTATGGCAAGGTATTCTGGCGCATCGTACCCTTTTTGATGCTGTGCTACGTGGTCGCCTATCTCAACCGCGTCAATGTCGGTTTCGCCAAGCTGCAGATGTCGAGCGAGCTCGGCCTCTCGGAAGCCGCCTATGGCATCGGCGCCGGCATTTTCTTCATCGGCTATTTTCTGTTTGAAGTGCCGAGCAACATCATCATGAACAAGGTTGGCGCACGGGTGTGGATCGCCCGCATCATGCTCACCTGGGGCATCATTTCCGCCGCCTTCATGTTCACCTCGTCGGAAACCGTCTTCTATGTCCTGCGTTTCCTGCTGGGCGTTGCCGAAGCCGGATTTTTCCCCGGCATTATTCTCTATCTGACCGCGTGGTATCCGGCCCATCGCCGCGCCAGGATCATCACCACCTTCATGTCGGCGATCCCGATATCCGCCATTTTCGGCAATCCGCTTTCGGGTCTCCTTATGGACAGTTTTCACGGCACGCACGGACTTTCCGGCTGGCAGTGGATGTTCCTGATCGAAGCCATTCCGGCCATTCTTTTCGGCGTTGCGACGTTCTTCTACCTTGATGATACGATCCGGGGCGCGAAATGGCTGAACGATGAGGAAAAACGCATGCTGACGGCCAATATCGAGGCGGAGAACCGGGCCAAGACGGCAAGCCCGCACAGCATCGGCACAACGCTGACCGACCGTCGCGTCTGGCTGATGTGCCTGATCTATTTCTGCTTCGTGCTCGGGCAATATGGCCTGAATTTCTGGATGCCGACGATCGTCAAGGCCTCGGGCGTCAACGGAAACCTCAATATCGGTCTGATTTCCGCGATCCCTTATATCTGCACATTCGTCGTGATGCTGGCGCTCGGCCGCTCCGCCGACAGGCTGCGTGAACGCCGCTGGCACCTCATCGTCCCAGCGCTCATCGCCGCCGGTGGCTTTGTTGCGGCGACGATGGCGACGAGCACGACGGTCTCAATTGTCTGCCTCTCGCTGGCTGCTGCCGGCGCCATCAGTTGCGCGCCGCTGTTCTGGTCGCTTCCGACGGCATTTCTCGCTGGTACCGGCGCTGCGGCCGGCATTGCCTGGATCAATTCGGTCGGCAATCTCGCCGGGTTTCTCGGGCCGTTTCTGGTAGGCTATCTCAAAGACTTCACCGGCACCAACAGCGCCGGCATGTATCTGCTGGCGGCTGCGTTGATCGTTGGTTCGCTGGCCGTGTTGACGGTTCCTGCGAAAACCGTCAATCGCTGAGCTCGCGCATAACCCCGAAAATCGGAATCGATTTTCGGAAAGGATTATGCGCAAATTCAAAATGTTAGAGCGTCCTTAGCGCGTCTTGTAGATGCGCGGCGCTCTAAAGCCCCTCCGGGATGATACCCGGAGGGGCGCAGACCTCTCTCACAAGACTGGAGAACCTCCTCATGCCACCGCTTGCTGAAAACTCGGGCTCGGCCGTTGTCGCGGCCGTCATCGGTCTTGGTTCCATGGGGCTTGGAATGGCCCTGTCGATGAAGCGCGCAGGTCTCGACGTCGTTGGATATGACGTCACGCCGGCGGCAGTTGACCGCTTCGTCGACGAGGGTGGACGTGGCGCGTCAACCCCCGCCGCTGCGGCAAAGGACGCCGACATCGTCGTCTCCGTGGTCGTTAACGGCGCGCAGACCGAGGCCGTGCTGTTAGGGCCTCAAGGCGTCGCTCATGCGATGAAGCCCGGCGCCGTCTTCATCTCGTCGGCAACCATGGATCCCGCCGTCGCGCGCGATCTGGCACAGCGGGTGGAAGTTCTCGGCCTGCATTATCTCGACGCGCCGATTTCGGGCGGCGCGGCCAAGGCGGCGCGTGGCGAACTGACAATCATGGCATCCGGTTCCAGACAGGCCTTTGATACGGCGCGCCCGGGTCTCGACGCCATGGCCGCCAAGGTCTACGAGCTTGGCGACGAGGCCGGAAAAGGCGCGGCCTTCAAGATGATCAACCAGCTTCTCGCCGGCGTGCACATCGCGGCCGCCTGCGAGGCGATAACCTTTGCCGCCAAGCAGGGCCTCGACCTCGACAAGGTCTATGAGGTGATCACCGCGTCGGCCGGCAATTCCTGGATGTTCGAAAATCGCGTGCCGCACGTGCTGGCCGGAGACTATACTCCGCTCAGCAGCATCGAGATTTTCGTCAAGGATCTCGGTATCGTCCAAGACATGGCCCGCTCCGAGCGTTATCCCGTACCGCTCGCGGCAGCGGCTCTGCAGATGTATCTGGCCGCCTCCGGGGCGGGCATGGGCCGTGACGACGATTCCTCGCTCGCGCGGCTCTATGCCAAGCTTTCCGGCGCTGAATTGCCCAGCTCCACCAAAGAGCCGCAGAGCCTGTAAAAGGAACGCTAGACATGCCGGTTTTCGCCGCCAACCTGACGATGATGTTCAACGAATGGGCGTTCCTCGACCGTTTCGACGCCGCAGCCGAGGCCGGGTTCGCCGCCGTCGAATACCTCTTTCCCTACGAAGCCACGCCGGAGGCAATCGCCGAACGGCTTGCCCGCAACAATCTGCAGCAGGCCTTGTTCAACCTGCCGCCGGGCGACTGGGCAGCGGGCGAGCGGGGCATCGCGGCCCTTCCCGGACGCTTCGATGCGCTGAAAGCGGATGTCGAGCGGGCATTGGACTATGCAGAGGCGACCGGGGTCAGACGGTTGCACCTGATGGCAGGCATCGCCGACCGTCATGACGAAGACGCCTCCTCCTGTTATCGGCGCTCCGTCACCTATGCTGCCGGACGGCTTGCGGAAAAGGGCATCGACCTGCTGCTCGAGCCGATCAACGGGCGAAACATGCCTGGATATTTCCTCAACGAATTCGGCGCCGCCGAACGGCTGATTGCCGAATCCGGCCTGCCGAACCTGAAGCTGCAGTTCGACATCTATCACCGCCAGATCATCCATGGCGACGTCACCATGGCATTGCGACGCCTGCTACCGATCACCGGCCATATCCAGATCGCCAGTGTGCCGTCACGCAATGAGCCGGATGGGGAGGAGTTGAACTATCCCTATCTGTTCGGCGAAATCGACCGCCTGGCTTATGACGGTTTCGTCGGCTGCGAATACATTCCGCGCGACCACACTCTCGACGGTCTTGGCTGGTTCAAACCTTTTGCACGGAGCTAGACGATGGCTATTTTCCTCGGATCAATCGCTGACGACTATACGGGCGCATCCGACCTCGCCAACACCCTGACGAAGAACGGTCTGCGCACGGTGCAGACGGTCGGCATCCCCGACCCGTCGCTGGCACTACCGGATGTCGACGCCGTGGTCGTTTCCCTGAAGATCCGCTCCGTCCCGGCCTCGGACGCCGTGACGGCTGCCACCAGCGCTGAGCGATGGCTGCGCCAGCGGGGTGCCGGCCATGTGCTCTACAAGATCTGCTCGACATTCGATTCCACCAATGCCGGCAATATCGGTCCGGTCACAGAGGCCTTGAGCGAGGCGGGAGGTGGCGGCGTCGTGCTGGTGACGCCCGCCTTTCCGGAAACGGGACGCACCGTCTATCTTGGCCATCTCTTCGTCGGCGGACAGCCACTGAATGAAAGCCCGCTCAAGGATCACCCCCTCAATCCGATGCATGACGCCAATCTCGTGCGGGTTCTCACCCGACAATCGCGCAATGCTGTCGGACTGGTCGATCTCACGACCATCGGGGCCGGACCCGGTGCCGTCAAGGTGAGGCTCGATTCCTTTCGCACCGCAGGCGTCACCGCTGTCATCGCCGATGCGATTTTCGAGCGGGATCTGGAAACGCTCGGCGAGATTGCGTTGGAAATGCCGGTGTCCACCGGTGCGTCCGGCCTCGGCCTCGGCCTTGCCCGCGCGCTCGTCCGCTCCGGCCGGATATCGTCCGGCGGTGCAACGACGGAGGACGCCATTCGCCCGGTGGGCGGGCTTTCCGCGATCGTTGCCGGCAGTTGCTCCAAGGCGACACTCCGCCAGCTCAACATCGCCGAACGGTCGATGCCCGTCCTGCGGCTCGACCCTGAGCGGCTGCTTGCCGGTCCGGATGAGATCGCCGCGGCGATTACCTGGGCCGGAGAGCGCATCTCGGCCGGCCCCGTCGTCATCGCCGCGAGTGCTGCGCCTGAAACCGTGTCCCGGCTGCAATCGCTCTATGGACGAGAGGCTTCCGGCCACGCGATCGAGACCGCGACATCGATCATCACAGCCGAACTGGTGGAGAGAGGCGTCCGGCGCCTTGTGGTCGCAGGCGGCGAAACCTCGGGCGCGGCCGTCGACCGGCTCGCCATTCCGGCTTTTCTGATCGGCCCGGAGATTGCGCCCGGCGTGCCGGTGCTGCGCACAGTCGGCAATGCGCAGGGCGACATGCTACTGGCGTTGAAATCAGGAAACTTCGGAGGCGAGGATTTCTTTACGGCAGCGCTGGCGATGATGCACTGACAGACCCGGGATCCGATGAATATCGGTCGGTTCTAGCATAAGATGCGGCCGCCGATGATAGCAAAGCCATAAGATACTGCTTGAACCACGGCCTTCAGACGATCTGCCCGCCGGCGCTCCGGCAGACTGGTGGGCACGACATGAAGGACGCCCCCATGCAAACAAGTCAGATCGAAATCGTCCCGTTCGGCCCCGACCATCTGGAAGCCGCCGTCGCGCTCTCAAGGCAGGCGGGCTGGCCGCATCGGACGGAGGACTGGCAGTTGGCGCTCGCCTTGAGCGACGGGATGGTTGCGGTCGAGGACGGCAAGGTCGTCGGCACCGTACTCGTCACGCCTTACAAGAGAGATTGTGCGACGATCAACATGGTCATCGTCGACGAGACGATGCGTGGCAGGGGCCTCGGCCGCAAACTCATGGACGCAGCATTGCTGACCGCCGGAGACCGGCCGCTGAGGCTGGTGGCGACGACGGCAGGCCTGCCGCTCTACCAGAAGCTTGGTTTCCACGAGACGGGAACCGTGGCGCAACATCAGGGCCTTGCCGGAGACATCGCCGTGCCGGCGGAAACGGAAGCCGCCACCGACGCCGACCTCGCTGGTATCGCCAGACTCGACCGACTTGCCTTCGGCGCCGACCGCGAAGGGCTGCTCTCTTATTTCGCCGGGATCGGCGAATTCGCCGTCATTCGCCGCGACGGCCACGTTTCGGGGTTCGCTTGCCTGCGTCCCTTCGGCCGCGGCGAGGTGATCGGACCCGTCGTGGCCGCCGACCTCGGGCAGGCCAGGATGCTCATCGAACATTTCATCGCCAGACGGCCCGGACGGTTCCTCAGGGTCGATACTACCGCCGAGACCGGGCTTTCGTCATGGCTCGCCGAACACGGTCTCGCCCATGTCGGCGGTGGGATCACGATGAAAAAGCCGTTCGTCCACCACGCCGCCGACCCGGCCGTCACCACCTTTGCCCTCGCCAGCCAGGCACTCGGCTGATCCGGAGATCTCCATGTACAGCAATTCCCTCATCGAACTCGATCGCGCCCACCTCATCCATCCGGTCGCCTCCTACCGCGGCCATGAAAAGCTTGGCGTGCGCGTGCTCGCCTCGGCCAAGGGTGCGACGGTCACCGACGCCTCCGGCAAGCAGCTGATCGACGGCTTCGCCGGCCTCTGGTGCGTCAATGCCGGCTACGGCCACGAGAGCATCGTCGAGGCAGCGGCCCGGCAGATGCGCGAGCTTCCCTATGCGACGGCCTATTTCGGCCTCGGCTCCGAGCCCGCGATCCGGCTTGCCAGCGAACTCGCCGACCGCGCACCGGGCGATCTCAACCACGTCTATTTCACGCTCGGCGGCTCCGATGCAGTAGACAGCACGATCCGCTTCATCCGCTACTACTGGCATGCCCGCGGGCAGCCTCAGCGCGATCAGTTCATCTCGGTTGAACAAGGCTATCACGGTTCCTCGACGGTCGGTGCGGGTTTGACCGCGCTGCCTGCCTTCCATGCCGGCTTCGGCGTTCCCTTCGACTGGCAGCATAAAATTCCGTCTCACTACGCCTATCGCAACCCGGTGGGCGACAATTCGCAGGCGATCATCGAAGCCTCGCTAGCGGCGCTGAAAAGCAAGGTCGAGGCGATTGGGCCGGAACGCGTTGCCGCTTTCTACGTCGAGCCGATCCAGGGCTCGGGCGGCGTTCTGGTGCCGCCGAAAGGCTGGATGAAAGCCATGCGCGAATTCTGCCGCGCGCACGACATCCTTTTCGTCGCGGACGAGGTGATCACCGGCTTTGGCCGCACCGGCCCGCTTTTTGCCTGCACCGAGGAAGAAGTCGTGCCCGACTTCATGACGACCGCCAAGGGTCTCACCTCGGGCTACGTCCCCATGGGCGCCGTCTTGATGGCCGATCACGTCTATCAAACGATTGCCGAGGGCGCGGGTGCTGCCGCCGTCGGCCATGGCTACACTTATTCGGCCCATCCGGTCAGCGCCGCGGTCGGCCTCGAAGTCCTGAAGCTCTACGAAAACGGCCTTCTCGAAAACGGCGTCAGGGCTGGTGCACGGTTGATGCGGGGCCTGGAGTCGCTGAGGGATCATCCGCTCGTCGGCGATGTCCGCGGCCGCGGCATGCTGGCCGCCGTCGAACTGGTGGTCGACAAGGTGAACAAGACGCCGTTGCCTACATCCGCCGAACCCGCCCGCCGCATCTTTGATCGCGCCTGGGAGAACGGCCTCATCATCCGCGCCTTCGGCAATGGTGCAATTGGCTATGCTCCGCCGCTTTGCTGCACAGAAACGGAGATTGACGCGATCGTCGAGCGCACCCGCATCACGCTGGACGAGACGCTGGAGGACCCGGACGTGCGGCGGGCGTTACAGGCCTGAGAATATCGCGAAACAGTCAGATTCGGTATTTTGTGCCGCCTCATGATGCCTATTCGGCGAATCCGGCGCAGTGCAGGTGACAAACTGAAGTCAACGAAAAGGCCTGGATCCCGGCAATGCGGGCCTTCCATACAAGAGCGGGGCAATGACCCCGCCAGCGGAACAGTATTTTCTTCTTCGAGAAGCCGCGCTCCCATCGGAGCCGAACACTGGGGAATTCACGTGAGCAAAAGCCTTTCGGAATTCAAATACATGACCTTCGACGTGGTCGGCACACTCATCGACTTCGAAGGCGGCCTCAAGACCTGCCTCGCCGAGATGGCGACCGAGGCGGGAACTGAAATCGACGGCGAGCAGGCCCTTAGCCTCTACCGCGCAGCCCGCTACTCCAAGGATGCCGACCTCTTTCCCGACGACCTCGTGCGCGTCTATCTGGCGATCGCGCCGAAGCTCGGCCTGCCCACTGACCAAAAATATGGCGAACGGTTGCGGGACTCGGCGAAGAGCTGGAAGGGTTTTGCAGATAGCGCCGCAGCGCTGGCACGTCTTGCCAAAGATTACCGCCTCGTGGCGATGACCAACGCCCGCCGCTGGGCCTTCGAATTCTTCGAGACGGAACTCGGAAATCCCTTTTATGCCGCCTTCACCGCGGACGATACCGGGACCGAGAAACCCAATCCCGCCTTCTTCGAGACGGTGTTCGACTACGTCGTCTCGCAAGGACATTCGAAGGACGACATCCTGCATGTCGCCCAGAGCCAGTACCACGATATCGGGATTTCCAGGAAACTCGGGCTGACTAGTTGCTGGATCGAGCGGCGACATGCCGAGAAGGGTTATGGCGGTACGATCGAGCCGGCCGAGTTCACCAAACCCGATTACCATTTCACCTCCATGGCCGGGCTTGCCGATGCCGTGGCTGCCGCGCGCACCTGACTTTGAAAGCAGATCGGGTCCGCCCGCAACGGGCAGCCCGCCACACAAAAAAAGGGGAATGAGATGAACGACAAGATCACCAATTGGACCAGCTCCGACGATGCCAGGATCGAAAGCGCCATCCGCCGTGGCGCCACCCGTCGCGAATTGCTGCATATGATGCTCGCGGGCGGCGTGGCCCTGTCTGCCGGCGGGCTCGTGCTTGGCCGCGCCGGCAAGGCGCTCGCCGCTACGCCCGTTTCCGGCGGCTCCCTCAAGGCGGCCGGCTGGTCGTCTTCCACAGCCGATACGCTCGACCCCGCCAAGGCGTCGCTCTCCACCGACTATGTCCGGTGCTGCTCCTTCTATAACCGCCTCACCTTCCTCGACAAGAGCGGCACGCCGCAGATGGAGCTTGCCGACGCGATCGAGTCCAAGGATGCGAAGACCTGGACGGTCAAGCTGAAGAACGGCGTTACCTTCCATGACGGCAAGCCGCTGACCGCCGAAGACGTGGTCTTCTCGCTGAAGCGCCATCTCGATCCGTCCGTCGGCTCGAAGGTCGCCAAGATCGCCGCCCAGATGACCGGCTTCAAGGCGGTCGACAATCAAACCGTCGAGATCACGCTGGCCAGCCCGAATGCCGACCTGCCGACCATCCTGTCGATGCATCACTTCATGATCGTCGCCGACGGCACGACCGATTTCACCAAAGCCAACGGCACCGGCGCTTTCGTCAAGGAAGTCTTCGAGCCGGGCGTTCGGTCCGTCGGGATCAAAAACAAGAATTACTGGAAATCCGGCCCAAACGTCGATTCCTTCGAATATTTCGCCATCAGCGACGACAATGCCCGCGTAAACGCACTGCTTGCGGGCGACATCCATCTCGCAGCCACGATCAATCCGCGCTCTATGCGCCTCGTCGAGGCCCAGGGCGACGGCTTCACCTTGTCTAAGACGACGTCCGGCAACTATACCAATCTCAACATGCGACTGGATATGGAGCCCGGCAATAAGCGGGACTTCATCGAGGGCATGAAGTATCTCGTCAACCGCGAACAGATCGTCAAATCGGCGCTGCGCGGTCTCGGCGAAGTCGGCAACGATCAACCCGTTTCGCCGGCGAACTTCTATCATGACGCAGAGCTGAAAGCGCGAGCCTTTGATCCTGAGAAGGCGAAGTTCCACTTCGAAAAGGCCGGCGTGCTTGGCCAATCCATTCCGATCATCGCTTCCGATGCGGCGAGCTCGTCGATCGACATGGCCATGATCATCCAGGCGGCCGGCGCCGAAATCGGCATGAAGCTCGATGTGCAGCGAGTGCCATCCGATGGTTATTGGGACAATTACTGGCTCAAGGCGCCGATCCATTTCGGCAATATCAACCCGCGGCCGACCCCGGATATCCTCTTCTCCCTGCTCTACACCTCGGACGCTCCGTGGAACGAAAGCCATTACAAGTCGGAGAAGTTCGACAAGATGCTGATCGAGGCGCGCGGCTCTCTCGATCAAGACAAGCGCAAGACGATCTACACCGAGATGCAGGGCATGGTCGCCCAGGAAGCTGGTACAATCATTCCGGCCTATATCTCGAACGTCGATGCCACGACCGCCAAGCTTAAGGGCCTGGAAGCCAACCCGCTCGGCGGCCAGATGGGATACGCTTTCGCGGAATATGTCTGGCTTGAAGCCTGATACAGCAAAGGAGACTGGGGCTGCAGCCGCGCCCCAGTTCCTCCATCTGCATTGATGGAACTTAACTCGAACGCAAAGGGAAGACGCCCGTGAACCGCCAGGTCTTATCCCTTGTACTGAGCAGATTGTTCGTCGCCGTGATCACCCTGGTGATCGTCTCCTTCGCCGTCTTCTTCGCGACAACGCTGTTGCCTGGAGATACGGCGACGATCCTGCTCGGCCAAGCCGCCACGCCGGAAGCCGTCGAAGGCCTGCGCAAGGCCATGCATCTCGACGAACCGGCGCTCTTTCGTTTCCTGCGCTGGATCGTCGGATTGCTGCAGGGCGATCTCGGCACGTCCTATGCCAACGAAATGCCGATCGCCGCTCTCATCGCCGGCCGCTTCGTCAATACGTTGAAACTTGCCGGCGTCACCGCGCTTTTCTCCGTGCCGATTGCGCTGACGCTCGGGATCACCGCGGCGATGCTGCGCGGCACCCTTTACGACCGGATCGTCACCGTGATCACCATCGGCGTCATCTCCGTGCCGGAGTTCATGGTCGCCACCTCCGCCGCGCTCATCTTCGCCGTCTATCTGAAATGGCTGCCGGCGCTGTCTTTCGCCAATGAGGTCCACAGTCTGACCGACCTGTTACGCGTCTATGCCATGCCGGTGATCACCCTCACCTTCGTCGTCTCGGCCCAGATGATCCGCATGACGCGCGCGGCTGTCATCGAGACGCTCAACACACCCTATGTCGAGATGGCGCTACTCAAGGGCGCCTCCCGGCCGCGCATCGTCTTTCGCCATGCACTGCCGAATGCGCTCGGCCCGATCGTCAATGCCGTTGCGCTTTCGCTGTCCTATCTGCTCGGAGGCGTCATCATCGTCGAGACCATTTTCAACTATCCCGGTATCGCCAAGCTGATGCTGGATGCCGTCGCCACCCGCGATCTGCCGCTGATCCAGAGCTGCGCGATGATCTTCTGCCTGGGCTACCTGCTCCTGATCACCATCGCGGATATCATCGCCATCCTTTCCAATCCGAGGCTCCGATGACCATGACCAGTTCCGAAATCACCTCTGGCCGACTTTCCGGAACCCGGTTTGGCTATCGCTTCAACATCGTCGGCGCGATCGGCTTCACCGTCATCTTCTTATGGGCGCTCGTCGCGATCTTCGCGCCATGGGTCATTCCCTACCCCGTCGGCGAGATCATCGATCTCGACTATTTCGGCCCAATGAGCCGGGAACTCTGGCTCGGCTCCGATTATCTCGGCCGAGACATGCTCTCGCGGATTCTAATGGGCGCGCGCTACACGGTCGGCATCTCGCTCGCCGCGGTCACGATCGCATGCTTCAGCGGCGTTGTGCTCGGCATGATCGCAGCGGCAGTCGGCGGCTGGCTGGACACGATCCTCAGCCGCTTCCTCGACGCCCTCAACTCCATCCCGAGCAAGCTGTTCGGACTGGTGGTCGTGGCCGCCGTCGGCTCCTCGGTCCCGGTTCTGATCATGACGCTGTCGGTGATCTACATCCCCGGCGCTTACCGTTTCGCTCGGGCGCTCGCGGTCAACATCAATGCGATGGATTTCATCACGGTCGCGCGCATCCGCGGGGAAAGCACCCTCTATCTTATTCGCTCGGAAATCCTGCCCAATATCGTCGGGCCGGTGCTTGCCGATCTCGGCATCCGCTTCGTCTTCATCGTTCTGCTGCTCTCCGGGCTTTCCTTCCTCGGCCTTGGCGTCCAGCCGCCCTATGCCGATTGGGGTGCGCTCGTGCGCGAGAATATCGGCGGCCTGCCGTTTGGTGCGCCGGCGGTGATGTTTCCCTCGCTGGCCATCGCCAGCCTGACGATCAGCGTCAACCTGCTGATCGACAACCTGCCGCAGAAAATCCGCGACCGGAGTGTGTCATGAGCAATTTCATCGAAATCCGTGACCTGAAGGTCGAGGCCACGACCGATTCCGGCCGACGTGTCGAAATCATCAAGGGTGTCAGCCTCGATGTTGCCGAGGGCGAGATTGTCGCGCTGATCGGCGAGAGCGGCTCAGGCAAAACTACCATCGCCCTGACCCTGATGGGCCACACCCGTGCGGGCTGTCGCATCTCCGGCGGCAGCGTTTCGGTCGGCGGCAAGGACATGGTCAGGCTCAGCGAGAAGCAGCGCGCCAAGGTTCGTGGCACCGAAGTCGCCTATGTCCCGCAATCGGCGGCTGCCGCCTTCAATCCCGCCACATCGATCATGGACCAAGTGATCGAAATAACGCGTATTCACCAGCTGATGTCGCCGGACGAAGCGCGTGTCCGGGCAGTCGAGCTCTTCCGGGCGCTGTCCCTGCCGGAGCCCGAGACGATCGGCAGCCGTTATCCGCACCAGGTTTCCGGCGGCCAGTTGCAGCGTCTTGCCGCCGCCATGGCGCTGATCGGCGACCCGACCCTCGTCATCTTCGACGAACCGACGACGGCGCTCGACGTCACGACCCAGATCGAAGTGCTGCGGGCCTTCAAGTCGGTCATGAAGAAGGGCGGCATATCAGGCGTTTATGTCTCGCACGACCTTGCCGTCGTCGCGCAGATCGCCGACCGCATCGTGGTGTTGAAAGGCGGAGAGACCCAGGAAACCGGCACCACCGAAGAGATCCTCAACAATGCCAAGCACCCCTATACCAGGGAGCTGCTCGCAGCCTTCGAACCGAAACCGCGGGGCGCGGCAGGCCCGGCCGAACCCGCGACCACTCCCCTGCTGAGCATCGAAGATCTCGTCGCGGGCTATGGACAGCGCCAGGCTGATGGCCTGCCGCTCGTTCGCGCGGTCGAGCACGTCAGCCTGAAGGTGGAAAAAGGCCGCAATCTCGGCATCATCGGCGAATCCGGTTGCGGCAAGTCGACGCTCGCCCGCACAATCGCCGGCATCCTGCCGGCCGCGGTCGGCAAGATCGTCTTCGACGGCACGGAATTGCATCGCAACGCGCGCGAGCGCTCGCGTGATGAGTTGCGCGAGATGCAGATCGTCTTCCAATATGCCGATACCGCACTCAACCCGGCAAAATCGGTCGAGGACATCCTCGACAGGCCTCTGGTCTTTTACCACCGCATGGATCGAAAGGCACGGAACGCCCGGATCGATCAACTGCTCGACATGGTGCGCCTGCCCCGCAACCTTCGCCATCGCCGGCCGGGCGAACTCTCGGGCGGGCAGAAGCAGCGTGTCAACTTCGCGCGCGCACTCGCCGCCGATCCAAAGCTGATCCTCTGCGACGAGATTACCTCGGCACTCGACACGGTGGTCGCCGCCGCGGTCATCGACCTGCTCAAGGAATTGCAGCGCGAACTCGGCCTCTCCTACATCTTCATCAGCCACGACCTCTCGGTGGTGGAGGCAATCTGTGATGAGATCGTCGTGATGTATGGAGGCCGGAAGGTCGAGGAAATCACCTCCTCGACGGTGAAGGCGCCGCAACACCCCTATTCGCAACTGCTCTTCTCATCGGTGCCGACGCTCGATCCGGCCTGGCTCGACGGGCTCCAGCAGGATCCGGAACTGGTGCGGACCTATTGCCGGCACTGAGTGCCGGTCTCCTGCAGCTTGCCAGACACGGCGCGCACCCGGGCAGGTCATGTTGAAAAGCCTGGGCTTTACGGCAAGAGATCTGCAAGTGGCGGCGAACATGGCTTTGGAAAGCAAGCCCGAATTCCTGTCGCAAGTCCTTCCAACCAGTATGAAACTTACAATTATAGGGAGAACAACCTGCGACAGAGAGAATCGGCATCTGCGCAGGACCGATTAGATCGGGGAGATACAGCTGGGTGAGGTCGGCCTGGAACCCTGAGAGATTGCGTTGCGGCCAAGGGGGATGAAAGCACATGCAGTCGTGATACCGGCTGCGGTCCTTCTCGCCGGCTAATGCGGAAACAAGGTGGTCAGCGGCATGTGGGCCTTGATGATGGGCGACTTCAGGACGACGAAGCTGAAATATTTGTCGATGCCGACGTCCAGGTCGGTCAGCCGCTCCATGATCGTCTGGTATTCGTCTATCCCGGCGGTGACGAATTTCAGCATATAATCGTAGCCGCCCGAAACCAGATGGCATTCGATCACCTGGTCGACTTTCTCGATCGCCGCCAGGAAGCGGGCGAAGTCGATCTGCCGGTGGTTTTTTAGGGTGATCTCGGTGAACACCGTCAGCGTCTGCCCCAGTTTGCTGACGTTGATCTGGGCCGAATAGCCTTCGATATAGCCCTCCGACTGCAGCTTCTTCACCCGCATCAGGCAGGGGCTTGGCGAGAGATTGACCAGTTCGGCGAGTTCCACATTCGTGACGCGGCCATTCTTCTGCAGTTCGTAAAGGATTTTTACGTCGATCCGGTCGAGTTTCATCTCACACGCCCTCAATGACGCAGCAGATTATGCTGCTTGTTTCCCAGACCAACCTTAGCACATGACGTCGGCCTGTCGATCGCGTTGCGAGACAGGCCGAAGCACAAACCGCTGCTGGCATCCTCCCAACGCGGAATCTTCTGCTGCCACCAACCGATCTCCGGCAAAGCCGTGGCGTCGGATCCGCTACACTACGGTTAAAACGGAGACTCTCCCATGCCCGCACCACTCAATCGCGTCGACACCACGCCGGAACTGCCTTCCACCGCTGATGTCGTGGTCATCGGCGGCGGCATCGTCGGCGTTTTTGCGGCCTATTATCTCACCCGGCGCGGATTGAAGGTGGCCCTCGTCGAGAAGGGGCTTATCGGCGCCGAACAATCGAGCCGCAACTGGGGCTGGTGCCGGCAGCAGAACCGCGACGCCCGCGAATTGCCGATGTCGACGAAGAGCCTCGATCTGTGGGAGCGCTTCGCCGCTGAGACCGGTGAGGACACCGGCTTCCGTCGCTGCGGCCTCTTCTATCTCAGCAATAGCGACGCGGAACTGTCCGGTTGGGCGCGCTGGCGCGATTTCGCCCGCTCGGTCGGCGTCACGACACATATGCTGAGCAGCGCCGAGGCAACCGAACGCGGGCATGCCACCGGCACCTCGTGGAAAGGCGGGGTGTTTTCGCCGACCGACGGCACCGCCGACCCGGCGAGCGCTGCGCCGGCCGTCGCGCGTGCGATCCTGAAACTCGGCGGCACGGTGCATCAGTCCTGTGCTGCCCGCGGCCTCGACATCGAAGGCGGCAGGCTCTCGGGCGTCGTCACCGAGCATGGCACCATCCGCACGAAAATCGCGATCCTCGCCGGTGGCGCCTGGGCCTCCTCCTTCTGCCGCCAGCTCGGCATTCGATTTCCGCAAGCCTCGATCCGCTCCTCGATCCTCTCCGTATCTCCAGGCGCAAGCAGCCTGCCGGATGCGCTGCATACATCCGCCGTGTCGGTAACGCGACGCCGCGATGGTGGCCACACGCTGGCAATCAGCGGCCGCGCCCGTGTCGATCTGACCCCGCAGCAGTTCCGCTTCGCGCGGCAGTTCCTGCCGATGTTCGCCCGGCGCTGGCGCAGTCTCGCACCCGGTGGGTTGGAGGGCTTTCGCTCCGGCCACGAGTCTCTGGCCCGCTGGCGGCTCGACAGGCCGACGCCGATGGAACGCATGCGCATCCTCGATCCGACCGTCAACAAGGCCACCATTGCCCTCACCCATGCGCGGGCGCTCGAGCTTCTGCCTGCTTTGAAGAAAACCGCCATCAGCGCGACCTGGGCAGGCTATATCGACAGCACGCCCGACGGCGTGCCGGGGATCGGCGAGATCGCCACCTTGCCGGGTTTCATCCTCGCTGCCGGCTTCAGCGGCCACGGCTTCGGCATCGGGCCAGGCGCCGGTCATCTGATCGCCGATATCATCACAGGCGATGAGCCGATCGTTGATCCCAGGCCCTACCACCCCGAGCGCTTCGGGACATCCGCCTGGGGCAAAGTGGCTGATTTCTAGGGAGCAGTCGGCCTTTGCGCAATGTCGGCAACGCGCATCGGCACGGCTTGGTACCAGCCACATGAGCTGATGCATCACGTTTCGATTGGCACGATCACGACAAATCGGCGATCAGAGGAAGAGTGATCGCTTCGGTTCCTCACCGGCATCATTGGCAATCAAAGCGTGCAATGCTGCCGCCACAGGTGTGCCGAGGTCGGCGAGATCGCGTACTGTGCTCATGTGATTGCCCTCTGCGACCTGCGATGCCCGCACGTCAAGCCCTTGGGCGGCAAGGATGTCCCTGAAAGCATTCGCCTGGATTTTGAATGGACCGGTTTCCCGTTCGCCGGTCATGATAGCGACACGCGTTACAGGATCGTGCTCGTGGCGCATGGGCGTAAACCGTCGCACCTCCTCGTCGCTCAAGGCAATCTCGTCCCGCAGGAAAGACGTCTGCAGGGGTTCGAGATCGTATAGCCCGCCAAGCAGGAAAGCAGCACCTACGCCCGAAGGCGCTGGCGAGCGATGGAAGAGAAAGGTTGCAAGATGTGCACCGGCGGAGTGGCCGCTGACGGAGAACCGCTTTGACGTGGCGCCAAAACGATCGGCATGCGCCAGCAGGAATGCCTTGGCTTTCAGGACCTGATCAATCAGGACGTCCATTCTCGCCGTGGGCATCAAGGAGTAATCGACGATAGCTGCGACCGCGCCGGCGCCGGTAATGGTCTCAGCGATGCAGGAATAATCCTCCTTGGAAAACATCCGCCAATAGCCGCCATGGATGAACATGTGGATCGGCAAGTCCGAGCCGGCACTATTTGGCAGGAAGATATCGAGCGTCTCGCCCGGCCCAGTCCCGTAGGCGATGTTGGCCTCCATGGCGACAGTGCGCCGCGTCGCAAGGCTGCGGGCACGGATATCGCCAACGATCTCGTCGAAATCTGAGACGTGGTCACGAATGCGGAACGGGTCGGCGGCCACAGGTTCCTCCCTTAGAAACTTGTCGCAATGTACTTGGCTTCCATGAACTCCGCGATACCGTGATGCTGCCCTCCTTCACGTCCAAGGCCGCTCTGTTTCACACCGCCAAAGGGGGCAGCGGGATCGGAGACCAGTCCACGATTAAGCGCAATCATGCCCGCCTCGACCTTGGAGGCGACCCGCATGCCGCGGCCAATGTCGCGGGTATAAATGTAGGCGGCGAGGCCATATTCCGTCGCGTTGGCGGCAGCGATGACCTCGGCCTCGGTCTCGAAACGGTAGAGAGGCGCGACGGGACCGAAGATCTCCTCGCAGCCCATGTCGGAAGCCGGGGGAACATCGACAAGCACCGTCGGCGGATAAAAAAAGCCGCGCCCTGCCAATGTTCGTCCGCCGCAAAGGGCGCGCGCGCCGCGCGAAATGGCGTCCACGACCAGGCGCTCGATCTTCTCCACCGCCTTGCGCGTGATCATCGGACCGCATTCCGTATCCAGACCCACACCCGGGCCAACCCTAAGGGCGGCCATGCGTCGGGTGAATTTTTCCGCGAAGGCATCATGGATGTCAGACTGGACATAAATGCGGTTTGCAGCCGTGCAGGCCTCACCCGCATTGCGCATTTTCGCGATCATCAGACCTTCGATCGCCGCGTCAATGTCCGCATCGTCGAAAACGATGAATGGCGCGTTGCCGCCGAGTTCCATGGAACAGGAGATGACATTTTTCGCCGCTTCCGCCAGTAGCGTGCGGCCGACGCCCGTCGAACCTGTGAAGGAAAGTTTTCGCACGCGCGGGTCGCCCAGCATGGCGGCGATGACGGGGCCCGGCGTCGATGTTGTCATCACGTTGACGACGCCCGGCGGCACGCCAGCCTCCTCGTAGAGAGCCGCAAGCGCATAGGCCGTCAGCGGCGTCTCGCTCGCCGGCTTCAGGATGACGGTGCAGCCCGCGGCAAGGGCAGGCGCGATCTTGCGGGTCGCCATCGCGGCCGGGAAATTCCACGGGGTGATGAGAACGCAGATGCCGATAGGCTGGTAGTCGACGACGATGCGGTTTCCACCGGCCGGGGCAATGCCGAACTCTCCGGAGATGCGCACCGCCTCCTCGGCATTCCACCGAAAGAACTCTGCCGCATAGGCGACCTCGCCGCGCGCGTCGCGCAACGCCTTCCCGTTCTCGAGCGAAATGAGCCCGGCAAGCATTTCGGAGCGCTCCACCATAAGTTCGAAGCAGCGGCGCAGGATCTCGGAGCGCTTTCTCGGCGGCATCTCGCGCCAGCCTTCCGCCGCGCTTGCGGCAGCCTCCACGGCCGCCGCCGCATCCGCGACAGTGGCATCGGGCACGACGGCAATGACCGCCTCGGTCGAGGGGTCGATCACCTCGATCCGGCCCTCGCCAGCCGCCGGCCTCCAGGTGCCGCCGATATAGAGGCCGCGGGAGAACGAGCTGAGCCCGAAGGTATCATGGTCTGGGTGCGAAGAATGCTGGTTGACGTTCATGATGATTTCCAAGTCAGAGGGCGGAAGCGGCCAGATCGCCGTCAAAGGCGGCCCGCACCAGGCCACGCATGGCGGCTGCATCGAAGGAGCGGGGATTATTCTTGATCAGCCGGCCGATGCCGAGCGCCTGCTCTGCGGCCCAGTCGATCCGGTCTTCCGGCAGGCCGAGGCTGGCGAGCGTCGGAGCGATGCCAATCGCGGCAAAGAGGCGGCAGACCTCGCCGATCGCGGCATCGGCAACCGTTTCGTCGTCCTCCGCTCCGGTCGGATCGAGGCCGAGCGCCCTACCGACAATGGCGATGTCCGTGCCCGCGACGCGGCGATTATATGTCATCACATACGGCAGCATGGTCGCAACCCCGAGGCCGTGCGGCGTATGGGTCAAGGCACCGACCGGATATTGCACGGCATGGGCCGCAGCGGTGCCCGCCGTTCCGAAGGCGCAGCCGGCTGCGAGCGCACCCATCATCACATCGGCGCGCGCATCGATGTCGGCGCCGTCGACGAAGGCCTTTTCCAAGCTCCGGCTGAGGAGCCGGATGGCATGCAATGCGAACTGGTCGGATAGATCGCTCTTGCCGATGAAGACATGCTGCTGCGCGAGTTCAGGATCGCCGGGGCGGCGCATGGCCGTGAAGGCTTCGATGGCATGCGTCAACGCATCCGCACCGGCAATCGCCGTGAGCCCAGGCGGGCAGGATAAGGTCAGTTCCGGGTCGCAGATCGCCGCTGCGGCGATGAGATATGGGCTGGAAATGCCAACCTTCACGATACGATCGGGATCGGAAACAACCGCAACCGGCGTCACCTCGGAGCCTGTCCCTGCCGTCGTCGGCACTGCGATGACCGGCAGGACGGGCGCCGGCACCTTGAACTCACCGTAATAATCGGCGAGCGCGCCGCCGTGAGCGAGCAGGAGCGAAGCGCATTTGGCCATGTCGAGACAGCTGCCTCCACCGATGCCGATCACCATATCGGGCTCAAAGCCGCGCGAGGCTTCAACGCAAACCGCGACCGTATCTTGCGGCACGTCCGGCAGCGTCTGGTCATACACCAGGACGACGATGCCGGCCGCTTCAAGCGCGGCGATCATTTCCGCGAAGACGGGTGTTGCGGCAAAACGCGCATCCGTGCAGACGAGTGCGCGCCGGCCGGTCCTTTTGGCAACGCTCGCGAGCGCGTGGCGCTGGCCGACGCCAAACAAGATTTCCCGCGGCAACCTCAAGGCGGCAAACAGGCTCATGATCTTTGTCCCTCGAAGGCCAGAATGCGCGGGCGCGAAAGCCCGTTGAGGTCTTCCCAGAGGCGCTGGTCGATCTCGAACCCGTTGCGGCTTGCCGCCGCTCGCCGCCCACGGGCACGATCGCCCGGGATGAGAACCGGTTCGCCGGCGCTGGCGGGTGGTGAAGCGCGCACGGCATCGAGATAGGTCGACAGCCGCTCCGGCAGTCCCGGCGCCAAACTGGGCTCGATCAAGATGAAGACGTCGCCCTTGTTGCACGGCGACTGGCTGTCGAGCGTGCCGCGCGCATCCGGCGCGAGCGCCGAGCCGGCAAGAGCTGCCACCAGCAGCTCCAAAGCGATGCCGAGGCCGTAGCCCTTCGCGTCGCCGAAGGGCGCAATCGCGCCGGCCTTCGCACGCCCCGGATCGGTCGTCGGGTTACCGGCCGCATCGCGCGCCCATCCCTCGGGAATGGGCCTGCCGGTCGCCGCGTGATGATGGATCCTGCCCATCGGCACAAGGCTGGTGGCGAGGTCGAGCACGAGCGGTTCCTCGGCCGTTGGCACGGCGATGGCGATGGGGTTGGTGCCGAGCATGGCCCGGGTGCCGCCGAAGGGATGAACCAGCGCCTCGCTCGACGAGAGCGCGATGCCGACGAAACCCATTGCGGCGATGGCCTCCACATAATGCGCGAGCATGCCGAGATGGTTGGCATTGCGCACGGCGACAAGACCGATACCAAGATCCGGAATGTGAGGCGCCAGCCGCTCGATCGCGGCCATTGCGACGACGGGCCCAAACCCCGACGAACCCTCCACCTCCAGCACCGCATCCGCGCGCCAGCGCTGCGTGCCCTTCGTCTGCGGGTCAATGACACCGCGATCGATCCGCTCGACCAGCCGCGGAAGCCGGTACAGGCCATGCGAGGGGTGCCCCTTCATCTCGGCCGTCACCAGGACGCGAGCTTGCAGAGCCGCATGGTCGCGCGGTGCGCCATGCTCTTCCAGCAGGCGGGTGGCAAGTGCAAGCGCTGAGGCTTCAGATATGCGCATGATTTTTCCTCCCTATATTAAATCGTATAGGATATAGGATTGTCTTGGCCGCAGCATCGTGCTAGCCCGCATCTCTCACAGCGCCCGTGGCTTTGGTTGACGTTGGGCTGTTGGCGGCGGTCGGGGCCGGGCTCGCCGGCGAAGACGAGCGCGGCCGTCGCCGCGATGTGGGGCGTTTTGTCTGGGCCGGTGATGTATCCTTTTTCGTTGGTGGGTGGGTTCAGGTCCGGCGGCATCATCGGGCCGCAGCGCATATTCGGGCGTGAGCCAGCGCAAATTCCTCGGCATAGGGACAGGCCGAAGCCATCGCCACCTTGATGCGGCGGACTGAGACGCGGACCTGCGCGCCGATCTTCAACAGCTTCAATCGGATCGTGCCGCAGGTGGCATCGGCAAGCC